>JBGTJE010000056.1:0-79278 GCA_041745295.1 Pirellulaceae bacterium | reverse complement strand
CGCCCTTCGCCGAGCCTCAGAGCGTGCCACCCGAGACTTCCTCGCTCTGCCGCTTGGCGAGCTTGGCCCAAGAAACAGCACTGGCAGAGCCAGTGGCACACAAGACAGAAGCGATTTTCCGTGTGCCACTGGCTCCGCCAGTGTTTCGAAATCACGTTTTAGGCAATGCCCGCAGCGGTTGACGGGGCAGGATGAAGGGAAACGAAACATGAGATGGATTTGCTGGACCGCGTTGGCTTGCGCGTTGTTGTTCATTGTCGGAGGCTCGGCCCAAGACGCGACTCCGCCCGCCAACAAAACGCAGGACGAAGCAGCGTCCACCCTGCGCCAACCGATTTTGGACGACGCGATGGACTTCAGCCGCGCTCCGGTGCTGCCCCCAATTGAAGCCCCGACCAAGGAAGAAATCTCTGACGCGATCGGCCGCGGCTGCGATTTTTTATTGAGCGATCAAAACCCGGATGGTTCTTGGGGATCGCCCGATGCATCGCGACCGTTTCAAGTTTACGCGCCACTTCCTGGCGCCCATCATGCCTTCAAAACGGCGGTGACTTCGATGTGCGTCTCCGCGTTGCTTGAGACCAAGCCCGACGATTCGGCGGCAATCCAAGCGGTCGCCAGCGCCGATCAATGGCTGAAGGAAAACTTGGCCCGCTTGAAACGTGCGACCGGCGACGCGATCTACAACGTCTGGGGACACCTCTACGCGATCCAGGCTCTCGTTCGGCTCCACCAACGGCCGAATATGAACGACGAACAGAGGGCGGAGTATAAGCAGTTGATCGCCAGCCAACTCGACATGCTTGATCGATACGAATCGGTCGACGGGGGCTGGGGTTATTACGATTTTCGCTACCAAGCTCGCAAGCCGACCAGCGATTCGATTAGCTTTGTCAATGCCGCGGCGTTGATCGCGATGAAAGAAGCTTCCGACATTGGCTGCCCCGTCAATCAGAAGACGGTCGAGCGGGCAATTGCCGCAACCGTGCGACAACGAAAGAAGGATTTTTCCTATCTCTACGGGGAGTACCTCAAGAATAATCCGATGTTGGGTATCAACCGTCCCGCTGGCAGTCTCGGGCGAAGCCAATGTTGCAACGCGGCGCTACGGATGTGGGGCGACGAGCTTATCACCGATAACGTCCTCAAGAATTGGCTCTATCGGCTCTACGTGCGCAACGGTTGGTTGAGCATTGGCCGCAAGCGTCCGATTCCGCACGAATCTTGGTTTCAAGTCGCCGGGTATTTCTACTATTTCGGACACTACTATGCGGCCTACGCGATCGAGATGCTCAAACCAGAGGAGCAGGCCGAGTACCAAGCTCATTTGGCCAAAATCATCCTCGATTTGCAGGAGCCCAATGGCTGTTGGTGGGACTATCCCTTTTACGGTTACCATCGCCCCTACGGCACCGCCTTCGGCCTGATGACCCTGCAACGCTGCTTGCCGGTTGCGACAGCGCCGTCCGCGAGTTCAGAATCTCCGGTGCGGTAGTTCTCAAAACCTGCGTTCAGCCGCGAAGCGGCGGCATGAGTTACGAAATCATGCCACCGCAGAATCCTGCGCCCCTCACCCTGCCCTCTCCCCCGAAACGGAGGCGAGGGAACTAGTTAGACCTTGTTCCACGAATGTTCCAAGCGAATCACGCCGTTGGCGCCGTGCGCGCCGTCGCAGTTGGGTTCAATGATTAGGAATTCGCCCAGGCCATGACGGCGTTGGTAGAATTCCGCTTTGCGCCCGAATAAGGAAAGCGTTAAATGGTAGGCCCCGACCATCAACGGCACATCATGCAAGGTGAGTTCGACGGTTTGGACTCCAGGCACCAAGTCCAAACGAAATCCGCTGGCCGCCGTGGTCATCGATGAGACGATGCCGCTCGTCGGCGACTGCACGCTGGCGACGAGCCGAGCCCCCGTGATTTCCTGATCGGCCGCGAGTTGCACTCGAACACGGATCGTTTCGCCCGAACCGAATTCTTGGCGCGCGGCGCCGGCTGCGTCAAAGACTTCAACCGCTTGGATTCGCGCTCCGTCCAGCCCCTGAAAACTCTTTTCGTCCCGCTTTTCCTGCCGCAAATCCAACAGCTTTTCGTATATCGCGATGCCGTGCGACAGGTCGCCGTCAAACTCGATGCGGCCCTGTCCAAACACAATCGCGCGGTCGGATAATCGGGCCAGCATATTCACTGCATGCGTTACCAGAACAATGGCGGTCCCTTCGCGCGAAAGTCGCTGTAGACGGTCCATGCATTTGAGGCGAAAGCCCACATCGCCAACCGCCAGGACTTCGTCGACCAAAAGCAAGTCCGGCTTCAAGTGCGACGCCACCGCAAATCCTAAACGGACGCGCATCCCCGAACTGTAGGTTTGCACAGGCGTGTCGATCACCTCGGCCAACTCGGCGAAATCGACGATCTCGTCGAATCGACGTGTGATCTCCGCGCGATTCAAGCCCAACACCGCGCCATTGATTAACACGTTCTCACGCCCCGAGAGAATCGGATTGAAGCCAGCGCCCAATTCGATCAAGGCTCCAACGCGGCCGCGAATCCGAATCGTTCCGCCGTCCGGGCGGATTAACCCGTTGAGCAGTTTGAGCATCGTGCTCTTACCGGCGCCGTTGGGCCCGAGCATCGAAACGCATTCCCCTTGGGCGATCTGAAACGAGGCGTCGCGGACCGCAAAGAATTCTCCCGGGCGGACTTGTAATCGCTCTTTCCCTGACGACAGAGCAAGCGCGGACCCAAGGTCTCGTACGCCGTACCAGAGCGCACGCTTAAGTTGCCGGCAATATTTTTTGTGCACGTGGTCGACGTAGACCACGATTTCCCGCGACATGAACTTTCCCCTAGGAGGGCACGCGCTCGATCAAAATCGGCAAGGACACGCGATAAATGATGAGCCCAATAAACAATAACGGCAGCGACAAAGCCCCGTAACCGCAGGCCATCGCCCAATGCTCCAAGCTTCTTTGCAGAAGTGCGTCGCGGCCAACGATCAACAGGCCAGCCGGCGGATTGACCCAGTGCAGCCAACTCGGAACGCCCGCGCTGACCGCATAAATGATCGGCGTAACCACCATCCACAATGGCAACCCGATCAGCAAGATCCGCTCGATGTCTTGATATAGAACACCGATCGGCATGAGACACAATCCAATTGCAGTCCCCAAGACGATCAAAACAAAGACCGCCAACGGAAACAGCAGCCCGGCCCAGCCAACTTCGGCCCGATACACGATCAATAGCGGGACCAGAATCATTATCCGTATCGCCACGTTCAGCAGCAGCTCACCCCAACCAACGAGCAGCAATGCTTCACGCGGAAAATTAAGCTTGGTGATCATCGATCGATTCTGGCGAATTACATTGAGCGGCATTTGAATCGCTTCGACAAAGCTCTGCCAAATGATCATTCCGGTTAAGACATACAGCGGGTACGGCACGGCAATGTCGTCGCCAAAGTCAACAACCTTTTGCGCAAACAAAAAAATCCAAACTAGCGCGTTGGCTAACGGCGGCAAAAACGCCCAGAAAACTCCCAGTATCGTTTGGCGATACATCCCACGCAGGTTGCGCTGTAACAGCCGCCAGGCCAACTCTCGGCCTTCGACGAACCCGTGAAATGTGTCGTTGACGAGCGACCAACCGCGGCGCAGCTCCGATTCCGGCGAGTAGACGATCTCCTTGTGTCGGCTCACGTCCCCGGACATGCGATCGCCGGACCCACGCTGGTCGAGGGTTTCGGTCGGCTCGCTGGATTGTAAATGTGAATCGGTCATTTCATCCGTAACAAAAAACTTTGCGCGTAATGCAACCGGGGGCGAGGGAACGAATTTGAGCCTCATGTTATCAAGCCAACTGGGCTTGCAGCAGATCGTGCAAGTGCAAAGCACCAACGACGTGTTGCTCCCGATCGACGACCGGCAAGACGGTGATCGAGTGGACTTCCATGATCCGCAGTGCTTCGGCCGCCAATTCTTCAGCGCTAATAGTCCGCGGACCTCGGATCATCAGGTCTTCCAATCTGGAGTCCAGCGGATTTGGATTGGCTTGAAAAATGCGACGCAAGTCGCCGTCGGTAAGAATGCCGACCAATTGCTCGCTTCCATCGACCACGAACACCGCACCCAGGGCTCCGCGCGACATTGTCATGATCGCTTCGCGCAAGCAAACCGAGGGTGACGCTAGCGGAACGCGGACACCGATCCGCATCAGGTCGCCGACCGTCAGTAGGAGCTTGCGACCCAAGTTGCCCCCCGGATGAAAAATTGCGAACTGCTCGCGCGTGAGGCCGCGCTTGCGCAACAAGGCAATTGCCAAAGCATCGCACATCGCCAACGTCGCTGTCGTACTGCTGGTCGGCGCGGGGCAATCGGGATCCGCTTCGGCGGCGACGCCCACGTCAATTACGATCGAGCTGGCTTGGGCAAGCGTGCTATTCGGCATCCCGGTCATCGCAATAATCGGAACGGACGATCGCTTTAAATATGGCAATAGTTTGAGGATCTCATCGGTCTGGCCGCTGTTACTCAAGATCAACACGACGTCACTTGGGGTCACAATTCCCAGGTCGCCATGCAAAGCGTCTGAAGCCTGCAAGAAAACCGCGGGCGTTCCGGTGCTCGCCAGCGTCGCGGCGGCTTTGCGGGCAATGCATCCCATCTTGCCCACGCCGACGGCGATCACTCGGCCTTGGCAGGCGGCTAAAAGATCAATTGCTTTGTCGACCTCGGGAGATAGCCGGGGAATCAGCTCGAGAACGGAACGGGCTTCGATCTCGAGAACTTGACGAATGATCTTTTGGGAATCGTTGTCCGACATGCTTTTGAGGAGACCCAGCGCATTGGTGGCTGCAAAACTCGATTATAGCATCAGCCGCAACGCGCTCGATTTGATGTTGCGCAATTCTGGTTCCCGCTCCCCAAATTTACACGCGCAAATAGGCCAAACAATATGTTGGATATGGCCGCGTGCAAATTGGGGGAGAGGGTAAGGTGAGGGGCCGAACCATGGACGTCCCCCCTCATCCTCACCTTCTCCCCCAATTCAACGCGAAGACATATTTTGTCGATTGCAAAACGTGTTCCGCGTTGAATTGGGGGAGAAGGAACTAGAAAATCGCAACATCAGAGCGCGCTATAGTTACAGACTCGTGACGTGCAAACACCGATCCACTCAGTAGACTTGGTTAGTTGAATCGAGCGAAGCGTTTGAAAAACGAAATTGCCGTGTTCCCACGAAGGAGCTTTTCATGAACCAAATCACTGTCACGATTTTTGCGGTCTTAATGGCGATCAGTCGAATTCCGGAGGGGCAACCTCCGGCGAATCCCGCGATCGACATGGCGGGATTTCTCCGAGTCTCGACGGAGGCCGCCGAGCATCGGGCAACGCGGCGACTGTCCGAGGAGGACTTTATTCGAATCAGTCGCGAACCGAGCAGCGTGATCCTCGACGCGCGCAGCAAATCCAAATACGATTTGCTGCATATCAAAGGGGCGATCAACTTGAATTTCGCTGATATCACGGTCGAGAGTCTCAGGCAAGCGCTTCCCGACAAATCGACGCGGATCCTGATTTACTGCAATAACAATTTCACCAATGAGGAAGCGGCATTTCCATCAAAGATCGCCTCGGCATCACTCAACCTTTCGACGTACATCACGTTGTACGACTACGGTTATCGCAACGTTTATGAACTAGCACCGTTGCTTGACCCAGCCCAGTCCAAGCTGACGTTTGAGTCCAACGCCGCAAGCCAGTTAATTCAATTGCAAATTGCAAAATGAAAAACGCAAATTGACAATTGGATTTTGCAATTTGACCTCACGCCTCATGCCTGTAGCCTCAAGCCTACTTCCGCGGATTCGGCTTGACTTCGATCTTTTTCGATTCGCCGGCTCGATCAACGACGAAAATGATCTTCTCGCCGGAGACAAGATACGGTTTCAGCACACCCAACGGATCGTCGCTGAGTTCGACGTCGCCGACTTTCACCAGCCGATCGCCGACTTGGAGGCCGTCTCGTTCGGCAGCGCTTTCAGGCAGGATCTCTTCGACAAACACGCCTTCCCCTTCCTCGATGCGCATTTGAATTCCGATTGCAAATGGCGGGGGTGCGTCGCCCGACTCATTCGCGTGGGAAGAATCTTCGCTCGGTTTATTCTCTTTGGCTGGAAGTGTTTTTTTCGACTTTGATTGAATCTGGGCCACGAGATCCTTAAAAGCTTGTTCCTCGCGAAGATTGTCTAAGTCGGGGTCGTTCTCGTAGGCGTCGAGTCGCAAAAAGCCACTCTTGACGGCTTCCGTTAGTTTTTCCAGCGCCGCTTCCTTTTCGCCTTTCAAGCTGAGCGCGCATCCCCAGTTGTAAAACGCGATTCCCTTGGTGCCCGGGAACTCGGTCGCTTTTTCATGAAATTTGGTCGCTTCGTCGAGTTTGCCGGCGCCGTGCAAAGCATATCCCAGGCGATAGCAGGCGAAATCGTTCTTCGGATCTTTTTCGAGGATCGACTGATAGATGCCTGCCGCTTCATCAAACTGACTTTGATTGATGAGCTCTTGGGCTTCGTCCAACGACTTGGCCAATTCGTCATCGCCGTTGAGCTCTGCGATGGCCTTTGCAAATCCGGTTGTCGGGTGAATGGAGAAAAGATCCGAATCAGATTGAATTTTTTCGGCGTCATCGAATCCCAATTCAATCGCGCTGCGCAAGCTTTGCAGGGATTCTTGTGGCTGGCCAAGGAGGGCTTGGGCGCAGGCGATGTTGTATGTCGCGATCGGTCGAAAGTCCTCCTCGAATTCGGCGGCCCGGCGATGTGCCTTGAGAGCTTCTTCATGCTTGCCATCCATGTGCAACGAGTAGCCCAACAGGAACCACGCGGGCCCAAAGTCATCCTTTTCGGCAACGCATTTTTGTAAGATCTCTGCAGCCTTCGCGAACTCCTCGGATCGAACGAGCGACTGGCCTTCGCGAAATGCCTCCATTGTCGCGTCGTCTTGGGCCCGAGTTTGGGAAACCAAGCACGCGACCACGATGATTACACTCAACCCTCGAAGCCGTTTGATTCGAATTACGTTCATGTTCTTGTTCCTGTGAAATTGCCCGGCGATTCATCTGAATCACGACGGGCGGAAAGATCGTAGCCCTGTTGCAGAAAGTGTCTCGGCCGACGGAAATCTTGTTGAAGTCTGGCAAAACTTCCGTGAATGGACGTTGCGATTGTCGATTCGCTCGGGTGAAATTCCCCCTGGGGACCGGCGATGTAAGACAAATTACTCGCTGAGCCATTGGCGACGCACTATAACATTTTTTCACGGCGGCGGCGGGCCTCGAGGAAGCAAGCTTGGATTCGTTCGCGTAATAACCCCGTGACCTGTTCGTCCGGCAACTGTCCGTACTGCGAATACGGAATCGGTTGATCGACGCACACGACGACTTGGCCAAGATACGGGACCGGTCTGGTGCGCGGCCACGCTTGGTAGGTGCCTTCGATTCCAACGGGAACGAGCGGAACCTGACTCCGTTTGGCAATCGCAGCAGCACCCGGCAGAAACGGCGCGATTTCGCCATCGAACGTGCGCGCGCCTTCGGGAAACAGCAACAACAACTCTCCGCGGCGTGTGCGCCGAATCGTCTCTCTGACCCCGGCGATCCCAACTCCCTCGCGCTCCAAAGGAATCGCGCCCAAAAATCCGATCAACCCGCCGAGCGGCTTGAACTTGAAGAGTGACTTCTTTGCCAAGAAGTTCATTCGTCGCGGGCAACAGCTTCCGATTAAAACGGGATCGAGATGGCTCTGATGATTGGCGCAAACCAGGGCTCCCCCAGTCGCCGGAAAATTGAATTGGCCAAAGCATCGCAGCCGCCAAGCCAACAGGCCGGACAGCCGGGTCATTTGATGACAGCTCCAGTAGCCATAGGTTTCAATGATTGGGCTCTGGTATTCGGGGCGTTCATTCATCTTGTGACCTCGCTTGCCGCTGCCGCACGATTTTTTCTAGGGCGTCGACAACTTGTCCAATGCTCATTTGATCGGTATCCAGTTCAATCGCGTCCGCGGCGCGACGCAAGCCACCCACCGGGCGGAGTTCATCGCGACGATCACGTTCCGTA
Organism: Pirellulaceae bacterium; assembly: GCA_041745295.1. Taxonomy (GTDB): domain Bacteria; phylum Planctomycetota; class Planctomycetia; order Pirellulales; family Pirellulaceae; genus JANMEB01. Next base: position 71,164 of record JBGTJE010000056.1, on the reverse strand, counting down.
TGCTGCTGCTCAATTTCCTCAAGGGCGACCGGAAACCCGGCGTCACAGAGTTCCTGCCAACGGCGGCGTGATCGGCGGGCCACCGATGCAGTCAGAAAAATCTTGACCTCGGCATCGGGAAAGGCGATGGTCCCCTGATCGCGACCCTCGCAGACATAGTCTCCGGAACGAGCGATCATTTGTTGTGTCTCGACCATCTTCCGCCGCACGGCAGGATGATCGGCGACCGCAGAGACGTTGTCCGTGACCCGCGGTTCGCGAATTTCGCGGGTCACATCCTGGCCGTTTACAATGACTCGGTTGTTGTTCAATAGCAAATCCAGCGATTCGGCCAACGCGGCGACATCGCTTGCGTTGGTTGGATCGAGATTTTTCTCGAGCGCCGCCCAAGTCACGGCGCGGTACATTGCGCCCGTATCCAAAATCTCAAAGTCCAGACGCTCGGCGAGCAGCCTCGCCACGGTGCTCTTGCCAGCCCCGGCTGGGCCATCAATCGTGACAATCATGCCTCACCAAAGCAATTCAATTTGGAGGTATTCGTTGGCGGCGAACCCGAAATCGACCGCGCCCTCGGCAATATTGAGTTCGGACTTCGACTCCCCGTCAAGGCGGACACGGCGGGCTTTGGTGATCGGCCGGGCACATTCGATTTTGCCGTTGCCGGCCCGACCCTCCGTTTCCTTGAGACGCAAGCGAATCCCCATCCCCGCTTGATCGACGAACATAGATTCCACGGCCGTAATTAACACGTTGCGGCAATTGGTTCGCAAAAGCCACGCTGACGATTGTGGTACCCGCGGTTCGACGCCTGTTTCCCAGCTTAAAGCAGCGGATCCAAATTCCACCGCAGCTTGCGTCGCGTGGGGGACGTCGATCCCAATCCCAAGCCGATAATGCATTCGAGACTCTCCGCTCACGCTAAGGACACAATCCAATTTGCGATAATCGTATCGTCGATGAAACGGCAAACCATTCGTCAAAACCAGAACACGATTGGGCCCATCGACAATTTCAATCCATTGTGGCGCTTCAAATCGTGGTTCGACGATGGGGCAACGAGTTTCGTTCATCCCGCGAAACAGTTCGGCCGATTCATTGGGCCATGCAAATCGACTGCAGGCGTAATGACGCCACGGATCGTTGGTGAGCGGTTCCAACGGCACCAAATCGATGTCCAATTCAATCACACGCCGGCCGCGTACGACGCGGACCCGTTGTGCAAAATCCGCGGCGGGTTGATTGTCAACCAGCAATTGCCCCTGAACCGAGATTTCGCCAACCACTGCGTTGTCGATCGACGTTTGAATGGATCGGACTACTGGATGGGAGTAGGCCGCGTCCAATCCCGCCGTGGTTCGCCGTCCTGGTGGCAGGCGCAGGCCAAGCATTTGCGAAAACAGATTTCCGCGGCGGTTATAACAATGAATCGAGCGGATTCCGCCAGTTTGTTGGTCCACTTCGAGATCAAAGTATTCGTTTCGCAGGTTGTACGCATCGACGATCACCGGACTCGATTGTCGCTTAGCGGGCTTTTCCACCGTCCCGGCAACCATGGCAAAGCCGAAGGGAGGGACGTCAACCGCCAAAAATCCGCCTTGAGTTCCGACGTCCGCCGCGTAAACCGGCTTTTCGATTTGGGCCCCTTGGAACTTTGCACTGACGGAGCATAAAACGCGACGGGCAAAACTCGTCGGATTCGCCACAACCAAAGTCGATCGAGTTCCCTTTTTGTCCGGATTAACTAAACTCTTGAAAAGCTCGGCCGATCGATCGAAGTATAGCGATTGGATTTCTTCCCTCAGATTCGGCGACACCGAGCCCTCGCCGGTGTTATCTTCGGCCTCCGGGGCGGTGGCCGATCCGCGACCAGCGCGCCGACTCTCGGCCCCATCCACCAAGCGATCGTTCCTGGCAGCCAGACCCAAAACTCGCTCGTCACTCAGGCTTGCTTCGGAAGCGCGCTCGGAGGAATTCATCACCGCGCCGGCCATGAATCGCAGTGGACCACATTGGGCAAGAAGCTGACGATTTTGCCAGTATTCGACCACGCTAGACAGTGGATCGGGTTGTTCGGCAAGCTGTGCTTCGGCTAAGAACTCCGATCGATATTGGTCCTCGGAATATCGTTCTCTTCGTCCCGAAAAGGAAGCCTTTTGAAAAACGTCATGCATCGTGGCGAATCGGCCCAACACGTTGCCGTATTTCATCGTGCGTTGGAGGTCGTCGAACCACACACAAGTATTTTTGGGCCAGTGGGCGAATAACATCAGAGCGCCGTGCGAGGCGTCAAACGACTCGCCAATTGAGATTCCCAATCGGGCAAATGCGTCGGGTTGTGCCGCGTCGATTGGGGTCGTCGAAATTGCGGGAATGACACTGCCGTCGGGGGCTTGCCATTCGATCGAACCGGCAGCGACGGCTGGGAATTTTCCGTGATCGAACAAGACATGAATAGCGCCGCGATAACCGCATCCCAGCAGCACTTGCGGCAGGACGCTCGTCAGCCCAAATCGACGTCGCCCGAAACAAGCGGGCTGAACTCCGAGAATTCGCCGAAAACTCGCGCTGCCCCGAGCGAATTCTCCCACCAAGGATTCGAGCGACATAAGAGAAAATCGAGGTTCGCCGGCCGAACCTCCGACAATTTCCAGCTGAACGTCGGTCAACTTCTTGCGTACCGCCTCGATGATCCTTGGGCTCTGCGTCGCAATCCGTTCGATGAGATCGCCGGTCAGCATTACATTGAGCGCCGTTGGCGATTGAATTGCTTGGAACAGCGGTTCTCCGATGGTAGTAGAAGCGACAAGGAGCAACTCGATGAACAGCGCCTCGACCGGAAAATAACGGTTGCGCTCTTGCATCAATAGGTCAAACGCCGACTGGAGTCCGCGCCGGCATTCGTCGTAATTGTGTTGGGTGAAAGCTATCGCGGCGGCGACGACCACATTTTGAAAGTGCACTTCATCGAGATGGCTCGAATAGCGAAGCTGGCGGGTCATGAGCTGAACTTGCCAATAGGCAAATCCCAGCGCCAAAAAATCGGTTCCCAAGTCGTTTGTATCGTCGACTAGATCGATGTGGAGGTAGGTCAAGGTCTTGGCGATCAGCGCCGGGCGTTCCGTTTCGCCTTGCAGAAGCAGACCATTTTCAAGTTGAACTCGATCGGTCAGCCCGGTGGGGAGTTGCGATCCGACGATCGAAGGAACGACGAGAATTGTGTGCGCACAGTTTTCGGGAATTTGATCGAAGCGGCACCACCGCGGAATAGTTTGCGCTTGAGCGACAATCGCAGGATGCCACAGCGCCGTAAGGCTGACCAACAAGTCGTGTGCGGGAGCGCCTTTGTGATGAGTCGGAAAATCCTCCAAGCCATGGCAGGAAAGAACGGTATACAGGGAATACTTGGACATGCACGTTGGGTTGCCAAAGCGCCGCGGGGAGTTGCCTCAATCGACCCGGAATCGCGCCGGCGCGGCCGAGGTGATTCCGGTTATTCGAGCCTTAAAGTGACCAATCGCCTCCAAGCGTAGCCATCGCGCGCAGGGTCGGCAATGACATAGCCGAAAGCAAAGACAAGAGCTTGATCCCTCAGACGTTGGCTTTCGAATTGTGGAATCGAACAATTGAATTGGCAGGCGGCTGAGGCTTTGGGCGCCGATTGACGCCTCGCCAGCATCGGCCATTTTTGGGCGACGAAATTGCCGGTTTGCCTGGGAACTTGCCGAACTATTCGCACGTCCAATATCGTGCAGCAGGGTTGATTTGTACGACAAAATCGGAGCGGTCGATCATTCGGATCGTGTCGGCCGGGTTGAATTAGTCGAAAATAACCGAAAAATTTGACAAATTCGAACCGCAGTCATTAGATTGAAGAGATCAGTCCGGCTTGGTACGACCAAATTTCCCGTGGTTGACCAGCCACGAGTTACGGGGCAAACAGTTACACCAGGGCTGGACTGTTTATGGTCTTAGCTGCGCCTACGTCATTGAATTAGGGGCTTTAAGGTGCCGTTGAAACTTGGTATGCGATCCGAAGCAAGGAAAAGGTAAATTCCATGGCGAAGAGCAAGAAAGCTTGGGGAATCGACGTCGGCCAAGTGGCCCTTAAGGCCCTACGCTGTCACGTCCATGACGATGGCAAAACGATCGTGGCTGACGCATTTGACTACATCGAGTATCCCAAAATTCTGAGCCAGCCGGATGCGGATGCCGAAGAGCTAGTTCGCGAAGCACTCGAACAATTCCTATCGCGGAATGAGGTCAAAGGAGACTTCGTCGCGATATCGGTACCCGGTCAAGCCGGTTTGTCCCGGTTTTTCAAACCGCCTCCCGTCAATGAAAAGACATTGCCCGATATTGTCAAATTCGAAGTTAAACAGCAGATTCCGTTCCCGATTGAAGACGTGATTTGGGACTGGCAAGCGATGGGTGGGACGGTCGTCAATAATATGACGACCGACGCCGAAGTCGGACTGTTCGCCATGAAACGAGACGCGGTGTTCCGCGCTTTGAAGCCTTTCACCGATGCGAAAATCGAAGTCGACTTGGTGCAGTTGGCGCCGTTGGCGACGTTCAACGTCGTGTGCTTTGACATACTGGATTCCATTCCGACGGCGGAAGAAGTCAACATGGACCGGCCACCCGAGTCGGTTGTCTTGGTTTCGTTGGGAACCGACACCACGGACTTGGTTGTCACGAACGGGATGAAGCTTTGGATGCGCAATATTCCAATCGGTGGCAGTCATTTTACCAAACAGCTGTCGCGCGAATTGAAACTGACATTGGCGAAGGCCGAACACCTCAAAAGGAATGCCCGCAAAGCCGAAGATCCCAAGACCGTCTTCCAGGCGATGCGCCCGATTTTCGCCGATTTGGTGACCGAAGTACAGCGTTCGTTGTCGTTTTTTCAGAGTATGGAAAAAACAGCCAAGATCGAAAAACTGATCCTCCTCGGCAGCGCTGCGCAGTTGCCCGGATTGCGCCAGTTCATGAATTCGCAATTGCAATTGGACATCGCCAAGATCAATGATTTTCGCCGCTTGGTCGGCCCTGGGGTCGTCGATCAGCAAGCGTTTACCAACAACGTCCTCTCGTTGGTTCCGTGCTACGGGTTGTGTCTGCAGGGCTTGAAAAAGGCCCAAATGAACACGAACCTTTTACCGGAAGAGTTCGTGCTTTCCCGAATGGTCGAAGCCAAGAAACCGTGGCTGCTTTCGGCGGTGGGAGCAGTCATGCTCGGCGCCGTGATCATGCTCGTCATGAGCGCTGCGGCGAAGTATCGAGTCGAACCGGACTTCAAGCCCGATAATATCTCGTGGAAGGAAGCGCGCCTTGAGGTAGGACCAACGGCCAGCGACAGCGCGAAGCTGAAGACTCAGGACGAAGAACTCAATGACAAACTAAAGCAGATCAATTCGATCAATGCCGAGCTCTCGAGTGCGTCGGATACGCAATCGGATTGGATCGAATTGGTTTCCGCAATTTATCAAGCCCTTCCCAAAGATGAACGCATCAAGGGTGACTCGACGGACTTGCCTTTCATCGATCGCAAGGAACTGTACGTGGACTCGATCGAGACGAAGTACTTCGACAATCTTCGCGACTGGCACGGCACCATTCAACCGATCTACGACTACCAATTCGACATGGTCGGCCTAGATTCGGTTCAGCTCCAGGCCTCGGTGTATGCGCTGCGGCAAAAGGATTTGAGCTCGTCGACCGCTCCGCCTAAGCCTGCCGCAGCGCCCGCGGCAGGGAAGCCTGCGGTGATCTCTCCCGCCGAGCTCCTCGCGGGCCCAGGCTGGGTCGTCGAGATTCGCGGCTACCACTTCAACAATAGCACTGACGCGCTCGATAAGTTCGAAGCCCAAGAAGCGTTTGTGATCAAGAGCTTTTTGAACAATATTGTCACGGGGACCGTGAATCTGGAATCCGAGGACTTTGCGTACTCCGATATCGGAGTGTTTTACCCAACGTTGATTCAATTCACCGAAAAATCGAGTATCACATTGACCTTGCCCGATGCCAACGCAACCGAGTCCAATGAATCTGGAACCGAGCCCGAGGGCGGCGACGGGGATGCCTCGCAGGCTGCGGATGTGCAGCCGGCGGAGACGAACCGACGTGCCGCTTCTCAAGAAACAAGGCCACCGAAGAAGACCGAAACGGTCGATAAATCGGACTTTACGGTCCAGTTCGCTTGGCTTCCCCGGTCAAAGCAGGAACGATTGAAAGCCCGCGAACTTCGATTGGCGGCCGAAAGTGCCCCGCAGGCGACCGGGGATCCCAGCGCCAAGGCGACCACGGCGACCACGGCGAAACCGGGTGCTGCGCCTGCTGCCACACCCGCCGCGCCGAATGGGGGGACTCCCGCGGTGAATCCGACGACAACACCCGCCAGTCCTAATCCGGCGCCACCCAACGCCGCGCCCCCCGCCAATTCTACGACCACGATTCCTTCATCCGGAACCTAACTTTACAATTCAGTTTCGCATTGATTGGACAACATCTATGGATCAACTTAGAAAATTCTTGGAAGGCATCAAGGGGTATTCCTTTTGGCTTGTTTGCCTCGCTGTGTGCGGGGTCGTTTTGGCAACTGCCATACTCAATGCGCGGCGCATGAGCCAAGACCGCATCAAACTTGAATCGGAAATCAATTCGGACGTCGCCAAGATCGAGAAAGTCCAAAAAACGACTGCCGAAACTGGTTCGGGGTCGTTGATGGCCCATCCCAACCGGTACACCATCGAGGGGATGAACTCGCAAATAAAGCTCGCCGCGGCCGAAGCGCTCGAAGCTTGGAATTTGCGATACAAGAGCCAATCGCCGGCGTTTGTTTGGCCCAAAGATTTGCTCGGCGCAACCGCCGCGAAATTTATCGCTCAGCCCATTCCGGAACGGTTTCTACCCACGGGCAAATTGGTCGATTCGGCCGAGATTTTGGCTGTCAACAACAATGCGGATGACGGCGACGGTGAGGAAATTTCAACAATTACATCCCAGGAATTGGACAAATACGCCCAGGTTATTTATAAGCGAATGCCCCAATTGGCAGACATCATCAGTGCCAAATGGGCGTTTGACCCGGACGCAGCAGGGAACGCCGGTCAGGCAAATAACTCCGATGCGGAAGATGCGGAAGCTGGCAGCCTCGTTCAAGGTCGGGGAAGTGCGGCTAATGCGCGCGATGGGGGCGGCGTCAAAGTCGAGAAACAAGTCGTCGAATGGCGCAAAGGCGATCAAGAACGTTGGTACCAAATGGTGACCAATTTTAAAACGATCAGCCGCTTACCCACCAACCGACCGACCTTGCCGATGGCGTTGTACATCCAACAAGATCTCTGGTTGCTGGAGTCCTTGTTTAGGGTTATCAAGGAGGTTAACGGCGACGCCGACGCCAAGGACAATGCCGACATCAAGAAAATCGACCATATCTACTTCGGCAAAGACGCTTTAGGCATGAGCGGCTCGATCAATTCTCCCAACGCCCGATTATTGAAACTCGCGGTCGACCAAGGAAAGAAACGGGATCTTCCGCCGGCCTCGAACGTCGCGCCCAGCACGGCCACGGCTGCCAAGTTCGCCGTGCAGGCCAACTCTCGCGATTTCCTCCACGGCCGATATGTGAACGGAAAATTTGAACCGCTTGCGTCGGCCACTGTGCGCGCGGCCATCGGGGTGGACCAACTGTCCAATAACGCGGAGTTGATCGTCGCCAAAAGGATTCCGTTTCGAATCGCCGTCGAAATGGATGAACGGAAGATTCCCAAGTTCTTAGCGGCTTGCGCAAACTCGCCGTTTCGATTCGAAGTGCGCCAGGTCCGAATCAATCGGCACATCCCCGGACAAACTGTCTCGGCGGATGGGAAAGAGGTCGGCGGTGAAACGTCTCAAAACGATGGCACAGAGAGCGCTTCAGCGGGAAGACGCGGCGCCGCCAGCCAAGTGCAAAAAGACGTCGCGACCCGAATCAACTACGATGTGAAAGTCGAGTTTTACGGGATCGTTAAGATTTACAATCCCGTAAATTTCAAATTGCTGCAGGCTCCGACCGACGTTACTCCGGCCCAAACCGCAGCCAACTAAAACAGGGAAACGCGGAACTCCAATACTCGCTCGCATCTCCAATCTGTAGAAACGATAAACGACCCCTTCGGGATCCACCGGCACTCGGGAGAAATCATGAAGACCATTGGCAGTCAATCGTTGGACCAAAAACTTAAAAGGTTTTTTTTCCTGCACTGGGAAAAGATCATTGTCACCTTGGCGTTTTTGGGAATTGGCGGCTTTTGCTGGTTCGGTTACGTAAAACCGTACGATAAGACCAACCCGACTAAGCTTCGACAAAACGTCCAAGCGGCGCGAAATTACATCGAAAGCGCCGATAGCTGGACGGAAATTGCCAGCTTCCGCAAAGCCGACGATCAAGCGGCCGAAAAGATTGCGTCTACTCCAAGCGTTGAGTTTGAACCATACCTGATGACGCGATTCTTGGGAACGAAGGCCGCAACGCGCGGCCTCAGGTCCGATCCAGAAATCAAAAACCCAATCGACGCGCATGCCGAAATTGTCATCGGAACGGTGCTCATCCAGCGGCCGATAGACGGCACTGGCCACCGTCGCGATCTGTGGAGCGAGCTCATCGAAATAAGGCGCGTGGAGAAAAGGGCACCCGGTAGCGAAGAGGACGAAACCGAAGACTTCCTTTTGGGAGGTCGCGGCGGCACAAAGCGCAATCCCGTCCGACCGCAAACGGGGGATAAAAAAGTTGAGGTCATCGTCAGCGATGTGATGAGATCGGAGTTTGCCGGACTTTCACCGGCAAAATTGGGTCTCAATCCAGACGAACATACCTCGTTGGTCGTTTCGGCCGTTGCCGTGACGGGGCTTTTCCCGCATGAATTGCAGGCCCGGGAATATGAAAAGTTCAGAGATTCAATCAAGTACAACGAATTGCGCGATCAACCGTATTACGTCTACCTTCAAGTCGAACGACGGAAGCGCGTCGATGGCCAGGAAACCGAATGGGAAGATGTCACCAAATACGTCACGGAAGACCTGATTAAAAACGTCTACGCAGCAACTGCTCCGGAAATTATTGAAAAACCATACGTCGACCCGTATTTGACGGTCAAGATTCCACCGTTTGTGTGGTTGGACTACAAAACTTATTTTGCCGCAGCCAAAACCCCGGTAATTGTCGAGAAGGTTATCGACGACGGTCCGGCTGTCGTCGTCAAAAGCAGCGAAGCGATCAAGCTTCAGGATTTTGAAAACCAACCCAAGGAGTCCGATGCGTCGAAAACCGAAGTGGACGAAAAAAAACTTGCCCCATACAAATTGATCCGCTTCGTCGACATGAGCGTGAGCCCCGGCGAAGAGGCTCAATATCGCTTTCGGGTTTGGCTCGCGGACCCGAATGACCCCGAGCGCGAAGTCTATGACCGCGTTTGGAACAAAGATCAAATCGTCGCCACCAGCGGTGGACAAGTCGGCGCATCCGGCGAAGACGAAGCGGTGGCCGGCACGGGCGGTGCATCTCGGGGAACGCGGGGCAATCGTCAAACCAACAGCCCCTCCAATAATCCAGTGAACGTAGGCGATCCTTACGATCTAACCTATATGGACGTCGAACCCAAAGTGCGCAAACGAATTGCGGATCAAGAGGCACAACCCGATCCGCCCGCGCCAATCAAGTTCTTGAAAAAGTCCCGGCCGTCTGACTGGAGCGAACCGACCGAGTGGGTCCGAATCCCGCACGCGAATGCCGAAGTTGTGGCCGGCCGCGTCGAAACTGGGTTGCAACAAAGCGCCGCAGGCGTGATTTACTTTGACGATGAGCCACAGGTCAACGTGGTCGTAAAGAAATGGGATCCGGCATTGAACGTCCAAATTCCCGTGCCCCGAAAAGTTCACCGTGGAACGGTCATGAATTTTCGAAGTGCGGCCCACGTCGTAAACCCGATCGACCGCCAAGTCTATGAAGTCAAACGAGAATTAATCGAGGAAGGGACCGAAGAAAACGGCGTCAAGTTTTCGACCAATTCGTTCGTCGTCGACATGATCGGCGGACAGAAAATGCCCTTCTCGACGGCGGAGAAGACCTATTTCGAACCGTCGGAAATTCTCGTGATGGGGGAAGACGGCAGGCTCGAAGTCCGCAATGAATTGGGCGATCGCATGGAGTATCGACATGGAATTTATGCCGACGACGAATTGCTCACCGATGCGGCACCGGAAGTCAAAGAAAAGAAAAAACCCGAGCAAGATGATGGTGGCCTCGGGGGACGCGGTGCGAGAGGCGGCCGAGAACGAAATCAATAGCCACATTTTTCAATCGAATGACGAATTATCCAAGCCCCGCAGACTCGCGGGGCTTTTTTCGTTACCGCGATGATGCTCGCGCCAGCGATTCGCGATGAGATCTTCGCTGCTTTCGCGCAACCTTCCATTCCGCGCGGCTCTACTCGTTTACGCCGCCATCGTCGGCGATTGAGGCCGAGCATGAAACCAGCGACCGATGTGGCGCGGCGCTGACAACGCCGCGCTGAAAACGATCTTGACGCGCTTACCATCACTTCCTATTTAACCACCGCCAGCGCGCGACGGCGATGGATCGCGCGATGTAATCGCGTTGCTATTAGCGCGAAGTAACTGCAATGCCTTCATTCTTTTCTGAATGAAATTTTTGATTCACTGAGCTTTTGATGAACAAAAGGCTCGCCAAATAGAGATAAACAATTTTGATTCTGGGAATTGGGTAACGAAGAAGGAGAGTTGCGTTGAGAGCCTCCCTAAAAACTTTTGCGTTTATTTTTCTTGCTGGCGGATTGTCGCCCTCGTGTTTCGATTGGGATTCGTCACACGTTGCGGCCCAAACCAATGCGTATGCCTCGCCGGTGACTGCGGCGTTGCAAACCGATACACCACGGCAAACCGTCGAGCAATGGCTGGTGCGTGCGAAGCAGGCGATGCAGTCCGGCCAGTATCGCTTGGCCGAATTTTGCATCGAGTATGCGGAAAAAATAGCAACCCAAATGCCCGCGACGGTTACCTTGGCCTACACGCCAGCGCAAGCCCGCGAAGAGCTCGAAGCCCTGAGTCACTCGGCCGACTCCGCTGCACCCTTGGCGACGGACTCGGAAGCTCCTTCTGTCGTTGGACCAGTCGCCGCGGCACCGACGTACCTGTGGGAAGCTCGCCGCGCCCTCGCCGTCGGTGATTTGCAGTCCGCCAAAGCATTCGTGCAAGATGCGCTGGCATCCAACGTTGACTTCAGTCAGCAAACCGATTCGCCGGCTCGCGTTCAGGCGATGATCGATCGCCAAAACGCACTGGCCGAATTGGCTGCTGCCGGCGACGCAGCAAAATTCAATCACGACGCGTCGGTGTTTTTGCTGGAACAATCCGAAGAACTGATGAAGTATGCCGATTGGTCAACCGCGGAAAAGGTGATTTGGGATGCCAAGGCCTTTCCGACTTCTTATGGAGCCAGCGAAGCGACCCCCGATCAAATGATGGCTCGATTGAATCAGGCCCGCGGAAGTGCCGCTGCGTCGAGCGAGCATTTCGCCCAGGCGAAAGCCGAAGCCACCAAGTTTCTCTCCCAAGCGCAGTTGGCGATGGACCAAGGCAAGTTGGATTTGGCCAAATCGCTCACCACGCAAGCGAAAGCCTTGCAAGTTCCCGACGCGAGTTTCGCTGCGGATGATCTGCGGCCTTGGGAACTCGAATTGAAGGTCAACGAAGCTCTCGAGCAACGCGGATCGCTCGTCCTGGCCGGGAATACCGAGACGAAGACCAACAACGTAGCCCAGGCCAGCTACGACCCCGCCAAAGACACCACGCACAACGAAGTCGTCGACAACGAAAGCGACGAGGATTCGCCGGAACAGCGCGCAACGCAAATGTATCGCAGCGGGATGGACGCGATGAGTGCGAACGACACCCAAGACGCCAAGAAATACTTCGAGATGGCGTATGCTTATCGCGAACATCTCGATCCCGCGACACGGCAATCGCTGCAAGAAAACTTGACGCAATTGGCCGGCACCCAACCGCAAGACGCCGCGACCGACCAGGAGGCCGCCTTGTTCCGCAAACTCCAGTCGGATGTCTTCCGTGAACGCGCTACCGCCGAGCGCATGCTCAACGACAAGGACGCTCGCGGCGCGCTGCGGCACTTGAGCGAACTTCAGGAACAAATCGCGAGCTCCAATTTGTCGGATAACTCCAAGCGCCCGTTGTTGGTGATCGTCGACCGCGACATCGAAGAAATGTCGCAGTACATTCACGACAACATTGCCGAAATCGAGCGCGAAGAAACCAACCGCCTGCGCTCCGAAGGAGTCAACACCCGACAAACGCGAAACACCGATATCGAAATCAAGGTCCAACAACTGATCGAAGAATTCGAGAAACTCTGCGATGAGCAACGCTTCGCCGAAGCGGAAGTCGTCGCACGACAAGCCGTGGCGCTGGCGCCCGAGATGAAAGAAGTCGAGTTCCTCGAATGGAAAGCGAAATTTCTCCGTCGCCAAGGCGAATTGGATCGAATCAACGATGAAAAAGAGGAAGGCGTGGTCAACGTTCTCGCCAGCGTAGAAGATGCGGGCACTCCGTTCGACAAACTAATCGAATACCCGGACACCTGGGAAGGGCTTTCACAAATCCGCGGCGAATCGCTGAAGAAGCGCGAAGGCCACTCGCCGATCGAAGAGCGAATCTGGAATTCGCTTCGCGAACAACAATTCCAAGGTGCGTTCAACGCCGAACCGCTCAATTCAGCCGTCGATCGCTTGGCTCAATTAGCCGGCGTCAACATTATCTTTGATCGCTCGGCAATCGACGCCCAGTCCAACGTCCTGGAATTGCCGATCAATAAATCGTTCGGTTCTCCCATCTCGGTGGAAAGCGCCTTGAAACTAGTCATCGCAGACGCCGGATTAGTGTTCATCGTCGAGGATCAGGTTGTCAAGGTCACCAGCCGCGACTACGAACGCAAGAATGTCCGGCAACAAACGTACTATGTCGGCGACATCGTGGTCCCCGTTCAAAACAACTCGGCACCGATGATGATGAATTTCATGAATCCCTTCGGGAACAACCCGATGGGAAGTATTCAGCCAAATAGTCAACCGATGAACGGAATGCCGTTGTCGGCCAGTCAAGCGCAACCGAACTCGACCATCTCGCCGCTGGCCTTGGCCCAACAGCTCCCCGGGAGTCCGTTGCAAGGTTTGCCCCTAATGAGCTTGGACGACGATACGACTCGGACCGGCATTCCCTATTACAATCAGATGGCTCCCCAAGGTTTGGGCGGCATCACCGCCGCGGACTTTACCGAACTGATCCAATTGATTCAAAACGTGATCGAGCCGACGAGCTGGGAAGAAGAAGGCCCCTCGATTCGCGCCTACGCCAATACTTTGAGCTTGATTGTGACCAACACGCAGGACGTGCACGATCAAATCCAGGACTTGTTGGAAAAGCTGCGCGAATTGAACGACGTCCAAATCGTCGTCGAGGTCCGATTCATTACCCTCTCAGACAACTTCTTTGAACGGATCGGCGTCGACTTCGATTTCCAAATCGAAGATCACGCAAACGTTCAAGCCCTCAACGGAGTTCGGCCGGACCAGGTTCCCGGCACTGTCGTCATCGGGCGGAATCCAGGCAACACCAACACGTTCGTGCCTTCGGCGGACTTGGATGTCGGTTTTCTCCAAAATTCATTCGCGTCAGCGATCCCTCAATTTGGCGGATTTGACGCTTCGACCGCGGCCAACTTTGGATTCGCAATCCTCAGCGATATCGAAGTCTTTTTCCTAATTCAAGCCTCTAAGGGCGATCAGCGCACCAACGTCATGCAGGCGCCAACCGTCACGATGATCAATGGTCAAACCGCGACGGTGTTCGATGGCTCGTTTCGACCATTCGTCACGAGTTTGATCCCGGTCGTCGGCGATTTCGCCGCCGCTCAGCAGCCAGTTATATCCTGGATGCCCGAGGGATCGTCATTGACGGTTCGAGGCACGGCTTCGAACGACCGCCGATTTATCACCATGACACTCGTTCCATTCTTCAGCCAGATTTCACAAGTTGATACTTTTACTTTCGAGAGTACTCGAGTCACCGACCAGTTCGGCACGGGCGACACGACGGGAGGAAATGGACAGGGCGGTGCCGGCGGCAACGGTGGCAATGATGATGATCCAACGGACACGATCATCGAAGGCACCACGGTGCAATTGCCAACCTTGGTGACGACAACCGTTTCGACGACGGTTAATGTCCCCGACGGCGGAACAATTATGATTGGCGGGATCAAGCGCTTGTCCGAAGGCCGCAATGAACGCGGTGTCCCCTTCCTGAGCAACATTCCCTACATCAATCGGTTGTTCAAGAACGTCGGTATCGGTCGCGAAGCCTCCAGCTTGATGATGATGGTGACTCCACGCATCATTATCCAGGCGGAGGAAGAGGCCATTCAAGTCGGTCAATTCGGCGGATAACGCGTCAAATATTTGGTAAAACTGCAACCGCCGACAAGTGACTTGTCGGCGGTTTTTTTGTTGGGATCACACCCCGGGGTAGCGACCGGCTCGCGAATCGATCGAGATTGGATTAATCTCTATCGAGACTGCGTTTCGCCCAGCGCCTTGAGTATAAAACTCTATGACCTCCCCACGTTGGCCGATTGGCGTATTCACGAGTATCGACGCGGGACTAGGCGTTCGATGGCAAGTCGTTCGCGAGCTCCAGATCCCGACGATCCAATTGCATGCCCCTGCCCAAGCGACACGGACGGCCGCGCATGCCGAGACGTTTTTACGGCAGCTCGATCAGATGGGAGTCCAACTCACATGTGTTTTCGGCGGTTTCGCCGGCGAGAGCTACGCCGATATTCCCACCGTTGCTCGGACGGTGGGACTGATACCTAGCGCCACTCGCGCGGCACGATTGGCGGAAATGAAAGAAATCGCTGCCTTCGCCGGTCAACTGAAGTGCTCTGTAGTCGCGTTGCACCTGGGCTTCGTGCCGCACGATGCGCGATCAACCGAATACCGCGAAGTCGTCTCCGCCACGCAAGATTTGTGCCGCTATTGCCGAGAGCTTAGTCAAAGCGTGCACTTGGAAACGGGACAGGAATCCGCGGAAGCGTTGCTGAAATTCATCGACGATGTGGGCGCAGCCAATTTGTTCGTCAATTTTGATCCGGCGAATATGATCTTGTATGGGACAGGGGAACCGATCGAGGCGTTGTTGCAAATCGGTTCTCGAGTGCGGAGCGTCCATTGCAAGGACGCGATTTGGGCCGCGCGCCCGGGAATGGAATGGGGACGAGAAGTTCCGCTAGGGCAAGGCGACGTGAACTTCGACCGGTTCTTGCGAGCGTTGATCCAGATCGGATACGACGGTCCGTTAACGATCGAACGGGAGATCCCGCAGGATCCCCTTCGGCAAAAGTCCGAAATCGCGCACGCCGCTGGACTTTTGGAAAGCTTAAGGGGAAAACTCTTGAACACGGCCAGCAAATGAAGCAGCGCTCGCTGTTGGCAATCGCGGGCACGCTCTTGATCGCGATTTTCGTTGCGGTCGCGTTCGGCGACGGTTGGCAGGGTGCGAGTCATTCGTTTTTTGCAAGCGCGAGCGCTCGTGCTGGATTGGTGATGCTGGCCCTGGCGTTGGCCTGGCCTCAATTGGTGCCGCTGTGGAAAAGATTCCCTCCATGGTTCTGGGGCACGGTTTTGTTGGCCCTCGTCATCGTCCTTCTTCGGCCCAGGCTCCTCTTGTTGGCGATGGGATTGGTGCTGGCTGTCGCCGCCATTCACGGCGGGATCGGTTGGATAACAAAAACCTTCTTTCGAGACCGATTGTGACGGTTGAACGATGAACCGCGGATGCGGCATTCCCCCGAATGGAAGGAATGTAACGTCTAACTCAATCGCTTTGTTCCGACCCGTCGAACGGAGTTCCGTGAACCGATAAAATGAGGCAGGATGAAGGTGGCCTTTTCTCGTGGCCGACGGTTCGTACCCTTCATGGGCAGGTGACACAGAAAACGCCGACAATTGAATGAATGTGAACATGATGGAAATCAAAGTCCCGGAATTGGGCGAATCGATCCAAGAGGTCCAAATTTCCCATTGGCTGAAGCAAGAAGGCCAATGGGTTGAAAATGGCGAAGACATCGTCGAAGTCGAATCCGAAAAGGCTTCGCAGTCGCTGTCAGCGCCATCGGCCGGCGTATTGCAAAAGATCTTCTTCCAAGACGGCGAGTTCGCCAAGGTGGGCCAAGTCATCGCGCAGCTCGATCCCAAGGGAAATCCGCCGGCTGGTAAAGCCAAATCGGAGACGCCAAAGTCCGCCTCGCCGAAGGGAAAACCAAACGCCAAGTCCGACCAAACGCAGGTGATGCCAGCCGCCGAACGATCGGTGCACGATAACCGGGTCCCAATTTCAAACGTTCAACCAACTGGGCCCGGTGGTCGCACGCTCAAGGAAGATGTGCAACGAGCGATCCAACGCCAACCGACCGGCGCACCAAGTTCCACTTCCAAAGCCGCGCCCGCCCCGACTGGTCCCGGCCCTACCGCGCCGCCGTCCGCAACTACGCCAAAACCGCCTGGACCGCGCGGGATTAACGCACCGGCGAAACTGTCCGAAACCGAATTGGCCAACTTGTCGGTCGTCCGGCAAGAAACCGTGACGCCGATGAGCATGATTCGGCGAACCATTGCCAATCGATTGGTCGAAGCCCAAAGCGCCGCTGCCCTGTTGACAACATTCAACGAAATCGACATGCAGCCGGTGATGGACTTGCGCAAAAAATATCAAGAGCCATTTCAAGCCAAACACGGCGTCAAACTGGGGTTTATGTCGTTCTTCGCAAAGGCCTCGGTCGAAGGGCTCAAACGCTTCCCGGCAGTGAATTCGGAAGTTCGCGGAACCGATATTGTCTCGCGCAATTTTTACGATCTGGGTGTCGCCATCGGCGGCGGAAAAGGACTCGTCGTGCCCGTGTTGCGAAACGTACATCGGCTGAGTTTTGCGGAGATCGAACGCGAGATCGGACTTTTCGCACAACTCGCGCAAGACAACAAACTCAAACCGGCGGATTTGGAAGGGGGCACGTTTACGATCAGCAACGGCGGCGTGTACGGTTCGCTGCTTTCCACGCCGATCGTCAACCCTCCGCAAAGCGGCATCCTCGGTTTGCACGCAATCCAACCGCGGCCCATCGCGCTCGACGGACAAGTCGTGATTCGACCCATGATGTACATCGCGCTGACGTACGATCATCGCATCGTCGATGGCCGCGAAGCTGTCGGATTTCTCAAGACGATCAAAGAGGTTCTCGAAGAGCCCGCGCGATTATTTCTTGAAGTCTAATGTACGGGGGACGCTGCGCGGAGCCAAGGAATTAGAGGTTTCCGGCAAAAATCCGAACCACATTCAAGCTGACCGAATTCCGGGCTGAGTCCCGGAAACCATCGCCCTGGATGGCAGAAGTGGCATCCGCGAGACCATTTGTGAGGCGGAGCATCGAAGACAGTTCGTTCCCACACAGGACCATGGGAACGAGTAAAAAACGGGTCAAGAAGAATATTTCTTCCGCGGAGGATCCTGCTTATCTCGCGATCAATGCACTCTAGAGAAACTAGAGTTGATAAACTTTTTATTCTTTTGCGCCTTTTCTGTGCACTTTCTGCCAAAATTATTGGCTTCTACGCAATCGTGGTTAGGTTTTGCGATCAATTTGACTTACAATGATTACGTTACGTGGTCCTTGGGGTTGAATTACTGAGCAACCTCCGCAAAATAGTAGGCAACTCGAATAGGCGGTGCGGGACGCATCAAGCCTACGACTTCGGGAACAAGACAAAGGCACTGCCGTAACTAGCTCAAATCAAATACGAGGATACTCGCATGCGCTGTCTAGGTAATCGTTTCTCGCGACGCAACGTCTTGGCGGTCGGAGCATTGGGGGGATTGGGCTTAACGTTAGGCGATTTTTTCCGACTTAAGGCAGCTCAAGCGGACCAGAAAAACTACGAAAGTAAGGAAGGGACGGCCAAAAGCGTCATTTTCATATTTTTGCCCGGCGGAATGGCCCACCAAGAGACGTTTGATCCCAAGCCCTACGCTCCGCTCGAGTACCGCGGTCCGCTCAGCAATATCGAAACCAAAATCCCAGGTGTCCGGTTTGGCGAGTTTCTTTCGCGAACGGCCCAAATCGCCGATAAGCTGACGATTTGCCGAGCGATGACGCATGGCGAAGCCGCCCACGAACGCGGCACGCACAACATGTTTACGGGCTATCGCCCCAGCCCCGCGTTGCAATTTCCCAGCATGGGCAGCGTCGTTTCGCACGAGTTCGGTCCGCGCAATAACTTGCCTCCATATGTATTCATTCCGAACCAACCGAATCCGGAGTCAGGAACGGGTTACCTTAGTTCCTCGTACGCGGGATTTAGCTTGGGTGACGACCCGGCCCGCGACGGCTTTCAGGTGCTCGACCTCAAGTTGCCGCCAGACATCGACGCCCTTCGATTCGATCGCCGGCGCAAGATGCTTGACGTCGTCAACGAACATTTTCGGACGATTGAGAAATCCGATTCGATCGCCGCCCTCGATACGTTCTACGAACGCGCGTACAACTTAATTAGCTCCGATAAAGCGCGCGAAGCGTTTGACATCAACAAAGAGGACCCGGCGCTGCGCGATCAATACGGCCGCAACACGGCGGGCTCGCGGATGCTGCTGTCACGGCGGCTTGTCGAAGCGGGTGTGCGCTTTGTCACGATGACGTATGGCGGCTGGGATATGCACAGCGACATCCGTGGCGGAATGCAATCTCAGATTCCAGCGTTTGACCAGGGCTTTGCAACGCTGATTACCGACTTGGATCAGCGCGGCTTGCTCGATTCGACGCTCGTCTGCGTTTGTTCAGAATTCGGCCGCACGCCGAAGATTAATCAAACGGGTGGACGTGACCACTGGCCCAAAGTATTCAGTGTCGTGATGGCGGGTGGCGGCGTTAAACGCGGTACGGTCTATGGCGAGTCCGATGCGACCGCAGCCGAACCCGAAAAGGATGCGCTGACCGTCGAAGATTGGGCCACAACCATCTACAAATGCTTGGGAATCGTTGCCGACAAAGAGCTTATGGCTCCCGGAGACCGACCCATCGAAATTGTCAACGGCGGCAGTATCGTGACCGATTTGCTGGCGTAGGAACACGTATGAAATACGAGCCTATCCGATAAGCCATTATCGTTTCCGCGCCCGCGGCGCCCCTGGTTTCGTCGAAGAGAACGGCGTAAGAGGGCAAATGGATCCTCGGATAGGCTCAAAATCGAAGACACAACCGCGCGGAGTCATCATGAACCTCGTTCTCACGCCGCGAGCCCTGTTGGGACTGACGGTGTTGCTCCTCGCGACATCGGCTGCCGCCCATCCGAGCTCGTCACCGCAATTGAGCGTCATCCAGCCTCGTGGCATTCAGCGTGGCCAACAACACCAGTTGACCTTTTCGGGGGCCCGACTCGACGACGCGGTCGAGATCTTTTTTTACGACGTCGGCGTCACCGTGGCGAAGATCGAGCCGATCGACGCCAATAATATCAAGGTTACCGTCGACGTCGCTCCCGATTGCCGCTTGGGCGAGCACATCGCACAAGTCCGTACCAAGTCGGGCATCTCGGAATATCGTTCGTTTTTCGTCGGTGCACTTCCACTCGTGGACGAAGTCGAACCCAATAGCGGGTTCGACCAGCCGCAGCGCGTCGAAATGAATCACACGATCTCGGGAGTCGTCCAGAATGAGGACATTGATTGGTTCGTTATCGCAGCAAAAAAAGGGCAACGGCTCACCGCCGAAATCGAAGCCATTCGCTTGGCAACGATGTTCGATGCCTTTGTTGGTATCGTCGACTCCAAACGATTTGAAATGCTTGCCTCGGATGATTCGGCGCTCCTCCGACAGGACAGCCTTGCATCGCTGGTAGTTCCCGAGGATGGCGACTATTACGTCTACGTGCGCGAAGCATCGTACGGCGGAAACGATGGCTGCCGCTATCGATTGCACGTGGGAACGTTTCCTCGTCCCACGGTCGCATACCCTGCTGGCGGTCCGCCCAGTCACGAAATCGACGTTCGGTTTCTCGGCGATCCGGCGGGTGAAATCGCACGAAAATTGACCGTCGACCACACCGGGAAATTCCGACCGGGGGTGTTCGTCCAGGACGAGCACGGAATCTCTCCTTCGTCGATCGCTTTCCGCAATTTTCCCCACCCCAACACGCTCGAAATCGAACCCAACGAAGATATGGCGGCAATCCCCGCTGCAATTGCCTTGCCGACTGCATTCAACGGGATTATCGACAAACCTGGCGATCGTGACTTTTTCAAGTTCAATTCAAAGAAAGACGAAGTCTGGGACTTCGAAGTCTACAGCCGCCGCATTGGATCGGGTCTCGATCCCGTGCTGACCATCTACAACGCCGATAAGGCAGCCATCGTCGGCAACGACGATTCACGCGGACCCGACGCCTACATTCGCTTTCAAGCGCCTGCCGATGGCGACTTCTATTTGGGAATGAACGATCACTTGATGCGCGGTCAATCAAACTTCGCCTATCGCATCGAAGTCGAACACCCGTCCGCTTCGCTAGCTGTTGAAATCCCCCGTTCGGTGCAATATTCGCAGGAACGCCAAACCATTGTCGTGCCGCAAGGGAATCGTTTCGGAACGCTAGTTGGCGTCGCCCGAAATAACTTTGGCGGCGAAATCGCGCTGGGTGAAAATCAACTTCCGGCGGGCATTCAAGCCTCGTCCAAACCAATGCCCGCCAACCTCACCGTCATGCCTGTCGTTTTCGAAGCGGACCCCGCCGCCGAAATCTCAGGCAAACTTGTCGAGTTCACCGCTCGGTGCACCGATCCCGCCGCCAACGTCGTCGGACGGTTCAGCAACCTCGCAGATTTTGTGCTCGGCGAACCCAATAATTCGCTGTACTACAGCGGCACCATCGATCGCGTCGCCGCGGCGGTGACCGAAAAAGTCCCGTTCAAGATCGATATCGTTCCCGCGACCGCCCCGCTCGTCCGCAATGGGAGCATTCAGGTCAAGATTGTCGTGACTCGAGACGCCGGCTTCGACGCCCCGATCAACATCCAATTTCCATTCCGTCCACCCGGAGTCGGAACCACCGGCAGCATCACCATTCCTCAGGGTCAGACCGAAGGGTTTTATCCGCTGAACGCAGACGGGAACGCCCAGCTCGGCAAGTGGCCGATTTTCGTAATTGGAGTCGCAGAATTTAAGGGTCCCGCTTGGGTCTCCTCGCAACTCGCCGAAATTGAAATTGCCCAACCGTTCGTGACGTTTGAAATCACGCGTAGCGCGTGCGACCAAGGCCAGCCAGCACAACTCTATTGCAAACTTATTCAAGTCGTGCCGTTCGAGGGTGAGGCCAAAGCGGAACTGCTGGGGATGCCGGCCGAGGTCACCTCCGAACCGAAAACCTTTACCAAAGATACCACGGAATTGGTGTTCGCATTGGCCACGACGGACAAGAGCCCAGCCGGAAACCATAAAACGATTTTTGCTCAAGTCACCGTGACTCAAAACGGTCAGGCCGCCGTATCGAACGCCGGCGGGACCGAATTTCAGATCAATAAACCAATCGTCAAAGTGGACGCTCCGCCAGCAGCCGCTGCAGAGCCACCCAAACCCGCGGAAGCCCAAGCGAAACCGTTGTCGCGACTCGAACAGTTGCGACAGTCCAAATCCACGTCCAAACCTCCGCAATAGCCACGAGGGGAATCACTCCCATGTTTCGATTCATCGTCGGTTCGATTGTCACCTGCTTGTTCGTGGCCCCGGGCATGGCCGCTGCGCACGATAATTCCGGTGCAAAATTGGCGGTCTATCCCCCCGTGATCAATTTGGGAAATGCCGTCGACTCCAATACCTTCGTGGCACAAGCGTTTATGCCGGACGGAACGACGCGCGACGTGACGCAGCAAGTCGCACTAGCCGTTCGCGACCCCAGCTTCTTGCGAATCGACGGCAACAAAATCATTCCCCTCGCGGACGGTCAAACCGAAATCAGCTTCACGTTCGAAGATCAAAAAATCGTAGTCCCCGTGTCGATCGCGCAAGCCACGGTGACTCCGCCGGTTAGCTTCAATTTGGACGTGATGCCGATCTTCATGAAGACCGGCTGCAACTCGGGAAGCTGTCACGGAGCTGCACGCGGCAAGGATGGATTTCGACTCTCGTTGTTCGGATTTGACCCCGCCGGTGATTACTTTCGACTGACGCGCGAGATGATTGGCCGACGGATTAGTTTGGCCATCCCCGAATCGAGTATGCTCATCGAAAAACCGACTGCTAAGGTCTCGCACACGGGAGGCGATCGGATCAAAGTCGATGACCCCAATTACCACACCCTGATCCAGTGGCTTCACAGCGGCGCTGTTGCCGATCCCGGTCCAACTCCCGCCGTCACGGGACTGGAGATTTTTCCGCCGGGTGGAGTCCTCAACGGCGAAGGCGAATCGCAACGGCTCAGCGTCCGCGCGACGTATGCTGACGGCACCGACCGCGACGTGACAAGTCTCGCCTATTTTCTCACCAGCAATGACAATTCGGCGTCCGTGGATCAAGCAGGTTTGGTGACGGCCAAGAATCGCGGCGAAGCGTTTGTGATGGCTCGCTTCAATACCTTCACCGTCGGCGTTCCGTTCATCGTCCTCCCCAAAGATTTTCAGTTTCAGTGGACCGACGTGAAAGAAAACAACTACGTCGATACTCTGGTGCACCAAAAGCTAAGGAAATTGCGGATTCAACCATCCGATGTCTGCTCGGATGCCGATTTCGCCCGTCGAGTATTCCTGGATATTTGTGGCTTGGTTCCGACCGCGACTGAATTGACGACGTTCCAAGCCGACGCCGATCCCGACAAGCGAGCCAAGCTCATCAATCAGTTGCTCACGCGTCCGGAATTCGTCGAAGTCTGGGTGATGAAATGGTCCGAATTGCTCACGATCCGCTCGAGCCAACAAGTCAGCTATAAAGCCGCACTGCTTTATTACAATTGGTTGCAACAACAGATCGCCAGCAACGTCCGCATCGATGAAATGGTCAAGCGACTGCTCGGATCAACGGGCGGAACGTTCACCAGCCCCGCAACGAACTACTACCAAAACGAACAAGACTCGCTTAAGGTCGCAGAAAACGTCGCCCAGGTCTTTTTCGGAATGCGAATCCAATGCGCCCAGTGTCACAATCATCCGTTCGATCGCTGGACGATGGACGATTACTATGGCTTTGCAGCTTTCTTTTCCCAAATCGGTCGCAAGCCGGGGCAAGATCCGCGCGAGACCATCGTCTTCAATAGCGGCGGTGGCGAAGTCCAGCATCTGGTGACCAAGCAAAGCGTGGCACCGAAATTCCTGGGCGGCATTCAGCCCGATTTGGCGGGACGCGATCGGCGCGAAGTCGCCGCCGAGTGGCTTGTCGGTCCGGAGAATCCTTACTTTTCAAAAAACCTGGTCAATATCGTGTGGGCCCATTTCATGGGGCGCGGCATCGTCGAGCCCGTCGACGATGTTCGCGTCAGTAACCCGCCCGCCAACCAGGAATTGCTCGACCAGTTGTCCAAAAATTTCGTTGAGTACGGATACGATTTCAAGCGTTTGGTCGTCGACATCTGCAATTCGCGAACTTATCAACTGAGCACGCAAACGAATCCATCAAATGCCGACGATGTGCGGAATTTTTCGCACGCGAGCATTCGCCGATTGCGGGCCGAAGTGCTCTTGGACGTGATCAGCCAAATCACCGAGACGAAGAATAAATTCCGCGGCTTGCCCGTCGGAGCTCGAGCCGTGCAAATCGCTGACGGCAACACGTCCAATTACTTCTTGTCGACGTTTGGCCGGGCTCGACGGGAAACCGTCTGCTCCTGTGAAGTCAAAACGGAACCCAATCTGGGTCAAGCACTGCACTTGATTAACGGCGACACCCTCCAAAGCAAAATCGCCCAGGGCGGCGTGGTCGCGCGATTGATCCAAGAAGGCAAAACGCCGGATCTGGTCGTCGATGAACTCTACCTGCGATGCTTGTCTCGCCCGCCCAACGAAACCGAAAAACAAAAAGTCATTGAATTGGTCAACACCGATGAAGATAAAACGCGCGCTTTGAACGACGTCTTCTGGGCGCTGCTCAACTCGCGAGAATTTGTCTTCTGCCATTAGCACTTCCCTCGACGGTCCTCGGCATCATGATTCAACGCTTGATATTATCCGCGGCGCTGGCCTGCTCGCTGTCGCTGCTTCTCGGCGCCCTGGCGATCGCGCAGGAACCCGCCAAACTCACGTTTGACAACAACGTCCAAGCCGTTCTGCGGGCTCGCTGCGCGAGTTGCCACAACCCCAACAAACGCAGCGGCGATCTGGACGTCACTAGTTATGGAACGTTGATGCAAGGCGGCAGCAGCGGCGCCGTGATTGAAGCTGGAAGCTCAAGTGAAAGCTACTTGCTCAAACTCATCAAACACGAAGAAGAGCCGAAGATGCCCCCCGGCTCCAGCAAGATTCCCCAAGAAGAAATCGATTTGATCGCGCAATGGGTCGATGGCGGCGTGTTGGAGAATAACGGTAGCAAGGCCGTTGGCGTCAATAAATCCAGTATGGCCGCCGCGGTCGCCGTGGACGCAACCGCCCGTCCCGCCGAACCGCCGTTGCCGATGCGATTGCCGCTCGAACCTTTCGTGAGAACGGCACGAACCACCGCGATTCGCTCGATGGCCACGAGCCCTTGGGCGCCGCTGATCGCCATAGCTGCCCCGGAGCAAGTTCTGCTCTATCGCACTGACACCCTGGACATTGTCGGCATCCTTCCCTTTCCCGAAGGCCTACCCAATATCGTCCGCTTTTCCCGGGACGGGAAATTGGTGATCGCTGGGGGCGGTCGCGGCGCGGCTAAAGGAATCGTCGCCATCTGGGACGTAAAATCGGGAGAGCGACTGACGACCGTTGGCGATGAACTCGACACCGTTCTGGCCGCCGATATCAGCAACGACCATTCGCAAATCGCTTTGTCCGGGCCCAGTCGACTCGTGAAAATCTATTCGACGAGCACCGGCCAACTTCAACATGAAATTAAGAAACACACCGACTGGGTGACGGCATTGTCGTTCAGTCCGGACGGCGTTCTTTTGGTCTCCGGCGATCGCAACGGCGGCTTGCACGTTTGGGAGTCGGCCACGGGTCGCGAATACCTCATCCTCAAGGGCCACACCGCCGCAATTACCGCCGTGAGCTGGCGGATCGATTCCAATGCCTTGGCTTCAAGTAGCGAGGACACCACGATTCGTATTTGGGAGATGGAAAACGGAAATCAGGTCAAAAACTGGGGCGCCCACGGCGGCGGTGCTTTGGACGTCAAATATTGCCGCGACGGAAACTTAGTTTCTTGCGGTCGCGATTTGGCGACCAAACTTTGGGATCCCAACGGCGCACAAATCCGCGCGTTTCCCAACGTTGTCGACCTGGCGGTGGCCACGACCTACTGCGACGAATCGCTCCGCGTCATGACCGCCGATTGGCTAGGAAATATTACAGTCTGGAACGGCGCCGACGCCGTACCGCTCGGCGCGATCGCGGCAAATCCACCCAAACTGGCCGAACGCTTGACCGAAGCCACTGCATTTGCCCAAGCCAAGCAATTGGAACTCGATCCCGTGGCCACGCAATTCGCCGCCACTGAAGCGCAGCTCAACGCCACTCAACAAGCCCTCGAAGCATCGCGACAAAAAATGACCGGCCTGCAAACTGAAATCGCCACGATGCAAACCCAGATGGATTCGGGAAAACCAGTTCTGGAATCGATGCAAGCTGAGAAAGCAGGATTCGAGGTCGAACTGGTTAAGACCAAGGAGGCCCAACCACTACTAGTGCAATCCCTGTCGAGCGCCGTCGAAGCCGCCAAGAAACTTCCGGAAAACGCTGAGTTGCAAAAAGCTGCCGACGGCATTGCGGAACAAGTCAAACAACTCGACACGAAAACCACCAATCTCGATCAACAAATCGCGGATCGAACAACCAAGATTGAAGCCGGTACGCAAACGATGATGCAAATGGCAACGACCATGGCTCAAAAGCAAGCCGAAATGGCCGCGGTAACCCAGGAAGTCCAAAAACTTGAAACGACCGACCTTCCGCCAATTAAACAACAGTATGAGGCCATGCTGCCCCAGGTCGCCGCGCTGCGAGATAATCTCCTCAGAGCTCAATCCCAAGTCGCCCGTTGGCAAGGCGAGCTCGCATTTGTTGAAAAACTGCAACAGCTTCAGCAGCAACTAGCCGCGGCCCAACAAGTCATCGCCGATCGCCAAACCGCCGTTGCTGCTGCTCAGACCGCGGTCGATCAGGCCCAAGCCAACTTGAATGCGGCCCAAGCCAACGTGCAACAAGCGCAGGCTCAAGCCGACGACATCCGACGCCAGATGGACGAAGCCCGCCAACCGACTTCGCCCGTCACGGTTCCCAGCGCTCCGCAGTAGGTCTAGCGAGCCGAGCGAGACCTGCACGACGCTCTAATATGGCCTTCCGTTTCGCCTCCACCCCACGGCCGAAAATCTGGCACATCCTGTTGCCCAATTCGCCAGAATTTGGGTGGTGAAACTCGAACAAACTGCGCGGCATTCCGGTCGCTTAACTCCGGAGAGGTCCGCTCCGGAACAAACACTTATTGGCATTCGCCATGGCCAACCACCGTCGCAATGACTAGATTAATTTCCAGATCGCGAGGCAATTGGCGCTGTCCAATGCTTTGGTCGATTTCCGGAGGGTAGGCGAATGGCTAGCGGCTTCATTGGAAATGAAGTGCCGGGTAACCGGTTGCGGGTTCGAGTCCCGTGCCCTCCGCTCGATCGGTTTCATTTATTGGATGCGCTCGTCAGCCGGTCGTTAGTCGCAGTTTAACGTCTTTTCGCGACATGCCATGCGATCGAGAGAATCCTCGGTTTAGTCTCGTCGTTGTGGGTGTTCATCTTCTTTTCCCATTTCGCATTAGCCCAAGGCGAAGCGCGCAAGAACAAACTCTCGCCCAAGACCATCCAGCAGCTTGACGAGACTTTACGGCCGGCCCATGCGGCGGGCGACATCGATGGTTCTTTTTGAACGGGAAGAGTTTGCCCAAATCATGCTCGAAGATTGCGTCGAGCACGTCAAGGCATTGGACAAGGAGACCGTATTCAAGAGAGTCATGAAACTTCAGGGCACGGCCGACAACGAAACGCTCGCTTATTTGCGGCGGTTCAAGCTCATTCGCGATATGATGGACGTGTTAAAGAAATCGGAAATGCCGGGGATCGTTGTCGACCCGTTGCGAAGCGCAAAATCCCCAGGATTGGCGAAACACGAGGATTTCGAGGAACGCCAAACCCGCCGATGCTTGGGATTGGTTTTTCAGCCGGCGGCGTTGATTGGGACGTTTGAAGCGGGCGATCATGCGCCCACAACGCTTCCGTGGACGAGTTGATCGTTGAAGCACAAGGCCGAAGCATGTTCCTTACCGAACTCGGCGCGGTATTCCTCACCTTCGCCAACGGCATCGACCTTCGCCCATTGAGCGGCTAACGTCGCGCGGATTACTTCCTCAACGGCCATCGCGTCGACGGCGTCAGGTTCGAGACCTTCATTCAGTGCATCGAGAATGAATCCGGACAACGCCCGTTCCCATACTTTTTGGCACGTCGACGGCTTGTCAAATAATTCGACGCACACGACGTCCTTACCCAAGGCAATGGCGACGCCACTTGCCCCAGAGACGTATTGAAGCGATTTCTTGGCCTCCGCCAAACGGGCTTCCATGGCTTCAAACGTATCGGACATCGCCCCAGTTGGGGATCGAACGCAAAATGCTGCGTCGTAGCTCGCAACCTGCCTCCAAACTTCACTCTGATCGGAATGAAATCCCATGTTGTCTTTGAGCGATTTGCCCACGCTCGCCTTTACCGCGCGTCGCAGCTTGGAGGGCGAATGTCGACCGCTAGATGAAAACGTCTTGCCGCGATATCCCCAGCGGCCTCGTTCCACGCAGCTGACCGGGATGCGGACTTTTGATTTGGCAGCAATGAGGACCGACGTGTTGAGAATCCGGTTTTGCTTGGCGCCAATGAGTTCCTCGCCTTCAAGGAACAGGACGCGAGAATCACTTTTGTTCTCCACGAGCAGATCGGGAACCGATCCCTGTTCGGAAATTTCCTCAACGCGGATCAGGTTGGTCGTCAAGGCCTCATCGGAAAGCAGGTAATCGACGCCTTCAACGCTCGCCGTAAACAGAGGGAACACGGATAGGGCTTCAAATCGTTGCGGGTCGCCAACACGGACATTTGGCAAAGCAAGGGCCATGGCTACTCCTTCAGTAAGGGTTCAAGTCCTTCTGCTAGACGCACACGAGAGCCGCGTGGTTCGCGGGGACGAATTATTTCGCCAAACGTGCCGCGGTCAAGCGAGCGACCGGGAAAAAATGGACGGCGGGCTTGGTCCATGGGAAAAACCGCAGGTATTTAACGCGTTAGTGCCTAGGAACGCCTAATGGAACCGGGTGTCATTTCGGGCTGAGTCCCGGAATCCAATTTCCATGGATCGGGAAACTGCTCTTCCACGTTCGTCTTAGACTGGATTCCCGCGTTCGCGGGAATGACTTTTCTGCACTCAGCACAGTATTGTTAGAAATTGCAAGTCTTCGATCGATTCAAATCGATTAAAATATCCTGCTCATTACGTGACTCAATTGGAAGTCTATTTTGGACAAGTGGTGCGAATGCCGCTGCGTGGTGTCATGAGAATTTCATGTGCTATGGCCCTATTGTTTAGCCTCACGGCATGCGCCATCGGCAAACAAGCGGACTTCGCGCGCGAAGTGCGGCCCATTTTACAGAAGCACTGCTACCCGTGCCACGGGCCAAAAACGCAGGAGGGCGGACTGCGGCTAGATATAAGGTCCAACGCACTCCAAGGGGGCGAAAGCTTTGGGAAGAGCATTGTTGCGAGAAACGCTGTCGACAGCCCCCTCATTCAATTTGTCAGTCGAGAGGATGCGGACCTTCAAATGCCTCCCGAGGGCGAGCGTCTCTCCTCGGCCGAGATTGACGTACTGACAAAATGGATCGATGAGGGAGCCGATTGGCCGGACGAATTTGCCGGCCCGACGGAAGGTGCAACGCCGCATTGGTCGCTTACGCCGCTACGGAAGCCTGCGGTGCCAAGTAGCACGCAGAATCCGATTGATGCCTTCATCCGTGCGAAGCTCGCGGAGAGAAAACTCGCGCCTGCACCAGAAGCGGACCGGCGAACGATTATACGACGGTTGAGCTACGACCTCACGGGACTGCCACCGACATCGGAGGAGGCCGCGGCGTTTATTTTCGACGAGGATCCGCAGGCCTACGGGAAACTTGTCACGCGACTGCTCGCGTCGCCACGTTACGGCGAACACTGGGCGCGGCATTGGCTCGACGTCGCCAATTACGCGGACACACACGGTAATGACCACGACTATGCTCGCCCAAACGCCTGGCCCTATCGCGATTACGTCATTGCTGCATTTAACGACGACAAGCCCTATGCACGATTTGTGCAAGAGCAGATTGCCGGAGAGGAGATTTTCCCTGACGATCCGCAAGCCACAGTCGCTCTCGGCTTCGTCGCAGCAGGGCCGTGGGATCACACGCTAATGGTCACGGTGCGCGAAGACACCGTCGATCATCGCATGTCGCAATACCTCGATCGCGACAACATGGTCAGCACTGTGATCGGGACGTTTCAAAGCCTCACCGTGCACTGTGCACGCTGTCACGACCACAAGTTCGATCCGATCACGCAGCGCGAATATTACGCGCTGCAGGCAGTCTTCGCGGGTGTGGATCGGGCAGACCGGCCTTTCGATGCAGAGCCGAAGACGCGGTTGGAGCGACAACGACTGCTTACCGAACAGCGCGCCTTGTTGCAGCCTGACGCGGCGCTGTTGGCCACGCTCGAGTCGCCGGAGATTAGGCACAAGATCGCCGCGTGGGAAGAAATGCGGGCGAGACTGGATAAGTCGTGGACGGCGCTGGATGTATTAAGCGTCGTTTCAACTGGTGGCGCGACGATGGCAAAGCAAACGGATGGCTCGTGGTTCGTCAGCGGCACGCGGCCGGAACGAGATACCTACATCGTCACCGCCCGCCGTCCCGCCGGAAAACTCAGCGCAGTTCGGCTGGAGGTATTGCCCGATGACCGTTTGCCCGAGCGCGGGCCGGGTCGGTGGGACAACGGCAATTTCCATCTCTCCGAATTCCGCGCCTTTGCGTCTCCTGCCGGTGCAACGGAAGGGGCAATGCCATTGATGTTTTCCCGCGCTTCGGCGGACTTCGACGAAGGCCCCGCAATTTCCGCCGCGCAAGCCATCGACGGAAAAAACGAAACGCAGTGGGGCGTGCACCCGCGCTACGGCGAACCGCATGAGGCCGTTTTCGAGGTCGAGAAACCTACCGCTTTTTCTGAGGGTACGACGTTTACATTCCTCTTTGAACATCAGGCGGGAGCACCGGGGCACGGGATCGGTCGATTCCGCTTGACCACCTGCGACGAGTTGCCCGCCGCGGCGATCATCAAGCCGTTGTCCACCGAGTTGGCGGCAATCCTCCGCGTGCCAGTCGAGGAACGCACTGTCGAACAAACTCAGGAGTTGGCGTTGGCCGTATTGAAGGGGGAAAATGAAAGCGCGCTTGGTGCGCTGCCGGCGCCGCGGTTTGTCTACGCAATCACTCGGGATTTCCGGCCCGATGGGGTGAACTTCACGCCAGCGCCGCAGCCACGACCAATCCACCTCCTTGTGCGTGGCGAATTAAGCAAGCTCGGCGAGTTGATCGGCCCCGGCACTCTTGCGTGCGTTCCAGAAATGCTGCCCGAACTCACGATTGCCAGCGCCGACGACGAATCAAAACGCCGCGCCGCCCTCGCCCTTTGGATTAGCGACGAGCGTAACGCGCTCACGTGGCGCAGCATCGTGAATCGCGTGTGGGCTTGGCATTTTGGCCGGGGCCTCTGCGACTCGCCGAACGATTTTGGCAGGATGGGCGGCGAACCGAGCCACCCTGAACTTCTCGATTGGCTCGCCGTCTGGTTTCGAGATGACGCAAAGGGTTCGCTCAAAGCACTCCACCGGTTGATCATCACGAGCGAGACGTGGAAACAATCAACGTTGGCTAGTCACGGCGCTGCTGTCGAAAGTGACAATCGCCTGCTTTGGCGGCAAAATCGCCCGCGTCTTTCCGCCGAAGAGGTGCGCGATACGATCCTGGCGTTGAGCGGCCAGCTCGATCTGACGATGGGCGGACCTCCGGCGCAGCAGTTTAACTCGCGGGGAGATGCCACATTCATGCCAGGTGGAAACCCGGCCTTCCTCGATTACGAGCACTTCGATCCTGACTCACCAGCGGCCCGCCGCCGCGCTATCTACCGATTTATCTTCCGCACCGTACCCGATCCGTTCATGGATGCGCTCGATTGTCCCGACGGCAGTGCGTTCACGCCTGTGCGCGGCGCCTCGACGACGGCCGTACAAGCCTTCGCGATGATGAATGACGCATTCGTCATCCGTCAATGCGAGCACATCGCCGCCCGGCTCGCAGCGCAGGGCGATACGCCGGAGGCGCAGGCAGAATCAGCATTCCAACTCATCCTGCTCCGCGGTACGCACGGTGCGGAGCGGGCAAAATTAGCCGCTTATATCCAGCGACACGGTTTCGTCAACGCTTGCCAATTGCTGCTCAACACTAACGAATTCCTCTACCTCGACTGAAGTTTAGCCCAAAAAAAGAGCACTGGCAAAGCCAGTGGCTCACGGAAAATCAGTTTTGTCTTGTGTGCCAAGGGCTATGCCCGTGTGCGAAAATCATTACTTCCGCAAGGTCCTCGACTGACGATGAACAATCCACTACTGCGGCGCGATTTTCTCGGAACTCTGAGCACCGGCCTCGGTAGCATCGCGTTGAAAGCGCTCCTGCAACGCGACGCCTTCGCCGCCGCATTTCCGGATCATGCGCCAAAGGCAAAGCGCGTCATTCAACTCTTTATGAATGGCGGCGCCAGTCAGTGCGATTTGTTTGATTACAAACCGCAGCTCATCTCGCGGCACGGGCAAAAATTCGATCCGGGGTCCGGCGAGCGAGTCGAGGCGACTGTCAGCGTTCCCGGCGCAGTCATGAAGAGCCCGTTCGAGTGGGCTCAGCACGGACAGTGCGGCAGGTGGGTCAGCAACGTGTTGCCGCACCTCGCGAAGCACGTGGACGAAATGGCCTTCCTGATGGCGATGCAGTCGAAGTCGAACGTTCACGGACCGGCATCGTACTTGCAGACGAGTGGATTCCTGCTTCCGGGCTTCCCCTGCGCGGGTGCTTGGATCTCGTATGCACTGGGCAGTTTCGCCGACAACGTGCCCGCGTTCGTCGCGCTGCCCGATGCCAAGGGGCTCCCCTACAATGGACGCAGCGCGTTCACTTCGGGATTCTTGCCGGCGAACCATCAGGCGACCATTCTGAATTCATCCGCGGCACAGCCGATGCGTCATCTCCAACCGCCTG
The DNA here is from genome assembly GCA_041745295.1 of Pirellulaceae bacterium. GTDB lineage: Bacteria > Planctomycetota > Planctomycetia > Pirellulales > Pirellulaceae > JANMEB01. Next base: position 38,510 of record JBGTJE010000056.1, on the reverse strand, counting down.
CGAGTGCAACGTATATCACGCCGGCAAGTCGTCGCGAAGGTTTTGCAATGCTGCAGGAACTGAACGTCGCCCACGCGGCTGAGCGTCCCGACGATTCACGGCTCACCGCGCGCATCGAGAGTTATCAACTCGCCGCACGGCTCCAACTTTCCGCACCCGAGTTGCTCAGCTTAGCCGACGAGACGGAGGCAACGAGAACACTCTACGGGCTCGACCAGCCGGAGACCGAGGACTTTGGCAAGCGCTGCTTGCTTGCGCGCCGCATGGTGGAGCGAGGAGTGCGCTTTGTGCAGGTCTGGAGCGGCCAGGGTGGCGGTGCTGACAATTGGGACAATCACGCCGACATCGCCAAGGAGCTCGGCATTGCAGCCCGCCGGATGGACCAACCTGCGGCCGGGCTGTTAATGGATTTGAAAGCTCGCGGTCTGCTTGACGATACGCTGCTCATTTGGACGACAGAATTTGGCAGGATGCCTTTCAGTCAGGACACCACGGGCCGCGATCACAACGGCGGCACATTCGTCTCCTGGTTCGCCGGCGCGGGCATCAAGAGCGGGGTGGCGCACGGACAAAGTGACGAGTGGTCGTGGAAAGCAGTCGAGGACGTGACCACAAGTTATGACTTCCACGCAACCATCCTGCATTTGCTCGGCATCGACCATAAAAAACTCACATTCCGGCATAGCGGCATTGATCGTCGGCTGACCGACGTGCACGGGCATGTCATCCGCGGGATTCTCGAGTGAGCTTGTCCGTACATAACCAAGCGGCGATCATGGCCGAGATTCTTCGCGAGTACGCGTTTGCCGTGCGCGGACATCACGGAATAGTCCGGTCACGAACCAACTGATGTACTCAAATCTTGGGGCGTTTGAGCCAATAGCGCCGGACTTTTCTGGGAATTGAGTTTGCGAATCCAATTCTCATTTCTTGCGACTATTCGCAGTTGTTCTCGGCACGAAGATTGCATTACTGGCTGATCATGGCGACGAATTCAAAATTACAATATAGATCTTGACAACAACGCATCGGAATTCCAATGGTCAATAAATCTTCAAAGCGGACCAAGTCAGTTGGCAAGAAACTGAGGCCCGAGCAATCGCAACCTCGGCAACCAGGTCGCCAAAGTCGGATGAGGCCCCAGCCGCTGACGATTGCCCTGGATTATCGCGGCAGCGGCAAACTCCGGAAAAGGGTCGCATTAATTACCGGCGGAGACAGCGGGATTGGCCGATCGATTGCCGTGACATTTGCGCGCGAAGGCGCTGACGTTGCTATCGCTTATCTAAATGAAAAGCGCGACGCGTCGGAGACCAAATCTCTCGTCGAAGCAGAAGGCCGAAAATGCCTGCTCATCCAAGGTAACATCGGGCGGGCTGCGTTCTGCAGACGAGCCGTACAGCGAACCGTGAAGGCCTTCGGGCGATTGGATTCTTTGATCAACAATGCCGCCGAGCAACATCCCGAAAGCAAATTATCGGAAGTCGATGAGAAAAATTTAGTGGCGACTTTCCGAACCAACGTTTTCTCAATGTTCTTTTTGAGCCAAGCCGCAGTTCCCTATTTGAGGAAGCAAACGGGCAGCACAATCGTCAACACGACGTCAGTCACGGCTTATCGCGGGAGCCCCGGCCTGCTTGACTATTCGGCGAGCAAGGGAGCAATCGTAAGCTTCACCCGCTCGCTCGCTCAACTTTTGGTTGCCGATGGAATTCGAGTGAACGCGGTTGCCCCAGGTCCGATTTGGACACCCTTGATACCGGCAACTTTTGCTCGGAAAAAGGTCAGCCGGTTTGGAGCGGACTCGCCGATGGGACGGGCCGGTGAGCCCGCCGAGTGTGCTACGTGCTTCGTGTTCCTTGCCTCGGACGACTCGTCGTACATGACCGGCCAAGTCCTCCACCCCAATGGCGGCGAAATTATCAACGGTTAGGTAGCGTGTTCCTGACCCAAGCGGGCCGACCACTGTTTTGGTTAGCGACAGGCCGAACACGACGGTGACCGATTCACCGTCGTCTTTAGCCAGCCGTTAGAACGAACTGAATTCGCTCAAGATTCGCCGATAACGCTTGGGGCATTCTCCAGCGGACGGAACTACTTTGTCCGTGAAAACACTGCGTCGCGGGAAATAAACCGTTCCAGCGTCTGCCAAGCAGGACAACTGCCCGTGCGGCGTTGAACTATTTGGGGGGAACGGAGGGCGGGTTTTCACCCGTTTTCTTGACTTCTTTTTCGGTTGTCACCGTCGTCTCGCCACCCGGCGTTGTGACTGTGGTCGACGATTTGGTGGACGATTCCTCGGCGCAACCACCGAGCCCAAAGACTAGCATGCTCAACGCGATGCTGCAAATAATCATGCGTTTCATATCAAGCAACTCCTACGATATTATTAGATTGTGCGTGCGCCGACATCTTAACGTGATGCGGAGCCAACGCATTCGAGAAAAGCAACCGGCGGCGAGCTGTTTTCAAATCCCGCCGCCGGTCCAAAGTCATTGTTGTTTACCGAACGGACGACCTAGCGCGGCTTATTGGACGTTCCACTATCGGTGTCGTAATCCGCTTCCCCGCGATTCGCGACGCGTTCGTAAGCGTCTTTGGCGGCCAGTCGGGCTTCTTCCCACGACATGGGTGGCGACCCGCCTTCGTCTTCCCAACGATTCTCCTGCCATTTTCGCCTAAGTTCCGGTTCGGAGGCATTCCAATCGCGGTTCGATTCACTGTAGTTCTCCCAACCAAGGCGATATGCCGGCTCGTAATCTTCAAAGTCATACTCGTCCGAGTAGTAGGGCCGATTTCTGTATGACTGCCGCCAATAATCGGTTTCGACCGTTGGGTTCACATTTTCCGCAATTGCTTTGCCAGCCGCGGCGCCTGCCACGCCGCCGATCACGGCGCCGGCGACGGTTCCAATAGGACCCGCCAGCGCGCCAGCGGCTGCGCCTGCTAATGCACCGCCGATCACGGCGCCCGCTCCCGTACCCACGGGGTGCGCTCCTGGCTCCTCCGTGATGGGATCCTCATTTCGGTTTTGACGGCGAATGTCATCGTCCGATTGGTTTTTGTTTCGGTTCATCGTTTTTCCTTTCTACGTATCAACATTTATAGAATCGTCGTTTTCTCCACAGAAACAGTTAGAGGGATTCCAAATGCACTTCGCGTGCCGATGAACCAAAGCAAAGGCGCGCAAATGCGGCTGATGCCGCAGTCGTTTGGAAAATGCGGTGAACGGTCGCCAAACGCAAGTGCATTAAGCCATTGGTCGAGGACGATTTGGTCAATTCAAGTTCAACCTGGCGTATGCGCGATCACTTGGCGCTTGGCTTTGGCAAATAATCTGGGCGGACCTTATTCCGTGCATTCGGGGTACGACCAGGAGACAAATGGCGGCGATGCCGTCGCGACTGGAATGCGGGATACCGCGTCCTTTTTCAACGTTTCGCGAGCATGTCGGTTCACGGCGACCGCGAAATATATCTGGGAATCGATCCGAAACGAGCAAGTTCAATTTCTGGCATAGTCTTTGCTCAATGGTCTGTGCAAATAGGTCAATCAAACATCCACAACGGAGTTACTTGTTATGAACCAACAAACTTTAAAGGGTCAGTGGAGAGAAATTAAAGGAAAAGTCCGCGAAAAGTGGGGACAACTCACCGACGATGAATTGACCCGAACCGAAGGGAATGTCGACCAGTTGGTCGGATTGATTCAACGCAAGACGGGCGAAGCGCGTTCGCAAATCGAGTCGTTCCTAACCAGTGTTTCGGATCGTGGCGCCTCGATGGCCAACCGAATTTCTGAAACAGCTCAGGATGTTGTCGGCAGCGCCTCCGAGACGATTCAGCAGGCAGCAGGGCAGGCTTACGATGCGGCCCAATCCGGTCTTGAGCAAACGCAGCGAATGGTCCGCCGCCACCCGTTTGAATCGGTGGGCGCCTCGTTCGGCGCGGGGATAGTCGCCGGCGTGATCATTGGACTCGTCATTCGGCGCTAGTTAACGTCCACGACGCGTACACGCTTGGGCGTAGCTAATCGTTTCGATAAGCCTCGTTTGCAGGCGATGCGATTGGTCAGCGAATTGGAACAAACCGTAATACTCATTATTCATCGAGGAATCCCATGGCAGTGCAAAACAGAATCGCCGAGCAGTTCGAAATGGCGTCGGCACAGGCGCAGGATACGATCGAATCTCATCCGCTGGTTTTCGTTGCGACAGCGTTTGGCTTGGGGTTGGTCCTCGGCGTGGTCGCCGTTACCAGTCTGCAATCTACTCGAGCTTCGCAGCAGGGCATGGCAACGCGAATCGGGCACCGATTGATGGAAGCCTTGTCGCAAGTGACGCCCTTTGGGCGGGAATAATGATGACTCGCGTGAAGGGCTCAAAACACCGAGGATGCGTAACGCCGGGTTTCCGAATCATTCCTGATGAGAAACCGTATGATGGCCGACTTTGAAAGTTCCAACGAAATTCAAGCTCGCATGGCGAAGCTGCGGCGTGGCATCCGATATCAAGTTCGGGCCGCGGCTCACGATGCAAAAGATTGGTTTAATTGGAAACAGCTAATCGCCCGGCATCCCTTCGCAAGCATTGGCTTGGCGGCGGCGATCGGTTTCGCATTGGTTCCCCGGCGCCAACGCAAGGAATTACAAACCCTGTCAGCCCCCAATGGGCAAGTGAGGCTTGAGGAAACCCTAAGACCAAAGATTCAGCCGGCAAAGTTTAGCTTTGTAGGATCGCTACTTCGAAGCGCAATCTCTGCCGGTTTTACGATCGTCCTGAACCGGACCATCCGATCGCTCACCGAGCGCGCGGCGAATCCCGAACGCGACAATCGTCAAAAGACGTTTAGCAAAAGACATTCAGAATTGTGAACGACCGAGGAAAAGCTTATGTGGCCTGAATTAGCACCGACAGTTGCCGGTTCCCCCGGATCATCCAGCGACCTAGCCGAAATAACTCGATCATCGACGTCCACACCGGACGGTTACGTAAGCAACGTTACCGACGATCGTTCGAACCCTCGAGCAAATAAAGTACACAATTTTCGGCCCCGAAACACTCTAGTACATTCTCAGCCGCAATCCTCGGCCTTGGTGCCCTGGGTCCGTCTGTCTGGGGCATTTTGTGTCGGAGTCGCGGTAGCCTATTGGATAAAACGAACATGATTGGAATCGCATCCAACAAATCGCGACAGAGTCACCACACGAGTCCGTGGCAGCGAACTCGAATCGTAATTGGAAACGTGATCGAATTAGTCATGCTCCAAGGTCGACTTGCCGAAGTCGATTTTCGCCAATGGCGAGCCGGTTTAGGGGCGTCGATTGGTTTACTGGCGGTGGGAGGATTCTGCTTACTCGGTTCCATCCCCGTGCTCGTGTATTGTTTGGGCGCGATGATGCAAACCTGGACGGGAGTCACTTTGACCCAAGGGCTGCTAATCGCTGTTGGTCTAACGATCGCGCTCGGCGCGGCGCTGGGCTGTATCGGTTGGCTCCGGCTCATTCACTCATTTTCGACGTTTGATCGAACGCGTACTGAACTGGTGCGCAACCTGGAATGGCTCAAAGGCCGAATGGCCGACGATGCCGACGACGATTTTTCTGGACCTACAAACAACTGACGAGGAAATCATGTCACAAGCACGCACGAAGAACCCAGCCGACGAATCGAGGCAGGAAAGTAGAACGATCCGGCAAATCGCCGCCGATCCTAACTTGAGCGGCACTGAAGCCGCCTGGGAATGTTTTCGGGAGTATGCCCGCGAAAAGCCGGAGATGGTTGCTCTCTGGTCGCTGGGAATTGGGTTTGTGTTGGGTTGGAAGCTGCGATTGTGGTAAGCGGGAGATTAGCCGGAGTTTGCGATGCCGTTTGAAAAGTCTTTGCAGTCCGGATGGACCCGCGGCATCGTAATTTCCCTGATCGTCGCCGTCATTTTATATGTCGGGCAATCGCTTTTTATTCCCTTGGCAATTGCCGTTCTCCTCTGTTTTATCCTGGCACCGCTGGTCGACCGATTTGAGCGGTTGCGATTGGGGCGCGTTTTCTCAGTTGTTTCCGTCGCCGCACTCGCCACGTTGGTGGGGGCGATTTTCGCGTGGGTGATCGTCGCCCAAGTTCTTGACTTCGGCGAGCAACTCCCGGAGTACAAATCGACCTTGATCGGGCGAATTCGAGAACTGCAACAGTGGGTGAAACCGTCTTCTGAAACAAGTTCGGCCATTGCCGAAATCCGAGAGCAAATCACCTCAAGTAAAGAGCAATCTAATAACGAAATACACAGCGAGGGATTGGACGCCGCTAGCGCGTCGGTGGATTCTGCCGGAAAGGGAAGAAATCTTGCGACTAGGTCCGAACAGGTCGATGCCGTCACCGTGGATGCCGTCAAGGTGGATGTCGTTGACAATGCCCCAACAATCATTCAGCAACTCAGTGGGTGGCTTGGCCCTGCGCTTCTTCCGCTGGCGAACGCGGCACTGATTGTCCTCCTGACAATATTCATCCTGCTCGAACGAGAGGAATTTCGGGGGCGCTTGGTTCAACTCTTTGCGTCGTCGAACTTACCGATTGCCACCCAAGCATTGAACGATGCCACAGCGCGGATCTACAAGTGGCTTCGTACGATGTGCCTCATTAACGCGATATATGGTGTCGTAGTTGCAGTTGGGTTATATGCAATTGATTTGCCGAACCCTTTGTTATGGGGCCTGGCCGGGTTCGCATTTCGCTTCCTGCCCTACATCGGGCCCTGGCTGGCCGCGATCTTCCCATTTCTATTGTCGATGGCCGTTTTCGATGGCTGGCTCAAGCCCCTGGTGTTGATTGCATTTCTCGGGATGCTGGAACTGTCCGTTAACACGGTTTTTGAGCCCTGGCTGTTTGGAAAATCTGTGGGCTTGTCGTCGCTGGGGATCATTCTCGCAGTCTTATTTTGGGGGTGGTTATGGGGAACCGCTGGTATTTTGTTGGCGATACCGATCACGCTCTGGCTCGTCGTGTTGGGACGACATATTCCCCAATTCAATTTCTTCGCAGTGCTTTTGGGCGACCTCAACGAGATGCCGAGTTACCACAACCTTTACCAGCGGTTACTCGCATTCAATGGCGAACAAGCCAACGCCATTATCGACAAGCAACTTCAAACGATGCCGCTGAGCAATTCGTTTGAACAAGTGCTCGTCCCGCTGTTGCTGCGGACGGAACTGGATCGTCGAGCGGAGGCAATAACCGATGAGCAATTCGAGTTTATTCACGACACGATCGAAAACGCCGTTGAAGGCGCCTCGGATGCCATCCCAACCCCAGAATCGAAAAAGGGCGATGACCAAGAAGTATCGCAGGAACCCGCGGACCATTCCCTCGGTGATCGCTCGATCCTCGTCGTTCCCATCTCGAATCGCGGCGACGAAATTGCGGCCAAAGTTTTGACGAAATCCGCAGCAGGATTGTCCGACGTGCAATGTACATTGGTATCGACAGCATTGTTGGCCAACGAGATCATCGATCGTGCGATGCAAAACCGCTTTGATGCGGTTGTCGTCGCCGGTTTGAGCTCGTTCACCTCTTCAAAGGCTCGCTTGATTGTCAAACGCCTGCGACAGACGCTGCCAAACTTGCCGGTCATTTCCGTTATATTGACGGCCGCCGAGGATCAATCGCCACGCAGCAAGTCCGTCGATCAGCCGCATCAAATCTTTAAACATATCGATGACACGTTGAAAGCGATTATGGCGCTGCCAGTTCACCAACCTGTGACGGAAAAGGACTCGGCCATCTTGAGGGTCGACGACAAATCGCGACCTACTCCCGCGGCCGTCGTCGTAAGTTCCCATTGACTCGTGCACGGACTCGTCGCTCTGACTTGATTGGCACTGTTGCTTTTTAGCATGAGTGGTAGATCCTGAGTCGCTGGATGCCTATTTCGGATGACCTTGGCGCTGCGGCGTTTGTTGCCGTATTTCCTCGCGCGACGTCGTCGCCTCGCGCGTCTCGCGCAACCCGTCTCGCGTCGTAGCCTTACCGGCGTCTTTCATCGCTTGGCTCGACGGTTTTGAGGGCATGGGCTTTTTGGATTGCTTCTTACTCATTTTTCTACCTCTTTGCATTGACATTCTCGATGGTCACTAGCAGACGTCGTCTGTTCAGAACGCAAAGCATGTGCCGGACAAGCGGGATCGACTTGCTTGATCATCAACCACTTCGTCCAATCTCAGGCCAACACTGAATCCTCGCCGGGGATTTCGTAACGCCGTAAAGTCGACCAGTCACTCCTCGGATCAGTGGCGCAAGGGCAGATAGTCCACTGGTAGGCAAAACGGAGAGCAATTGGCACGTAGATTGCTTCATGACCGTATGTATTCCGCATACTAATTTGCTCGACCATCTTGAGGAGAGAGGGGTATTTCAATGTTGCGAAGCAGTTCGTCCATTTCGGCAATTACCAAGCCTGGCATTGTCCTTGTTATTGCATCGATTTTGGCGACTGGATTCGAGCGCAGCGCGGCTGCGCAAGAATCCGATCCCAATGCAACTGCCAATCAAGAGAGCGATAAGTCGGTCGTCGAAGGTGCCGACGCGGTCGCGTTAACGCGCGGGCCGCTGCATGAAGCGTTCGCCGAGCCTCATAACTTAAACGCGGAACCCAGCAAATTGGTCGACGAGGATCCGCCAGCGAATATTGACGAGACGCCACCCGATTATCGTCCCGAGGGGAATCAAATTGAGTGGATTCCGGGCTATTGGGCTTGGGAACCGGCTGACACTCGATTCATTTGGATCAGCGGCCTGTGGCGTGACATCCCTCCAGGCAAACGCTGGGTTCCCGGTTATTGGGAAAAAGCGGATGGCGGCAATCGATGGATCTCCGGCTTTTGGACTGACCAGCAGACGGACGAGGTCGTGTATTTGCCACAGCCACCTCAAAGCGTCGAGAACGGGCCGTCAGCTTCATCGCCGGGCAGCGACTACTTCTATGTGCCAGGGATCTGGTTGTACGACGGCAACTCGTACAATTGGCGGCCCGGGCATTGGGCTCCACACCACGAACATTGGGTGTGGGTCCCGGCTACTTATATGTGGACGCCGCGCGGCTGCATATTTCGCCCGGGCTTTTGGGATCTCGAAGTGTTTGACCGCGGAGTCGTGTTTGCACCGGTCTATTTCTCGCAGCCCGTATATCGCCAACCCAACTATCACTACTCGCCGCGGGTCGTGATCGATTTTGACGTCAATCTGTTTGTGCATTTGTTCCTCCGTCCAGACCGAAATCATTATTATTATGGCGACTACTACGGAGCTGGCGGCGGAGACTCATACTACGCGTGGTCGGACTTGCACACGCGTCACCATTGGTACGACCCACTCTATGCCTATTACGATTCACGGTCAGGCCGAGAGAATGTGAACTTCGTCGATTGGGTCGATCGCCAGCATCAGTATTTTGTGCAGAATGCTCGATACCGTCCGCCCACCACCTTCCGAGGACAAGTTGAACTAGCCAACGAGCTGCGCAGCTCAAATGATTTGAATGTAGCGCGAATGGTTTCGCTTGGCCACGATATCGAAGAGGTGGCGAGCGCGCCTGATGCGGCCACTAAGCTGCATCGCGTGACCAAGGACGAACAACGCGCCTGGCGCGAACGCGTCACGCCTTACCGTGAGTTGGCCGAGAATCGCATTCGCGGCGAAGTCTCTACGAGTAAACGCGAAGCAAATGCCGCCAATAAGGCCGGTCTAGCGTTACCACGTTTTGAGCAATCTTCTGCGGGCCAAGTCAATCGCGACCCAAGCGAGCGCGCGAATGAGAATGAGCCAAATCGAAGATCGGACCCAGCGGATCGGGGCACGGCCAAACCAGAGGATCGCAAAAGCGACACGAAGAGTAGCGATCGCCCGACCAGCTCCATGAGCCCTCGGCCAAATGACTGGCCGCGAGGTCGGCGCGAACGAGGAGACGTTCCACGTGAGCGTCCGGAAACCGAGCCGAGCGGTGGCGACAAGGCGGCCGATCCAGCGGCGGCAACCGATCCGACGCCCATAGTCGATCCGCGCACCAGCGATCCAGGTGTCCGTGGCAATGTCCCGAAAGAACAACGTAAGGAACAACCTAAGAGCGCTGTCCCCAATCGAGCGACAACACCGGCAACGACGAGCGCCCAACCTCGACGACGAGATCAATCGCCACCGAAGCGTGAAGGCGTCCAACGATCGTATCGACCCGGCAATAATTCTGGCGATGGCGAGCGTAGCCCGCCTTCAAACGAAAAAGACGGCAAAGGAGCCAAACCCGAGCAACAACCGCCCCAAAAGGATCGACCTCGTTCCGACGAACAACGCGGCCGCGACAAAGAAAAGGACAAAAAGGAACAAGACAAGGACGGGAGTTAGAACGCGTTGTCCGAAACCATCGCATCTGACTTGCGGAGTTCGCCAGAATTCCAGCCGATTTGTTGGCGACGTCCACTGTCGGGGACGGAGTTCCTCCGCTTGCGCGTCAGGCTTCAATTGCCATCGAACCGACGTGTTGCCTTCGAGCAGTGCATCGTCAAAGCGAAGCACTCATTTGGTAGCAGCGACTGAAATGCGTCTCGTCAGATGCACGAAGGTTTTGCAAAACCAGTTTCAAGTGCTTGCATCCATCACAACGAAGTTGCGTTTTCGACGCTCGCGGCATTCAAATTGCGTCGCGACTATTCCGCGACGGTGTGATAAGGTGACAGGCGGAACAGAGTTTCTTCAGGGGACACAAAATGCAGCTGTCCGATATCCTCGTCTGGGGAACAGTGATTTACGCGGCGCTTTGCGGATTGATTCGCATCATTCCGAAACGGAATGCCGGCTAAACTCCCGACGCGCAATAATCTCCGCGCCAAACACTCCGACCAAAGCCCGACTTACGTTGCGCGCCATTAGTTTGTTTCCGCGCTCATTGGGGTGTAAGCCATCTTCGCTGAGATGAGTGTCGATCGGCAGCAGGGAACGCCAAGAGGCTGACGGATACCGCTACCACAATCGCCAGGAGCTTAAGAATTCGGATCGCCGATGCCTGGCCAAGCCATTCGAGTTCACCCTTGATCAGGCATCGACGGACGTTAGGCGCTCGATCATTCCTGAAACGGCAGCGGCGAATTGTCCGCGGGTCATGACGTTTTCAATTCCGACGCGTTGTGCCTCCGCAAGCAATTCGGGAAACACGTGTTGGGCGTAGGCAATGCAGGGAACGGTTGTCGGATGCACCTGGCGCAACTGTTGGAACTGATCCGCTGACCAGTGGGCCGATTGCAAATCCAGAATGATCAGGCCAGTGATTTGGTCGATCCGCTCGAAAAGTCGATCCAGTCGATTGATCAACTCGACCGCCACGCCGCGCGGGCGTGCCGCTAGGTTGACTTGGGATCCAAGCATCAAATCGGTTGTGAAGTGCAGGATTTTCATGGGAGTATGTGCATCGTTTTTCTTGCGAAGTTCTACCACGTCTTGTGTCATTACGAGTAGCGGTTAACGGCTTCCGCTTGTGCCGGCTTCTGATTTGCCGATGCAATACAGCGCGTCAAATGTGCGCAAATAAATACAGCCATTCGAAATAGCCGGAGACGCCGAGATCGGTTCTTCGAGCGAGTTTTTGGCAACGACCTCGAACGATCGTCCCGCCTTGATTACAGCGACGACGCCGCGCCGCGAAGTCATATAGAGGTTTCCGCCGGCAACCACCGGTGAGGCTCGATGTCGATCGGAGACGACGCGCTCTTCGTAGACTTGCTCGCCGCTGGCCGCGTCGACGCAAATCAGGACGCCGTTCTCGCGGCACAAGTAGACGAGCCCGTCGAGTATCACCGGCGTGGGCACATCGGGAGTCTGCGTCTCCATGCGCCAATGATACGCCTCCTTGTTTTCGGTGATGTCTCCCTGAAACCCAGGCTTGAGGCCGAGCACCGGACCGTTTTTGGCCGAGGGAACGACGATCAAGTTCGGTCCGCAAGCGGGAGACGCCACGAATCGCAAAAAAGGATTGTAATGTTTGAGCGGGTTCAGATTTCCGCAACGCCATAATTCACTCCCGTCGGCGAACGAATGGGCAGTGACATAATCTGCACCGTGCACCAGTAAAAACGACTCATCCTCATGCTGATAAATCGTCGGCGAGGCGTACGAATGTTTGTTTTCTCCGGTGCCAGGGGTCTTCCGTTGATGCTTCCAGATTTCTCGCCCAGTTGTTCCCTCCAACGCCACGATCCAACCTTCGCTGCTGGACGGGTCGCGCATCGATCCGTGAATCAATTGCAAATACAAATTGCCTTGATACAGGACGGGAGTCGAAGCCATTCCAAACTGAATCTTGTATTCTCCGTAGACGTCCTGAAGATTTTTGTTCCAAACCGGCTCTCCCTCGACGGAAAAACACGCCAAGTCGCCGTTGCCGTCGAGTGCCCACACCCGGACGCCGTCGGTACAAGGCGACGGCGAGGCCGAGTTGCCTTCATCCTCGCGGTAGGTGTCGTTGCCCGAGCCGAATTTTCTTCGCCACAATTCCGAGCCGCCCGTCGAGACGCAAATCAAATAAAGATCGTCGCCGTCCGGAGCGGTCACAAAAATCCGTTTGGCCACAACCACGGGGCTCGCTCCGCCCGGTCCGGGGAGCGGAAATCGCCAAAGGACGTTTTCCGTTTTGCTCCATTCAGTCGGCAAATTGGATTCGCTGGAAACGGAATCAAGTCGCGATCCTCGCCATTGGGTCCAATCATCTCCCCTGGCCAGTATCGCCAATGTTCCCAGAGCGATGCACGTCCCCAACGCCGTTTTCAACATATTTCACCCTTCTCCAGCGATTTCGTCGTCCCGCGGAGCCGTCGTGCGGCGCAAGCAATGCTTTCTCGTTTGGATCGGCTCATTCATAATAGATTGTAGCCGTCGCGACGCACGTGTCCTACGCCCAAGCTCTGCCATGAAGACTCCGCTCAGCAGCATCCCGCAACTGTATCGCAACATGCGCCGGCTGACGGAAATTATTTCAGTATTCAGCAAATACGGCTTGGCCGAATGGCTCAGCCGAATCCATGTCGATTTTGTCAATTATCGGTTCAAGACGATCGACGGCGATGTGATCGCGCATTTGAGTCAGCCCGCACGATTGCGCATGGCATTGATCGAATCCGGACCCACGTTTATCAAGCTGGGGCAGATCTTGAGCACACGCCCCGACATTATCGGCGTCGCGATGGCTGATGAGTTTGCTTCCTTACAAACGCAGGTCCCCCCCGATTCATACGAGTCGATCAAGGAAACGGTGGAGTCCGAATGCGACTGTGCACTGGAAGAAACTTTTGAGTTTTTCGGTTCGCATCCGATCGCCGTTGCGTCGATCGGACAAGTCCACCAAGCGCGGTTGCGTGGCGGAAAAGACGTCGTCGTCAAAGTCCGCCGTACGGGGATCGAAAAGAAAGTCGAAACCGACCTGGACATCATCGCCGGCCTGGCTCAACTGGCGGACAAGCTCGAGGAGTACAAGCCCTACCAACCCGTGCAATTGGTGAGACAACTTTCCGCAGCGATGCTCAGCGAACTCGATTTCCGCAACGAGCAACACAACTTGACGCAATTTCGCCGCCTCTTTCGCCATAACAAGTCCGTCCGCATTCCCCAGCCCGAGCCGCGATTGTGCACCAGTCGAATGCTCACGATGGAAAGGCTCGACGGTGTCAAACTCAGCGAGCTAAACGGTTCGGGGCGTTACGACCGAAATCGAATCGCACGCCGCGGCGCTCAGCTCTACCTGCGAATGATGTTTGAGCATGGCTTCTTTCACGCCGATCCGCATCCGGGCAATATTTTGATTTTGGATGACGACGTGATCGGGTTGCTCGACTTTGGCTTGGTCGGGCGAATCACCCAATCGTTGCGCAGCGATGTTCAATCGATGCTCTATTCGATGGTCAGCGATGATTTGCCCCAATTGATTCGGGTGATTCGCCGCGTCGGGAATTGTCCGCTGGATTTGGATGAATCCCACTTATCCAATGACTTGGCGGGTTTCATTGGCCGTTATTCGACTCAAGACCTCGCAAGGTTTGAAACCAGCGAGGCACTCCGCGATTTCTTAGGAATCGTGCGGCGGCACAAAATCACCCTCCCCGCCGATGTCTCGAGCTTGATCAAAGTCCTCGTGACGTTGGATGGCACCGCCCGGGGGCTGTGCCCGGAATTCAACTTGATGCAGATCATGCGACCTTTTTTGCGCAAGCTCATGATCAGCCGCTTGTCGCCGATCAAACAAGCCCGGCAGTTCGGTCATTTCGTCATGCAGCTGGAGCGGCTCGCCGAGTCCATGCCCCATCGGCTGGAAGTCATTTTGGATCAGATCCAAAGTGGTAAATTCGACGTCCACTTGGACCATCGGCGGCTGGGACCGTCGGTCAATCGACTCGTCATGGGCATGCTCACGAGTGCATTATTTCTCGGTTCGTCGCTGATGCTCAGCTACAAGGTCCCGCCGCTCGCGTTTCCGTCGCCCGGGATTTGGGGCATTCACGACCTGTCGCTGCTTGGATTAATTGGCTGCGTCTCTAGCATAATGCTCGGATTTCGGTTGGTCTGGGCGATTCGCAAATCGGGCAATCTCGACCGAACGGAATAGTAAAGAGAATTCGGAGATTAACCACGGATTTCTTTACGCGGCGGATTTGTCGGATTGCTCCCTCTCTTCGGTTAGGCACCGTATCGTCAGCTCAATCCGCGCCTCCAATTCATCGAGTTGCCGGATGACGTCGTCTTGCTCGGCGATGAGCTGATCGACCAATTGGCTCCCGCGCAAGGGAACGACTTCTGTTTTGTCTTCGTTCATTGAGCGATCCATTCCTTCGGCTTGACATGTCAACACCCATTTGGGTTTCGGCTCTTGGCGACAATTTGGCCATTTTTCCAGTCGGCAACCGCCCATCTTGACTAAATTGAAGCGCTAGAACAGCTTGGAAGTTGGAAAATGCGTGGAGGGGTGCCGCGGACAGTTTTCGTCTGCATCTGGACAGAAAACGGTTGATCGAGCTAAAATTCAGGCACAGTCAGTTCGATGTATACTTGAGAGGCCCGCGAAATTGCTTTGTCGCGGAGGCCGCTGTTGTGTTTTGTCGATTTTCGAGAACCCCTTGGAGGAACAATGGTTAAATTGTTGGTGCGGGAGAAAGAGTCCATTCAGGAGGCCGTTCGCCGATTTAAGAAACTTGTAGAACGTAGTGGAATCAAGCGGGAAATGCGTCGCCGCGAGTACTACGAAAAGCCCAGCGAAGTCAGACGCCGTGCTCGTCTACGAGCCGAAATGCGCAGTCGTCCCAAGCGCAAGACGACGCCCTTCTAAGACGCAAGTTTTCATTGCGTTGTATTCGATCAAAAATTCCTGCTCGACGAAACGTACTCACGTTCCGATTCGAGTCGGGCCCATTCTCCATCGCTTACTGTTGGTCCGACCAAATCGTTTGGTTTCTCCCATTCGCCAGCTGGCGAAGTAGTTCCCAAACTTACGGATGCTGTGAGTCCTGGATCGACTCGTAGCCACGTAGTTGCGACACAGGTCACTTTCGCGACAGTGTCAGCGCGTCGGTTATTTGATTGTGCGACCAAGGATCTCGGTCGTTCGCTCCGAGCGTGCAACTTAAGCGTAACCAATACGTAGAGTCGCTGAGTACGACTAGCCACAAAGCGGCAACCAAATGTGGTCGATGTTGACGCAACCACCACGACACCATGAGGACTACGACGATGACGGCGCTAACTTGAATTGCTTGTGCGAACGCTGTTTGAATCAATGCGTTACCATTCATTTTGTTGGACCTGGTTTCGCAGAATTCGCAGCGCCCTTCGGCAGATCCAGTCGGGCAATCACAGCGCGCAACTCCTCGATTTCGCCCGGCGATATGTCCCCGTCCTCAATGAGGTGGCGCATGAGGGGCAGCATCTTGCCGCCAAAAAGTCGATCGACCAAATCGGCGACGGTTTCACGTATCACGGTCGCCGGCTTGATTCGCGGCGAGTAGATGCGGACGCGCCCTACAAGTTTGGCTCGAATGTACCCTTTCGACTCCAACCGGCGCAAATATGTTTGCACCGTTTTGAATTCGATTGCGCGCTGGGCGACCAGACTTTCGTGGATTTCTCGAACCGAGGCCGAGCCTTTTTCCCAAAGGATACGGGCGACTTCCGTTTCCGCTTTCGACAGCCCTGGACGATCCGTCATCGCGTGCTCCGCACTGGATTACATTTGTACGCTGTTTGTATCGCTTACAAATGTAGGCCGTCAAGTCCAGTTTTTTCATGAAGTCCAGTCGCTATCGGCATGCCCGCATACAGCCGTAAACCATGAGATTGGGGTGTCGAAAACGCTTGTTGAAGGCCGGGTTCAGGGAGATTTCTTAAGTAATTTGCAGCATTTTTGCGAATCGCCTCGCAACCTGGACGATCTCCAAAACGCGTAAGGTATTGTTTGACTCCGCAAATTCCATCGACACCTATTTGAGCCTGCGATGATCATTGAGTCGGCGCCCGAGCGACGATCTGGCGGCTGGTACGCCGCGTTTGCTTCGACGATTTTCTTGAGCTCGTTCCTGCTGTTCCAGGTACAACCGCTGATCGGCAAATACATCCTCCCGTGGTTCGGCGGCGCACCGGGCGTTTGGTCGACTTGCATGCTATTCTTTCAAGTCGTCTTGTTCGCCGGATACACGTACGCCCACCTGCTGATCAAGTACTTTGCGCCGAGGTGGCAGATTTGGGTGCACATTGCAGCGATCATCGCCGCGCTGTGCCTCTTGCCAATCGTTCCGGCCGCTAGTTGGAAGCCGACGGGGACGGAAGATCCGACCTGGCGCATTCTCGGACTCCTCGCGACGACGATCGGCTTGCCGTACTTCCTGTTGTCGGCGAATGGGCCGCTACTGCAAGCTTGGTTCAGTCGCGTTCATCCTGGCACCTCGCCGTATGGACTCTATTCGCTATCGAATGTCGGCTCGTTGCTGGGACTGGTTAGCTACCCGTTCCTGGTCGAACCACAAATATCAGTCGATGCACAAACCAAGTTCTGGTCCTGGGGCTTCGTGATCTTTGCGCTGTTTTGCGCGGGCTGCGCGATGTCCATGTTACTATTGCCACGGCAAATAAACGAAAAGCATTCCGCGAGCGCGGATGACAAACAAAGCGTTTCTCGAGGGACCTATTGGCTCTGGTTCGCCTTGCCGGCCTGCAGTTCGATCATGCTGCTTGCGATCACGAATCAAGTGTGCCTGGATGTCGCGGCAATTCCGTTTTTGTGGGTCCTTCCCCTGATGTTGTACTTGTTGACGTTCATTCTCAGTTTTGGCAATCCGATCTGGTACCCGCGCCGCGCTTATTTGATCGCGTTTGCCGTCGCCATAGTCAGTCTCTGTTGCGTCTTGTATGCCGGCCCCAAAGCGGACTTGGGGACGCAGCTTGCCGTGTATTTCACCGCATTATTCATTTGTTGCATGGTGTGTCACGGTGAGATGGTCTTATTGAAGCCTCACCCCTCGCGTTTGACGTCGTTCTATTTACTTACCTCAGCAGGAGGCGCGGCTGGCGGAATTTTCGTCGGGTTGCTTGCGCCGATGTTATTTAACAAGTTCATCGAGTTGCACATCGGCATGTTTGCCTGTTGCGTTCTGGTCGTACTCGCATCGTACGTCCGCGAAGGTCGCAGCCTGGCACTGACGGGACGCTCGCGATGGGCGTTGGTGCCGATCGTTCCGGGCTTGATCGCCTTGGCATTTGTCTTGCCCTATTTAGCGAACAAAAACTCTGCGGGCGAACTGATCTCGGTGCGAAATTTTTATGGCGTGCTGCGTGTTCGCGAAGGGCAGTCCAATAACCGCGTCCGACGCACCTTGTTACACGGGCAAATCCTGCACGGAGCCCAATTCACGGACGAGAATCTGCGATCGGTCCCGACCACGTACTACGGTGAACACACCGGTGCGGGCCTGGCATTCAGCCGCCCTTCCGAACCGCGCAAAGTCGGGATCGTCGGACTGGGCACAGGCACGATCGCGCTCTACGCCCGAGAGAATGACGTGTTTCGGTTTTACGATATCAATCCCGACGTCGTCCGGTTGGCGAACGAATACTTCACCTATCTCAAAGACAGCGAAGCCCGCGGCGCAATTATTCAGCATGAGCTGGGAGATGCTCGCCTATCGTTAGATCGCGAACCGCCACAGAAATATGACATCTTGATGATCGACGCGTTTAGCAGCGATGCAATCCCGACGCACTTGTTGACCGAAGAAGCATTCCAAATTTACCTTAAGCACTTGCGCGAAAACGGATTACTCGTTATCCACGTCTCCAACCGACACTTTGACCTAAAACCCGTAATCCGAGCTGCTGCGGAACGGAGTCAGCTTTGGTTGTCGACGATCCAGACGAAGGAAAATCTGGAACGGGACCAGAATCCAGCGGTGTGGATGTTGCTTGCTCGATCGCCCGAGGCCCTGAATGAACTTGGCTTGTCAGGCGCACAAACGCCGCAGGTGCCAATTGCTGCCGATTCAAGCAGGCTCTGGACAGACAATTTCACGGATCTGTTTCGGACGCTTAAGTAGGCTACGCCGTTGACCGGCCACATTCCCGATTTCTTGAGCGTTCGCGGGGTGTCGTTATGCGTTCGACATCGCACCAATCGTCGTCGCAAGGTTTCTTGTACCCATTTGTCCGAAAAAATTCGAGGTTCTCCCGCATTCGGACTAGGACTTGCCTTTGGCTTCTAAGCAATGCGTTGGATTTTCGCGTTAAGCCAGAAATCTACGTGCCAAAGGAATGGAAAGTACAAAGTTTAGCGGGCAGAACTTGCAAAAAAAGTTGACAGCTATTGTCCTTTGGAATTGCTCCGCCACGATGGGCTTCAACTTGAGCCGCCTACAGCCGCTCGTTGTGCGATGGAGGATTGGCGATTTCAAGCTTTTGATCAGTGAACCGTACGGGTTCGCTCCATATCGTTTTTCGAGGAGATTGTTGAATGATTCGTTCCATTTTTGTTCGGGTATTGGCAAGCGTCGTTGTCTTTGGATTGGCCACTGGTTGGACTCAAACGGCCCAAGCTCAATGTCAAAACGGCATGTGTCCGTCGGCTGTAAAGAATGGTTCCGCCGTGGTGACGTCGGCCAACGCGATACCTACTTCCAATCCTGTCACGGTCAACGCCAATCCGACGACCGTTGGACAGCCAGTTTATTACGAACATGTCAATAGCTGTGGATTCGTTACTTACAGTACGGTGCCACCCAATAACGGTTGCTCGTCGAGCTGCAATTCTTATCCGAACGTGGTCAATACCAGTGTGCAAAACTCGCCCGTCCAGTCTCCGACGCATTATCCGACGTCGTCACGCTGTTCTGGCGGCACGTGCAACATGCGATAGGCAAGATTGTTATTCATCCGAGCGTGGTCCCCAAAGGAACACGCTTTTTTTATGTTCCGAATCGTACTTTGGTGGGGCGGAACGAGTCGGGTAGGGTGGCACCAGTCTTTGAGTCTCACCAAGATTTCGCGCCCGGATTTTCATATTGCCGCACGTCATGGGTGGGACTATCTCGAAATCAACCGGTTGCAAAGAACAAAATCCCCCACGCTTGACGTGGGGGATTGTCAGATACCTAACCAAAATAAAGGGGTTCAATGCAAAGGAATACGCAAACTGCCGGTACGTAGCGCAACATCAAAACCTGCGCGTCCGGTTCGTGTAGACTTCTTCAACGAGGTTTAAAGCCTTTGGCGAAACGTATTATGAGCAAACGGTGCAGCGGTTGCTTAGAGCTACGTTTCTTCTCCTGGACGAATCACATGCCCAATCGTTTGACCGCCGAATCAAGTCCCTATTTGTTGCAACATGCCAACAATCCTGTGGACTGGTACCCCTGGTCGGACGAAGCTCTCGCGCGAGCCAAGGCGGAAGACAAACCGATTTTTCTGTCGATCGGTTACGCGGCCTGTCACTGGTGCCACGTTATGGAGCATGAGAGCTTCGAAAGCGTGGCCGTTGCGGATTACTTGAATCAGCACTTCATTAGCATCAAAGTCGATCGGGAAGAGCGACCAGATTTGGATCAGGTTTACATGCAAGCCGTCATGGCGCTGCGCGGCGGACAGGGAGGCTGGCCCCTGTCGGCATTTTTGACTCCGGACCAGGAAGTCTTTTTTGGCGGGACGTATTGGCCACCCGCCCCACGGCACGGCCTGCCCGGGTTCGATCACGTATTGGAAAAAGTCGTGGAGGCATTCCGCGAGCGGCGGAGTGAAATCACGGCGCACGCCAAACTCCTCACGGAACACCTGCAACAGTCATTGGCGGCGACCGGTCCCCAGGAACAGCCAGACGGTTCGCTGCTCGTGGGTGCCGCCCGGATTCTCGAGCGGAATTTTGATTTCCCAAACGGCGGTTTTGGCACGGCGCCGAAATTCCCGCATCCCATGGACTTGTCGCTGCTGCTGCGGCTCTGGTCGCGCTGGCCGAGCGGGGAAACGCCGTCGGCCGACCGGCTGCGCTCGATGGTCGAACTCAATCTTAAGCACATGGCCCACGGCGGGATTTTCGACCATCTGGGGGGTGGCTTCGCGCGGTATACCGTCGATGCTCAATGGCTCGTGCCGCACTTTGAAAAAATGCTCTATGACAACGGGCTCTTGGCATCGGTTTATGTCGATGCCTGGCGGGCTTGGGGCAACGAATTCTACGCCGTGATTGCCCGCAAGACGCTGGACTACCTGCTGCGCGACATGCGCGATCCGGCGGGCGGCTTTCATAGCAGCGAAGACGCCGACAGCGAGGGCGAAGAAGGGAAGTTCTACGTTTGGTCTCAGGCCGAAATTCTCGCGGCGCTGGGCGCCGACGGCCCTCAGTTCTGCGAACTCTATGGCGTGACTGGCCCCGGAAATTTCGAAGGACACAATATCCTTTACCTGCCGCATTCGTTGGAAGAGTTCTCGAAGCGGCATTCGATCGATCCGAACCAGTTGCGAACGATGGCGCGGAGTGCTCGCGCGAAATTGTTCGAGATCCGCAATCGGCGCATCCGCCCCGGCAAGGACGACAAAGTACTCGCCAACTGGAATGGACTGGCCATCGAGGCGTTCGCCAAGGCCGCGATGGCGTTCGATTCTGCGGATTACTTGGCGGCAGCGATTGATTCCGCTGAGTTTATTTGGACCGCGATGCGCGACGGGAACGGGCAGCTCTGGCACGTGTTCCGCCGCGGGAACGCAAAACAGGCAGCCTTTCTCGACGACTTTTCGTACATGATCCACGCGTTCATTGCGTTGTATCAAGCCAATTGGGACGGCCGCTGGCTCGATCGAGCAGGTGTCTTGGCGAATCAAATGATCGAAGACTTTGCGGACCGGAATGAAGGTGGCTTTTTTTACACGGCGGCTCATTCGCCATCGCTTATTGCCCGCTGGAAAGAGCAACACGACAGCAGCGTTCCCAGTGGCAATTCGCTGGCCGCGCTGGCCTTATTGCGACTGGGGCTCATTTGCCAGCACGAGCCATGGCTTGAGCTGGGACGACAAACCGTCGAGGCGAGCGTCGTTCGCTTAAAACAATCGCCCGCGGCGGGATCTCAGATGATGATCGCCGTTGAATCGTTGCTCGACCAACGAAAACTGGTCGTTCTCGTGTCGCCGACGGACGACGGCACGGCACGAGCGGTCGCACGGAAATTCCAACGTCGTTGGTCGCCGCATCTGGAGTTTGTGCTTTACTTTGCCGACGCCAGCACGCCGGACTCCTTGCAAAGTACGTTGCATGAGAAACTTGCCGCCGACGGCCAGCTCACTGCCTATATCTGCGAAGCCTTCTCGTGCCGAGCCCCGATTTCCGGCATCGCAGCCATCGAGTCGACATTGGAGCAGCTTGCGGCCGAGCGAAAACGGTTGGCTTAAACTCCTTACACAACTGGTGTCATTCCGGGCTGAGCCCCGGAATCCAAATTCCAAGGATGGTTGAGTTGCGATGGCGCGCACTTCCGAACATGGATTCCCGCCTTTGCGGGAATGACTAGTTTTCACTTGGCACGAATTTGCTTGCCGCTCTAGCTAGTCCGGCCCATTCCCGATTGGCAGCCCGCAACTTTCCGCAGATAATCGTTGGTGCCCTGGCTCCGCAATCGACGCGGCTCTGGCGACGGCAAATTTTCCCAGGCGGTAGTATGACTCCTGAACAAAAATTGCACGAACTCAAATTGGACTTGCCCCCGACGCCGAAGGCGATTGGGCTGTATCAGCCCTGCTTGGTGGTCGACCGAATGTGTTTCACCTCCGGCCACGCGCCGTTGCAGGCCGATGGATCGATGATCAAGGGATGCGTTGGCAAAGATGCTGATCAAGCGGCCGGACAGAGAGCGGCCCGGCAATGCGGCTTGGCAATTCTCGCGACCGTTCGCGCACGGCTGGGTAGTCTCGATCGAGTCAAACGACTCGTCAAACTACTCGGATTCGTCAATTGCACGGCCGAGTTCACTCAGCAACCAGCCGTGTTGAATGGCTGTAGCGAATTGATGATCGAGGTGTTCGGCGCCGAAGCGGGTGTCGGCGCCCGCAGCGCCGTGGGAACCAACGCATTGCCGATGGGAATCATGGTTGAAGTCGAAGCAGTTTTCGAGCTGCACGAATGACGCCGCGGTCGCGGCCCAATCATCAGCGTCGACCAATCATCGCCACTCCCGGCATTTAGTCGCAGTCGAACTTTCACAACGGCGAAAACAATGACCGACAATAATACACCGCTGGAATTGGCTCTGAAGCAGTTTCAAACCGCGCGAAAATACTCGCTGTCACTCATCGATGGGCTTACGCCCGATCAGTGGTTTTGGACGCCCCAACCGCCAGTTTCTCACGTGGCTTGGCAGATCGGCCATGTCGCCGTCGCCCAGTATGGACTCATGTTGTTCCGCCAACGCGGCCGGTTGTCGGCGGACGCGGAATTGATGTCGGGCGATTTTCGAAAACTGTTCATGAAAGGCTCAAATCCGCAGAACGACCCCAAAGCTTACCCACCACCCGACGAAATACTCGCGGTGCTCCAGCGGATCAACGACCAGGTGATTCACGAGTCGGCCGGTTTTGATTCGAATTCGTTGAATGAGCCAACCGAACCGCCGCACGCTGGTCCGCCCACGCGCCTTGGTTCGTTGTTGTTCGCCGCCAATCATGAGATGTTGCACGCCGGGCAAATCGGCATGTTGCGTCGCCTGATGGGTTTGAGTTCATTGCGGTGAACGATGAGTGGTTTTGCATTGAGGGCTGGGTGAGGGGTAAGCATTCGCTTGAGCATTCCACTGGTACAAATTCGATCACTCACCAAACGGTACGGCGATTTTTTGGCGCTGGACGACTGCAATCTGGAAATCCAGACCGGTCAAGTGTTCGGCCTGCTCGGACCCAACGGAGCCGGGAAGACGACGCTGCTTCGAATCTTAATGGGGTTCTTGCGGCCGACCTCGGGGTCGGCGACGATCGCGGGCTTGGATTGCGATCGTCAGCGCGTCGCGGTCCACCAGCAGGTCAGTTACATTCCGGGCGAGCCGCGATTGTTTCGCACCATGCGTGGAAAAACAGTTCTTCGATTCTTCTCGGAGGTTCGTCCCGACGGAAATTTCGAACGAGCGAGGCGAATCGCGCGACGACTCGATCTCGACCTCGATCGCTGGGTTGGATTCATGTCCACTGGGATGCGACAAAAACTGGCGCTGGCCGCATGCTTCTCCATCCACGCCCCGCTGTTGGTCATGGACGAGCCGACCGCCAACCTCGACCCCTCCGTGCGCGGCGAAGTCATTCAACTGGTCGCCGAGGCCAAGGCTGCCGGGCGAACCGTCGTCTTTTGTTCGCACGTGCTTTCGGAAATCGAAGAAGTCTGCGACGACGTAGCGATCCTGCGAGCCGGAAGGTTCGTTCACCATCAATCCATTCACGACTTGAATCGCCAGCATCGGCTGCATTGCGATCTCGAGCACGCATTGGCCGAGCTACCGAGAAACTTGGCGGGCGTCACGTTCGAGCAAACCGGCAAGTCGCTGACGATTGAGACCCAAGGCAAACTCGATGAGCTATTGCCCTGGCTCGCCAAATCGGGTGTTCGTAACGTCCATGTCGAACGAGTGGGACTTCGCGCGGTGTACGACCGTTATCACGGGCCCATGGAACGAGACGTGGCATGAACTGGGCGCTTTGGAAAAAGAATTATTGCGAAGCACGCTGGTTGCTCTTGGCATGCGTGCTGTACGTGATTGGGTTTGCGTTGGTGCGCGTGTTCGTCGTTTCCGAGTTTGACACCAATCGCTTCAAGGCACTATTGGACTTGATCCCCGACACCTTCAAGTCGTTTACGCCGGTCGATTTCGATTGGGTGATCTCGTACACCGGACGTATCGCATTGACTCTGGATGAGCCGATGTTGATCGGGTGCATTGCACTTTGGGCGATCGCCCGCGGTTCCGATGTTGTCAGCGGCGAATTGTCGCGCGGAACGATGGAGATGCTGCTCGCGCAACCGGTCAGTCGTCAAACCGTATTTTGCGCGCAGTCAACGATGACGGTTTTGGGTGTATTGGTTATTGTCTTGGCTTCTTGGCTGGGCATGGCGTTAGGAGTCCAGTTCAGTTCCGTCGAAGAGTCCGAATTGCGAACGCCGCTTCAGAACTTGATAGCGCCCATCGCACAGTGGCTGCGGGAGTCACTTGGATTCGTTTTCGACGCCTTCGGAGTTTCGCCGAGTGGCGAAGCGACCCACACGGTTTTGATGCGCGAGCGAGTTGATTGCATGGTATTTTGGCCGGGATTGCTCAACTTGTTTTGTTTCGGATTTTTTATGAGCGGCTTTGCCGCCCTGTTCTCCGCCATTGATCGACATCGCTGGCGAACGATAGGCGTCGTCACCGGAATTTACATGGTCATGGCGATGATCAAGTTCGTGGGGATGTCGTTGCGGAATGCGGATTGGTGTCTCTGGTTGACGTTCTTTTCATTCTTTGAACCGGAGCAGGCGATCGAGCGATATCAAAATTCACCGAGCGGCTCGCTGCAGTGGCTACATTACGGCCGCGATATGACGTTGCTTGGCACGGGAACCACGACCAATAATTTGGCCCTTATCGTAATGGGTCTTACTTGTTACTGGCTCGGTTTGCGGGCGTTCTCCCGCCGCGACTTGCCGGCGCCGCTATGATTCCGATTATTGCACTTCGTTTAACGACAAGCCTTAGGCGCCGGTGTTTGTGGCCAAGCCAGTCGCGTACAATCGGATTTTTGATAAATGCTCAGATTCAACGCTTCCGGCGAGTCAACGATGTTCAAGAGTTTAATACTTATTGTTTCCCTTCTACAATTGCCAATGGCAAGCGACATTCCCGCTTTTTCGCAAGACAAAACGGTTGGCCGAACGCATCGGGTCGTCGAGATCACGCCGCCCCATGGAATCAACGGCAATGAAGTCTCGATCGCAATCAATCCAACGAACGAAAACAACATCGTCGCCGTCGCGATGCTGCGCGAATACCAAGTGGAAAAGGAAAAAAACGTTGCGTTCTACCCCAACGCCGGACGGCGCCGGATCGAATTCGATCCTACGATCTCAAGCAGTTACAGCAACTATGCTTTCTTTTCGATGGACGGCGGCAAGTCTTGGAACACGAGCGTCTGTCCCAATCCGCACGGCCGAACGCAGGGGGACGATGCCATTCGTTTCAACGCCGAGGGAGTCGCGATTCGCTCCTATATCTCGTTCTTGGGAATTTTTTCTCCGCGGCCTGAGCGAGCGGAAACCGCGATCATGGTCAGTCGCTCGGCCGATGGTGGTGCTTCGTGGGATGATCCCGTGCCCGTGATTGAACATCTCAACACCGCCGAACCCATGGAGGATAAACCCTACCCAGTCGTCGATATGGAACCGAGGTCTCAGTTCCTCGGAAACATCTATGTGACGTGGACTCGGTTTGACCGCTACGGCAGCAGCGACGAAGAAGACAACAGCCAGATCTACTTTTCCAGCTCTTCCGACCAAGGCAAATCGTTTCGACCTGCGGTCCGCATCTCCGATCTCGGTGGCGATTGCTTGGATGATGACAACACGGTCGAAGGAGCAGTTCCCGCGGTGGGTGCCAATGGCGAAGTCTACGTTGTGTGGGCGGGCCCGCGCGGCATGGAGTTTGACGTGAGTTTGGACGGCGGAGACAAGTGGTCCGACGACAAAAAGATTTATGATTTCCCGGGCGGCTGGAGTAGTCCCGTCGATGGAGCCGGACGACACAACGGCATGCCGGTTACCAGTGTCGATCATAGCGCCGGAAAATTCCGCGGTTCGCTCTACGTGAATTGGATCGACGATCGCAACGGCGACTTGGACGTGTTCGTCGGCGTCAGCCGCGACCAGGGCAAGACTTGGTCGGAGCCGCTGCGCGTCAATGATGACGAAGTGAAAAATGGGCGCCCCCAATTCTTTACTTGGATGACCGTCGATCCTGTCGACGGATCGTTGAACATCGTTTTCTACGATCGGCGGGATGTCGATGGCAAAAACTCTAAAATGTACTTGGCTCGCAGCATCGACGGTGGCGCCACGTTTAAAAATTTTCTGATCGATCAACCGGTGTTTGAAATGAAGGCAGAGGTCTTTATGGGCGACTACAGCGCGATCGATGCCCGCAACGGCAAAGTCGCTGCGGCCTATACGTTTTTCACAGGCGATAAGCGCCTAACCGCGATCGCCGCCGCCCTGTTCCAATTTAAACCGGGAACTCAGGAATTAGTTCTCCCGGTAGACTAATGCATGCTCAAGCTGTCCCATTTTGAATAGGAACTGAAACTTGGCCCTGATTGAATTGCGAGGTGTTTTCAAGACGTATGATTTGGGTGAGGTCAAGGTTCATGCGCTCCAGCCGACGACATTGAATATCGAACAAGGAGAATTTGTTGCGCTGGTTGGTCCCTCCGGCTCGGGCAAGTCGACGCTCATGAACACGCTCGGCTGTCTGGACAGGCCGACCGGCGGAAGCTATCTGCTGGACGGCGAGGAGGTCGTTTCGATGTCGCGTGATGCTCGCGCCGACATTCGGAATCGCAGGATTGGATTTGTGTTTCAGAACTTTAACCTACTGGCCCGCACGTCGGCCGAAGAAAATGTCGAGCTGCCGCTGCTGTACTCCCGCCACATAAGCGCCGCCAAACGCCGCAAGATTTCGCGCGAAATGCTCGAATTGGTCGGGCTTGCCGATCGGCTCAACCACCATCCAGGTCAACTTTCCGGAGGACAGCAGCAACGCGTCGCCATTGCCCGGGCGTTGGCCAACCAGCCAGCCATCTTGATGGGGGACGAGCCGACCGGGAACTTGGATACGAAGACCAGCCGTGATGTCATCAACCTTGTTCGAAAGTTGAATGAGGAGCGCAAGTTAACCGTAATTCTCGTTACCCACGACCAAGACATCGCTCGCAGTGCAAATCGCACAATTATCATGCGCGACGGACACGTAATCGAGGACACGACGGACTTTGAGAAAGCCCTAAAATCCCTACATTCGTACTAAGTCGCGTCGGGCAAAGCCTAGATCGAGCATTGTCCGCGGGACGCGCTAATTGCCTACCAGCCGTGCAACCGATTTGAGCGGTATGACATGGCAATCAGTCATATCCGTAATCTTTCTGGCTTCGTTTGCGATCGGTTGGGGATCGGTACAGATTACCCAGGCGCAACAAACGAGGCGCTGGACGTTAGACGAGCAGCGTAGCCTTGCCGTACGCGATCCGGGAAGTCTTCGGTCGGTCCGGATTCCCGAGATTAGCCCGCCCAATACCGTGCGCGAGCCGGACGAACAGCTTGAGGCCCAATTCCTTTCTCTCGACGAGGCGATCCGCATTGCCTTGGAGAATGCGGAAGTCATTCGGGTCCTGACCGGCGTATCGGCTTCCACCAGCGGCCGAACTGTATTCGATGTCGCCATTGTCAACACGGACACCGATCAACAAAGCGCGATTTTCGATCCGACCCTCGACGTGTCGACGACCCTGGGCAAGTTCGACAGCCCTGGAGCCACTTTCGACACGCTGAATCCTGGGCAGTCGCTTGTCGTCGGGTCGAGTACAGATTCGGTTGACACCGCGATCGGACTTTCCAAAAAAATGTTCAACGGCGCCGATGTTGGCATCACCGGGAATCTAACTCGATCGTTTTTTGAACCTGGAATATTTCCGTTGGATCCAGAGGATCGTGCCGCGGCGGAATTGACTTTACGACAGCCGTTCTTGCAGGGCTACGGCAGGCAAGCCAATTTGGCGCCGATTGTGGTCGCTCGAATTGATACCGAGCGATCGTATTTTCAGTTCAAAAATTCAACTCAGGAATTAGTTCGTGGCGTGATCGATGCCTACTGGTCGCTGGTCGCGGCGCGAGTCGATGTTTGGGCTCGGGAGCAGCAAGTCAAACAATCGGAGTTTGGGTATGCTCGCGCGACCGCGCGGCAGGAAGAAGGATTGAGCCGCGCCGCCGATGTGGCGCAAGCTCGGTCCGCGATGGCCAATTTCCGTGCAAGTCTGATTGTGGCCCGATCCAATCGAATTCTGGCGGAATCAGCCCTGAGAAACATTCTCAGGCTGGAGCCGTCGGGCAACTCGGAACTAGTTCCCACATCGGCGCCGGTTGTCGAACAACAAAACTTTGATTGGTATTTGTTGCTGGCATCCGCTGAAAAGTACCGCCCCGATATCATTGAACTCAAGTTGATTTTGGAAGCTGATGAGCAGCTCTTGCTGCAAGCGGACGATCAAGCGCGGCCGCAACTGGACGGAATCGCAAGTTATCGTTGGGACGGCTTGCGCGGCGAAATGCCCAACGGAACCGTACTGCAATCGGGTCCGGGTCAATTTGCCGGTTTCAATGTGGGAGTCAATTTCTCGGTTCCGATCGGACTGCGCCAATCGCGAGCCGCACTTCGCCGGCAGGAGCTAGTGCTCGCCCGCGATCGAGCGAACTTGGATCAACAGGTCCATGAAATGGTCCATCAATTAGCCGTCAATTATCGCAATCTCGAGCAATACTTTGAACAAATCGGTGCGTTCAAGGAAGTCCGTCAGGCGGCGTTGACGAATTACGAGAATCAAGTCGCCGAGTTCGTTTCCGGCCGCCAAAATTTCCTCAACGTGCTTCAAGCGATCACGGACTGGGGCAATGCCGTTTCCCAGGAAGCGAGCAGCGTGACTCAGTACAACACCGAGCTTGCCAATATCGAGCGGCAAACCGGAACGATCCTCGAATCGCACGGCATCGTATTCTACGAAGAACGTTTTGGCTCGATCGGACCCCGGGGACGGCTTTTTTCTGACGAGTGCTATCCCCAAAGCCTTCGGCCAGATCATTACATCGATCGGTACCACGATTCGGGGAATCCAGCCGAGTCCACGTTTGACCTGAAGGACATTGAGGCAATCAAGGACGATTCCAAAGACGCACCCGCACCCCAGGAACAACCGAAGAATCAGAGCGATGGCGAGAACTACGAACCGCAAAACGCACCGCAATCGCGCGCGGATCAGTTTTTGTTCGGAGATCGCAACCCAAAACCAGTGCAGCCAATTCGCTAGTTCGCTCGTTCCCAGGCTGGGCCTGGGTACCAATTCGCCGTCATTCATAGCGCAACGCGTCGATCGGATCGAGCTTGCTTGCTCGGCGCGCGGGGTAAAACCCGAAAAAGACACCGACCGCGGCGGCAAACAAGAATGCCATGATCGCCGCGGGAATGGAAATGACAACCGGCCATTCCGTTCCCGACGAAAGGGAATTGATCAGCATCGTAATCCCATAGGATGCGCCAATTCCCAACGAGAAGCCAATCAACCCGCCAATACAGGACAACAACACTGACTCGACCAGAAACTGCATCAGAATGTCGCGCGAACGCGCGCCGACTGCCATGCGAATCCCAATTTCTCGCGTCCGTTCGGTGACCGAGACCAACATGATATTCATGATTCCCACGCCGCCCACGACTAGGGAGATGCCCGCGATCGACGCCAGCATCAGCGTCATCGTCCCGGTGATCATGCCCAGCATGTTGGCGATTTCCGTGGTCGACTGAATCTCGAAATCCGGTTTCTGCGACGCATTGATCTGGTGACGATCCAATAACAACTGTCGGATTTCGTCGGAAGCCAGCGCCATCTGGTCGGAGGAACGGGCCGATGCGACGATGGCGTCAACGTTGCTGAAACTAGATCCTTGGAGCGTCCGACGGACCGTCGAATACGGCATGAGTATGATGCTGTCCTGATCCTGACCGACCATATTGGCGCCCTTGCTATCCAGCACGCCAATGATGGTGAAGGGTTTGTTGTTGATCCGAATTTTTTGGTCGATCGGATTACTGGTTTGAAACAGCTTGGTTACGATTGTCTTGCCGATCACACAGACCTTTTCGGCCTTGTCGATCTGGCTCCGTTCGAAAAAGGATCCGAATTTCATGGGCCAGTTGCGGACTTGCAAGTAGTTTTCGCCGACGCCAAACATTTCGTTCGGCTGGACATTGAGATTGCCGTAAACCACTTGTCCTCCCGCGCCGACCAAGGGAGACGTGGCAAAGATTTGCGAGCACTCGTCTTCAATGGCGGTCGCGTCATCAGCGGTTAGCGTGTTGAGGAGCCCGCTTCGCACCCCTCCTCGTCGGCGATTCGCGGGCTGAATCACGATCACGTTCGTCCCGAAACTTTGCAGTTCGCCTTGGACCAACGCGCTGGCGCTTTGGCCGATGCTGACCATGGTCGTCACGGCCGCGATGCCAATCACTACACCAAGCACGGTAAGACCAGATCGCAATTTGTTTTTCGCGAGTGCCCTGGTCGCGATTTTTAGTGTCTTCAGCGGTGACATCGCTATTTTTCACCTGCGGCTTTCAAGCCCGTTATCAATTCCTTGCCATCGCTAACTGAGCCGGAGACTAACTCAGAGAATTGATGATCGCTGATTCCGATCTGGACTTCGACCGCCCGCAGAAAATCGCCATCGACAAACCAGAGGTGTCGCCGCCGACTCTTGACGTTGGAAGCGACGCGGTCACTGGCGGGTGCGTCGCCAATCGACTCTTGCTCCTCCTCCAAATTTTCGCTCTGGGTTTTTCCCTCGCCTTCGAGAATGGCGCGATCGTCGGGGTGAACGTATTTTGGATCGGGCGGGTAAAATCGCAACGCAGCTTTCGGGATCTTAACGGCGTCCTCGCGACGATTGACTTGGAACGAAAGGTTCGCCGTCATTCCCGGCAACAACTTGAGATCGGGATTTGGCGCACCAACCACAACGGGATAGGTCACGACATTTTGCGTCGTGGCCGAGCTAAATCGCACTTCCTCGATCAAGCCTTCGAACAAATCATCAGGGTAGGCGTCGACGGTAAACGAGACCGGTCGTTTATCCTCGGCAGCCTTGCGGATTAAGCCGATTTCCGATTCGTCCACGTCGGCAAAAATGAGCATCTTTTCTCGCATGCCGACGCCGACCACAAACAGCTCGGGAGTTTGAAATTGTGCGGCTAGGGTCTGACCAGGTTCGACTTTGCGATCGATGATCATTCCGTCTTCGGGGGATCGTATTTCGGTGTAATCCAAATTGGCCTGGGAATTGGTCAGCGAAGCCTTGGCTTGCTCCACAGACGCCTTCGCGATAATCAGTTGCGCGTCGAGTGCCATGCGGTTGAATTTGACTTCATCAAGTTCAGATTGAGAAATGAAATCTTCGTTCCGGCGTTCCAATTTGGCTGCCCGCTCTTCATCGTTGACCGCCCTTTGCAAGAGTGCTTCGACGCGTGTCACCTCGGCGACTTGAGTGGCCAACACTGCCTTGTCCCGCGCCACGTTGGCGGCGAACAATCGCGGGTCGATGCGGGCCAGAATCTCGTCTTGCTTAACGTCTTGATTAAATTCGACGTATAGATCCTGAATGGGTCCCGATACGAATGAACCGACTTGGACGGACTTGACAGGTTTGATCGTTCCCGTCGCGTTGACGACCGCCGTAATCGCCCCTTTTTCGACCTTGCCAGTTCTCCAGCGGGGCTTGTTTCTGTCCGCAATCGACTTGGCAATAGGAGGGTACCCAAAGTATCCAATGCCCGCCAATACGCACAGGACTACAAGTGCCTTCAGTAGTAACTTTAACATGGAAACCGGCAGAACAACGAATGGATCGACCCGATGTGCATTATAACTACGATCGACCCAAAACATCAGCCGCGTGGCGCTTACCCCGGCTCGGCGATTAGCGAATCGAGGGCTGCGTGACGTCCAGCAACTGCGAATTGGAAATGCTGTTTCCGAATACATCGTGCGCGTCGAGCGTCCATACGACGCGCTTGCATTGGGGTTCGATTTCGATCAAAACAGGGTTGCCCGGACCGGCGTGACAATTGCCAATCACGACGTTCCCGTTGGGCAGAACTTCCAAGGTCGTCACCCACGCGATTGCAATTTGGGGCAAGTCGCTTTGCTGCAGTTGCCACACGATTTGCTTATCGGGAGTGACCTCCAAAACGCTGTGCCCATTGCCAGTCGCGATGAGCGTATTGCCCGACGGCAAACGAACCGCGCCAAAAGTTTTGTTGCCAAACGACTCGGGGCCGTGGCCGTCGGCGCGCTCCTTGCCAAACAGCGGGACTTCGAATTCCCAAACTACAGCCCCGTTGGAATCGTACTCGCGGACAAAACCGTCCCCTTCGTGGCAGACGAGGTAATTGCCGCTCGGTAACTTGCGGGCGAGCCGCGTGTCCATATGCGGGTGGGGGCTATTGAGCTTGAGTTTTATCTCTTTCAAAAGCTTTCCATCGCGATCGATTTCGATAATCCGCCCCGGGCCCGATTCGGCCAACATGAGGTTTCCGCCATCAAGCGGCTGAAATGCGTGCACTTCGACATCCTTTCCGGCGTTCCCGTTTTGCGTCGCGCTATCGTAACTCCAGACGACTTGTTTGGTTGAGCGATCGATTTCAACGACTTTGCTTTTTCCCTCTTGAACCATCACGTTTCCATTTGGCAACACGTGGATATCGTGAATGCCTCCCCAAGGAATTTCCCATTCGAGAAAGCCATTGACGCCTAAAATGGCGAGCCGGTCGTTGCCTTGCAGAATCACGCGGTGTTGACCGATCGCGGTCGATGGCATGTGGAGAAGCACTAAGCCAAGCCCCAACCAGGCGGTTAGACGAACAAGTCGACGGTTCATAAGGAGATTCCCGCAAGGTAGATTGCAAGCAATACAATTCGACGAAGTCGCCGGCTTGGCGTGAACAACGATTATCGCATTACGCGCTGTCCCACAACATCAGCCGCCGGTTTTTGTCTTGAGCAACGATTGAAGAACCGGACGCTAGCGCGTTGCGGCTGATGAAAAAACGCCGATTCGAGTATTGAACCAAATCCTAAATCGGCGCGATCGATTGGAAGAACTCCGAGTATTGTTGGAGAGCCCGTTTGTCTTCGAACAAGACGGGACAAGCGGCAAGGATTTTTTCGTGGATCGCTTGGCGATAGGCCCGATCTGTGCCCAAACGGACGGCGAGGTCGATGTATTGACTGGCAGATTTGACGACGCAATCTAAGAAACCCATTTGCAAATACATCGCCAACGTGATCCGCGCGCGGAGAAAATCGGACGGCAATGTCACAACGGGCAAGCCGATCGAAAGGGCTTCATAGGTCGTGTTCCCGCCGCCAAAGTGCATCGGATCGAGCGAAACATCGGCCAATGCATTGAGGCTCATAAAGTCCGGATGCGATTGACTGGGGAGGAACTTTACCCGCGCGGCGTTCGAGCCCAGATTGCGCTCCAATCGCGATTGCAACATTTTCGTCCACGTCGCATGCCGGCCTTCCATCATGACGATGTCGCCGAGCGGATCGCGCTGCAGAATGCCGGCTAAGACCTCGTCGAAGTCCGGATGGATCTTGAACAAGTTCTGAAAGCAGAGATAAATGTGACGCGCCGGGTCCAACCCAAAATGCGAATGATCTTTTTTTTGCGGCGGCTGCGGACGGTAATAGAAAACGTTTAGCACATCCATTCGCGCGAGCCGTTCGCTGTAATGATCCTGCGCGGTCCCGATCTCCAGCGTCTTGCTCGAAACAAAATAGTCCATGACGGGACTGCCGGTCGTCTCGGGATGCCCCCAGGTGGCACACTGGACGGGAGCCATTCGCGACATGCAAAGCGAATAGGTCAACGTATCCATGCCGACATCGGAAAAGAACAAGATATCCAGGCCCAGTTCGGCAACGCGTCGACGGATCTCTTGCAGGTTTGTAGGCAAAACAACGTAGTGGTCGGCCGCTTTTTGGAATTCTTGCGAAAGCATGTCGTCGTGATGCCCAACCGAGATGACGGTGACCTCGAATTTATCCCGTGGCAGTTCGCGAACGGTACCTAGATTCAGTCGGCCGATTGTGTGGTTGCGGTAATGCCGCGAAATGAAGCCAATGCGAATCCGCCCGCCCGGCGACCGATTGGACTTGGCCAACGGCGGCTGCGGCGCGGACAAGAGACTCGCAAGCTTGCGTTGCAATTCGCGATCGTTCAAGCCTTGGTAGGCCGCATAGA
The DNA here is from genome assembly GCA_041745295.1 of Pirellulaceae bacterium. Lineage (GTDB taxonomy): Bacteria > Planctomycetota > Planctomycetia > Pirellulales > Pirellulaceae > JANMEB01. The sequence goes on along the minus strand of JBGTJE010000056.1, from coordinate 3,897 downwards.
ACATCGTCGGCGCCGAACTTGTGGTCACGTCGATCTTGAGACCATCAGCGATCATTTGATCGACGTTCGCTTCTAACTTGCCGCGGCGATTGTTGAGGTCCTCGAGCGAGTCATACACAGGAGGGAGCGAGGTCGCGATGACATAGCGAATGACGTCGTTGGGTTCGATGGCTTGGGCTTGTTCCAAGAGCTTGAGCCCGTCGTCGATCAAGCCCTGTTCCTTGAGGACGTATCCTAGATTTCGATAGGCAAAGACGGACTTTGGCTGAACGCGGATCGATTGCCTATAGCATTCGATCGCATTATCAGGCTGATTGAGATCCTGAAACACGTTGCCCAAATTGTTGTACGCGTCCGCGTAGTTTGGATTAATCGCCAATGCCTGGCGATAGGCGGTCACGGATTCCTGCAGCTTTCCCTGTTCGTGAAGCTTCACGCCAAGTTGTAGCAGGGCTCGCGGATCGTTCTGCATCACGTTGGCAGCGCCGGGAATTGCAAAATTGGTGCCTGCGCCGCGGCCAGCAAAAACCGAATGGGAAGTCTCAGCGTCGATCTTCGAGACTGTCTGCGGAGGCGGGACAACCCAGATCGTCTGGGCACCTTCGTCGCCAGGATTCGGGCCGCAGATCAGAGGGCACATGATTCCCGGCAAGACTTGGATATCAAAAATCTCCTCGACCCCCGAATGAAACTGGAATGCGGCCACGTTGCGGCCCGATTGCAAGTCGATAATTCCAATCCCGCATTTGAGATCGCTGACCTCTTGTTGGATTGGCAAGCCGCCAAAGACTGCGGTTTCGCGGATGCGCGACAAGCCGACGAAGGCGAATTGGCCACTGAAACCAAGTCCGCGAGTGTATCCGGGAAGCTGCGCGACCATGTCGGCACGTTGGCTGACCGGATCGACCGTCGACAATCGGCCGCGACCGGAATCGAGCACCCATAAACGATCGGCAAACCAGCGCGGAGAATGCGGCATCGACAGGCCTCGCGCTACGACATCGTTGCTTTCGATGTTCATGACGATTCCACTCGTGGCCTTGGTCGGGCGCCAGCCGCCCGGAGTATTGCTTTCAGCCATCGCCGTGACAAACCGCGGCTTGCCGTCGTGCATCGCCATGCCATTGAGGTGGCAACGATCGGTGGCTTCCAAGTCGGTGACAAACGGTGGTTGCCAACGCGGCACAAAACTGAAATCGTCGTGCAGCGTCGAGAGACAGGAAAACAGCGTGTTCACTACCCAGAGGTGTGTTGTCCCCCATCCCATTTCGTGGACGTGGATGTTGCCGGTGACTTGCGAGTGCCGGGCAAGATAGCACGCGTCGTACTTGCCCACGGGTTCAACGCGGCGAGCAATATCGGGCGACGATTGTAAAAACCAGACTTGTCCGCGCGTTCCCAACGCGATCCCGTGTGGGCCGGCTGCGACACCCATTGCCTGTTCAAACGTGTGAAACGACAGTTCCAATTTTCCGTTGTGGACGCCGATCACGCCGAGCTTGCCGGCCTGATACGTCGAGACCAACAACGATGCTCGGCAATGCTGCAGGATCTCCGGAAAGTGCGGCGTGTACTCGAAGCGGACTTCGCGCAACGGCGGCTGCTGAGCCGCCGCCACGGGTGATTCGGGAGAATTCTGGGACATAACGTCGTCCGGAGAAGATGGATTGGAATCCTCTATCGTAATCCAATTTCAAGGGATCATGTCGTCGCCAGAAAAGTTCGCTTAGTAGGTCTCGCGAGCCGAGCGAGAACTGGCGCCGTCGCGCGGTTTATCCCAATTTTGGTCAACCATCAGGCGAATAGACCCATTGCGGAAACTGGCCAGTTAATTCTTCGCCACAGATCGAGTTCCAATGCACTTCCAGGTCTCGCTCGGCTCGCGAGACCTACTCAAACAACCGCAGCTGACCCGAGCGATCGGGGACGCGAAATCGCGAACAGTCCAACGGCGCGGATTTGGTATCCAATCCGTACCGCCGCTTGAAGATTTTGAACGATTGGGCGAGTTGCTCCGCAAGGACTCCGGTCCCTTTCATCCGCTCGTGAAACTCGGACCGATTCAAGTGGCCATCGCGGACCTGGCGAACTCTACCGAGGATTTTGCTTCGTTGATCGGGCGCGTGTTGGGCAAGCCATTGTTCGAATTGAGCGGCAACCCCAAGCGGCAATCGCAACATCACATAGCCGGCGGAAATTGCACCCGCATCAGCGGCGGCTTCGAGAATCGCGGGGACTTCCGAGTCGTTAAGTCCCAAGATGATCGGTGCGATCATCACGTGCACCGGAATGCCGGCTGCCGAAAGCTCGCGGACCGCTCGCAACCGTGCTTGCGGTGAACTGGTTCGCGGCTCCAGTCTGCTTGTCAAGCGTTGATTCAACGACGTCACACTTATTGCCACGCTGACGAGCCTTTGCCGCGCAAGCTCGCCGATTCGGTCGACGTCGCGAAGGATGAGCGAGTTCTTGGTAATAAGCATGATCGGCTGACGGAAGTCGAGGGCGACCTCGAGGCAGCCCCGTGTCACTTGAAATTGCGATTCCCCGGGCTGATAACAATCGGTGACTCCCGACATCATGATCGGCTGCACGCCCCAACCGGGTCGTGAAAGAAACCTCCGCAACAGTTCGGGCGCTTTACGCTTGACGACAACTTTGGTTTCGAAATCCAAGCCCGCTGAAAACCCCAAATACTCGTGCGTCGGTCGAGCGTAGCAATAGCTGCAGCCGTGGGCGCAACCGCGGTACGGATTCAAGCTGAAGCGAAACGGCAAGTCGGGGCTGTCGTTTTCACTGATCACCGACTGGCTGTCGTCGTCAAAGTACTCGGTCGGTCGCTTGCCGGTTGCCAGCTCCCGTGCTTCATCTTCCGGCAGCGATTCGAAATCGGGCTGCAGCTCGATTTTTTCGAAGCGATTTTTCGGATTGGCCGAGCAACCGCGTCCGGGAATAATCGGGATTAGTGGGTCGGTGGACATCGAGGGCGAGCCCTGCAACTAAACTAAATCGAACCTTGGTTCGTCAAACTAGCCGCGTCAAACACAAGCAAACGTCATTCCGGGCTGAGTCCCGGAATCCATCGACATGGACGGAGAATGATCATTGCAGTGTCCATCCACATCTGGATTCCCGCGTTAGCGGGACTGACTTACCGTTCCTCCGCACAGTTTTGTTAGGCGCATTAAATCTTCGGCGTAAAGCGCGGCGATCCTGCTCGCCTTGCGGACCCGTCGACTGATGATTCATAATATCGAACGTCCGGAGGGTAAGCGAATGGCTAGCAGGCTGATTCGAAATCAGTTGCCCAGCAATGGGTTGCGGGTTCGAGCCCCGTGCCCTCCGCTCGATAATTCGTCGTCGCGTTATACCCTTTACGTTGTGGTGTTTTGAGCGAAATCGCGAAATCTTGGGCAGCGTTTTGTCCAGGATATCCTGGACAAACCTGCCGCGCGGTGTCCAAACGTAGACCGTCGGATTGGGCGGAAAACAAACCGACCGATTCGAGCTCGCACAAATCCCTGTTTCCGTAGGTCTTGAAACAGGTCGCGATGCTGCCCGTTCTAACCCCGAACAACCGGCGCCAAGATATGAACGAGCTGCCCTTCGGCGGCCCGATAAATGCTGCCGATAACTTGGTCCATCGTTTGGGCGGCAATGACCGAATCGCAGTTCGGGCAATAGCCCTTTCCAACTCGGGCGTACAATACGCGGAGGTAGTCGTGGATCTCAGTGATCGTTCCGACCGTGCTGCGCGGATTGGTGTTCCCCAGTAAAAGTAGACAGTAGAACGAGTTAGGAAAAGGAAAAAAGTTTGGGCGGCGGAGCCGCACGGTAGTTTGCTGGTGAGCTTCGCTCGGAATTCACCAACAAAGGCAGGTGTCGGTCTGGCCTTCTCTG
>JBGTJE010000055.1:0-25320 GCA_041745295.1 Pirellulaceae bacterium | reverse complement strand
CGCCGGCTTGGGGGGCCACTTACTCAGAAAAAGCGATGGGAACCCCGGTTGGTTAACTATTTGGCGAGGCGTCGACATACTCAATATTGCCATCAAAACCATTCGCGGTGCTCGACACAAATGTGGGTAATGATCAGGGTTAGCACCCACGGCTATTCGCTGCCGCCACTCCGTGGCTAAGAAATCGCTTTGGGAAGACGTCTGCTCACCTGACGTGCGATCCCTGCGCCTGCCAACAGTCGAACGTGAAGCCAACAATAGAATTCGCCAGAATTTGGGACGGAACCACAGCGAGGATTCAAATGGCATTTGCTTTGTCGACTTTCGCTCCGCGAAAGGACGATCGTTCGCGAAGCGAAAGTCGACTATACTCGCTCGCGTTTTAATGTTGCGCATTTGTTTGCCATGCATGCATTCTGTGGCAATTGAAGACTCGCGCGCACGGATTAATCGGACTCGACCGCATGCGGCGCCGGCCATGCGTTGACTTGCGAGCACACGTGCTCGGCGATCGAACGACCGACCAGTTCTTCGTCACCGACAACCATATCTGCCCCAACGGCTTCAAAGTCTAGTCGATGGATTTGATATCGACTTCGCACGACGATATGAGCCAACGGCGATCGGCTGCGAACATTTTGCAAAATGCTGATCGCGGAGCTTCGCGCAGGCACGGTAATAACAACGAGCTTGGCGGAATAAACGTGCGCGTGCTCAAGCACATCGGAACTACTGGCGTCTCCAATGTGAGCGGAAAATCCCAGCGACTCGGCCACGCGCGAACCGGCGATACTCAAGTCGATCACAAGGATGCGACGTCCGCTGTCGCACAACGCGCTGCCGACGGTTTGCCCCGCGGAACCGAATCCGATGATCACGATATCTGGGGCCTTGTCAGCGCTGTCCGTTTGTGGAATCTGTCTGCCTCTGCTCGTGCGCGATATCCGCTCGATCCAAAGTGCGGCGATGGGAGCCGATTGGACGAGGTAGGGAGTAACCAACAAGGTAACGATCGCACTCGACACAAGCAGCGTGTACAAATCGTCGTCGACAATGCCGTTGCCTTTGCCAATGTTCCCCAAGACAAACGCGAATTCCCCAACTTGGGACAAGCAGAGCGCGGTTGCCAGCGACATGCCTTTGCCATGTCCTGCCGCGCGAAATATTGCGAAGACGATGGCCGCCTTTATTGCCAGAATCAATCCCGCGATCCCGGCAACCAAGGGAAAATTCCAAAACATCCAAATCGGATCCGCGACCATTCCCACGGCGCCGAAAAATAGCGTCAGCAACACGACGCGCAATGAGGAAATGTCCGCCCGAATTTGCGTCGCGAACGCGGAATTTCCGAGAAACATTCCGGCGATAAATGCACCCAATGCTGGCGACAATCCCACCGCGTGAGCCGCCCAAGTAGAGCCTAGCCCAACGACCACCGCCAACAAGATCGTGAGTTCACGATTTGGCTCCACCGCGATCGCGTTGAGTGCCCAAACCGCGACGTAGTTGAGTAGCACATACAATGCAATGACCAAGAGCGCGGCGAGTCCGACGATGCGGCCAACATTGATCGCGACGTCAACGAAGGTCCCACCTTGCGACAAAAGGGTAACTAGAATCGCCAACGGTACGACTGCGATGTCCTGCACCAGCAAGACTGCGATGGAATTTCGGCCATAACTGCTGTCAATTTCCTTTTGCTCCGCGAGAATTCGCAACACGGCTGCCGTACTACTCAGACTGAGCATCGCGCCGACGACGATCGCTTGTGTGGTGCCCAGACCCAATAACTTCGCCACAAGAAATGCGGCCAGCGCCGTCACGACGACCTGTATCGCGCCGCAGCCGAGTGTTCGCCTGCCCAGCGTTTCCAATTGTCGCCAAGAAAACTCCAGTCCCAAATTAAAGAGCAGCATCGCGACACCCAACTCGGCGATTGTCTCGATATGTGCCTCGGCACGAATTACGTCGAGACTACCTGGTCCTCCCACCAACATCCCGGCAACCAGATACCCCACAAGTGGGCTTTGGCGGAAGCGCGAGAATACTGCTCCCGTCACCAAGCAGGCCAGCAGCAGCAACACAATATCTAAGACGAGATCCCAAGAACTCATGAGGGTCTGTTCACCGTGATTTTCCCATCCAAGGAGCCTGGATTCCGAGACTCAGCCCGGAATGACGATGGCTTGCGTCAGGCGTATCACGCTTAATCGCCTTTTACACGCTCGATCTTAATCTCGTTGATGACCACTTCCTTCACCGGGCGGTCGCGCGCGTCGGTCTTTGTGGAACCAATCTTTTTGACCACGTCCATGCCGTCGATGACTTCACCAAACACCGAATGTTTGTCGTCGAGCCCCGGCGTGGGAACCAGCGTGACAAAGAACTGACTGCCGTTGGTATTCTTGCCGCTGTTGGCCATCGAAAGGATGCCCGGCTTGCTGTGCCGCAGCTTAGGGCTGAATTCGTCGTCAAACTTGTAGCCCGGCCCGCCTATGCCCTGACCGAGCGGGCAGCCACCCTGAATCATGAAACCGTCAATCACGCGGTGAAAGATCAGCCCGTCATAGAAGGGTTTTTTCACTTTTTCGTCGCTCTTCGGATCGGTCCACTCTTTGGTGCCTTCGGCAAGGCCAACGAAATTCTCGACGGTCTTCGGAGCGTCCTTGTCAAAGAGTTGAATCGTAAAGTCGCCTTCAGATGTCTTGAAGTGCGCGTAGATTCCCGGCTTCAATTCCTTCTCCTCCTGCATTGGACTGGACGGGTCGGCGGCCACGGCGGCAACCGCTAGGGAAACAACCAGAATTCCACAAATACGCGTCGGTTTCATTTCGTGCATTATCATGCTCCTTACTCAACAGGTGGATCGAATGCCTCGTGGCATGAGATCTTATCAAATCATCTCGGCTGTAGAACGGCCCTTCTGGGCCGTCGTTTTCCGGTCGATCAATGGCCTGGAAAGGCCGTCCTTCAATTAAATCACAGCCCAGAAGCGAACCGTGACTATCAAGGCAAATGACCCCACTACCCTACGACGCGGCAGTTTGACTGGAAAACCGCAGCGTCCCCGCCTCCACGACCGCGAGATGGCCGGGCGCGAAATGGTGCCAGCCGGTTTCCGTGAGCGGGCACGTCGCGACGATGAAGCCATGGCTGTCGGCTTCGCCGGCCATCGTCAATTCCATTGTCGAGTCTTCAAAAACGCGAGCATCGTCTTCGCGAAAACGAACTTTGCGCAGGGCGAGGCCTTTCCAGCCCTTGATGTCGCGATACGCGAACAGGCGCTGGCCATCGGTGAGCAGACAGTTGAGCGATCCGGCTTGATTGATACTCTGCAAAGTGGCGTGCAGCCATCGCCATCCCACTTCGTCTTGCAAGTGCTCGTTACGGCTGGCAATCAGTTCCAGGATATGGCAAAACACTTGCTCGGAATCGGTCGTTCCAACGGGCTGAAATCTCCCCAAGGGCAATGAGGCATGACCTCGAATCGTGCCGTTATGGGCAAAGCAAAACTCGCGGCCGAAGCATTCGCGGCTGAAGGGATGTGTGTCGGCGTGTGTGGGTATCCCGCCAATCGTTTTGTGCCTGACGTGAGCAACGTAAATCCGCGAATTTAGGCCGTTATACGTTTCGAGAAACTTCGAATAGCCGCTTTGTCTCCAAGTCAGCGATTCCTTGACGACGCACAGCGACCGGTCTGGATACCAAGCCAGACCCCAGCCATCGGCATTTTCCACGTCGCGCAATGCAAACGCCCGAATCGAGAAATCGGCCGACATCGGCCGATCAAACGACAGGCCCATCAACTCGCACATTTCGTAACTCCGCCACGATTATTTTACTTTGCGCTGAATTAGTCAGTCCCGCGGAGGCGGGAATCCCTCGTTCCCATGCTCCTGCGTGGGAACCAGTTAAATCTGCGCGGTACAGCAATTCCTCCGTCCCTGGAACTTGGATTTCGGGACTCAGCCCGGAATGACACAAGTTGTGTTAAAGTTTCTAAAACGCAATCACTAGTTGAGTTCCTTTTCCCATCGTTGAGTCATATCATCGACTAGTGTTTTCCAATTTCCGTGGTCGCGAAACATGCGCCGTTGTCGCTCAGCTCCCGTTTCGAACGCCTCGACCGGTCGAATCGCTTGAAGGAATGACGTGTCCCCATTCTCGTCCGAGATCGGCCGCAATCGTTCGATCAAGTCCATCAAATCCTGCGACAGTAGCCGTCGCTTTCCCGACGGCGTGCGAATGTGCATTGCTTGCAAGCCATACCGCGTCGCGAGCCACTTGTTCTCGATTGCAATCCAATGCCGGCGGATATCACCTCGGCATAATTGCGGCCGTTCTTGCAATAGTCGCTGCGTGCTGATCACCAAGCCATGGATTAGGGCAACCAAACCCAAGGTAATTCCCAGTGTGGGAGGCATGTCACAAACGCGAATTTCAATCGTCCCAAAGCCGGGGCAGGGGCGAATGTCCCAGTAAATATCCTTCGTGGATTGAATCGTGCGGCAGTCGCGCATCACCCGGTAGAACGTTCGAAATTCCTTCCAGTTGCGAAAGTACCTCGGAACGCCGGCGTGCGGCAACATGCGATAGAGCGCAGATCGACACGACGCTAACCCCGTGTCTTCGCCGTGCCAAAACGGTGAACTGGCAGAGACCGCGAGCAAATGGGGCAGGTATCGCGTGAGCATGCTAATAACCCCCATCGCAATGTCGCCATTGGGAACTCCCACGTGAACGTGTAGTCCGAATACTACGCGCTGGTAGGTAAGCCACGCCAAACGGTCTTGAATTTTTTCGTAGCGCTCTGCGGGGAAGACGACACCACTCAAGCCGCGATTGAATGGATGGGTACCGCCCAACGCCAATTGATATCCCAATGAACTGGCAATATTGCGAACGCGACGCAGCAATGGTTTGAGTTGCTCGCTCACCTCTCCAACATTTTGACAAATCCCTGTCTTGACCTCGATCATCGACTGCATCAGTTCCGCGGTGACGGACGTCAAGCCTTCTTCTTGGCAGACTTTGAGAATACGCACAGCGCCTGGCGCGAGGTCACCGGTTTGTGGATCGATGATTTGTATTTCCAGCTCGACGCCCAGCGTGCTGGCTGGAGAAGCACGAAATACCAGCGAGTCGGTCGCTTCTTTGGATTCGTCGGCAGAACGATCCCCATTGTGATTCGACTTTGTGGTCATACTGAAATCCGTGGGGACAATTTTGCCTGTTGTCTATCTGGAATTTGCACCCAATGAATCATTGCATTGTCCGCGATCGCGGGCGATACGATGATTCCTTGAGTATTGGCACAGAGTATCAGGTTCCCGGTTTTGCGGCGACCGGTTGGGACGCTTCCCGGTGAACATGTCGTAAACATCGAGTAAGCTAATGTGCGATACTGCCGTCACCATGAGAGTCGAATTCAAAGGGGGCAATTTCGATGAAATTCGGGAGATGGTTGCTGACGATCGCGTGTTGCTATCCGATCGCCGCGCACGCTGATGATTTTCCGAAATTCGACAGCCAAGTCATCGATCCCCACGTAGGCGAGGTTTGTTATGGCGTTATGGCCGCCGACGTAAATGGCGACGGAAAACTGGACATTGTGGCGGTGAGCGAGAACAGCGTCTTATGGTACGAGAACCCCAGTTGGCAAAAGCGAGTCGTCATACGCGACGCAACGGATCGCGATAACGTGTGCATCGCAGCCGAGGATATTGACGGCGACGGAAAAGTTGATTTTGCACTGGGTTCCGGCTGGCCGCGAGGCGAGGGCACGATCACCTGGCTCTCACGCGGAAACTCGCTCGACGAGGCTTGGCAAATTCACCGCATCGGCGGCGAACCTTCGCTGCACCGAATGCGCTTTGCGGACGTCTTGGGTGCAGGACGCCCCCAGTTGGTCATTTCGCCACTCAATAAATCGCATGGGCCCGGTGTTCAAGTAACGGCTTTCGAAATTCCCGAACATCCGGCAACCGACCGTTGGCCGCCGACGATCCTGGATCAAACGCTGGATCGAATGCACAACCACTGCCATGTCGACTGGGACGATGATCATCGTATCGACACGCTAACCGCGAGCGCGGAAGGAATCCACGTTATTCGAAAAGTGAACGAAAGTTGGGTCAAGAACCGAATCGCCGTCGGCAACGTCGGCGAAACAATCGAGTCCCAAGGCGCCGGCGAAATCAAAGTCGGTCGATTGGCGAATAATCGCAAATTCATTGCAACAATTGAACCGATGCATGGCAATCAGGTTGTGATTTATGCCGCCGAATCGATCGCACCGAGAACTGATCAGAATTTGAAGCGGAATGTCATTGACGACTCCCTAAAACGCGGCCATGCACTTTGGGCCGCGGATATCGACAACGATCATATCGACGAACTGATCGTCGGCCATAGCGACGCGGGCGATGGCCCAATCAAAGGTCCGGGCATGTACATTTATCACTCGACCGGCCCGGATGGAGCGATTTGGGAAAAGCACGTCTTGGATGACGGCGGGATTGCGACCGAAGATGCTCTTGCAGCTGATTTCAACGGCGATGGTTGGATCGACGTTCTCGCCGGCGGCCGCGCCACTCGCAACTTGAAACTTTATCTAAATCGTGGCCTTCCGTCGCGCTAGTCTCAGTTGCGCCTTATTCCCTCTCCCGCGCAGCGTGGGGAGGGCTAGGGAGTGGGTCTTCTGATTCGTCAACGACGCACAGAAGCAGATTAACCATGCTCCTAACGCTTGCTTCTGTTATCAACCACGACGATGCCATCCTTGATCACCAAAACCGGTTGCCGCAGAGTGGCTAGATCTTCCAGCGGATTGTTTTGCAGGACGACAAGATCGGCTCGATAATTCGCCGCGATCGCGCCAAGCTCGTTTTCTTTTTTCAATACTCCTGCCGCCGTTTGAGTCGCACTCCGCAAGACGTCGGCGATTGGCATTCCATAGGCGAACATCAATTCCATTTCGCGGACGTTTTCGCCGTGGGCAAAAACCCCCGCATCGCTGCCACACGCAACCGAGACTCCAATGTCAATCGCATTCTTCATCAACAGTTTGGCAGTCGTAATTCGCGGATGATCCGGCTGACTTGGTTTCCAGCCGTCGTAGATAGCCATGGCTTCACTGGCAGCAAGCGTCGGACATAGGGTGACGTTGTGTTCCTTCATGAGACGCAGCGTTTGTAGCGAAACGTCGTAACCATGCTCGATCGTTGTGACGCCGGCCAAGGTGGCGCGGCGTATCCCTTCGTCAGTCGTCGCATGCGCGGCGACAGGGATTCCGGCCGATCGCGCTTCGTCCACGGCAGTTTCAATTTCTTCCTGCGAGAATGTCGGCGTCGAGCGATCGCTGGACCCTCGACGGTAATCGACATACAGCTTGATCCAGTCAGCCCCGGCCGCGATCTGTTCTCGAACCGCCCGGCGGACTTCCGCGTTTCCGTCCGCCTCTTGGGCGCCTTTGGGCAAAGCGAACCTCGGATCGAATCCGGCGGGACCGTAACCGCCGCTGGTCACGATCGCTTTGGTCGTTGTCACAACATGCGGTCCGCGGATCATTTTTTGCTGGATCGCGTCGCGCAGAGCGACATCGGCAAATCCCGCTCCTTCGGTTCCTAGGTCGCGGATCGTCGTGAAACCGGCTTCCAAGGTTTGCCGTGCGTGCACCGTCGCCCGAATGACTCGGAGCTCGAGAGGTTCTTTCAAGACTTGGTCGTTCCAACTCGCCTCGTTGTACGGATGCAGCAAAAGGTGCGTGTGCAAGTCGATCAGCCCGGGCAAGACGTACATTCCATCCAATGTCAGCGACTGAGCGTTTTCGGGAATTAATAGAGTATCGGCAGGAACCACGCGTTGAATTTTGCCTGAAGCGACGTGAATAAATTGACCGTCGATCACGCGTTCTTGCGCGACGTCTACGACCGAAACATTCATCAAAACGAGCACTGAAGAATCATCCTGTGCGGAGACAGTCGATGAACACAAGTGGGGCAGGGCCACAACAAAACAATAGGCAGCGATCTTTGCGAGGCATTTTTTTGAAATCATGGGTACCACCTCATCTCCTCCGTTCGTTGAATTTCGCGGAGAAGGAACAGAAATGCGCAAAACCAAAGTTAGCGCGTTCGGCTAAAGGAAAATTGTTATGCCAGGATGTCGGTGACGACGTTGCCATGGACGTCTGTGAGTCGGTATTGGCGGCCTTGGTAGCGATAGGTGAGGCGGGTGTGGTCGATGCCGCAGAGGTGAAGGATTGTGGCTTGCATGTCGTGAAGGTGCACGGGGTTGGAGGTGATGTTCCATGCAAAGTCGTCGGTCGAGCCGTAGACGAATCCGGGCTTGATGCCGCCACCGGCAAGCCACCAACTGAAGGCTTTGCCAAAATGGTCGCGGCCGTTCGGCTTGGCTGGATCGCCTTGGCCAAAGGGAGTCCGTCCGAACTCGCCCCCCCAAACGACAAGCGTATCGTCGAGCATCCCGCGCTCCTTTAAATCTTGCACCAACGCGGCCGAAGGGCCTTCGGTGTCGCGGCATTGTTCCTCAAGCTGCGTGTACAGATTGCCGTGTTGATCCCAACCTGAATGCATCAACTGCACAAAGCGAACTCCGCGTTCGAGCAAGCGCCGCGCGATTAAGCAGTTGTTGGCATACGTTCCTTTAACAAGCCCGTCTGGCCCGTACCGCGCAAGTGAACTCGGCGATTCGTCTGAAAAATCGACCAAGTCCGGGACGCTGGTCTGCATCTTAAAGGCCATCTCGTACTGAGCGATACGAGTGTCGATTTCCGGATCGCCGTAATCGGCGAGATGTGCCGCGTTCATCGCAGCGATATCATCCAACAGGGCACGCCGTGATTCGGAACTCACGCCCGGTGGATTTGCCAAATACGGAACCAAGTCTCCCGTGTTGCGAAAGCGGACGCCTTGGAATCGACTTGGCAGAAACCCGCTTCCCCAGTAGTAGTCAAAAAAGAGCTGCCCGCAGGTTTTTTCGCGATCACTCGATGTCATGACGACAAACGCCGGAAGATTTTCGGTTTCGCTGCCGAGTCCGTAGGTCAACCAAGCCCCCATGCTCGGCCGCCCGGGAACTTGGGATCCGGTCATAAACAGTGTCACTCCCGGCGCGTGGTTGACGGCTTCCGTATGCAGACTGCGCACCAAGCAGAGATCGTCGGCCAAAGCTCCAACATGGGGAAGCATCTCACTCATTTCGATCTCGGCTTGACCGTATTTTCGGAAGGGCTTAATCGCCGGAACGCAGGGCCATTTTCCGTAGCCGCTGGACATGGTCGACAATCGCGTTGTTCCACGGACTGAATCGGGTATGTCTTGGCCGGCAAATTCAACCATCCGCGGTTTGGGATCGAACAGATCCACATGCGACGGGCCGCCCCCTTGCCACAAAACGACGACGCGTTTGGCACGCGGCGAGTGGTGTGGCACGTCAGACAAGCCGCCCACCTGCGTTTTCCGCGAACCGAGCGGCTCCCCGCCGAGTGCGGACTTGCCCAACAGCGTGGCCAGTGCGGCAAGGCCAACGCCACCCGCCGTCGTCCCGAACAATTGGCGCCGCGTTACGCGGGCAATGTTTTGACTATGGAGTTCCGCAACTGACATTTAGCTTTTCCGTTAGGCTCGCGAAATGAATTGCTTTTCATGACTTTAGGTTCCCTCTCCCCGGCTTCTGGGGAGAGGGTAGGGTGAGGGGGTAACATTTCGACATGAAACAAAAAACCCCTCATCCTAGCCTTCTCCCCGAGATCAATGTCAAAGAACATTGATCTCGGGGAGAAGGAACTTAACTCAAATTACTCTCTAGTTAATGCTTCATCCAAGTTTAAGATTGCCATACAAACCGAGGTCATTGCGGCGTGTTGAGCGCAGTCAAGCGTTTCGTCGCGTTGGGATGCGCCGACGCTCAACAGCTTTATAGTGCTTTCGGCATCCGCGTTGTAAATGGCAAATTGTTTTTCGTAGGTGCGCCGAAGCATGTTTAGACCTGTCTCGGTGGGAGCACGACAAATGACTTGTCGAAACGCGAAGGTGAGCCGACCATCGAGATCATTCGCCTGCTGCAGCGACTTCTGTGCCAATACGCGCGCCGCCTCGACCCACGTTGGGTCATTGAGCGTCGTAAGCGCGTGAAGCGGGGTACTGGTGTTGCTCAACCGGACGCGACAAGTCTGCCGGTTGGCCGCGTCGAACATATTGGCCGGACCAACCGTTCTGCGCCAAAACGTGTACAGGCTTCGTCGGTACAAGTCCGAGCCGGACGAGGCCGGGTAAGTAAAATCCCGTTCCTTGGTAATCGCCAGCGACTCCCAAACGGCGTCGGGTTGGTATGGATAAACGGGTGCGCCCCCGATTCGCGCATCGAGCAGACCCGCTGCGGCGAGTGCCCAATCACGCAAGATCATCGCCGGCATTCGACTCCGGCTGAACCGGGCCAGCAGTCGGTTATCGCCGTCGCGAGCAAGATGCTCGGCGGTAATCCGGCTGGATTGGCGATAGGCAGCGCTGGTCACAATCAAACGGTGCACGTGCTTCATACTCCATTGATGTTCGCGAAATTCGACCGCCAGCCAATCCAGAAGCTCGCGGTGAACCGGGTACTCACTTTGTACGCCAAAATCTTCCGCCGTCTTCACAAGTCCCGTGCCAAAAAAGTACTGCCAAATCCGATTGACTTGGACGCGTGCGGTCAGCGGATTTTCCGGCGCGACTAACCATTGGGCAAATCCCAGGCGATTGGCCGGCGCGCCGGCTGCAAGTGAAGGAAGAAACGCCGGAGTCGCAAACGAGACTTTCTCCAAAGGCGACAAATACTCACCGCGCCGCAGGATGAACGTCTCGCGCGGCTGGTCGTCGCTCATCACCATGACCCGCGGGACTTGATCATTGGTGTAGTCGCTAAGTTGTTTTTTAAGGGCTTCGAGACTAGCAAGCGCCGGCAACTTGGCGACCAACTCGGGTCGAATTTTTTCATCGAAATGTTTTCGCAGGCCTGCTTCAAAAGCATTCTTTTCTTCCTCGCTGCGATCGCCGGCCGATTTGTTGTGGATCGCCGTCAGCGCTTCAGGGAAGCCGAGGTCTTTATCCGTTTTGACGGCGGGATCGAATCCCAATCGCCAGCCGGCATAAGCCGCGTCGTCTGCACTGGTCGCGGCCGGCATTGCCGCAGCGATCTTAGACTCCAATTCGACAATGGTCTGATTGTTGGCTTCGGTCGAAAGTTCCAAGTACGGTTTATCTACACGAATCCGGGTGGAAAAGAATTGCGGCGTTCCGACTTCAGGAACTCTGTTGAACATATCCATCAAACGGTAGTAATCTCGCTGCGTGGTCGGGTCATACTTGTGGTCATGGCATTGAGCGCAAGCGATCGTCAATCCCAACCACGTGGTGGCCGTCGTGTCGATTCGATCGAACAAGACCACGAATCGCTGTTCTTCGGCGATCGCACCGCCTTCGCCGTTGAGCAGATGATTTCGGTTAAATCCACTGGCAATTTTCTGATCGGTTGTTGCATCGGGCAGGAGATCGCCTGCCAACTGCCAAATCGTGAATTGGTCGAAGGGCAAGTCTTCGTTTAACGCGCGCACAACCCAGTCGCGCCATAACCATTGCCACGTATCGCCATCTTGTTGAAAGCCATTACTATCGGCATAGCGTGCCGCGTCCAGCCAAGGAAGCGCCAAGCGTTCGCCATAATGCGGATTGCCGAGCAAGCGATCGACAAGTTTCTCGTAGGCGTCGTGAGCCGGATCGGCGACAAAGGCATCGACTTCGTCGAGCGTTGGTGGCAAGCCGATGAGATCGATCGAAAGCCGCTTAATGAGCGTCGCCCGGTCGGCCTCGGGCGACGGTTCAAGCCCTTCGCGTTCCAATTTGCTAAGCACGAATCGGTCGATGGGATTTCGCGCCCATTCAACGCGATTGACGTTTGGGACTGCTGGGCGCTGAGGCGCTTCGAACGCCCAATGCCCGGAATACTTGGCTCCCTCTTGAATCCAGCGTTCCAAGAGCTGTTTCTGCTCGGGCGTAACCCGCCGGTGCGAATCGGGCGGGGGCATCAGCACGTCCGGATCGTCCGAGTTGATTCGCTCGACAAGTTCGCTCGCTGACGTGTCCCCCGGCACAATTGCGCCCGCGTCGACGGCGATTTGGCGAACATCGAGCCGCAAATCGGCTTGACGTTTGTTGCCGTCTTGTCCGTGGCAAAAAAAACAACTTTCCGAAAGTATCGGCCGGATATCGCGATTGAAGTCGATTTCATCGGCCGACGATTGTCCCGCCGCGCTGACCGCCGCCGCAAGAAAGATCGATAATATCGAGCGGAAGTGGAGCATTATCTAACCTAGCAATTCCTCTATTACCCGACCATGAACATCCGTCAATCGATAATCGCGGCCTTGGAAACGATAGGTCAGTTGTTCGTGATTAAAACCAAGCAAATGCATGATGGTGGCTTGCAAGTCGTGAACGTGAACCTTGTTTTCGACAACGCCAAATCCCAATTCGTCGGTTTGGCCATAATTGCATCCAGCTCGAATTCCGCCGCCGGCCATCCACATGGTAAAGCAGTCGGGATAATGGTCGCGACCAAGCACGGCGCTGGCGGCCGTGCGTCCTTCACGGAAAGGAGTCCGACCGAACTCACCGCCGCAAATAATCAACGTATCTTCGAGCAAGCCGCGCTGTTTCAGATCTTTGATCAACGCTGCAATAGGTTTGTCGGTCGCCGCCCATTTATTAGTGAGTCCTTCTTGCAGGCCTTCGCCAGGTGCCGTTCCATGAAAGTCCCAACCCCAATCGAAAAGCTGTACGAATCGAACACCCTGTTCTACTAAGCGTCGCGCCAGCAAACAGTTGTTGGCGAAACTGGATTCGCCTGGTTTCGCGCCGTACGCCGCCAAAGCCTGTTCCGTCTCTTGGGAAATGTCCATGACTTCGGGAACCGAAGTCTGCATGCGAAACGCCAGTTCGTATTGGGCAATTCGAGTCAGCGTTTCCGGATGGCCCAACTCTTGGGACTGCAATACATTGAGTTGCTTCAAGGCATCCAACGAGCGGCGCCGCAATTTGCGATCCATGCCGGCCGGATCCGAGATAAACAGAACGGGATCCCCTTTCGAGCGACACTGAACGCCTTGGAACACCGATGGCAGAAATCCGCTGCTATACGAGCTTGCCCCGCCGTTGGGTTGGACGCCGCTGCTGATCAATACGACAAAGCCGGGGAGGTTTTGATTCTCTGTTCCCAAGCCATACGTTAGCCATGACCCCATCGACGGACGACCGGGCCTGGGCGAGCCGGTATAGACCAACAGCTCCGCGGGGGCATGATTGAACTGCTCGGTGTACATCGAATGGACGAAGCACAATTCATCGGCGATACCGTGTAAATTCGGCACGGCGTCCGAGAGCCACGTTCCCGACTGGCCATATTGGGCAAACGTCCGAGGCGTTCCCAGCAATTTCGGCACTCCGGTGGTGAAGGCGAACGTCCTCCCCTTGAGAAACTCGTCCGGGCAATCTTGACCGCTTCGCTTCACGAGCTCGGGTTTGTAATCGTAAATATCCAGATTGGGTGGAGAACCAGTTAAATGCAAATAGATCACGCGTTTTGCCCGCGGCGCAAAGTGCGGTGACCTTTGTTCCAAAGGAGTCGCCGAACGAATCGTAACGTCGCTGCCCGAAACCGAAGCCGAACCGGCCAAAGTCGAAAGAGCAATTGCTCCTAGGCTCAGGCCGGTGCCTTGAAGAAAAGCCCGTCGTGTCTGATTTTGCATTGATTCGAGATAAGGATCCATGGCCGCCCGCTATCGCTTCAAAAACATTTCGTCCAAATTCAAAATCACATTTCCCACCACGGTCATCGCGGCAGCGTGCACCGGATTCATGGCATCCGGCAAGGCGCCCAACGGCTCGGTCGCCAAGCGGATTGCCACCTCCGGTTGATTCGCCAGTCGATGCTGCGTGTCGTCAAACAACTCGATCAGTGTTTCAAGTTCAGCGGAGTTGGGCTTTCTTGCGAGGCAACGACGAAACGCTGCGGCGATTTGCTGCGGTGGAGTTGCTGCGGCTTGAAGGGACCACCGAGCCAGCGCTTGTGCTGCTTCGACATAAACGGGATCGTTCAACGTGACCAACGATTGAAGGGGAGTATTGGTATGATTGCGCCGAATAGTGCAGACTTCGCGGTTGGGCGCATCAAACGTTGTCATCGACGGATATGGATTGCTGCGCCGCCAAGTCGTGTAGATCGCGCGGCGATACCGGTCGTCCCCTTCGCTTGTCATCCAATCAGTGGAGCCGCCGAATGCTGCGGTCAAACCAAAATTGGGTTGTGGAGGGCGGACGGGAGGGCCATACATTTTCGAGCTGAGCAATCCGCTCACGAACAATGCTTGGTCGCGGATTGCTTCGGCATTTAGGCGAACGCGTGCGCCGCGTGAAAGCCATCGGTTTTCGGCATCGGCGGCGACCTGCTCCGGCGTTACTTTCGCGGTTTGGCGGTAAGTCGCCGAAGTCACGATCAGTTTTAGGATGTTCTTAATATTCCAACCACTTTCGATCATTTCGACCGCGAGCCAATCCAAGAGCTCGGGATGCGTCGGCAATTCTCCTTGGGTACCAAACTCTTCGCTCGTGGCGACTAGCCCTCGGCCGAACAACGATTCCCAGTATCGGTTAACTTGGACCCGCGCCGTGAGAGGATTGGCATCGTCCATGAGCCATTCCGCCAAGGCTTTGCGATCGACAATTCGGTCCTCAGGGAATCGATGAAACGCGACGGGAAATCCCGGCCCGGTTTCAGGGCCCAAGTCCAAATAGTTTCCGCGATATTGCAAACGGGTTACTCGGCGATTCTCCCCAAGCTCGCGGAGGATTAGAACCGTTGTCGACGGTTGAATCTCGGCGAGTTGTTTTTTTGCCGCAGCCAACTCTTCGCGCGGTTTGGCTAGCTCGGTAGCGATGTGCTCGCGAAAATACTTCGACACGTCGGCTTGCTGGCTCGCGTCGCGCTGATCGATCGACCGCTCGATGTTTGCCAGGATCGTCGCAGGCAATTTCGCTCGCTGAATAGTGATCTCATCCGCCGTCGTGCTCAAGCGAAAGCGACCCAAAATATGATTGGGGTGGACTGAATTCTGTTCCACGGTTAGTCGCAACACTCCTGGCTCTTGCGCAATAACCGATTTGGCCAAAACCACGACCAACGAATGAGGCTTGTCCGACGCTCCCCCGACAGCCCAGCCGGTCGTCCCATCCGGTTTCGGATTCAATACGCTCGACGCCGGGAATTTTTCTTGCTCGTAGTCGGCGACCGCGGCGACAAGCGCGATGTCGCGGACATTGCTGGGGGTCAAACCAACGGAAGGATTGGGCGTCTCCTGGACTTGTTGTTGCCAAATGGGCTTTCGATTCTGATCAAGCAGTGAAACTTGAAAATTGCTAAGCCGCTGTTGCACTCCTTCATCGGTTCGATTCCAGATCACGATTTTTTCGACGCTCCGATCTGAATGCAGATCCAGTTCCCACCACGGATCGTCGGAAACTGCCGTATGAGTTACCGATTTGTTTGCAAACGCGCCGTCCGTGTTTCCGTCGATTGCGAGTTCTGCCGGACCGGAAAAGTCGACGCTGCTCTGCGTTGCGGCGCCTTGCGCCGCAACGTTTTCGCCATTGAAAAATACTTGCACCTCGGCAAGCGACAAAATCTTTTGGGTTCCGGCGAGCGATACGCGAACGAAACGAGCCTGCGGAGTTTGCGCATCGCTCGGCACCCATTGAGTGCTCATTCGCGTGATGACAAAATTGCCGTCGCCGTGGCCGCTCCCCTGTTTGGGCAACGACTCGTGAGGAAGTGTCTCCAAACGGATCGCGGAAATTTTAGACGCGGGATCGCTTTCTGCCGAAACGTTCAAGGGGATATCGATCGAATAGGTGTCCTTCTCGGCCGCCGTCGGCAGCAACAGGCTTTGGTCGTCTTGCGGTATTACCGGCCCGCCACTGGCTCGTACCACCGATGAGGGCACAATAACGTTCCAAGCCGGCTTCGCACGTAGACTTGCTTCCCATCGCAATTGTTCGTCCGCCAAGATTTCGGTTGGCGTATCGATAATTTGTTGCAGCGATTTGATTTGTGCCTCTAGGTCACGCTGCTGTTGTTGCTGTTCATCGCTAAACAGAGAAAGGCGCGGCGAGTCGTCGCTCAAGTCCGCGTCTTGCGTGTTGTTCAAGATTGCGAAGAGTCGAAAATAGTCTTCTTGCGAAATGGGGTCGTACTTGTGATGGTGACATTGCGCACAGGCCATCGTTGTTCCCATCCAAACGGCCATCGTGGTATTCACGCGATCGACCACGGCGACATTGCGAAATTCCTCGTCGGTGGTCCCGCCTTCGTTGTTCGTCTGGGTGTTGCGGTGAAACGCTGTGGCAACAAGCTGATCGTCCGTTGGCTGTGGCAGAAGGTCGCCGGCCAATTGCTCGACCGTAAATCGATTGAAGGGCATGTTGTCATTGAGCGCCCGAATCACCCAATCTCGATACGCCCAAATGGTGCGCGGTGGGTCATCGGCGTATCCTGCCGAATCGGCGTAGCGGGCCAAATCGAGCCATTGCCGAGCCCAATGCTCGCCGAAAGCAGGGCGTTGTAATAAGTCGTCGACCAAATGCTCGTAGGCTTGTGGATCCGAGTCATTGAGGAATGACTCAATTTCAGCAATGGATGGGGGCAGACCGGTTAGATCCAGAAAGACGCGGCGGGCCAAGGCCGCCCGATCCGCTTCGATCGACGGCCGCAAACTTTGTTCGCACATTTTGGAAAGCGTGAAATTGTCGATCGGATTGCGGGGCCAATCGGCGTGTACTGGGTCGGGACTTGGCACAACGGGCCGAACGGGTTGGACATACGACCAATGCCGCGCGTATTCGGATCCTTGCGCAATCCAGGCTCGCAGCGTCTCGATTTCCTTTGCCGATAGGCGATCGCCATGGGCGGCAGGGGGCATCCGCGATTCGTCTTCTGGCTCGGTAATCCGCGCAATAAGCTCGCTTTCCTCGGGCCGACCTGGGACGATGGCGACACTTCCGGATTCCAGCGGCCGTGTTGCGACGTCCCGTGATTCCAATCGCAATCCGGCTTCAACTTTGTTTTGGTCCGGCCCGTGGCATTGGAAGCATCGATTGGACAGGATTGGGCGAATGTCGCGATTGAACGACAATTTTTGGCCGCTCAAGATCCCTGGCGACCCGGCGCAGCACAGCAAAATCACTGCGAATCGAAGATCATTACGCATCGCTTGAACCGATGAGCCAAGGACTTCTGGGTGAAAGGGGTTACCCTTAGACGTCGACGTAGCCACCTCTCAGTATAACCGATCTCGGCGGGCTCGCGCTGACACATTTCGCTGTTACAAAGAATAAGGAACACTTAACGGCGCTCATCTCCACTAATCAAATTAGCGTTGATCAGCGAAGACTAGTGTTCCTATTTTCTGCCCGGTATGCGATTGGAATGCGACTATGTCTGCTCGACGACAACCGGCTGTAATGGCGTTTCGGCGGGTCCGGCCAGCACCGCGCCAACCGCGCTGTAGCGCGACCCGTGGCACGGGCAATCCCACGTTTGATCGGCGCTGTTCCAATGCACGATGCATCCCAAGTGGGTGCAAACGGCGGACACTTCGCTCAGCTTGCCCTGTTCGTCGCGAAAACAGGCAATCCGTTTTCCGTCGCGAACGATGACTTTTCCTTCACCCAGTTTCAAATCCATGGGTTGTGATTGACGGTCGCCTCCCATCCAATCTTTGAACATGTAGAAAGGATAGTCGAGATTCGCGCGAATATAGCTCCACGCACTTGCGTGGAATTTCTTTCGCTCGACTGTGAATAGATCCTGCCAGGGATTATCGCGCCCACAAATGGAATCGCAAATGATCATCCCGCCCAGTGTGCCAAACGTGATACCATTTCCACCAAAGCCCGTCGCGATGTACTGATGTTTGGCAGACTCGCCGAGGTACGGTAGCCCGTCGTGCGAGTCAATAACTTGCCCTGACCATCGGCTTTCGACGCGCGCGGCCGGAAAAAATCGCAACAACAGCGACTCTAGTTTGGCGTAGGCGTCCTCGGTGTGGTCCGCTTGTCCGGTTCGGTGATCGTTTCCGCCAAAAATCAGATAGTCCTCATGCTCATGGCAATCAATCCGCAAAAAGTGATAGGGCGATGCGGTATCCCAGAATAAAGCACAGGGCAAACCATACTTTTCGATTTTGGCGCCGATGACGTACGACGTGTATGCGGCAAGGTTCGTTTGCAATAACGTCGACTTTATGAACCTCGCTTTTCCCATTAAGGGAACATGCGTAGCAATCACCAGATTGTCGCAATGGACCGTGTGCCCATTGGCGTGGACTCGAGTCGGCTCCGACTCAATGTCGGTGACTTCACTATGTTCGAAAATGGAACAGCCATCACCCTGTATTTTTTCAGCCAACCCTCGGAGATACTTCAGAGGATGAAATTTGGCCTGATTGTCGAAACGAATTCCGGATCGGTCCATCACCGGTACGGATTCCATGTAGGTGGCATCGAACCCCGCATCGCGAATCGTTTTGGCTTCGGTAAACAAATCGACGGGCTCGTCTCCATCATTCCCACTTAGTGCGGTGTGCATGTAACCGGGCACGCGATCGAAATCACAATCAATTTGCTCCTCGCGAACAATCGTCTCGATCAGGCCGATCGCGGATTCGGCCCCTTTCCACGTCAAATACGCTTCGTCTTTTCCGAATAATCGACTCAAGTCTGAATAGCGGTGATCGGTGACGTAGGTTAGATGGGCCGATGTGTGGCACGTATCGGCCTGGCCAATTTTTCCCCGCTCTAACACGCATACGGACCGGCCGCTATTTTTCAGCAAGTACGCAACCGTCAACCCCGTCATCCCACCACCGACGATCGCGACATCAAATTGTGCCGAGGCGTTACACGCTGGAAACTCGGGAATCGTGATCGCTTGCCAAGCCGAAAGAGTAGATCCGTGTTGCGTGGAAACCGTGGCCATATGCTCAACCTCCGAATGTGTCGGCGCCCCTTGCGACGTTCGATTCTGTTAGTCCTCAATTAGTTCTCAATTGCAAACCGCGGGCCTTAACAGGTGAAAGCTGCAGGCGGTTTCGCTAAAGAATTGTTTCGCCGACCGGGCGACGCAACATACGAAAAATTCTCGGCACGTCAGGGCTCGTCCTCGCTACAACTCGGGCCATGGGCCATTGCGAAAAGCACAATTCAAATCCTTGTCCAACGGAATGCCATTTAATCGACGAAGCAACTTGACGTACCTGGTTTGATCGGAACCAGTTTGACCGTTCCCAAGTCACTGAAACCAATACGCCGTTCGCAACAATTGCGCGTGTTGAAAAGCGGAACTTGCAGCGAGCAATGATGGGTTGAGCAAGGCAATTTCGATTCGCCTGTTACGCGCGTCGTCGAATTTTTTCGGGTCAGTTTGCGTGGAAGGGTAACCCACCACTTGCGGAATGAAATTTGCGGCCGAAGAATGGACGTCCAACGTGCGAAGTTATTTGACCGAGCAAAGGAAAAACCATGGCTACCTGCGACGTGTGCGGAAACAACTATGACAAATCGTTTACGGTAATGATGGCCGGTCGCGAGTACACCTTCGATTCGTTCGAATGCGCGATCCATGCGTTGGCACCGGTTTGTCCGCACTGCGAGTGCAAGGTTATCGGACACGGTGTCGAGGAGGATGGCACGGTCTATTGTTGTGCGCATTGCGCCAAACACGAAGGCGTGTCTGGGCTTAAAGACCGAGTTTGACTCGCGGAACATTTTTTAGGTTGAGGTCTCTCCTGCTTTCTCAACCGCGTTTATCTTATCGGACAATGCTTGACCAAGTTCTCGAACCTTGCCGATCTCGTCCACGAGCGCCGTTACCGACGTTGTCTGACTCAGTTCGTTCATTTCTGGGTCATGCGCAGGTTGCTCAAGCCTCAAGTGCTGGCAGATTAAATGGACCAGCTGCATATTCTTGGTAACCTCCTGCTCAGTCAACACGCTGAGTTGAAGGTGCACGTGCGCCCATTGCTCAGCTCGGCGCATCTGTTGTGACTGATTCATGAGAACAAACGTAGTCAGAAAAATGAACTCGACCCCGACTACAAAGGAGAGGAGGGCAAAAGGATACGGGTCAAAGATCGGCGCGCCGGGGATAAGGGTTGTGTTAAGCAGAATCCATGCAGTGATGAACAAAACCTGGGCAATGATAAAAGACAGACTCCCGAAGAAACGTGCAATACGTTCGCCCAAGCGCTCCGTCGGGGACCGTTGGCTAAGCAATTGCTGTTCGACCTGGGCGATGGTTTCGACATTCTTCTTCGCAGTCGACGGCAACACTGGTTCAGACGACATACCTACAACCCTCCTACTGGCGACTGGAGCGCATTTCGCATTACTTTAGCATCTGACGTAGCCGAATTCGCCAGAATTTGGGCCGAAACTCTGGCGAGTTCCGCGACAGTTTCATGAATCGCGATCTAGCGGACGGCTTCGAATTGTTTAACGGCAAGAGTAAGGCGACAATGGACCCGATGCCTTCGGCTTGATGTTAGACGAAGTGAAGTCAACTAGACCACTGACTACTCGAAGTTAGGCGATCCGGCCAATGTAAAGATGATGACTTCTTCGCCGGTCGCGGTACTGATGTCATGGTGCATGCTCAAGACCTTCACGCCAGTGGCCTCGTGGACCAACGATTCCAACATGGGGCGCGCCACCTCGAGCAGTTGGTTCCGTGTTTGCTTGATGAGATCCCTCCCTTTCTCCGGTGACGACGATTTGCCGAGTTGCCGTTCGGCGAGGGTCAAAGCGCCACGAATGCGGACTACCAGAAGGTCTTTGATGAGATGGGCAATAATTTGTTCCGACCTCCATCCCAGATATTCCTCTTGAAAGTGAATGACGCCATCACAGATGGCTGCTTCGCACTCCGCTTGAGTCAGGGCCTTTGATGGCCGCTCGTTCCTGATTCGTCGAGCTTCTACAATCGGCAAACGCCGCTCTGCTCCGAGATTTACACGTTCTTTAGCCCATTTGGGCGATGGGCCCGTATCTGAGACGACGACACTGGCTAGGGCCGCTTTCAGTTCTGTTAGGGCAACGGGCTTGAGGAGGACCTGATCGCACCCCGCCTTCACGGCTTGAGCTTTGTGTTCTTTAACTTTCTGCCCAGTGATGGCCACGATTTTTGTTTGAGCAAAGGCAGGAATCTGACGAAATCGCCGCACGAGAACGCAGCCATCCATGTCAGGCATGAGCAAATCGACGAGCATCAGATCGGGCCGAAATGCAGTCGCGACGTCGAGTGCCTGTGTCCCACCATAAGTCACATGCACTTGGTTGCCGAGAGCCTCCACCAGCAAACCCAAGGCATCGGCACCATCTCGGTTGTCATCAACAATGAGAACCCGAAGAGTCTTATCGGTCGTCGGCATTGGCTTGCTTCCTTTCACTGGGGTCCCGCCAGTTTCAGCGGGTTGTTGGGCCGTTTACATTCGCCTTGGCGGGCAGCGAAAACCGAAACGTCGAGCCGGCCCCTTCCTTGCTTTCGACGCTCACCTTGCCGCCGTGAGCCTCCGTAAAGGCCTTCACGATGGCGAGGCCCAGGCCCGCTCCACCCTCTTTGTCCGAATCGGTTTCTCCCTTGTCGAAGACTTTTTCGCAAAGCTCTTCGGGGATTCCCGCACCGTCGTCACTGACCAAGCATTCAACGGCGCCTTCCGTGTCAAGTTCCCGAGCCGCGAGGATAACCTCACCACGCGGAGTGTACTTTATTGCGTTGGCGATCAAGTTCTGAAAGACTCGCCTCAACAGGCTGGCATCTGCATAGATGACCAGGTCGTCGGGCACTTTGTTGATCAGCTGAGTGCTGGAGGTTCCTGCCACGGGATGCAGGTCGTGAATGAGAGCCTCAACGAGGGGCCACAAATCAAACTCACGCCGTTCCAAGATGATGCCGATTTCCGTTTGGAGATTCGTGCTTTCTTCGAGCACCTTGCCGACCAACCCTTCGAGATGCTGCACATTGCGGCGCAAGGCCTTTAACATTTGGGCTATTTCAGGGCTGCCGGCGTCTTTGGCAAGTTTCAGTTCCAGAACTCTGCCTGCCAGGGAGATGGCATTCAAGGGAGTCCGGAGATCGTGCGCCACGAAGGCGAGATACTCGTGTCGGCGCCGCTGCACGTCCAGCGCGCGCTGAGTGGCATAGGTCTGTAAGGCCAAGCCGATCGCATGGTCGAGGACCCGGTTGACAATGTGGAAAAGTTTCCCTTGCAGGTTTACACCGTTGGCGTCGGCAAGATCGTGGATACAGCCGCGAAGGATGTTATACTCCGCAACGACCTCTTCAATGTCGAATCCGTCCTGGAGGCGCTGTAAGCCATGGGCCGGCGGACTGCCTTCGCCGAGCGCTTCAGGGATCGTCTGCTCCGACCTTGCTTGAAGTGCGTCGGCCAATTCATCAAGCAGATCAGGAATGTGATCGGTGAGGGTCGGGAGGTCCAGGTGCCGCGCTGAAGGGAGTTCCCGCACCTGTTCCCGCCACCGCGTCAGTAAGGCGTTGCGTTCCTGCTTGATGAGGGCTGCCAGTTTATCCAGTTCGTTGATGATCATCGCGCCTCCCATTTCGCCGCGGGCCAGTCCCGGGGCTAGCTGACCAATTGCTTTCCAAACTTCCAAACCAGAACGATTATACCCGTGGGTGACGAAGTTTGAAGATTGATTGGTCCGCTGTGATCACGTTGCCTTCTCGGAGACGGTGGCCAAAATTTGTTGCACCTTGTCGAAGTCGACGGGCTTGACCAAGTGATGATCGAACCCCGCTTCTTGCGAACGCTCGCGGTCTGTGTCCTGGCCATACCCGGTCAGGGCGACAAGAATGACGTTCGGGAGGATGGATTGCTGCCGTAGCCGTTTCGCTACCTCATACCCGTTTAGGCCCGGCAAGCCGATGTCCAACAGCACCACGTTCGGGCGAAAGGCGTCGGCCGCTTCCAGTGCAGTCGGCCCGTCGTGACCCATGCGAACGTCATGCCCTGACTCTTTCAGTAGCATCGTCAACGTCTGAGCCGTATCCTTGTGGTCATCCACCACGAGAACCCGCAAACGTCGTCCGATCGAATTGGCCGTTTCGGTGGGTGGCGGTGGCGGCTGCGGTTCGGCAGTCAGCACACCGGGCAAATGCACGACGAACTCGCTACCTTGCCCCAGGACACTGACCGCTTCCACCCTTCCCTGATGAAGTTCCACGAGCCGTTTCACCAAAGCCAGCCCGATGCCCAAGCCGCCTTGTGAGCGGTCCAGCGACCGTTCCGCCTGCGTGAAAAGGTCGAAGATCCGGGGCAGGAATTCGGGAGCAATGCCAACGCCGGTATCGCGCACTCGTAACACACACTCCTCCCCCACTTGTTGTACGGTCACCCAGATGTGACCGCCTTCGCCGGTGTATTTGACGGCGTTGTTGAGCAGGTTGACGATCACCTGTTCCAGCCTGACGGCGTCCGCGTTCAGCCAGATCGGTTGCGGCGACAGCGACACCGTGAGTTCATGCCTGTTCTGGTCCACCAGCGGGCGGATCGTCTCGACCGCGCGTTCGACGATGCTGCTGATGACCACCCGGTCATAGCAAAGGTAAACCCTGCCGGTGTTAATGCGGGACACTTCCATCAGATCGTCTATTAGACGAGCCAGTTGCCTCGCCTGGCGCGCAATGATCGTGCGGGCTTGATGCTGGAGTGGGCTCTCGTTCTTTTGAAGGCCCAAGAGCTGTACAGCATTCAGGATGGGGGCAAGGGGGCTGCGGAGTTCGTGACTGAGCATCGCCAAGAACTCGTCCTTGCGGCGGTGCAGGGTGGCCAGCTCATTGCCCCTCGCGCGCGCGGCAGAAACGTCTTCCACGGAGAGCAAGATCAACTCGGGGTGTCTGGAATCGGGAGGGAACGGCCGCGCGTTGAGCAGCATGATCTTGGGACCGAGGGTCGGGAAGGAGTGTTCCACCTCATAGTCGTGGACGGATTCGTTGCCGGAAAGGACTTCATCCAGCAGCTTCCGCAGGTCGGGAATGTCCCACTGGCCGTTGCCCAAGTCGTACACGAGGCGATTCTCGGTTTCCTTCTTCGAGACGTGAAACGAGTTGTAGAACGAACGGTTCGCTGTCTTGACGCGCAGGTCATGATCGAGAACCAGGAACGGCTCGCGCAGCGTCGCAATGATGTCGTCAGCGTAGACCAGCGCCTTGGCTAATTCCTTTTCCGTCGCGCGCACCAGGGCTTCCGCCTTCTGCGCCTTCTCTGCCAGTTCGTGCAGCTTGACTGACGAGACCAGCAGTGCCTCGTTCATCTCGCGCAACTGCTGCTCCAAAGCGGGGTCCGGGACACCTGCTGAGGGAGTGCGATTCATTGGGTCATCTCCGTCAGCCTCCGGCGCCCCGTTGCGGAATTTCATCGGACGTCAATGACCACGGGCCGGGAATGCCGCTGGTCAGTGCGCGGTAGCCCCGCATCGGCTCGCCGATCGCCAGACCCTTGGAGGTGACCTCGTAGGCGCACATGTCGATCGAGTGCGGGCTGCGGCGCATCTTCACCACCATCATGATTTTACGCAACTGCCCGTTGATCGAGGCATAGCGCAGGCGCACGATGTCGTCGGCCAGGAATGAGATGGTGAAGTTGGAGAGGCCCATCGAGGTAAAGTTCTCCTCGACCTCGACGGTGCTGATGATGGTCACGCCCAGCCGCGTGAGCGCCCCGATCATCCGGTAAAGCGATTCGCGAAAATCGGTGCGAAAGTCGGGGGCCAGCGCCATCTCGAAGCCGACCAACGAGTCGATGACCAGGCGCTTGCAGCCGATCTCTTTGACCGCGTTGACGATTTCGTGTACCGTCTCATCCACCGAGAGGTCCAGCGGCCTCAGGTAAATGAGCTTGAGCGAGCCGTCTTTCAGGTTCTTGTCGAGGTCGAAGCCGAACGAGGCCGCCCGCTGCATGAACTCGTTGGGAAGCTCTTCGAACATGGCGACGATGCCCGGCTCGACCCCGCCCGACTTGGCCAAGCCCTCGGCGATGAACTGGATGCCGAGAACGGTTTTGCCCGCTCCCGAGGGTCCAGCCACGAGGAGGCTGTCGCCCTCGGGGATGCCGCCGCCCATGATCGCGTCGAGTTTAGGGACACCGGTGGAAAGACGCCGCCGGCCCTTGACGTGGGTTGATTTATTATCGGTGAG
>JBGTJE010000054.1:0-14340 GCA_041745295.1 Pirellulaceae bacterium | reverse complement strand
GGCCCTTCGTCTCGACTCCGCTGGTGAGGACGGTCTCGTTTGGGTTCCTCTGCATCTGGTGGGCCGACGGGTTCCACCGGTTCGCGACGACGCGGCGGGTTATCTCGCGGCGCTTGCGGACGCCGGCCAAACTCACTGCGGCCATGTTCCTCGCCGCTTGAAAGTTCCTCAACTTCGAATTCGACCATCTCATCGTCGATCAATTCGTCGTCGATTAATTCGTCGTCGATTAATTCCTCGTCGACCAATTCGTCATCGGCCATCGCGTCGTCAACCATATCTTCGTCGATGATCTCCACGTCGTCGACTTGTCGCACGCCGCTCTCAGGTTCTTCAAACGCTTCGCCCGTCGGAACGAATAACTCCGACAACAATTGCTTTTGGCGATGTTCTTCGACGGAGTCTGGGGCTTCGTCCAATAAGCCACGTCCGAACGCAGTATCGTCGGTGCCCGACCCGGGGGGCGTCGCCTTCGAGGCGGGACGCGACGGCTTTTTCGCCGCAGTGCTTCGCGGGGTCGATTGGGCGGGCCGGCTAGCGGACCGCTCGAATTGCGTCGAGCCGATCGCCACTCCCAGCGAACTGGCCAAGTCCAGCCAATGGGTGTCCTCGGATTGACCGGGACGCAATGGTTCCTTCGGAGTGGTATCGCTCTTTGCCGCTTCGGCTCGCTCGTTACTGGCATACGACTCGACATCGCTGGACGCATCGACCACTTGTTCGGCGTCTCCTTGAGCGGATTCCTGGTGACCGGATTCCAAATCGGATAGGTCCAATTCGTCGTCTGACGGGTCCTCGGGCAGGTTGGCCGTACCCCCAAAAAAATCAAATAAATTTTCACCCATCGAAACATCTCCTTGCAAGCAGCGCCCAAGCGCATTGAGCCACGCGGTTGTCTTTGTCAAAATATACCGCAATTAAGGCGGAAAATGAAGCAGGCCGGGTCGCGCAATCATCGTCGCGAGGACGAAGCCGCCAAGTTGGCTGTCGTGAAATGATCGTTTTTCGGGCGATCCAGCGATCTACATCTGCCGCCAACAAAAAAGCCCGCGCTTCCGCGGGCTAGAAGAATCTTGGTGGTCCACCGATTCGATTATTCCTGAATCAAACTCCCGTTGTGGGCGACGTCGAACATCGGGCGATGATAATCGTCATACCAAGCCCGGCCACGCGGCCGGAACGAAACTCCGACGAAAATGTTCCACGCATCGAAGTCGTGACCATCGTCCGTGAACACGTACGTGAACCCCGACTTGAGAACCAATCGCTCTTTTGTCGGGACCTCAAATTCCGCGCCCATCAATCCCTGACCATCTTGGGTCCAACCACCCATGAGCTCTGAGTATCCGCCGCAGGGAATGGGGCATCGTGCAAAGAATCGATAGGTATCCAAAGCCTGTCGATTGAACGCTGGGGATTGTTCGTCGACGTAGTCTTGAACGCCTTTTGTAAACCGGAAACCGTGGACTTGGCCTTCGGGATAAGCCCAGCTAAGTTCGCCGCGAACCTGCACGACTCGAGGGTCGAAGTGCCAATTCGCGTCCATAAAGTCAGCAACGACACCGCCTTGCAATCCATAGTCGACTCGTCGGAAAAAGCCGCCCGTGACAAACAATTGATTGTTGACGGCTCCCGCGGGATCGCCGCCCAGATTTGAACTCACCGAACTGAGCCCGAGTTGGCCCGAAAACAGCCCGCATGTTAGCCAATGCAATGGAGCGCCAAAATTGGCCCCACCGAAATATCCAAACCCGCACTCCTCGAACGATTGAAATTGTTCATTGCGAGCCCCGATGCCCGTGTGAGCTTCGGCTCCGACAAAGTATTCTCCGTTGTACAAAACTCCGCCAAAGCCGTCGAGCCAGCACGGTGGTCGAGGTGGGCAACAACCGGTCTCGCAAACACCGCATTCGTCGCAGCCCATCGCCCCGTCTTGCATCCAATCGCCTTCGATTACTTCATCAACGCCAGCGCCAATGCTTTGATCCATCGTCACCGCGCCGGAACCAAGCGAACCTTGGTCCGCCAACGTGGGTTGGGGAGCCGACGACGCCGTAGCTTGACCGCCGGCTGTATCTTGCCGTAGATGCGCCGGAACGTAAGAAGTAGTACGCGAACCGGATGGCGTCAGCACGCGACTTCCCGATCGCGTGGCGACCCGGACCGCGGCCGTGTTGGCCGAATCGCGAGTCGGCGACGCAACGACCTGCGACGTTTTTTTTGCTGGATATTGGTAAATCGTCCCCGTCGCTTGTTGGCCCGACGCACCGGCAACGGGAAGACAAATCGCCACACACAAAGCGACGGCCGAACTGGCTCTAACGCGACGCATAGACTTTTCCTTGAGCAAAAAATGCAATCGATCCGAGTACGAATCTTCGGCTACCAGAAAAGTCATCGGAATCGAAACAGTCGCTTCTTTGATCAAAGTTCAACTTATCGGAAAATATCTCCACGTTTTGCTATCTCACCACGACTGCCAGCATCCGCCTCGAGAGCCGTCTCGCACCTGTGCTTCTACGAGCCGAGGCCAAGGGTGTGACTTAAGACATCGGCCGCCGGGCGCGAGCCCCCGGTTTTTGCCTAGAGCAACGATCCAACAACCGGACGCAAGGGCGTCGTGGCTAAGGAAAAAACTCACGCTTCGAGTTTTGAGAAACTGCTAATGCGATACGCTTGCATTTCTCCCCAGCAATCTCATCGT
This sequence comes from Pirellulaceae bacterium, assembly GCA_041745295.1. GTDB lineage: Bacteria > Planctomycetota > Planctomycetia > Pirellulales > Pirellulaceae > JANMEB01. The sequence continues at coordinate 11,636 of JBGTJE010000054.1, read as the reverse complement.
TGGAGGTCAGTCTGCCCCAGACTGACGACGCGAAAGTAAGAACGCGAGTCGGAAGACAGGCCCGCCTACCATTGGGACAGATATCTAGCGCATTCCAAGCGATTGGTGCGCGGGCATTTTGAGCGACATCTCTTTCAGCCAGTGGCGCGACTTGCGCCATGCAGCCATTCGGCGAAGAGACTTGAATGGAAAGAGCTCTTGCCAAACAAAGATATACGCACCCTTCAACGTCGCCCTATAGCCTCCCTCGACAGTCCGCATGAGTCCGATCTTGGTTTGGTACTCACACGAGTCACCGATCGCGCTTTGGTTAATGTACGCCTCGAGATCGCCGTCAAATTTCTCGTACAAAGTGAGTCGTGGTTCGCCCATCCGCAAACTCGATGCAATTTGAGTGTGCAATAGATGGAGCGTTCGGACTTCGGACACGTCCCAAAACTTAATCGTGTGCACGTTGGGCGGTTCGCGAAATGCGCCCAACTCTCGTGAGTTATTCGTTTGGGCGCAACTCCCGTCCGGAAATCGTGACACAAACTCGACATACTTCGTCTTGAGCCCGGCGCCAGTTGCGGTCCCGCAAACGCTACTTACCATCACCGCTTCATTGGATTTGCGATTGACCAACAGCAAGCTGCATGACACCACATTGGGAATCAGATCAGGTAAGCCAAAGCTGCCGACCTGCTCAAAACCCATTGCCTCCAAGTCGCGACTCACCGGAATAATGAAATCGGTGATGTCGCTGGGCAGGTCCGATTCATCGAGATCCAACGGCAACACCGTCGTCGGATAATTGAGTCGAAAAGTGGCCAAGATGACCAGGGGAAACGCCAGGTACGGCGGCAAAATCAGCAATGGAATGACCCAAAGATAGTTCTCAATTAGCGTCCACATTCTCGTGCGCTCCCAGGTTGCTCGTGCGGCATTCCTATCATTGTAGCCGTCTTGCTCCTTTGTAGCCCTCTCGCTCCGCGAGAGGATTGCGGCGCAAGGACCACCCTTCAATTACAACACGTGCCGGCTCAATGGGTGACCATTCGGTAGAATCGGGTGATCCAAATCGCCGCTCCGATCGCGAACCATTCCGATTTTTTCCATCACGCGGCGTGAGCCAATTCGATTCCCAACACGCCCTTCGACCAGGAATTTCGATTCAGCGATTTCGATTCCGAATTTCTTCTGCCAACTGGAGAAGCCGTAGGCGGTGGACGATCAATAACTCGGTAACATATCCGAGTAATTCACGCTCGGCGATAGATTCGAGCGCCTTCGCGATGCCATCGAGGGCAACATCCTTTTCCTGATCCCTGAGTTCCGCGACCTTTTGCTCCGAGCGGTCGCAACCGCAAGGACAGCGCACGACCAACCCCTTGTGAACGGTCGATTTTAGTTTCAGCAGCGCTTTGTTCGGCCCTTTACGTCCGCCTCAGTTCAAGCGCCGCGAACCTTCGCCCTGCCGGGGAGCGTGAACCGAAAGGTTGAGCCAACGCCTTCCTTGCTTTCGACGGTTACCTTCCCGCCGTGTGCCTCGACAAACGTCGTCACGATGGCGAGACCCAGGCCTGTTCCGGCTTCCCTCTCCGGATCGGTTTCTAGCTTGTCGAAGATGATTTCGAGCCGATCGTCGGGGATTCCGGCTCCATTGTCGCTCACCCAGCACTCGATGGCACCGTCCTCACCAATTTCTTCTGCCCCGATGACAACCTCGCCGCGTGGGGTATACGTGATCGCGTTTGCGACCAAGTTCTGAAACACACGCCTCAGCAAACTCGCATCTGCGCAAGCGGTCAGTTCCTCAGGGATCTTGTTGACCAGTTGCGTACTGGCGGTCCCAGCCACGGGATGCAAATCGTGAATGAGGGCCTCGACGAGCGGCCATAAATCGAAATCACGTCGTTCCAATTTGACGCCGGTCTCGGTTTGGATGTGCGCGCTTTCTTTTAGCACCTTTTCAACCAGCGCCTCTAAATGTTGCACGTTGCGGTGCAGTGTTTTCAGCATTTGGGAAGTTTCGGAACTATCGTCTCGACCCTTGATGGCGAGTTCCAGGACTCGCGCGGCAAGCGCAATGGCAGTCAGCGGTGTGCGGAGATCGTGCGCCACAAACGCCAAATACTCTTCCCGGCGCCGCTGCACTTCGAGAGCTTGTTGAGTGGCAAATGTCTGGACGGCCAAGCCGATCGCCTCGTCGAGGACGCGATTCAAGATGTGGAAAGACTTGCCGTGCAGACCGAGGCCATTACTGTCGGCAAGATCGTAGATGCAGCCGCGAAGGATATTGTACTCTGCTACGACTTCGACAATGTCAAAGCCATCTTGGTGTCGTTGTAGGCCGTGGACCGGCGGACTGCCTTCAAGAAGCGCTTCCGGAATCGTTTGGTCAGCGACTCCCCGGAACGCGGTGATCAGTTCATCGAGGAGAAGTGGAACGTGATCGTTGAGTGTGGGAATGTCAAGGTGCTTTGCTGAGGGAAGTTGCCTCACCTGTTGCCGCCAGCGCAAGAGCAACGCGTCGCGCTCCTGGTTGATAAGCGCTGCCAAATTGTCGAGTTCGCTGACGTTCATCTCACCTCCAACTTCACGCTGAGTTCATCAGGGCATTGGGCCAACGGATCATCGCATTGTTCGGCCATTCTACGCGATGATGTCCGCTTCGTTAACGCTCGATTCGAACCGACGCCACCATGCAAACGGCACGCACGACAGGGGAGATTCAATTCGATGTCCCACCAGCTACCGTAAAGCGGTCGACGCGAGTGTCGCCGCCGGAAGTCGTGCCGCCGGGCGCAGCCGTGACGAATAGCGGCTGGATGAAGCCGGTGCTGACCTGCTGAAATGAGAGCTGGGCCGTGGCCTGCGTCGCGGCGATCGCAAACGCAACGAGAGTGAGCAACGTTCGTCGCATCATCGGAGTCCTTCTTTCTCGGCGAGGCACTTGGTCTCGTAAGAAGGGCGATGACGAGGAAGAGTCATTATTAGCCGCGGACAACGAACTTGTACAGATAACCGACCGCGTGGGCACGGTGCTGGTAAAACCACTGATTCGGCGGCGCGATAGAGTTAAGCCCGTCTTCAGCACCGCGCGTTCAAAACGAGGCTCACTGGCTGGCCGACGAGGATTGTGCCGGTTTGCAGCACCGTTCCATAGACGCCCGCGTTGTTCTTGTTCAGTCGCACGACGGTCTTCAGCACCTGCGCATCTTGTGTCCCCGTGTCCGGATCGAGGTTGATCATCATGCATCGCACGTCGAGCGCCGTCACGCTCACGGCTGGTCTTGGCTCCCGGTCGCCGAACACCAATGTCCCGCCAATCCAGCCATCCTCGAGAAACGGCGCGGAATTGCCAGTCTCAAGCACAATGTTGGCTCGAAACCGCCGGCGATCGAGATCCATTCCCGCCTCGCGACCGATGCCAGCAATGGTTGCCAGGCTAATCACCGATACCGACGCATCATCAAAGATCCCGTGCTTGAGCGTCATCAATTCCACGCCGCCGCCACTACGCTCGGCAACCTCGCACTGGAGCTCTGCGCTGCGCAGCTCGACGTGCGTTCCGGAGGGTGTGCGAACGTGCGTTGGCAGGGGCTCGCCGGTGCTCTCGTCGAGGCCGAATGGGTGGAACAGCAGAAGTTCAGCGAGGCGGCTTGCGTTAAGCCACGGGAATCCGCTGTCGTCTCCCAAGCGCCGGAAAGCGAAGCGTCGATCACCAGCGAGACCGTGCCACCCGAGAAATGCCGACTCCGTTGCGGTACCTGCCATCGACTTGACGGGATAGCGCACCAGTTCGCAGACATGCCCGAGTTGAATCATCATACGGTCACAATACGTTACGGCGGGGCCATGCTGTCAAGTGTATTGCGATCACCAACGGCAATTCGCGTGAACATTGAATTCTTGCGCATGTTTGTTTGATTACGCCGTTTGACGTCAGCGGTATCCGGGCCGCCGCCAAAAACGTATTCATGTTTACGAATCGATTTTTACGGCGCTAATTCGGGGGTATCGACCGAGGACAGCGATACACAAAAACCCGAGTGCAGCGAGACCTGCCAATAAAGTGAAAGGCGGTGGGACATCGTCAATGCCCATTTTACCGATCCAGGTCAAACGCCAAGCTGCCCCGAAGCTGCCAAGTCCCAAGATCAGGGCGATCAGTCGTAGCAAAATCGTGACACGTCCAAATCTCATTCTTTGTTCTCCCTTGGTAATGCATAACAATTATTCGTCGGGAATATTTCGGAGAAGGTCGAGCGGGGGCGATTTGGCGTCCTTCGAGGGAGGACCTCTTTCATCGACTTGTACCGGTCGACAAGTTACCGCTGAAAGGCTCAAAAGTCTAGAAAATTGGCTCATGCTAAGGATCGGGAGTCGCGCTCGAGCGGCTGTCGGGCTCTGGGGCAACGATCAGTGGCGCCGACAAACTAGGAAATATATCCGACAAACACTTTTGGCTAAGCCAAATTTCTGACTAATCCTAACCGCAGGCTCAAATTAGTGTACACATGTCCACTTACTGCCTAAGGGGAAACCGAGCGGAATCCTAGGAATCAATAAGGATTTTAAAAAGGCAGAACTATACCATTCAAATCTTGATCTGGCTTGGCTCTGTGCTCTCTGTCCCTCAATAGTGAACTTCCGCGGTATCCCGGGACGATGGGAAGCAGCGGCGAGGCTAAGACGATCGGCCCCAGAGCGAAAAAATCAGGAGGCTGACGCCCCGCGCTCGCCAGAGAAAGCTAAGACGAGGATACTGTGCGAGCACGGAACTCGACGGACGGTGCGCGGAGGGGTGATCCGAAAGCCGCGCGAACTCAGAAGCGACGGCGGTTATTTCAGCGCGCCTGGAGCGCCGAAGACGGCGCGGCGTTGCGGACGCAGGGAAGTGCTCGGCGGTGTGGAATTGGCGTTGGCATCGGATGTCGTTGCCGACGCCGTTGTTCCACGATTGGCGCCAAGCGAAGAATCCGCGGAGCCGGGCGACGACGCGGAAACACGAGGATCAAAGCTCACGTTGGCGGTCATGCCGGAAGTGACGCTCTCGACCGTTCCGGAATCCAAGTCTTGATTCATGCGGTGGACCATTTGCCGAGGAACATCGATGGTCGTAGTGCGGTCCTTGATCGGCTGTTCCTCGGTCGCCGCGGATTCGGTATTCGAGACGAGTTGCACGCCATAATTCGCATTCGTCCTGCCGCCCATGGCCGCGCGAGCGGACTGTGCGACTGAGGGACTCGAGCCCAAGACGCGGAAGGGGACTGCGGGTGTTTCGGCAAGTAGCGGAGGGGTTTTTCCGTTTAATACGTTGATCGACTGACCGGATTTCACGATTGATTTGTCTGCCGATTTGAAGATCGGCATCAAGGCAATTGTCTTGCGGTCGCCGCCGACTTTGTCCCAGGGAAGCCAAATGCTATACGAAGGTCCGAGCTGCGTTTCACTGAAATGGCCTTGCCATTCTTCCTGGCGGAATTTGTAAACGCGATCGGCAGACATTTTTTGTTCGTCGGTGGTGTCATCGAACGCGTAGATCGACAACTCGCCGTCGACGCGCGTTGGGTTCCCGGCCTTGTCGTAGAAGTAAATTCGACCTCCGAATCCGCGGACGTCGGCGACGCCGTTGGCCGACGCGGTCGTATCGGTCCAGATGACCGCCATTCGCTCCGGTTGCCCGTACTCGACTTTGGCGTCGGATTTTTTCTTGAAGCTGGAATTCCATTCGCCCTTGGCGAATTGAGTCTCTGGTATCCCGCCCGTCAGTTGACAGCCCGAGCAGAACGCCGCAACGCACAAACAGAAGAGTTGTAGCGCCATTGCGCGCTTGAAAGGGATTCCCCGATGTGACATGGCCGTTCCCACACCCATCGAAGACTCTGGGCGTGCCACCCAGGGATTGCCGATCTTCGACAGGCGAATTGGATTGTTTGTTTTGGTAGGCATAGCAAAGACGCCGTTTCGTAGTTATCGGGGCAAAATCGTGGGACCGGGCCACGACGCGGTTTCCGCATTGAAAATCGACTGTGCGACAGGCGAATTGGGCAAGGCCGGCATCGTGGCCGGAATTCTTGTTCCGGAATTGTTGTTTTGAGTTAGCGACGTGGTCCGGTTCTGCGTGGCTGGCTGCAAGGATGACATCGGGACGCGTTGCGATGCGTCCAACAATTTCGGTTGCTCGATTTCGTCAGAGTTAGGTTCGCTGGTTGGACCGGAAGTCGGCAAACTGTTTGGAGTCAGGTTTGCGTCCAAATTACCGTTCGGATCGACGATAGGCGGATCGAGACGGGACGAATCCGGCCCGGGCGGACTTTGCGGGCCCTTGGACCTTTCCGGTCGTTGGGATTCGTATTGCGGCTGCTGACCCATTGGATCGGCGTCGGGATAATAAACCGCCGGCTGCTCGACGTTTTGCAGCGTTACGTTCTGAGGTTCGTAGTCGAGGCTTCCATAGATTTCGTTGACATCGCCCAAGCACCAATGCATGCGATCGTATTCGGTGTGGTTGTGCGTGTCGATTTCCTCGTCACCGTCGACCAAATAGGGCGTCATGACTATTAATAACTCGCTGCGTTGTTCTTGTTCTGAGTCAAATCGGAAGAGGGGACCGAGTACCGGAAGGTCGGACAGGATCGGAATGCCGCGGCGGGCATCGGCCTTGTTTTCTTGCAACAACCCGGAGAGGACCACGGTTTGTCCCGAGCGAGCCATGATCGTCGTCTCGGCAGTCGTTTCGTTGATGATCGGCGAACGAATCACATTCCCGTTGGCGTCCGAGAAGATAGGGATGCCTGCATCGACATCACCAAGACTGGAATTGGTCGCGTTGACCAGCATGATGATCGTTCCATCCGGGCTGACTCTGGGCGTGATTTCGAGGATAATCCCAACTGAGGTGTATTCGACGGAGTTCGAAAACCCGCCGGCGTTCGTTTGATTGACGGCGGTCACGGTGGGCACCTGCTGACCGACTTGGACTCGGGCTAGTAAGTTATCGACGGTGGTGATGTGGGGCTTAGCCAGCACGCGAAGCACGTTGCGGTCTTGGAGGGCTCGGATGAGGACGTTGATCGACTCATTTCCCGCGGACAACATCAATCCGCCGTAACCGACGCTTGAATTCGTTCGGCCGATGGAGAGATTCGAGAGGGCTTGGCCGGCCAAATCCTCGCGGGTGCCGAGGGACAAAGCGGTGGAGTTATTTCCCAATCCCTGCTGGTTAAACGGAAATCCGATCACGCCGATGCCGCGATCGAATAGCAACGAGTCTTGCAAACCAATTTCGACGCCGAATTCATCGAGTTCATTGAGCGTAACTTGAGCGATCAGGACTTTGACTTTGACCATCGAGGGTCGACGATCGAGTGCTTGGATGACCGGTTCCAACTCGGCAAAATACTGCGGCGTGGCGCTAATCAGCAGCGAGTTGCTGACGATTTCCGGGATGACGATTAATTCGCGGCGGACTTGCTCAAAGAGGCTGATGGACGCGGGGTCGACGAGAATAATTTCGCGACGGCTTTCGATGTAGCTGTTGAGGGCTTGAGCGACGTCTTCGGCCGGTGCGTTACTCAAGCGGTAGACCCGGATCGAGCGCAAGTCGACTTCGTCCTCGTCGAGCCGAATGATGAGGTCCTCGATGACTTGAAGATCACCGGCCGGTCCTGAGACGATCAACGTGTTGGTCCGCTCGTCAATGCTGAACCGCAATCCGGCGAGCGTAGCGCCGTCTTGGGCGCTGCTGGATTGGAGCGGAAGCTGCGATTGCAACTGATTCGTTTGGCCAAATGCACCGCCGCCTCCCGCTTGTGTCGTCGACGCGCCGAACAGTTGTTGGAGTGCCGCGAGCAATGTCGGCGCATCGCCATGGACCAAACGAAAAACTTTGATTTTGATTTCGATATCCGGAACGACGTCGAGTCGTTCGACGAGGGCTTCGATTAAGTTCATCGAGCGCGACGGTCCGGTGACCACGAGCGAATTCGAGTTGGCGTCGGACGTGATGCGAACGTCAAACAAGATCCCGCTATTGACGGGGTTGCCATTTTTGTCAACCGTCATCAATTCGAGCATGGCTGAGCGGATGCGGGATTCAGTCGTCGGATCGCCGGGGGCCTGGGCTTGGACTTGATTCTGCGCCCCACCAGCGCCTTGTGCCGCGCCAGCCCCTTGATTTTGCGGTTTGTAGCCGTTGCCGCTGTTCGTAAGTTGTCCGTTAATGGCGTCTTGCAGGGTAATGGCCAGGTCACTGGCGACGGCGTTGTGAATGGGAATTACGCGAACTTCGTTTTTCGCCGGCGAATCGACGACGTCGAGCTCGTTGAGCAATTTTTCCACCAATGCCAAGTTTGCCGCACCGGATTTGACGATCAGTGAATTGGAGCGATAGTCGGCAACGATCGTCACCGGGCTGACCGTCTGGGCGGCGGCTGCGCCTGGGGCTGCTGCTTGTTGTTGCTGCTGGGCGAAATATGAGTTGAGTCGGGCTTGGGCGTCAATCGCCGACATGTACTTGAGGCGAAACGTTCGGAACTGTTCGGGCTGATCCGGAGCTGCGACATCCATGCTTTCGATGAGCTTTTTGGCCATTTCGATATTCTCTTTGCGACCGATCAAAAGCAGCCCGTTCGGTTGCTCCAATGCGGTAATGGACACAGGTCCTTGTTGCGCTGCGAAGTTGTTGTCGTACAACGTTTGTAGCGTCGGCGCGATCGATTGGCCCGAGGCGAATTTCAATGGATAAGGTTCGATGTCGGGTTGGGCTGCGTCGGCGCTCTTAATGAGATTTGCCAAGACTTTTTGGACGTAGGCGACGTCTTCCTCCTTGCCGTAGAGGATCAGCAAGTTCAGCTCGGGGATGACCTCGATCCGGACCGGTCCGGTCAATCCTTCTTGATCTTGCGGTTGATCTTGGCCGTTGCCTTGCAACGGTCGTTGATTAAGATTGCCTCGGTTATTCGCCGTGGGATCTTGTTGTGGAGCGCCGACGATTCCTGATTTGTCGGGGTTTCGATCCAACGGAATCGCTCGACGAATTTCATTTCCCGATTCTTGAGCGGCGATTTGAACGGTCTCCATAATCGCCACCGCTTTTTGGATCGTCGCCGCTTCGGCGTTTTGCGTATCGAGGATTTGCGGGGCCGGCTCGCCACGACCCATTTTGGAATCGAGGGCCACCATCGCACGACGCCATTTGCCCAATACTGATTGCGGGCCGTCAAAAATGATTCGTGCGCTGATTCGGTCAATCGTCATTGCGCCCGCATTGCGATCAAAGGTTGGAAGGACGATTTTGACTCGTTGACCGTTGTTTTCGGCATCGACTCGAAGTCGGTTTCCCCAGACGGCGAGCATTCGGTTCTCAAACTCGTCCAGCGTTAGGTTTTGTAATTGGTAATCGCGCTGCGTTCCCATATCGTCGATCGATTTGGGAGTCTCTTGGTAGGCCACGCGAATCGCTGGATAGCGAGTCGCCGGTTGTTCGAAAGTCGCGATCCGCGTCGCCAAGGGGAGCGCAGTGCCTGCCGTTTCGTGGGCAACGGCGGGACTCACGACAGAGTCAACTCGACGTGATGCGTCGGCGCGCTGAAGACCTACGGTTCCCGATCGTGCGGGGTCAGCAGAATCGGCGGCCGATTCGGCTAGCGCTTTGAACTCAATGAGATTTGAGGATTCTTGGAATTCGGTTGGGGAGAACGAAGCCGGCGCAGCCGCTTTGCGCGAATCAACAGTCGATAAGCTCGTCGAGTCCGTCCGCTGACGCAGGCCCAACCAAACGATGACGCAAATGCAGAAGCAGGCCACCCCGATCAACGCCAATTTTTTTGCCATTGGATGTACCGCACGATTTGCGCAGCCCGAAATTGAAAACGAACCTACATCCAAGCTTCGTCATGATCGATACTTTCGGCACAGTCTTTTTAATCGGAAAAGTCGGTTCCGAAGCACTTTGGTTATCCAGATTGCAATTGGACGGCGCGATCTTGCTAGCACGTGAACGATGAACGTCGCCTTTCGCTCCCAAGGCTGTGCAATTATTCATATTGAAGTAGCGCGGCCCTTCTGGGCCGCGTTTTCCGGTCGTTCGACGGCCTAGAAAGGCCGTCCTACGAATAGATTCACAGCCTATCCGCGAAAGTGCACGTACTTTCGCGGAGCGAAAGGCGACGATGCCAACACCTAAATGTCTTTGCCACTGGTGGGTTAGGATCAAAACGGACGTTGCACGGGTGATTGCCAGTACTGGATCGCTGGCGGCAATGTTTGCCTGATAGGAATATTTTGACTTTTCAGATGATTTCATTGAACCCGAAAAGTCGAAATGCCCGATACCGAGAAAGGGACCACACCCTTTAGCTAGGAAGGCTGCGCCGATGAAGTCGAAAATTGCTCTGATCTGCGCCATAACGCTTGTCGCCCAAAATAGTTTCGGGCAACAAACTTCCAATGCACCCACCCCCGCCAACGTCAGCACAGCTCCTCCGCGGCGCTATTCGGCGGACGAAATGGCACGATTTCGCGCGTTGCAAGCGCCTTCCACCGTGGCAGCGCCCGTCCGAGGGGCTCGTTTGGGTGGAGGAGATTCCGGGGAATCATCGGTAAGCTCGAGCCGCCCCGCACATCCCGTGCAAGCGACTTCATATCAAGCGAACTCGAGTGACCCCAGCGCCGCTCAATCCGGCGACGACCCGATGCAAGCAACCGGAGCGGAAAACGACAGCACGCCGGTTCCAGCGATCTTGTCGGGTCAGCTACCCGCGTCGCCAAAGCCGGCGTCCCCATCGCAACTGATGCCGGACGAAGTCTCGATGAATCAACCGCCAGCAGTACCGACTGCGAAGAGCGGCGCTTCTTCAATGTCGCCACCCAAGAACACTGGCTTGCCGGCCCTGAAGACATTCGTCAAGCCCACGGCCGCGGGATCCGCCATGTCGCCGACGATTCCAAATTCAGACGAGTCGCCGATCGACCTGCGCAGGGAAACATCGCCGCTTTATCAAGCCAGTCGTCCCCAAGCAACGCCTGGACGCGTGGCGATGGCCTCCGGCAAACAGGAACCGACCGACTCGCTTAACGGCAGTTCTATTCCGGCAACAACCCAAGTTCCAAATTTAGAATCGACCACCGAGGGAGCAACCGACGCAAAAATGCCGGCGACCAACCCCGGCTCATCCCCATTGCTCAACGCAGCCCAAGGCCTCAACGGGGGAACAGGAACGACCTCCGGATTAGCGAACGCGACTTCTGCCCTGTCCAAGCCTGCATCGCCGACAAATCGGACGCAAATCAACGCAACCGATGAGCAAACGACAATTAACACGCCCGGAGCATCCATCGCCGTTTCGACGACCGGTCCAAAGACGATCTCGATCGGCAAGAATGCGGCGTATGGAGTGGTCGTGGCGAATTCCGGACAAACAACGGCACAGCAATTGGTTGTAACTTTTACCGTGCCGACATGGATTGAATTGGCGAATACCAATCTCACCGCCGGCTCGAAGGAACTGATGCGCGAGACCGACGCGACGCGGGTCGTTTGGCAGATCGATCGCTTGGAGCCTGGAAAGTCGCAACGGCTGTCGCTCGACGTGATTCCTCGCAAGGCACAGGTCTTCGATCTCAACGTCGAATGGTCGGTGGCTCCG
>JBGTJE010000053.1:0-152079 GCA_041745295.1 Pirellulaceae bacterium | reverse complement strand
GAATCATTGCCGACCGGGGTGTTCCCGGCGGCGTCGCGTGCCGAGTCTCCGTTCAGGGCTACGCCCTTCACTCCGACTCAGCACGCGGAACACTCCCCGATTCTCTCATAACGACTGGTACAACAATCGGGAAGGGATCAGATGGTTCGCCAACGCCGAGCAAATCAAGATCGCGGGTTGGACGGTGGGGCTCGCCTGTCCAAAGTTGGAATAGCACTGCTCCTTTCAGGACGAATTGTTTTCGATACGGTGACCTGGAAAGCCGATAAAGCAACCGCTCGAGTCCGTATCGTGTCAGCAGGTATTGAAAATCTTCCCCTATTTCTTTTCGGATGTTCATCAGTCTTTGGCGAACTGATGCGGCAAGGTTGTTCGGTTTTTTGTTGGTCACTCCAGTGACTCCATGTACGGTCGCATAACGTTGGCCATTCGACAGACTTTCGCGGCTTCCCACAGTTGGTCCATGGTCGCTTTTTTCTTCCTCCAGCAATCTCGGAGCGCCTCGATGGCTACATCGATCCCAACCGTATTGCGAGATTTAAAGCAATCGGCGACAGTTTTTGCTGGCGAATAAATCTTTACCGTGATCCCTTCGATCTTGTGTTGCTGTACTCCATAAGCGAGCGATTGTCCGGAGAATCGGATAATCCGCAGGGCGGGTGAAGAAACGTCTGGTTTCCAAGCTTTGTTGGAAATCGCCAGCCAGACCTCAAATGGCGATTGCGTCGTCAGTCGGTGGAATTGGAGGGCGGATAGAAGGCAAACGATTCCGGCCGGTACGAGCTTTGCCGCCTCGGCGAGGCTGTGATTTTCTCCGACTTGGGCGTTGGCCATAACGTACAGACCTCGGGAAGGGCGCTCCAGAATCCCGGCTTCGTAAAGCCGAAGTAGCGATTGTCGCGAAAGTCCGAGTGGAGCCAGGTCCTTTGCTCGGATCGTTCCGGACTTACGAATGAGTCTGAGAATTCGTTGCGTTTCCGTGGCCTGGCGCATGTTACATTTCCTCGGTACTTATCAATAAGTACATAGAATATGTAACATCACTGCCCAAAGTCAAGTCGAACAACTCAGCCCGAACCCGAAAACGGCAAACCCAGGACGTGATTCGTTCGCAGAAACATTTGTTCCCGACAGCAGGCATAACCCCAATTTCTGGATTTGGGTTCCGCCCGAACGCGAGGCCTTTGGCGTGGCAACAACCGCGAGATGTTAGTATTGGACTTGTTGGGCAGGCTCCGGCCTGACTTACCTCGAGCTTCGAGTCCAACCGAGAACCCAAAAAGCCCCCTCACCCTGCCCTCTCACCCGAAGCGGGGGCGAGGGAACGATTTTGGTTTTCGGATAGTCTCTAACCCTGACGTCGACTTTTGTTTAACCATTCAAGCGCTAGACGATAGTCGGGCACGAGCGATTCGGGGAGCACGTCGTGGTGGTCGAGTTGTGATGCGACGAAAACGCGTTTGGGACCGGCGTAGCTATCGATAATGAGGTTTTGAAAGGACGTTGGCACGAGCGTATCTCTGGCCGATTGAAAGAAAAGGGCTGGGGCACGGCAGCGGCTGGCGTTGAGCGCGGCATCGAGTTCCGTGGAAATGTTACGCGTCAGCCAACGGGCGAGAATTCCTGCGTTCCACCACGAATGCCGCCCCAGAATGAGTTCCTTCAGCGGCACTGGGTTGCGCAGCAAGACGGCGCTAACGTCAAAATGCGCCGCGAGAAAAAGAGCGGCGCAACAGCCGAAGCTATTGCCAATGACTAGTGGCCTCTGATCGGCATGCGTTTTGCGAATCGCGTTCCAAACGCAGCGGGCCGCGATCGGGATCGACTTGAGCGTCGCTTGGCCGGAGCTGCCGCCGTAGCCCGGCATGTTGACGACCCAAATCTCGGCACTGACGTGCGGCCAACATTCGATCGGATGCGGGCCACCCTTTTCGCCGCGACCCCCGGCACCGGGGAATTTGATGGCGATGGTTCGTTCTTGCTCCTCGGCCGCGACATGTTCGTAAATCCAAACTTCGGTCGTACCCACGGGCGTTTGCACCAACTGGCGTCGGCGATTATCCGGATCGATCGCCTGTCGCGTCGGCTTGAGCACGAGTCGGTCGAGGATCCGCGATGAGAGCGACATGGATAAGGGGCTGGAGTTATGATTTCAGATTGATGATTGATGATTTCAGAAAAGAGATTGCCAAGGCAAGTGTTTTGTGTTCAGACGGCGCATTGTGAGAAAAAAAGAGGGAGCCGAAATCGAAAATCTGAAATCATAAATCTGAAATCAGCAATCAAAACCTCCCCAGCCCTCCCCACGAGGGGGAGGGAGCAAGAAAAGATCCGCGGACCGGCGTTGCTCTGGTTCAATGAATTATTTGACGCGTTGGCCTGGTATGGCCCCTTCATCGACGCCGATTACAAAAACGTCTGCGCCGCCAGGCCCCGCAGCGCAGACCATACCTTCGCTCAAGCCAAACTTCATCTGTCGCGGCTTGAGATTGGCAACCATCACGACCAAGCGATTAACGAGCTCCTGCGGCTCGTAAGCCTGCTTGATCCCGGCAAAAACGGTTCGGCGCTGATCGCCGCCGAGACTCAACGTGAGCCTGAGCAATTTATTGGCGTCCGGAACGTGTTCCGCCGCGACGACTCGCGCGATCCGCAGATCAATTTTGGCAAAGTCCTCGATCGTGATTTCGGGCGAGATTGGATCTTCGCGCAGCGGTTGGTCGCTGTCGGCAGCTGCAGTTTGAGCGGGTGGGACGTCGAGGTGCTTCGATTCTTCCATCATGGCGCTAGTCTCCTCCGGTGTAATACGCTTGAGCATATGTTTGAATTCGGCGACGCTCGACCCTGTCAATGGCTTCGTTGATTGTTGCCAGTCGGTAATCGGGTCGTTCAATAATTCACCGGCCTGTTGGGCCAGCCGTGGGAGCACGGGGGCGAGATAAATTGCCAATTGGCGAAAGATGTTCAATGCGATGGTACAGACATCTTGTAGTCGTTGGGCCTGGGATGGATCTTTGCTGAGCTTCCATGGTTCAGCGGCTTCGATGAACGCGTTAGCGCGATAGGCGAGTTCCATGATCAGTCGGGTGGCCCGATTGTAGTCGCACGCTTCGTACGCCGCAGCGATATCGTCTCCTGTTTTTGCCGACGCGGCAAACATTCCTTCGTCGGGAGGAAAGATCGCGGAAAGCCCCGACCGTTGTACGAATTTGGCACAACGCGATGCCAAATTGACGACGTTATTGACCAAGTCTGCGTTGACTCGGTTCACAAATTCTTCCAGGTTTAGATCCAGATCATCCAGCCGCGGTCCCAGCTTTGTCGCGTAGTAGTAGCGCAGAAAAGAGGGATCCAAATGATTGGCATATGTCGCCGCACGGATGAACGTTCCAGTGCGCTTGGACATTTTCGCGCCATTGATTGTCAAGAAGCCATGAATGTGGATTTTGGTCGGCAGGGAGAACCCCGCGACTTTGAGCATTCCCGGCCAGAATAATGTGTGAAAGTACGTGATGTCCTTGCCGAGGAAATGGTGGATTTCGGCGGCATCGTTTTGCCACCAATCGTCAAAGTTTTCACCCTGGCGTTCGCACCATTGTTGCGTCGATGCCAGGTAGCCAATGGGGGCGTCGAACCAGACGTACCAATAGTGACCTGGGGCGTCCGGGATATCGAATCCGAAGTACGGAGCGGGACGGGAGATGTCCCAGTCGCGCAGCGTCTTCCGGCCAGCCGGCGACTTGCTATCACCGAGGAAGTGGCCCTTTAAGTAATTGGCGATTTCTGGTTGCAGGTGATCGCCTTCTTGAGTCCAGGTCTCCAGGAAATCGTGCAAGCGTTCGAGTTCAATGAACAGATGCGGCGCTGAGCGAATTTCGGGCTTAGTTCCGGAAAGGACGCTGATCGGATTGATGAGCTCCGCGGGCGTGTACGTGCTGCCGCAGTTCGAGCAATTGTCGCCCGGTTGGTTCTCGGTTCGGCAGATCGGGCACGTTCCGACGACGAAGCGGTCGGCCAGGAACGTTTTCTCCTGAGTATCATAAAGCTGCTGAACGTCTTTGGTTTTGACCAATCCCGCGTCGCGGATCGCCTGCCAAATCCGCCGACAAAACAGGCGATTCTCGGGGCTATGCGTGCTCCCGTAATTGTCGAATTCGATTTGAAACGCGGCGAAATCCTGTTCGTGTTCGCGTTGCATTTGAGCGATCAGGGCTTCTTCGCTTCGTCCTTCCTGGCGGGCGCGGATCATGATGGCGGTGCCGTGCGTGTCGTCTGCGCACAAATAGATACAATGATGTCCGCGCAGCTTTTGAAAGCGCGCCCAAATATCCGTTTGGATATACTCGACCAAGTGGCCCAAGTGGATTGGGCCATTGGCGTACGGCAGCGCAGCTGTTACCAGGATCCTTCGCCGTTTCATGGGACATGATTGTAAGCCAAAACCGCACAGGCAGTAGGCCATGATGCTTCAATTGGGTAGATATACCATCGACGACGTGGAGTCCCTCGAGTCTCCGGGATTGATCGTCTTTCTTGACTTGGTTCGGGCTAATCTCGATGCCATGATTGCGATCGCCGGATTTCCGCGACGATTGCGACCCCACTGTAAAACGCATAAGACGCGCGAGATCGTGCAAATGCAACTCGCGCGCGGCATCACGCGTCATAAATGCGCTACGATTGCGGAAGCGGAAATGCTGCTCGGAGTGAATGTGCCCGACGTTTTTCTGGCCTATCAACCGGTCGGCCCCAACGTACGCCGCGTCTCCCAGCTCGTGGAGCAATATCCCCAAGCCAAACTCGCGGTGGCGATCGATCACCTTACCCCTTTGACAATGCTGTCCGAGGCCATGGAGTCGATCGGTGCCGAACTCGGTGTAATGATGGACTTGGATTCCGGAATGAACCGAACGGGGATCGAGATAGGAACCGATGCTCTCGAACTTTACGAGGCGATTTGTAGTTCGCCAGGAATTCGTCCCGCCGGTTTGCACTGGTACGACGGGCACGTTCGACAATCTGATTTGGCGGAAAGGACGGTCACCTGTTTGGCGGGATGGGAGCGACTGATCGAGTTTCGCAATCGTCTATTGTTGAACGGATTACCGGTTGCCGCGATTGTCGCCGCAGGAACCGGAAGTTTCCCGGTGCTCGCGCAAATCGATGAGCCCGGTTTAGAGTTAAGTCCCGGAACCATTGCGTACTTTGACGCGGGTTATCGGCGCCAGTATCCTGAAATGCCGTTCGTTCCAGCTATCGGGATAATTACCCGGGTCATCAGTTGCAATCGTCCCGGTTGCCTCACGATGGATGTGGGACACAAAGCGTGTGCGGCAGATCCACCCGCAGGCAAACGCTTGGAATTCCCGGCTTGGCCCGACGCCGAAGAAGTGCGGCACTCGGAAGAGCATCTGGTCCTAAAAACGCGATATGCCTCTGAGCACCAAATCGGTGACTGTACACTTGCGATTCCCGTGCACGCGTGTCCAACCAGCGCGGTTTACGATGACGCTACGGTAATTGAAAGTGGACGAAACGCTGGAAGGTGGAAAATCCACGCTCGTGGCCGCAAGATCTCGGTTTAAGCGAACTAGCGGGAATCAAACAGAAGCAATTTCAAAGCTGAATTTTATCAACCTAGAGCTCCAGTTTTGATGTTGCGATTTTGTGTTCCCTTTCCCTCAAGGACTTCGCAGAAGAATGAACACAACCTGGCCATCGTCGCGCGAAGTCATTGGGGGAGAAGGAACAGAAATGACATCGAATCCTCTAGGTCGTGGCTTCTACGAGCGCAGTCCGCGGATTGTTGCGCGGCAACTTTTGGGCAGGTTACTCGTTTCAAGAATTGGCGGCGAACTCGCCACAGGCATTATCGTCGAAACCGAGAGTTATTTGGCGACGGGAGATTCCGCTTGTCACGCCGCTCGCGGGCGGACGCCCAAAACGGAAGTTATGTTTGGTTCGGCAGGACTTTCATACGTCTATCCGATTCATGCAAAGGTTTGCTTTAACGTCGTCACCCAGTCGGCAGAACGACCGAGCGCCGTTTTGATTCGAGCAATTGAGCCTGTCGAGGGTCTTGCCACGATGCGTCGCCGCCGTCGAGTCGAGTCGGCCAATGACTTTGCTCGCGGTCCCGCCCGGCTTTGCCAAGCGTTGGCGATCGATCGGACTCACAACGGACTGGACCTAACGCTGGGTGACCGATTGTGGATTGAGTCGAAACCGGCGCAAGTGATTCGTTCGAAAGAAATTCGCGTAACACAGCGCATTGGAGTCACATCGGCCAAGGACGCGCTTCTACGCTTTGTGGTCGCGGGGAATCCTTTTGTCAGTGGCCCGCGTCGATTGCGCTGAGTTCTTTCGTAGGGTGGGACGAGTCTTCGAGTCCCACCAATTGCCGCAAGTCGAGCGCATCACCCCGCAACAAATGGTGGGACTCGCATGCGAGCAATTGGAGGAAAATCGCGCTTTGACTCGGCTGTCGCGGAACGATGGTGTCGACTCGGTGACGTCGATCGCATGCTTGTCCCACACTACATCAACGTTCGATCCGCAACCTCAAGCTGAAGGCTTACCGCAAAGTGGTTTCGCTGCCGGTTGCCTGCTCGGCAACTTTCGTTTCGATGCGGCGTTCGAATTCAAATCTCGGATTGAACGGCCGCAGTTCATCGCCCACCGGGACGACGGTGATGATATGGTCCTGGTCTGCAGCGATTTCGTAGCGCAGAGTCTCTTCTTCGATTCGACCCCCGTCATAATTCTCGGTGCAGACGACGGTGATGCTCGTTGCGTCGCTCGCCACAACTTTCCAAGTTCCGGTGGTGTTTTCGCGAACTGGCGGCGCATTCTCTGGAAGGATTTCGACTTCCACTTCCATCGTGGAATCGGGGCGAAATTCCATGGCGATCGAAACCGACTCCAGCGACTTGGCCATACTTTCGATGCGAGCTCGCTCGTCGACGTCGGTTAGTGAGGCAAGATGTTTCTGCAGTCCATCTTGGTCCAGCGTCGCGCGCCCGAGCCAAATTCCGACGAGGTCGATCGATCGGCGCAGAGAAGCGTTCTGTTCGCCAACCGCGGAATGGTTGGGGGCATCAGACTGCGAAGACTGGCGTTTTGATTCACAACCCGCCGCGCAAAAGAATAGGCCCAAAACCATCAATCCAAACAATGCTCGACTTGTCATCGTAAACTCCTTTTCACGTATCGTCGCGAGCGTTTCGCGGGCGTTTCGGGCAAGAAAACGCCCCCTCACCCTACCCTCTCCCCCGAAGCGGGGGCGAGGGAACAGTTTTTTGTTTTTGGAAAGGCTAACTCACAGTCCTTACCGGACCATCAAGGCTCTTTCGTGAACTCCAACGTCAATTTCAGCCCGGCCATGTTGGGCGGCACAAGTTTGATTGTTCTCGAATCGATGAACTCAACTTGATGCTGCGTTCGCTGCTGCATCAACTCGCATTCGATCGTCGCCCTCCCCGACGTCTCGTCAAAGGACAGCAATCGCCACTGACCCGATTTTTGAGTCTGGATGTTGGGAAGGTTAGTTACTGTATCCAAACGGCCGTTTCGGTAAAACTGCAATCGGAGCGAATAGCCATCGACCTTTTCGGGAAGTTGTTTGTCACCGGCCAAGTCCAAGGGGGATGCTTCGTCCGCAAGCAAGCGATCGGGGAGCATGGTTGACGACCACGTTCCGATCAAGCGGCCTCGATTTGTATCACAGCCGCAGAGGGGTAGCACGACAGCAAGAGTCGCGAGCCAGACGACGCTAGCGTGTTGGTTTCTGTGACGCCTCAAATTGAGCTCCGAACACTTGCATTTGGTGACGGGCACAATGCCCAAGTTAGATTTTTCGAGTTTAGCATAGTCGCCTTTCGCTCCGCGCAAGGGCGCCGATTAGCGAAGCCAAGTGCGACATCGGGTGCGTGTTAGCTGCATCGGTTGACTGCAGTCGCCAGCTTCGCGCCTGGCAAATTCTGCCGCCTACGGAGCTTTTGGTGATTATAGCGGTTATGGCGGTCGATAAAGATGCTGATGAAAACCGACCGCCCGGGTCTGTCGTCTCCGCGACAGGGACGGCGATTCGTTCCCAGGATCGTTGAATCAACGGCTTTGCCGAGGAGTTTTCGATGGCGCACCGATGGCTTGCCAGTGTGGCATTACTAATCACGGTCTCGTTAAGCGGATGCATGGGAATCCAAACCGTCGGCACCGGATGCGTGGACTCCTGCGGTCAATGCGATGGCTGTGGTCCACGACCGATTCCATGCAATCCAAGAGAAGGAATGCGTCAAATTGGCCGCTCGATCGTTTGCAGCGGCGGATGCGGCGAAGTGTATTACGGCGAATGGATCAGTTCGCCACCCGACTGTGAGGATCCATGCGACCCATGCCAACAATGGACCGGGGGTTGCGGCGAAAAATGTTTGCCCTGCGTCCGGTTACATTCCTTCCTATCGTGCTTGGCCGGAAAACGACTTCGTTGCGACTATTCTCGCGACGTGTTCGACATTTGTAGTATTTGTCGTCAGGAATATTGCGATCCCGGCTGCGATACCTGCCCAAGCTGCTGTGAGGGCGAATCGTACGAAGATGGAAGCTCGATCATGTCCGGTGATGGTGCTTGGTCCGAACAATACGAAGGATCAAGCAGCGGATCGACGCCCTATGCGCCAGGGAGTCAGTTCAAGCCCATGCCGCGAGCGCGTCTTGCGTCGTCAACCACGAACGGGTTTAACACCCAGACCAAAGCTCCTTGCAATTGCGGGAAGCACGCACCGTAACTTTCGCGAATCGACGCCGGTTCCTAGCCGCTCCGCGGCTACGAAAGCTAGATGCTTTAGCCGGGTGGCCAGGTCATCGCGCGTCCGCCGAGCAAATGAAAATGCAAGTGCCGGACGGATTGCCCACCCCATTCGCCACTATTCGTGACGACGCGATACCCTTGCTCGAGTTGCTGTGTTCGCGCGAGCTCAGCCACGACAAGCATGAGATGGCCAAGTAACGCTTGATCCGCTGCAGCGGCTCGATCGAGCCCCTCAATGGCTTGCTTGGGAATCACCAGGAGATGAACGGGCGCTTGCGGGTTGACATCTCGAAAAGCCAAACACAATCCATCTTCGTAAACAATGTCGGCGGGGATTTCGCGATCGATAATCCGTTGAAAAATGCTTTTGGCCATTTCTAACGAATCACCGAGACCTGGGAGTTGGGGGACAAAATCCCAAAAACGTCCTTGGCGTCCGCGACATTCATTTGGATTGCGCTCGAGCTCGTTGGAGGCATTCCAGCCACCAAGCTGATTCCTCCCGCTAGATTCAATTGATACTGCCCAGGGGAATCGACCCGCAAACTCTGAACGGCAAGTTGCCCTGGCGTCAGGCCCAGGCAGTTGGACGTATCGATGGCGAATCGACCGGCGTAATATCGGTCCAAGAACAAAGTCAATTCCTTGCGTTGCGAGTCAATTTCCGCGCGAAATGGTCCGCGGACAATCTTCAATTCCAATCCTTCCGTCAACGTATTGTTCGCTGGAATTCTTGAGCGATTGATGTTCATCAGCAAGTCGGGCGGAATGCTCCAATCTTTGGCAATGGACTCCAAAGTCTCGCCCGCGCGAACGACATGGGGTGTTGCGACCAAGCGATGCTCGGTCGAGTAAATGACCTTGAAGGCGAGCGCGTCAAGCCACTTGAGGAGTTCGACGCGATCCGCTTCGGCAAGGTTTGCATGGTAGTAACCGGACAATAGTTGCAGCGACTGAGCGATTTCGCCTTTGCGGACTTGGGCATCGACAATGGGCCAGACCGACTTGAGTTCTTGCACGGCGCCTGGAGGCGCGATTGCCGGCAGCGCGGGTTTGATCATTTCAGGGGCGACCGTTCGAATACCCGATGGGTTCGAAGCCGATCCCGGAGGTGCGCTTTCGATCTTTTTGTTGTTGGCCAGCGATCCGGGAGCCACCGGCGTCAACGGGCCCGTCATGACTGGGGGCGTCTTGCCAGATACGCTGGCCAAAGGCTCAAGGCTGGTTGACGTTCCTCCTACGGTCGCGAGTTCCTGGGATGATGGAACCGTAGGAATCAGCTTTGCGGCGGGGAGTTTTGCGGGGGCGACCTTGGTCAGTGAATTTGTCCCGGTCTGGTACAGCGACGGTGGTTTGGAGCCGCCGGCGTCTAACGCCGGAGCGGTCAAGGTCGAATTGTGTGCGTCAAAATTTGGAACCGAGGGGGGCGGCAAGGACATTGTCATCGGCGGCATTGCGCCGCTGGGAGCTGCCTGCGCTGATTTGGTTGAGGAATCAAGGGAAGCGTCGCCGGTCTTCGAACTGGGCGTCGCCGGGCCGAGCGCAACGAAAAACGATCCGTTGCCGGTTGCGGTTGGATCGGGCGTGTGAATTAATCGATATACGCCGTAGGAAACGCCAAGCAAGAACAATACCGTGATGGTTGACTTAAACGAGTTCACTCCAATCCTCCTTGACTGAGCGCCAGGCGATGGCGTCTCCAGCATTTCAAGTTGAGACGCGGCTAAATGCGGCGGAATACTAGAAAATTGGCGGTCAAAGGGCCAGAGCAGTTCGGATGGTTATGGGATCTGCATCGCAGCGAAGTCCCGACATGCCAGCATGGTTAGAATCGCCAGCCAGTCGGAATTCGGTAGTGGGTCAGTTCGACAATTGACCGTAGCCTCTCGCTCCGCGAGAGGAAAGCGATTTCAGATTACGCTCGAAATCGTTCGTCGGGGCTGCTTTCATCACGCGAAGCGTGATGGCTACAAGGAAACTGACCCACTACCCGGAATTCTAATAGCGCAACTTCAAAGGGCGCAAGCGAAGGAACACCTTCCCACGACCCATACTGCTAAGCTGGTGGCTCCCGCGAGTCGGCTTTGCCGGCCTGATCAAGCTTACTGCGAATTTTCTCCAAGCGACGTATTAGCTCCGCTTCGAAGCCGCGGTCGATCGGATGATAGTACTGACGATCGATCCCCAAATAATCTTGAGCTGCAATTCCATCGGACTCGTCGTGCGAATATTGATAACCCGCCCCATGTCCCAACCGTTCGGCGCCCGAGTAGCCCGTGCTGCGCAAGTGCTTTGGCACCGGGAGGACTCGCTGCGACCTGACGTCCTCGATCGCTTGGCCAATGGCCAAAGTCGACGCGTTGGATTTGGGACAACACGCGAGATACGTGACGGTTTGGGCCAAGATGTACTTGCTTTCGGGCAAACCTATTTGTTCGCACGCGTGGAAACAAGAGACGGCCAAGGGCAACGCGTTCGGCTCCGCGTTGCCGATGTCCTCGCTGGCAAGGATCACCAGTCGCCGGCAGAGGAACCGAATATCCTCGCCTCCTTCCAGCATCCGAGCCAACCAATACAGCGCAGCGTCTGGATCACTTCCGCGAAGGCTCTTGATCAGTGCGCTGGCGCAGTCGTAATGTTCTTGGCCGGTGCTGTCATAAAGGTAGGATCGCTGGGCTGCCGAATCACGAATCGCTTGTACGGTGATTCGCTTTTCCGATTTCGAAAGTGAGAGCGCGGCGATTTCCAAAATCGAAAGCACGCGACGTGCGTCCCCATCACTGATCTTTGACAAGGCGTCGATCGCGACAGAGTCAATACTCAACTCCAATTCGCCAAGTCCTTTCTCTCGATCGACCAACGCCCGCCCTACCAGTTCGTGGATGTCGACTACGGTCAATGGTTCAAACGAAAAAATCTGGCTCCGACTGAGGAGAGCGCCGTTGACGGCAAAAAAGGGATTGGCCGTCGTGGCGCCGATCAAGCTCACGACTCCATGTTCGACATCGTCGAGCAGTGCGTCTTGCTGGCTGCGGTTGAATCGATGAATTTCATCGATGAACAAAAGGCTCGAACGATCGCCAGCGGCGACGTCGTTGCGGGCTTGCTCCAGAACTTCGCGCAAATCCTTGACACCGTGCAAGACCGCGCTTAGTTGCACGAATTTGCGACGCGTCTCGGTGGCTAAAATGCGAGCTAGCGTTGTTTTTCCGGTCCCCGGCGGACCGTAGAAAATCGAAGACCCAAGGCGGTCGGCGTCGATCAAGCGACGAAGCAATTGCCCTTTTTCCAACAATTGTTTTTGGCCGACGAACTCGCCAAGGGATTGCGGGCGCATCCGGGCTGCCAACGGCTGCGCGCGCCGCATATTTTGTTTTTCGGCTTTCTCGAAGAGCGACACGCAAACCTACATTTTGAATCGGAGGTTGGAGCACCAGCCGGGCATCTCCCAAGGCAAGGTCCAGCCAGTTTCGCACGCTATGAATTATAACGCCGCGCCAAGCGATTTGCGGGCAACCGATCGTTCACTTCGTTTAACGCCCAGCCGTAGGCGCCGGCATTTTCGTTTGTGGCGTTAAACGATCGAAATAGGCCACAATGACGGTGTTCGCCGGGGGCTCAACGTGCAATAAAAAACGTCACCAGCATGACGACCCAAACGGCGTCCAAAAAATGCCAATAGCTGGCGCAATTATCGACAGCCCAGTGCCGCTCGTGGTCGTAACGTTGTTGGTTGGCCTGGGCAATGACGAACCCTAAAAACGCGAGTCCACCAATCACGTGCAGAGCATGCAGAAAGGCCATCGTGAAGCACATTCCATAGGACTTGGTCGAACCGTCGGTCGCCTTGAAATGCTCATTCAGCAGTTGCTGTAGTCCGAAGGCTTGGACGCCGGTAAACGCGAACGCGGCAACCGCCGCAACAATCAGGGCGCGCTGAAATCTTGGAATGCGATTCCGATGGATCGCGCTGACCGCTTGGTGGAGTGCCAAGCTGACGATGAACAAGATGCCGGTGCTCGCCCAAAAACTGACCGGAATTTGCAGCGTCACGTACGGTATCGCGTCGGGCCGGCGAAACGCATTCGCTCGGATTGCCAGGTACGAAATCATCCCCGCGGCAAAGAAAACCGACAGCGACAACAGGAATAGATGGAAAACGAGCTTGGCGCGGTAGAGGTCGCGGTGGGCCGTCATGAAGAACCAAGATTTTTTGAGCATGACTGACGGACCTCGGGGACTCCTCAAACCATTGTATTCCCGCGTCGTCGAGCACGACCAGCCAGAACCTACGAATAGATTTTCAGTCAATCCGCGAAAGGACGTGCTTTGGCAGAGCAAAAGGCGACTCTACCCCCATGGTTAGGTCGAGCGAAACGGCCAGGGGCGTTCCATGAAGCTGTACCGAAACTCGCCGGAGATTCGGCCACACTTCTGGCGATTATTCCGCCGGATGGCCTGGCGATTCAGTTATCGCTTCGGGAAACAAAAATGGGTACAACGTCTCGAGCGGCGTTTTGGTGTCTTTATCGGGGCGACTACTCGTCGGAAATGCACGAATCGAGTCTTGGTAATGAGTCGTGTCCATCAGCGTAAACCCGATGAACAGTGTGGAAAACACAAACGATGAAAGGAATACGAAGACGTTAAAACCCTTATCCCAGAACATGTGCATGAAAAAAAGCGAGACTAACGTCGCTTTGACACAGGCGATGCCCAAGGCAACCCAAATGTCGAAGCTTCCCAACGGCCAATCGTTGGCGATGACGGTCAGAATGGTGAGCCCCACTAATACGACAAACACGGTCACCAACAACCGGATCGATGTCACATGACCAGCCGATCCGTGATCGTGGCCGACAGCGTGGTGTTCCATGGCAAAATCCGTCAATTGATCAGGTATAAAAGTGGAAACAGGAAAATCCAAATCAGGTCAACCAAGTGCCAATACAAGCCAACGTAGTCGACGGGTCCGTAGTAGTCCGCTCGCCAATGGCCCAGAATCGAGCGATACAGCAACCACGACAAGGCAATCATTCCGCAAATCACGTGGAATGCGTGTAATCCGGTCATGCAATAGTAGATGCTGAAGAATGTCCCCAGGTCCTGGCTGAGATGCGCCGGACCGTGCAGGACTTCGCCCGCGGCTGCCGCCGGCACACTCTGCGCGGTCGCAGTCTCCACCGGTGCCTTGGCAGGTTCGTGAGTGTCAGCAGCGGCATGGTTTTCGGTGCCGCCTGCCGAATGTTCGAGCGTCGCGACGGCGGCAGCCTTACTTTTGTCGTTGGCCGTTTTCCAATTCATATATATCTTGCCGCCGACGGCTCCCAAGAAGTAGCCGCCGAACATGATCGCGAGGGACAGATAGAACACATACATGTTCTTATTGCCCTTGGCGCGCATCGCGAACGCGACGATGACCGAGGCCGCCAACAAGATCGCGAACGGAATACTTATCAAGACGAGCCAGCGGGATATTCCGGGCACCTCGTGTTCGCGGAGGTTGAAATAGGCCCGGACAAAGATACCTTCATCCCATTTGTGGCTGTATTCTACGGCCTTAACCCCTAAAAAGACCGCCGCGCACACCATCGTGATCACTAAATTCACGATCACGGTGCGCCGCTCCACCAACTGCGCGGCGCGGACTGCCATGGCCATCGTCAAACTGCTGAACAACAGAACGATGGTATTGATGCCACCCAAATTCTTATCCAAAAACGTGGAGGCTTGTACAAAGATCTCCGGATGGTGCACGCGGTACAGCGTGTAGGCGCAGAATAGCCCGCTGAAGAACAGGATTTCCGTCACCAGGAACAGCCAAATCCCCAGCTTGCCGGAATCGTATTGCTGCTGCGCCGAGTCGAAATGGTGGGCGATGAATTCACCGTGGGCGTGCTGCTCTTCGTGAATGTCGTCGGCCAGTTCGGTCACTGCCATAAAAATCTCTTGCTAACTATGTTGTGGTTGTGTCGCGGGTTTGGGGCTCGGTTCAACGAAACGCCGTTGGACATAGGAGTCCAGTTCCTCGTCGTAAACTTGCGTGGCAAAATCGTACGGATCGTTCACCACGACCTTATGATCAAAATTGTGCATCGAGGGTGGCGAACTCGATTGCCATTCCAACGACGCCGCGCCAAACGGATTGCCAGACACCGGTCGACCGTATCGGACGGTGTAAATCAAGACCGCGTAGGCCAGAGTAACTCCAGCGCCCAGCACAAATGCACCCACCGTGGACCACTGGTGGAAGACTTGGAATTCTGGATCGTAGGATGCGTAGCGCCGCATCATGCCCCGCGATCCCATCACGAATTGGGGCAGAAACGTCAAGTTAAAGCCTGCGAATACGAGAAACGACGCAAGTCGCCCCAAGTTTTCGTTGTACATCCGCCCGGTTATCTTGGGCCACCAATGGAACAACCCCCCGAGCAACGCTGTGAGCGTTCCGCCTACCATGACGAAGTGGAAATGGGCAACGATGAAATACGTGTCGTGC
The DNA here is from genome assembly GCA_041745295.1 of Pirellulaceae bacterium. Classification (GTDB taxonomy): domain Bacteria; phylum Planctomycetota; class Planctomycetia; order Pirellulales; family Pirellulaceae; genus JANMEB01. The sequence goes on along the minus strand of JBGTJE010000053.1, from coordinate 136,771 downwards.
AAATGCCGATCGACCGAAATCGTCGACAAGAATAACCCAGTCAAGCCGCCGATACCGAACAACAAGATAAACGCCAAGGCGTAGGTCATCGGGGTGGTTAGTGCCACCGAGCCTTTATACATCGTGGCGAGCCAATTGAAGACTTTGACCGCCGAGGGAATCGCGACGGTGAATGTAATCGCGCTAAACACCATATTCATCACCACGGATTGACCGCTGGTGAACATGTGATGGCCCCAGACCAAGAAGCCCAAAAATGCAATCGCGATACTAGAAAATGCGATGAACTTATAGCCAAAAATTTCCTTGCGGCTGTGTACCGAGATTAGTTCGCTAATAATCCCCATCGCGGGCAGAATCATGATGTAAACCGCGGGGTGCGAATAGAACCAAAAGAAGTGCTGGAAAAGGACCGGATCGCCTCCGAGTGCCGGATCGAAAATCGCGACGTGCAAAATTCGCTCTGCCATGAGCAGCAACAGCGTGATCGCCAGGACGGGCGTCGCCAAAATCTGGATGATTGCAGTGGCGTAAAGCGCCCAAATGAACAACGGCATTTGAAACCAACCCATGCCGGCAGGCCGCATCGTATTGACCGTCACAAGAAAATTGAGCCCTGTGAAAATCGAACTAAAACCCAGAATGAATACGCCAAAAGTAGCGTAGGTCACACCCGTTTGTGTGCGAATGCTGTAGGGGGTGTAAAACGTCCAACCCGTGTCCAAACCGGTCGTGAGCATCGCGATCAACAGAAACAACGTGCCGCCCATCCATAGGTAGAAACTGCACAAATTCAGGCGTGGAAACGCCACGTCTTTAGCGCCCAGCATCATTGGCAGGACGAAATTTCCCAGCGCAGCGGGGATGCTCGGAATGATGAACGCAAAAACCATGATCGCGCCGTGAAGCGTGAACATCTGGTTGTACATTTTTTCACCGAGTAACGCATTTTCCGGCTTCCAAAGCGAAGTGCGGAGGACCAACGCGAAGATCCCCGCCAAGAAAAGCGCAGCGGAAACGCCGATCAAGTACATGATCCCGATCCGCTTGTGGTCGAGCGTCAGCAGCCACGACGCGATCCCCTTGGACGCGGTATAGTAGTTTTTGTCCGGCGTGTACCCGAACAATTCTCTTCGAGTTGTTGCAGTTGTCATCGTCTTACCTTCAGGATTTCAATTTCCCGTTCTGATTCAAGCTTGCTGTGACTGATTTCGTGGATTACTTCGGCGCCGTTGCGGACGCCCCGGGTCCAATGCTTTTAATGTATTCAACGATCCAGCCGATCTGTTCGTTAGAGAGTTCGCCTTGGAAGACTTGCATTTTTTGATTCGGCGGTCCGAATGACTTAACGATTTTCTTTTGCGGCTCTCGGATCGAGTCGATGATATAGTTTTCGTCGATAATTTGTTCTGTGCCATCTTCGAAGAATTCCTGGGTGCCGAATTTTCCGTCCAAATTCGGACCCGTCATGCGCTGCCCTTTGCTGCTGTGACATCCCGCGCATTTAATCTTAAATAGCCGATCTCCATTGGCGATTTTGCCCTCGGGCGATCCGTTATTTCCCAACCAATCCCATTTGGTCGCGTCCGTACGTTCGGCTTCCGTCGCGTGGACGACGACGTTGGTCTTCATGTTCGAATGATTGTCGCCGCAATATTCAGCGCAGTACAAACGAAAGGTCCCTGTCTTGGTTGGCTGCAACCAAGTCGTCGTGTAGCGGCCGGGAACGATGTCCTGTTTTTGCCGGAACGCAGGGACAAAGAAACTGTGCAGCACGTCGGCCGATTCCAACTTGAATTGGTAGTGTTGCATATTGGTCAAATGCAGAATGTTGCTGAAATCGCCGTTCTCGTATTCAAACAGCCAACTATACTGCTGGGCTTTGACGCGAATGACCTCCGCATCGTCGAACGGGACTTGTTCGTCGAAGTACCCTTCGGCACCCCACTTGAACATCAGGATGAGCAGCAGGCTAGGAAGTACGCTCCAAGCGATCTCGAGGGGCGTGTTGTGCGATGAGCTTGGCTCCGGATCGACCCCGGGCCGACGGCGATACTTGATCACGAAATAGACCATCGCGCCGACGATGCCGGCGAAGAACACAACGCAGACCCAAAAAATGAAATAGTAAAGCCAATCCGAGTCCTTTGCGAACGACGACGCTTGGACCGGAAAAAAATACGATCCGCCCTGGTAGGGAGGAGCCGGTTCAACTTCGGTCTGAGCCAAGAAACCGATGAAACTGTTCACGGATGAACCTCGCTCGGCGAAGGAGCCGTTCCAGTGGGGAATTCGTTCAAGTCGTTTTCCGGGCCGCTCGTCGACCGCAACGCGCGGCGCCGGCCAAACCAAAACGGAACCAAACCAATCAACAAGCCGACGATGGTGAGCGTCGCGGCCCAGCGCATGATTTTTCGGGCAACTAATGTGTACTTACCCGAGGTTGGGTCATACTCGTAACAGCTAGCAAAGTACATCATGCGATCGATCACGCCGCCAACACGCCCTTCGCCGGCTTCAACAATCGCCGGTCGTAGCGTACTCGCCAAATTGCCTTCCAAGCCATTGAGATAGCGAATGATCTGGCCTTGGGGCGAGCAGAAAATAAAGGCCGACGGGTGCGAGAACGAATCTTGTTCGGGAATGTACTCGTAGCGGATGCCGCATGCGTCGGCGACTTGTTCGATCGTGGCCTGATTGCCCACCAAAAAATGCCAACCGTTTTTTGTGTCCATTTTGCCGTAACTGGCCAGGTATTTCAGTTTGGTTTCGCTGGCGTTGGACGGTTTGTCGCGCGGATCCAAACTGATCGACACGATCTGGAAGTCGCGGCCTGGCAAGAGGTCGAGCGGAATCAGCGCGGCGACCAAATTGTTAAATTGCACGATGCACAAGCGGGGACAATTCGAAAAATTAAACGAAATGACCACGGGGCGTTCGCCGTCGAACAAGTCGCCGAGCGCGACGTAATTGTTTTGGTCGTCGTGAAATTTCGCCGCCAACGGCACGGTCTCACCGATCTTCTGGTCGACTCGAATCTCTTTAGCGACGTCCGGCTTTTCGCGCAGGACTTGCGCTTGGCTCAACGCACCGGTCGTGAGCCACACAAGCCACATCGTGATGATCAGGGACAGTTGTCGTGCCATGTTGGTAGTTTTGGCTTATTCCGCTCCAGCGGTTATTGATTCTTCGCGGCGAATTGGGAAACCGTCTCAGCCATTGCTTGTTCGATCGATAATCGGTTGCTCGCCGGATCGGCAATCAATTTTGCTTGTTGCGCATTGATTGCTTCGACGGACTTCACGAATTGCATTCCGTGCGAGCGTTCGCGAATCATGTTCATGTCCATTTGGTAGGTCAGGGCTTGAACCACGACGACGCTCAGGTAGGTCACGATTCCGCTGATAATCCCAACCATAACGACCAGCGACGTGTTGATGTCGTCGTAGCTCGGCTTGGCATTGCCAGCATCTGTAGCGGTGTGAGCCGCTGTGTGTGAGCCGTGTTGCATCATGGCATTGACTTTCTACGTGTTCGAATAGTTCAGCGCTTCACTTAATCGCGGATCTCGCAGGGGAACCAACGGTCGGTTCGACGCAATGAAACTGAAAATGGCGACGAACAACCCGCCCAATCCAACGAACGACAGTATTTCCACGATCGAAAAAACAAACGGAGCGTAATCTTTTCCGTCGAACCCGATTTGTGGCATGATTACCCAGTAGTGATCGAGCCAGTGCATGAGCAACAAATAGACGGTGGCCCCGATCATGAATTTTCGACTTCGTTTGAGCGTGCGGGGCAAGAGAGCCAGGAAAGGAACAAACAGATGGCCGATCAACAACACGATGCTGACGATCATCCAGCCGCTGTTCCAAGTTCGATACTTGAACCAAAACGTTTCCTCGGGAAAGTTGGCGTACCAAATCAGCATGAATTGGCTGAACTCGACGTACCCCCAAAACACAATGAAAGAAAACATCAACTTGCCCAAGTCGTGAATGTTGTCGACCGTGATTTCATCCGTGACTCTTCCGCTGCGCTGCAACAACAAGGCCACCAAGGCGATTGCGGCGGCACCGCTCATCACGGCGCCGGCAAAAAAGCAAACCGGAAACATTGTGCTGAACCACATCGGCGAAAGCGACATTTCCCAATCGAACGAGGAAACCACCAACGTCAGTGCAAAGATGATCATCAGTGGAGCGGCCCAATTCTGCATTCGAGAGGTCAACTTGGGATCTCCAGAAACGTCTTGGCGTAGCGATTGTCCAAAAAAGAAAAGTGCCATACCGCTCCAAATCGCGAAACAAATCACCGAGCGGATGCCAAAAAAACCGCTGGAAAGATAGGCTCCTTTTAGCTTTTCCAAATCGGTCAAGGTGTGGCCGGCATACGCCGCTGTCCAACCCGGTTGGTTCCACACGTAGAGATCGCTGTTTCCAACGAGCAACGGCAGCAAGATCGGTAGGAACAAGGCAAACATCGGAATGATTGCCATGGCCAAGATTTCGGCAATCCGCCGCACCGTGACGCTCCATCCAGCGCGGTTTAAATGGTGAACGGTGACGAAAAACAACGCGCCCAGGGAAATCGTCGTGTAGAAGCAAAAGTTAACCAAGTACCCGTAAGAGAATCGCTGCCACGCGCTGCCACTATGGAAGACGAGTGCAAATACAAATGCCAAGACGAGCCCTGCGATTCCAACAAATCCAGCGATCGACATGATGCGATAGCTATCATCACCCAGCGTGATGACCGGCGAAGTAATTTTTGCTTCTCGTTTGTGTCGCATAATGCTCTGCTCAAATCAAAACTCTAATTGCCCTTGGTATCCAGCAGTGGCGGATCCGTTTTCTCGTCCGACTTGCCTTCCGTTGGCGAAACATTGGATGGCCGTGCATCGCTTGCTCCCGGAGGCACATTGGCGGCGGGTATCGTTGGCTTGGGCGGGTCAATCCAAGCTTTTTGCAGCGACTTGACGTACAGCACAATCGCCCAACGGTCGCGCGTCGAGATCTGGCTCCCGTAAGGACCCATCGTCGACCGGCCATTGGTAATCGTGTCAAAAATGCGCCCGATCGGTTGTTTGGCGACTTCAGGATCGTGAAAGGATTTGGCCTTGGTCCAGGTCGCGTTCGTCGTGGCCCCTTTTTGAATGGGCGAATTGATGGCTAATTCCAAAGCTCGTTCGTTGACCAATCCGTCTCCCTCTCCCGCGTACCCATGGCAGACGACGCAATAAATATTGAAGCGGTCGCGACCGCGCTCGACCATCGCTTGATCAACGGTCAGCGCGGCCGGAAAAGTGGTGACCCACTCGGGTTCGAGCGCCGCTTGGGCGAGCGCCAGCGCCGCCGCCTCTTGTTCATCGGCTGGTGGCGTCGTCGGTAGGGGTGGTGCGGTGCTGGGGTCCGGTATTTTCGACCCGGCTTTGATTCCGCGGAACAACTCAATGTCGGTTTCTAGACCGCCGCGCGGAACAGTCCCCTCGACCGGCAGTCGCATCACGCTCTTGTCGGCGAAGAAAAATTGCGGAACGCGATCGTTGTACCACATCGGTCCAACGTTTTGCGCGCCGAATCGATATTGCCAATCCATGTCGGGCATGAAGTGCAGTCGCGGCTCAGGATTCGTCGCATGCTGTGCGCGATAAATGAGCGCGGGGGGCAGCAGCAACAGCAATCCCGTGATGAGGCCGATACGTCTGAGTCCCAATGGAATCTGGTGATCGGTGAGGTCCAAGCGAACGGCTTCGACTGCGGCCGCTCCCCAACCACGCATTTGCTCTTGCGTTTGATCGGCATCGAACTGCGGGTCCGATTTCTCGATCATGAGGAAGAAACGGTCGTCCGACGCGCGTTTAAAGCGCTCGATTCGGAATAGTGGATTGGCCAACCGGGGAAGTCGATTGAGGTACCACATGCCGAGAAATGTCGCGAAGCAACTGCTCAAGACGATCACTTCGAACGCCACGGGAATGTTGGCGGGCAAGCTCCACAGCGGTTTGCCGCTGATGATGAAATCGAAGCCGGGAAAAAGCGGCGAAAACACGGCGCGGTTGGCATACCATTGCATTCCCACACCGAGGACAACTGCGCCCAGGGCAATTGCCAAAACGAAAAATGGCAACATCGTTCGGCGAATTCCCATCGCTTGGTCGATGCCGTGAACGGGGAACGGGCTATAGGCATCGAATTTTTTGTAACCCGACGAGCGGGCATGCTCGCAGGCGTCTAACAACGCGTCCTGGTCTTCGAATTCGGCGAGCAGTCCGATCAGTTCCGAATCCGGCCGAGGGGCGGAATGTGCTTTCGCGTGATCGGGATGTGCGTGAGTGGAAACCATGTTTCGATCCGAATGGGAACCCAGTCGTTACTAGTGATGAGGACGCGGCGCGACGTTTTTCACTTCGGAAATCGCAACCGTCGGCAAAAATCGGCAGAACAACAGGAACAAAGTCATAAACAGGCCAAAACTTCCAAGCAACATTCCGTAGTCGACGATCGTGGGACGATAATACGTCCAGCTCGATGGGAGATAATCTCGAGACAACGACGTGACAATGATCACGAAACGCTCAAACCACATCCCGACGTTGACCAACAGACAAATGATCACCATCAGCAAGGGGGACGTTCGAATATATTTGAACCAAAACAATTGGGGGACCAACACGTTGCACGTGACCATGATCCAGTAGGCCCAGGAATACCAACCGAACACGCGGTTTTGGAACGCGAAACTTTCGGATTCGACTCCGCCGTACCAGGCGATGAAAAATTCGATCGCGTACGCAGTCCCGACCATCAGTCCGGTGGCGATGATGATCTTGTTCATATTTTCCAAGTGCCGAATCGTGATCAGATTTTTGAGTCCGAACCATTGGCGGGCCGGCACGAGCAGCGTCACGACCATGGCGAAACCGCTAAAAATAGCTCCGGCAACGAAGTACGGCGGGAAGATCGTGGTGTGCCAGCCGGGAATTTGGGAAACCGCGAAGTCAAAACTCACGATCGTGTGCACGCTCAACACCAGCGGCGTCGAAAAGGCCGCCAAAATCATGTATGCAATTTCGTATCGATGCCACGAGCGAGCCGATCCCGTCCAGCCCAATGCGAAGATGCCGTACAGCATTCGAGGAAGTTTCGTTTGCGCGCGATCGCGCAAGGTGGCCAAATCAGGAACCAAACCCATGTACCAAAACAACAGTGAGACGGTGAAATACGTTCCGACCGCAAACACGTCCCATAACAGCGGACTGCGAAACTGTGGCCACATCGCCAAATGCTCGGTGGGAATTGGGAAAAGCCAGTAAAACGCCCACACGCGGCCGATGTGAATCCCGGGAAATGTACCCGCGCAAATGACCGCGAAAATGGTCATCGCTTCGGCTGCTCGATTGATTCCGGTCCGCCAATTCTGCCGGAACAGGAACAAGATCGCCGAGATCAACGTGCCGGCATGTCCGATGCCGACCCAAAAAACGAAGTTCACGATGTCGAAGGCCCAATACTCGGGACTCGTGTTCCCCCAAACGCCGACCCCTTTGAGAAACAAGTGCCCGATCAAAGCACCGAACATCAGCATGATCGGAAATGAAATCCAGAACGCGATATACCAAGCCAGCGGAGGACGACGACGTTCGGCGACCTGGCAAACGGTCGTGGTAATTGCGGCATAATCCAAGCCGCCCAAGACCAACGGCGCGCGCTCGCCGGGAATTTCCACGGTGTTGTCGACAGGTTGTTCAACAGTCGTTGCCATCATGCCACTCGATTACGAATGTGATTCTGTGGTCGTCGCCGGGTTCAGCAGCGCTGGATTGGGATTGCGAACGCGGGCCAAATAACGAGTGCGCGGAATGTTGCCAAGTTGGTCCAACAACTGGTAGGCGCGGACGCTGCGATGATTTTTGTGGACGTCGCTCTGCCGATCCGCCATGTTGCCGAAGACGATGGCTCCGGTGGGACAAGCGTCTTGGCAGGCGGTCGTGATTTCGTTGGGGCCGATGGGGCGCTGTTCGTTGCGGGCAAGAATTCTCGTATTTTGGATCCGTTGCACGCAATACGTGCATTTCTCCATCACGCCGCGGCTGCGCACCGTGACTTCGGGGTTCATCCCCAAGCCGCGCATCTGCTTTTCTTGCTCGTTGTAGATGCCCTCATTCGGGTATTTGATGAGGGTCACTGCCTCGGTGTAATTCAAATAATTAAAGCGCCGGACTTTGTACGGGCAGTTATTGCCGCAATAGCGCGTGCCGATGCAGCGGTTATAAACCATATCGTTGAGCCCTTCCGTGCTATGCACAGTCGCGGCAACAGGGCAGACCGTTTCGCACGGGGCGTTTTCGCAATGCTGACAGGTGACGGGCTGGAATTTAAACTCCGCATTTTCGGCATCGGGATCGTTTTGCGGGTCGTCGATGACATAAGCATCGATGCGAATCCAGCTCATTTCTCGACCACGGACAACCTGTTCCTTGCCGACGATCGGAACGTTGTTTTCCGCTTGGCAGGCGATCACGCAGGCGTTGCAGCCGATACACTTCGAGAGGTCGATCGACATGGCCCATTTGTGCGTGGCCGAGTATTTGGGTCCCGGAGAAAGGCTCTTGTTTTCGAAATGCGGAACGAGTCCTTGCGGCCAATGCGTATCGTGGTCCCCCGCGTGGTCATGGCCAGCGGCTGATTCGCCGCCATGCTCATCCTGATCGGGGGGATTGCTTGCATTGATGACTGTCAATTTCCGCGAGTCTTTCGCCGACTCCTTCGGCACCGGAGTAGCATGTCCGGACCAATCCGGGTCGTGTTCTGTCTTTAACTCGGCTTCGTCCACCATCGGACCATGCTGGGCGACGAACTCACGGTATTGATCAAAGGTCCCAGAACGGATGAGCGGGCTGTTGCCCCCCAATCGATCCCGAATTCCCTTACGGCCCATTGCATCGAGCGTGTAAGGGTCTTGGCTCAATGCCAGTCGCACGCGCCCGGAGTACTCTACAAGGTCAACGTTGGGCCGCGAGTACATGTTCGCGCTGTTTCGCAAAAGTCCGGCATTAGCGCCAACCAACGGAATGCCTTTGGCTTCATCGCCGCCGACACGACCCACCATCCAACGGCCGTACCCCAAGGCTACCGTGACCGTTCCGTTGGCATGGCCCGGCTGAATATGAACCGGCAAGTCAATTCGCTTGCCGTCCAATTCGATCTTCACCATGTGGGCTTGGGAGAGATTATTGAGCCGCGCCGTCTTGGGACTCACCACGGCCGCGTTGTCCCAGGTCAGTTTGGTAACGAAGTCTGGAAGCTCTTGCAGCCAACCGCTGTTGGCAAATCGTCCATCGAACAATTGGCGGCTTGGAGCAAAAACCAATTCAAGGCTGCCTCCCTCCCAATTCGATTTCCAATCTTTCAGCGGCGTAAGTCGTTGGGTATCGATTAAGGTCACTTCGACTGGTTTTTCCGCGGTGCCATCGATGAAACCGTTGTGTACCGCATTGGACCAGGCGTCGTCTGCCGACTCGCCGGTCAAAACGGCACTGGCCGTTTCCCGCACAATTTCCAAGCCCGATTTTTCTTCCCCGAGGACCGACGAGAGAAACTCAATCATCGATCGACTGCCATAGAGTGGCGCGATCATCGGCTGCGCGATGCAAAACGAGCCGTCGTATGATCGTCCATCACCCCAAGCTTCCAATGGATGCGAGATGTTGGCAAACCAGCCGCACTCGCGCGAGGTTTCGTTTTCGGTTAATCCGATATAGACGGAATGTTGAACTCTCTTCAGCGATTCGGCGAATTTCAGGTCGACGGGAGCGTCGTAGACCGGGTTTCCATCCAGAATCAGCAATGTCGTCAATCCGGCTTCCAACTCCTTGATCATCTCAGCCAGTTGTCCCACGTAGGGCGCACGGTCTTCGGCGGCAGCAAAAGATATCGTGCTGCCGATGTTTCCAAGCGCCTGATTGACGCGCCAAATAGCGGCTTGGACTTCCGGCGGCTGCGACCACCCGCCGACCACGCAGCACTCCCCTTTATGGGCAATCAAATCGCTGATAACGGCCGCGAGAAATTTGTCCTTGCCGTCGCCCGCGTTCGCTGGATCGATGGGATTTGCAGCGATCCCCATTTCCAACGCCGCGACGAACGAAGCGATCTGACTCGGCGCCAGCGCGACTCGATGGTCGGCCAAAGCACCAAGCAACGAAAATTGACTCTCGACGGCGTACACTCGGCTCATCCAATCCTTGTCGGGGTTCCGACCCTCGACGAACTGGTGGCTGGCGCGGATCGCTGGTCCGCCCAAGCTGAGGAAATCTGAGTCGATCGAAAGAATGATTTTGCATTTGTCGAAGGCAACGAGTGGTCGCAGCGGCTGGCCAAACGCTCGCTTGCATCCTTGAAGCTCGTTATCATTTCCGACCGAGGAGTATTCAAACCATTTCGCGGCGGGAAATTTTTCCAAGAATCGCTGGCGCAGCCTTTTTTGGCTGGGAGACGAATTGGGTTGGGCAAGAACCGCGATTGCTCCCCCGTGGTTGCCGGCAACTCCTTTCAGCACTTGAGAAATGGCCGACGAGAATTCCGTCCAAGTCGCTTCGCGCCGGCTGGTCGCCGTTTTCTCCGAAGGCGCTCGGCTGCGGTCTGGGTCGTACAAATCCAAGATCCGTGCCTGAGCAAAAATATCCGCTTTGCCGTGCGAATCGGGATGCTCGGGGTTGCCATCAACCTTCAGCGGTCGTCCGTCGACGGTGTTGACCAACAACGGGAGTGCGACGCCGTCGAGGTCGATTGCCGTCGCGTAGCGAGTATACGTCCCGGGATTACGATCCTGGGGTCGGAACACAAACGGTGCAATATTTTCGACTTTGTAACGGCAGCCTGCCGCGCCGGAAAGCGCCAACGAAGCACCCATCAATTGCAACCAGCGACGCCGTGAGATTCCATCACTAAACTCGGCGGCCGCCTGCGGAAACTCGCGCTCCAACGAAACGTACAAATCCCGAATCTCGTCGTGGGGCTCGACGGCGGGCCACTGCGGGGCGGAGGATCCGTTCGCTATCGATGACATGTTGAGCAATTCTGGGTGGGGTGAATTCCATTGACCGACATCAAGAGACGCCCCAATGCCGTTCGATCGACATCGGTTGTGCCCACGCTCAATTCGTCTTTGGTTAGTTGTTGGTTTTGATCGGAGTCGAGTGACTCGGGACGATCCACGAGGTGCCGGGCGTCGACATAGCTCAAGTGGCCGTCGCCATCCGCATCGATCTGCCCAAAGCTCTGTTCGATTTGCTGATCGAAAATCTTGTCCAACTCAGATGGAGTCGGATTCCAATCCAACGCCGTGACAAATTCGACGGGCCGAATATTGGGCTCTGGATTGCGGTGGCAATCCAAACACCACTTCATCGACAACGATTCGACTTGCGTGACGACTTCCATTTTGTCGACGCGCCCGTGACACGATACGCAACTCACGCCGCGATTGACGTGTGCGCTGTGATTGAAGAAAACGAAATCTGGTAAATCGTGGACCTTGATCCAGAGGACGGGTTCCTTGGTTTCCAAACTCGTGCGAATCGGATGTAAGGCATCGCTTTCGGGGAAGATAATACCCAGCTTTGCGGTGGTGCCCCGACCGCCGCCGTGACAATTTCCGCACGTGGCCGTCGCCGGAATCGCCGCCCCGGCGGTTTGCTCGACTGTATTATGACAATACCGGCAATCGAGCTTGAGCTTGCCTACGTGAAGCTTGTGGCTATAGGGCACGGGTTGAATTGGGGCATGGCCTACGTTGACCGAGGAGGGCAAGATGGCCGCGAAAATGCAGGTCGCCAAATACCCGCCGCCGACGACAAACGCCACGATTAAAACGACGACGAATTTATTGACCCAATTTGGAAACTGAAATTCATGCATCCGAATGGTTCTCAGAAAGAAGCCGCCCACGAATGGCACAAAACCGCATGCTGGGCCGCTGCACCGTGCGGTTCCCTACGCATGCGCCGTTTCACTGGCCGACAAAATCTACGTAATATCGGAGGGTACGTCGAGGCGCCAAATCGTCGCATCCTTTCGAGGGGGTGCTAGGGCAGCATCTTTTTGAGTTTTCGTTGCAGTGTTCGCCGAGGAATCTCCAAGAGTTGGGCCGCTTCGGAGATATTTCCGCTGCATTCGGCCAAAACCCGCTGGATGTGCTCCCATTCCGCTTGCGCCAACGACGGTGGCGAAAACTGCGACTCTGCGATCGCAGGTCGGGCATCGAATGCCGCCAAGAGTTGGTCGGCGTCGGCTGGTTTCGTGACGTAGTTGACGGCGCCAAGCTTAATGGCGTCGACCGCGTTAGTGACACTGGCGTAACCCGTGAGTACGACAACTTGGATGTACGGCAAAAGCTTTCGCAGTTCGACCAGCAATTCGATACCGGATTTGCCGGGCATCTTGAGATCGAGAATGGCCAAATCGGGGTAACGGACTTTGGCGATCGCGATCGCTTGATCGAAGCCGTCGGCGCAACAAACCGAAAATCCACGGCGGGCAAACGCGCGTTGCAAGCGAGAGCGCAGGACTTCGTCGTCGTCGACCACCAAAATGGTTTTGGAGTCACTGTCGGCTGGCGGAGGCGAGCTCATCTGGGTTCGTCAAAAAAAAAACAGGCAGGAACCAACCCGCTTTAGGCGAGGCAGGTATCAAAACGCAAAACGCCGGCATTGAACCGGCGCCGCGCTTGGATTTTGACGGAGACTTATTGTTTGGGAGTTCCGTCAGGAATCGCCTGACGTGGCACACCGGCGCCCTTGTTACCCGCGGGCGATGCCATGGAGGCCTCATCTTCGGGGGTCAAATCGTCACCCTTGGCTTCTTTCGCCGCAGCTTGTAAGGCCTTGGCCGTCTCCGGCGAAACGTTTGACGATTCAGTGGCGGTTGTCGGAGGCGCCGTTCCACCGCAACCGATGGAAACTGCCGCGATAAGGCCAACCGCAAATAAGGATAAGTTCTTTAACAAGTTTCACCCCTCCATTTCAAATTGATAAATAGAACGTTGTTTTGTGACACTCGCGAAACCGCATCGAGCTAGCTACGCAGCGCGGACGGGCTGCGTGAAGACGCCGATTCCCGCCATGCGAATAATGCGCATTTCCGTCTCATCGTACCGCGGACGCTCGGAGTAATTCAAGTATCCATGCGAAAAAAAACGGATAGCCGGCAAGCTCTTGACCCGTTGGAGGCCGGAATTATTCCCGCGGGGGTTAAGAATTTTTGGTAACGGCCGGTAGGCCAGCGCAGGCAGGCTATTTCCCAAGGATTCCCGAGTCTAGGCCGGGATAATTTAGCGCGGTTGCCGCGGCCACAAGCTTTGGTGTCTCGGTCAAGAAAAAACGCCGGTCCCATTTCTGGGACCGGCGCAAGTTCATCAAATCAATTAGTCAAACTAGGAACTAGAAGCCGCGTTCGGTCGCACCGTCGCGAATGCCACCATTTCCATAGTACAACTGCCAAGTGATACCGCGCGGAACCGTATGCACGGAGGCATCAGCCATCGCGAAGTTCACACCGGCCGGGTGGGCCGCGCCGAATCCTTCTGGATCCGACATACGACCATCACCCAACAGCTTCAAGTAACGGCCAGGACGATCGGGATCCGGGTCCTTGTAGATCGGATGTTGCATCGTTCCCCAAGGGAAGTTGTACGATGCCAAAATGGCCAAACCATGCCAGCACCACGAACGCGCAACCGTTCGAACGCCGGGCTGAATGCCGCCCGAAAGGTAACCCCAGATGTTGCCGAGGTCGCCCAAGTTTTCGCCGTACATAAAGGTCTTTGAAGTACCGTCTAGATTGGAGACTTGTTCCAACGAAATTGGTTGCCGACCCGTCATACAGCCAGCCCATTTAGCCAATGGAGTTGGGACGTTGATGCTTGACGTTGTACCACATACAGCAGTGTAGTTGGTCTTCGCCCATAGACGCCCTTGCTTACTTCCGAAATTGACGTGAAGGATGTCATCCAATGGAGTACCGAAGGCACTCGTGGAGTTGTAGAACGGAGCCGAAATACCGGTCGTGTACAACGTAGCGCCACCGGTATTGATGTTGTCCGACGGACAGGTGTAATCCGGAATCTTGTCGGCACAAACGCCCGTGACGGGAATTACGGCCGAGTTGATCAAGTTCTGGATATCCGAGTCAACCGGGTAGCTAGCGCCAGCGCCAACATCGTAGATACGGAAGGCCTTGAAAATGCGCAACGGAGGAACCGAATCGTCGGTGATGCCGCGCAAGTCCTTCTGCAAGTTGACCAAGCGACCGTCGACCGAATCGTATTGATTCTGCAATTCGATAAACGGCATGATCAAGAAGAGCGAACTCAATTGTTGGGAGTTGTTCCCCGTATAAACCGTCGCAGGGACCAATTCCATAGCAGCGTCCGGGTAACCGTTTGGAATGATTGCCAAATTCAAGGTTCCTGGAGGCAGACGCATGGTAGCGTCGTGAAAATCATGCGCCGCAATTGCGATTTGACGCATGCGGTTTTTGCAGTCGGTGCGACGAGCCGCTTCGCGAACTACTTGGACGGCTGGAAGCAACAACGCGATCAAAATGCCGATGATCGCAATGACCACCAACAGTTCGACCAGGGTAAAACCCTTTCTCTGGCTTCGAATCATATCAACCCTTTCTGAAGAAAAGAAAAATAAAAACCCGCACCGGAACTATGAGGAGAACGAGGACACCGATGCAGAAAGCACGCGCGTGAAGAAAACGTGAAGAAGATACGGAAATGCAAAAGTGCTTTTTAAGGCACTCGTTAATATTAACACGCTTGTCCAGTTGAAATCAATGACCAGCGCACAAAATAAAGAAAAAAATGTCGAAATCACCCGGTGCCAATTTCCGGTTGGGAGATTCACCAAGAATAATCGCGTTTCACCGGCTGGCCGGCTTGGTTATATTCGCCAGCATCGAATCCAATATCGGGTGTGAATTTGTTCGTACGACGGCCTTTCACGGCCGTCGATGAACTGGAAAACGACGGCCCGGAAGGGCCGCCCTACTTTTGAAATGAATAAATTCACAGCCTAACTAATATCGAGTGGCGATGATCCAATGGACCGGTATTTTCCGCTAGTGCCGGTTCAACTGGGCTTGGCGGTGGAATAAGCCCCCTCAACATGCCTAACCTCAACCGCGAACCCAGCGTCTATCCCGACAACCTCCTGGCCGCGGATGCAACGACCATCGAGCAAGCCGAGAGCTGTTGGTGCTTTAGCACCTTAGCCCGCGCCGAAAAATCGGCCGCGCGGCGACTTTTCGCCCAACAAGTTCCCTTTTATTGCCCGATCATCTTCAAGCGATTTCGCTCACCTTCCGGCCGGTTGCGCGAGTCCTTCGTGCCGCTCTTTCCCGGCTATATCTTCGTTTTTGGCAACGAGTTCCAGCGGATCGCGGCCCTGAAAACCAACAAGATGTCGCGCTGCCAAGGCGTCGCAGATCGCGACCAATTGATCCAAGATTTGCGGAGCATTCAGCGGGCGATCGAGATAGGAGCTCCGCTGACTCCCGAAGCCAGAATCGTCGCCGGAGATCAAATTCGCGTCCGCTCCGGACCGTTCGCCGGATACGAAGGATATGTCCTCCGACGCGAAGGCAAAACGCGTCTCCTGCTAGCGATCAAGTTCATTGAGCAAGGCGTCTCTATGGAAATCGATGAAGCCATGTTAGAAAAGAATTGACACTCGAAATCCCTTTCGCAATCCGATGGCGAAGCCCAGCATGCAACCCAACGCGGCCGACAATTCGGGCGGATGTATCCAAGGGAAAAAAATCTTCGTCGCAGGACATCAAGGTATGGTCGGCTCCGCAGTCGTGCGAGCCCTAGAACAGGCTGGAGCTGCCCAAATCCTCACTCGAACTCGGGATCAATTGGATCTGGAACGACAGGAGCAGGTCGACGATTTTTTTGCCAGCGAACGCCCAGAAGTCGTCGTATTCGCAGCGGGTAGAGTCGGCGGAATTCAGGCCAATCAGGCCTTCCCAGCCGATTTCATGGTCCGCAACTTGGCGATGGCCATCCATTCTATTGACGCCGCATTTCGCTTCGGCGTCCAGCGAATGTTGTACCTCGGAAGCACCTGCATCTATCCGCGCGATGCCGAGCAACCCATCCGCGAGTCGGCCCTGCTCACCGGTCCGCTGGAGCCAACCAACGAGGCCTACGCGCTGGCCAAAATCGCCGGCCTCAAACTGTGCCAATACTACCGCCGTCAATTTGGCGTCGCGTTTCATTCCGCGATGCCGACGAATCTGTACGGTCCCGGCGACAACTACCATCCCGAGCATTCCCACGTTTTGCCAGGGCTCTTGCAGCGATTTCATTGGGCCAAACAGGCCCATCTGCCGACCGTCGAGCTTTGGGGTACGGGGCAGCCGCGGCGGGAGTTCCTGCATGTCGATGATCTGGCCGACGCGATACTACACCTCCTGTCGTTCAGCGAGTTTCCCGATTGGGTCAACGTCGGTACTGGGGAGGACGTCTCGATCCGCGAGCTTGCCGAAATGATTGCGGAAGTCGTCGGTTACCACGGCGCCATCGTCCCCAATCCTTCCAAGCCGGATGGGACCCCAGTCAAGCGGACCGATACGTCGCTGATGCGGTCGTTGGGTTGGCGCGCGGGTATCCCGCTTCGTGAAGGGATTCAGCGCACCTACGAGACGTATATTTCCGAACTGGAAACCGCTACAATTCGCCGGTGACTGGCTGCTTAGGTTGGGTTCGTGGCGGATGCTGCCAGCATCAGTACCGACGCTGGCAGCGTCGGCCACGACAGTTATTGTTGCGACGACCCTTCGATTTCCTTTTTTTGACAAGGCCATCGCGCCCAAGCCGCTTCATGAATCGCCGTGCGTTAATCACCGGAATCACCGGGCAGGACGGGTCGTACTTGGCCGAATTCCTGCTGAGCAAGGGCTACGAAGTGCATGGGCTCGTGCGCCGGTCGAGTTCGTTCAACACGTCGCGAATCGATCACGTCTATCAGGATCCGCATCACGCCAGTACCCGCTTGCGGCTCCATTACGGCGACCTGACCGATGCCCAGAATTTGACCAATCTCGTCTTGGACGTCGAACCGGACGAGATCTACAACCTCGGAGCGCAAAGCCACGTCCGCGTCTCGTTCGATCAACCGGTCTACACCTTGCAGGTCACGGGCGCCGGGGCCCTCAACGTGCTGGAGGCGGCCCGCCAATTGAATAAGCGCCGCGAAGTCCGCGTGTATCAAGCCTCCTCCTCGGAAATGTTCGGCGACGTCATCGAAATTCCGCAGCGCGAGTCGACTCCGTTTCGGCCGCAAAGCCCTTACGCGTGCGCCAAAGTCTACGCGTTTCATCAAACCGTCAACTACCGCAGCGCCTACGACTTGTTCGCGTGTAACGGAATCTTGTTCAACCACGAGTCGCCTCGCCGTGGGGAGACGTTTGTGACGCGCAAGATCACGCGGGCCGCGACTCGAATCAAAGTCGGTCTGCAAGACAAGCTCTATCTGGGAAATCTGGACTCGAAGCGCGATTGGGGTTATGCCCGGGATTACGTCGAAGCCATGTGGCTGATGCTGCAACAAGATCGCCCCGACGATTTTGTGATCGCCACCGGCGAGACGTTTTCGATTCGCGACTTCCTCGAGTTCAGCTTTGGTTATTTAGATCTCGATTGGCAGAAGTACATTGAAATCGATCCGCGATATCTACGCCCCACCGAAGTGAACTTGCTGTTGGGCGATAGCTCCAAGGCTCGCGCGGTCCTCGGCTGGAAGCCGACTCTCAACTGCCGCCAGCTCGCCGAACTCATGGTCGATAGCGACCTCGAGCTAGCCAAGCGTGAAACAGACTTGTTGCACGCGCAAGTGCGTTCTTAAATCGATTCGGCGGTTAAACGGATCGTGCCAGTTGTTCCGACGGGTCAAGCCAATCGAGCGCGCGCCCTTTGGGCCAAGTGCTCGCGGACGAAACTCGATACAGTTCAATTAGTCGGACTTTTCTGCGCATAGCGACGAATTCGCCCACTTCGATCCAAATTCCGTCCAAAGGCCTTACCGAATTGCCGGATTCGGCTATCGTAAATGTTGTGCCAGTCGGCACAAATTAACAGTTTCGATTCGGGTTGATCACCGGTTTGGATTCTGCCCTGGGCAGATCCTTTTTCAGGGGTCTGTCACCCACGGGAACGGAGTGCGCGCCGACCCGACCCAAAGAATCGCGGCCTTTTTCCCGCGAAACCGGGGTTCGAACGTCAACGACGCCGAGTAATGTCAGAATTTTCAATATCGAGTAAAACGGTCGGGCGGGGCCATCCATGCTTCCTCATCGCCGAAGTCGCATTGGCGCACGAAGGGAGCTTGGGATTGGCTCACGCGTTCGTCGATGCGGCGGCCGTAGCTGGCGTCGACGCCGTCAAATTTCAAACCCATATCGCGACCGCCGAAAGCACGGCCCGCGAAGCGTTTCGCGTTCCCGTTTTTCCTCAAGATCAAACACGATTTGACTATTGGCAACGGACCGCATTCCCCGCTGAGCAATGGAAACGGCTCGCCGATTATGTGCGCAGCAAAGGCCTCATTTTTCTAAGCTCACCGTTCAGCGCGCAAGCCGTCGAACTACTGATCGAATGCAAAATACCCGCCTGGAAGATTGCCTCGGGTGAAGTCAGCAATTTGCCGCTGTTGGAACGGATTGCACAAACTGGTTTACCCGTGCTGTTGTCGAGCGGCATGAGCAGCTGGGATGAACTTAGGATCGCCACCCAATTTTTTGCCGAACGCCGAATTCCGTTGGCCGTAATGCAATGCACGTCGGCCTACCCTTGTCCAGCGGAATCGTGGGGCTTAAACCTGCTCGACGAAATGCGACAAGCGTTTGCCTGCCCGGTCGGTCTCAGCGATCATAGCGGGACCATTGCCCCCAGCATCGCGGCCGTCGCACTGGGGGCCAACCTGATTGAATTCCACCTCACATTCCATCGCCGCATGTTCGGGCCGGATGTCGCGTCGAGCCTGACCGTCGAACAGGCGACCGAATTGGTTCCGATGATCCGCCAACTCGAAATGGCGCTGTCCCAACCTGTCGACAAAGACCAAATGGCTCGCGACTCGGCCCGCTTGCGCGGCTTGTTTACCAAAAGCATCGTCGCAGCCGCGCCGATTCCCGAAGGTACGATCCTCGAGCGTGGCCATCTGGACTTTAAAAAACCGGGGGACGGAATCCCTCCGCAGCGCTATCCGGAAATGCTCGGACGACGCACAACCAAAGCCCTGGCCAAAGACGAAGCGATCCGGGAAGAGAACTTGCAGTGACGATGTCCCGCGATCGAAAGCAACGAAATGTCTGCGTCGTGGTCACGGCCCGGCCGAGCTACAGCCGAGTAAAGACGGCGCTTCAAGGCATTCAAGCGCATCCGGACTTGCACCTGCAACTGGTCGTTGCCGCTTCCGCACTGTTGGACCGCTACGGCAGCGTCGTCCACCAGATAGATCAAGACGGTTTTGCCATCGACGAAAAGGTTTTCATGGTCCTCGAGGGCGAAAACCCGACCTCCATGGCAAAGACCACGGGGATGGGAATTCTGGAACTCGCCACCACGTTTCTCAATCTTAAGCCGGACGTCGTAGTCTCGGTCGCGGATCGTTATGAGACGATTGGGACGGCGATTGCAGGATCCTACATGAATATTCCCGTCGCCCACATCCAAGGGGGCGAAGTCACCGGATCGATTGATGAAAAGGTCCGCCACGCCGTGACCAAGCTCGCGGATATTCATTTGGTGGCTTCCGAGGATGCTCGAGCGCGAGTCCTCAGGTTGGGTGAGCGCCCCGAGTCGGTTTTCAACACCGGCTGCCCCTCAATCGACCTTGCCGCGGAGATCATGCAGTCCCCTGCCCTCGACTTCGACCCATACGAAAAATATGCCGGCGTCGGCCCGAAGCAGGATCTGAGCCGGGGTTACGTGGTCGTTTTGCAGCATCCCGTGACGACCGAGTATCAGCAATCGCGAACGCACATCGTTCAGACATTGGAGGCTGCTGCGCGACTCGATTTGCCGGTGCTTTGGTTTTGGCCCAACGTGGACGCCGGTTCGGATGGGACGTCGTCGGGGATTCGGCATTTTCGCGAGATCGGCCGGGCTGAACAGTTCCATTTTTTCAAAAACATGGCCCCGCTTGATTTTTTGCGACTCCTCTTCAACGCCCGCGGCCTGATTGGGAATTCGAGCGCAGGCGTTCGCGAATGCGCTTTTCTCGGCGTGCCCGTTGTGAATATCGGCACGCGCCAAAGCGGTCGAGCGCGGGCCGGCAATGTGCTGGACGTCGACTACTGCAGCGAGGAAATCGTCGTCGCAATGCGTCAACAAATTGCCCACGGACGCTACGCCAGCGATACGATTTACGGCGATGGGACTGCGGGTGCGAAGATCGCCAGCGTGCTGGCGACCTGCGAACTGACGATCGAAAAGCGAATCACGTACTAAGAAGTTGAGAGTTAAAAGTTGAGAGTTGAAAGCGAAGACGTGTGTACTCGTTATAGCTCCTTCGTCTTGGCCCAGAAGGACTCCGGGAGTTCATTGGCGCCTTTATGTTCTCATTTCTTGACTCTCGAATCTTAACTTTCAACTCTTAACTAACCGATGCGAGTCTTGGGAATTGTGACTGCCCGCGGCGGGTCCAAGTCGATCCCGCACAAGAATTTGGCGCTGCTGGGAGGCAAATCATTGCTGGCCCATACGGCCGAGGTCGCATTAAAGGCGCGATCGTTGGCCCGCGTCGTCCTTTCCACGGACGATCCGGAAATCGCAGACGCAGGCCGCGCCCTCGATTTGGACGTTCCCTTCCTGCGGCCGGCCGAGTTGGCTTTGGACACGACCCCAACCATTCCCGTTCTTCAAGACGTCGTTCGCAAGCTCGAGGCGGAAGGCGATCGCTTCGATGCAATATTTACTCTGCAACCGACCAACCCGCTGCGACTGAGTTCCGACATCGACGGGGCAGTGACATTGCTCCAAAAATCCGATGCGGATTCGGTGATTGGCTTTACGTCGGTCGGCGAGCGGCATCCGGCCCGAATGAAATGGATCGCCGTCGATGGTCGAGTTCGCGATCCCGATTTTGCGGAGGCGTTCGAAGGCCAACGTCGCCAAGATTTGCGCCCTTTATATTTGCGCGATGGCTCGGTCTATTTAACGCGGCGCGACGTGCTGATGGAAAAAAACTCGCTCCAAGGCGACGATTGCCGGGCTTGGCTGATACCACCGCAGAGGGCTTGCAACATTGACGAACCGCTGGATTTATTCCTTGGCGAGAAGTTGTTCCAACTTGGACCCGACCATTTTCCCGGTCGTCCTGCCCAGGAATGTATTCAGAACCCAAACGGACTCGATCGTTCGACTTAATTAGCAGAGGACACAAGGGCTTTCATGTTGGGTGCGTTACTCGGCCGGCCGGTTTCTGAGATTTCACGGCGCGCGTCGTTGTTCTTAATGTCGCGTCGCTATCGGACCGTGTCCGAAAAAGCATCCACGAATCTCCCACAGTTTTTTCCACAGGCGGCCGACTATTTAAAATCTCAAACCGCAGCGGGAGGTCTTCGACACTATTTTTCGGAATTTAAATTGTTGGAACTTGCCCAGCTCCTCGATGAGATTCGGCCGACAACAATCCTCGAACTTGGCGGAGGAGCGACAACTTCCATTTTTGCGACGTATGCGAATTGGAATCCGCAATGCCAAGTCTTTACGGTGGACGAGAATGAGAAATACTTGTCCGAAACGATGGACCGGCTTGTCCATTCGGGTTTGAACACATCCCGTATCAAACCGCTCGTTTGCCGTCGCCTTGTGGAACTTGATCGATCGCCAGCCCAGTGTCGATATGAACCCTTGTACGCCCAGAGTCTTCAAAATCGTGGATTGGATTTCTTATATATTGATGGTCCTACGATCGACAATCCGCAAGATCCGCGCAAACCCTTGATCTGCGCGGATGCCGTTTGGTTGCTCGAGCAGGCATTTCGACCACGCTGCATCGTCTTTGATTATCGGATTGACAGCGTTGTGCATTTCTATCGGTCCCGATTTGCCTGGATGTATAGAGCCTCGTTGTTTTTCAAAGCGGCCCACAAGTCCAAGGAAATATGGTTTGTTGATACCGTGCGACACCATTCGCGATTTGACTTGCGTTCAGGCGACACTTTTTTCGACGCCCAAGTCAAGACTAGCGGATGAAGGAATCGACAAGCCGAGCTTGCATTTACCGATGTTCGGTTGGTCGAATCGTCGTGGTCCGATCATTCCGCGGTTCGGCAATGCTTCGGCCGCGACCATTGGAGGCCATTACAATTAACAGGACTAAGCAATCATGCGTGTTTTGGTAACCGGCAGCAGCGGATTGATTGGCTCTGAAGCAGTTACTTTTTTCGACAAGTTAGGGTTCGAAGTGAAGGGAGTCGACAACAACATGCGGGCCCAATTCTTTGGCGAAAAAGGGGATACCAACTGGAACCGCGAGCGCCTCGAGTCGAGTTGTCAACGATTTCAACATTTGCCGTTGGATATCCGCAACCGCAACGACGTCAATGATCTGTTTCAGCGCGGTCGGTTCGAGTTGGTGGTCCATGCGGCGGCCCAGCCGAGCCACGACTTGGCGGCAAAGGTCCCGTTCGATGATTTCGACGTCAATGCGGTCGGCACGTTGAACCTGTTGGAATCCTGCAGGCGACACACGCCGGAAGCCGTGTTCATCTTTATGAGCACCAACAAGGTCTACGGTGACGGTCCGAATCGAATTGCTCTCAAAGAGCTGGCGACGCGTTGGGATTACGACGATCCCAAATACGAGCACGGGATCGACGAATCCTTTTCGATCGATCAGTCCCTGCATTCGTTGTTCGGGGCCTCCAAAGTCGCTGCGGATGTAATGACTCAGGAATACGGTCGCTATTTCGGCATGAAGACGGGTACGTTTCGTGGCGGCTGTCTCACCGGTCCGGCCCATTCCGGAGTCGAATTGCACGGCTTTCTCAGCTACCTCGTCGCCCAAACGCTGCGCGAGGGTCACTACTCCATCTTCGGCTACCAAGGCAAACAAGTTCGCGATCAGATTCACAGCTTCGACGTCATCAATGCCTTCTGGCATTTCGCGCAAAATCCTCGCCCCGGCGAAGTCTATAACTTGGGCGGCGGAAAACAGAACGCCGCAAGCCTCCTTGAGTGCGTGGAACTGATCGCGCAGATCAGTGGAAAGAAGCCAAAATTAACCTACGTAAATGAAAACCGAATCGGCGATCACATTTGCTATTACTCCGACCTCCGCAAACTCCAGTCGCATTATCCGGGATGGAAACCGACCCGTACCCTAAAAGAAATCGTTAGCGAAATGGTCGAGTCCATGACGGCCGGCTTACACGCGTAATCTGAGGCAAACGGATGACTCACAAATCTTCGGTAGGGTGGGACGAGTCTTCGAGTCCCACCAATGAAGTTGCACGAAATGGATCATCGACACGAAATGTTTGGTGGGACTCGCATGCGAACACAGGTCGTGCAACGCGAATCGGCGTTGATTGAGCGTATTCGCATCGCAGAACAAAACCAAACCAACGCACGCTTGTCCCACCCTACAATTCATGAGTGACCAGAAACCTACTCTGCTGATCGCCGAAAGCGCCGCGTTCAACACGACGGCACTTGCGGCGCTGCGCCGATGTTTTGAAGTTGAGCTGGCGGACCTCACGCGGGTAGAACTATTGCATCGAGTGAGCGCTTGCCAATACCTGTGGGTTCGGCTGCGAAATTTGATCGATACCGAAGTCCTTGACGCGGCGCCAAAACTGAAGGCAATCATTACCAACACCACTGGCTTGAATCACATCGATGTGGAAGCGGCACAACGACGCGGGATTCAGATCTTTTCGCTCCAAGGCGAGGTCGAATTTCTCAAGGAAATCCGGGCCACGGCCGAGCATACGCTCGCTCTTACGCTGGCGCTTTTGCGGCACATTCCCGCGGCGCACGCGCACGTTTGTGCCGGCGGATGGAATCGAGAACCATTTCAAGGTCGTGAGATCCACCAAAAGACCGTCGGAATCGTGGGCTACGGACGATTGGGTTCAATCGTCGCGCGGTATTTTCAAAGCCTCGGCGCGAGCGTCGTGATTTGCGATCCGAAACTCATGACCGGATCGCTCGTCGATACGTTTCCGACGCTTTCCCTGGGAGATTTGCTGCAGCGAAGCGACATTGTTTCGCTGCACGTGAATTTTCAACCACAGAATTATCATCTGTTCACTCGAGATCGATTGTCCCAAATGAAGCCTGGCGCCGTTTTGATCAATACGGCCCGTGGCGAACTCATCGATGAAGAGGCTTTGGTGTCCCTGGTGGCGTCCGGCCATTTGGCCGGAGTTGCCCTGGATGTGATCGACCAGGAACACACGCCGAAATCAAGTTTCGAAAATCTTCGCGCGCTGGCCCGTCGCGGCGCGAACATCCTGCTCACACCGCATATCGGCGGTAATACGCTGGAATCGCTTGCGCGGACGGAGTGGTTTCTAGCTCAGCGATTGTGCGAACACTCATCGTCCGACTCGTTTATGCCGGTCAGGGCCCAAGGTTAGTGAATTGGCACGTCGTCGGATTCTAATCACAGGTGGCGCGGGATTCATCGGGGGAAACTTGGCTCGACACCTCATGTCGCGCCCAGAAAACCAAATACTCGTTGTGGACAAACTCACTTACGCGGGTAATCGGAGCTCGCTGCGCGATTTGGAAGCGGACTCCCGTTTTCAATTCAGCGTCCTCGACATCTGCGACACCCCAGGTTTGCAAAACGTGTTCACTTCGTTTGCGCCCGAGGTGGTCTACCATTTGGCCGCCGAATCGCACGTGGATCGTTCGATCGATGGACCGGAAGAGTTCATTCAAACGAATTTGGTCGGAACGTTTCGTATGTTGCAAGCTGCCCGGGCGCATCTGGAAGGCTTGCCGACGTTGGACCGAGAGCGATTTCGATTCCTGCATGTTTCCACGGACGAGGTGTACGGCTCGTTGGATTTTTCTGAACCAGGGTTCACGGAAGCGACGCGCTACGATCCGCATTCCCCTTATTCGGCCAGCAAAGCCGGTTCCGATCACCTGGCCCGGGCTTGGAATACCACCTACGGATTACCGGTTATCGTTACCAATTGTTCCAATAACTATGGCCCGTATCAGTTCCCCGAAAAGCTAGTGCCAACCGTTATTCTCAAAGCGCTCCGCGGCGACTCAATTCCAGTCTATGGCAAAGGGGAAAACGTGCGGGATTGGCTGTACGTTGAGGACCATGCACGAGCGTTAGAACTAGTCGCCGACCGCGGTACAGCCGGAGCAACGTACAACATCGGCGGTAACAACGAGCGGCGCAACATTGACTTGATCCAGATGATTTGTGCCCTGCTCGACGACCTATATCCTTGCGCGCGCAACCTGCAACTGAGGTCGAAAAATCCCAGCATCGGTCGATACGATCAATTGATCACCTTCGTGCAAGATAGGCCGGCTCACGACCTGCGCTACGCCATCGATTCATCCAAGATTCGCGACGAATTAAACTGGAAACCGATCGAAGACTTTCGAAGCGGCTTTCTGAAGACAGTGCGCTGGTACTGTGATAACCAACTTTGGTGGCAAAATATTTTGAATGGCGAGTATCGGCTGGACCGCTTGGGATTGTCCGCTGAAACGCAATGACAGGATTTGCAACGATTGATCACACCTTGGCAGATCGCCGTTAGTTTGAATTAATTCCGAATGAACCCTTCCCACAATTCTCCCATTCCGTTTAACAAGCCGTTCATCGCGGGCAAAGAATTGTATTACATTGCCCAAGCGGTGACGCTCGGGAATTTAGGGGGAGATGGATTCTACACGAAGGCTTGCTCGCGCCTCATGGAGGAACGATTTGAGATCCCCAAAGTTTTGCTCACGCCCTCGTGTACTGCCTCATTGGAAATGGCAGCCATTCTGTGCGATCTTCAACCGGGCGACGAAGTCATTATGCCGTCGTACACCTTTGTCTCGACGGCTTCGGCGTTCGTGCGCGAGGGTGCCAAGCCGGTGTTCGTCGATATTCGCCCCGATACGCTGAACATCGATGAGACTTTGATTGAACGGGCGATAACGGAGCGAACCAAAGCGATTTGCGTCGTCCATTACGCGGGAGTCGCCTGCGAAATGGATCCGATCATGGCGATCGCTCAGAAACATAAGTTGCTCGTCGTCGAGGATGCGGCCCAAGGTGTGAACGCGTTTTACAAAGATCGTGCGCTTGGATCGATTGGCGATTTGGGGTGCTATAGCTTCCACGAGACGAAAAACTACATCTGCGGTGAGGGTGGAGCGCTGTGCATCAACAACGACAGCTTTAGCGAGCGAGCGGAGATCATTCGCGACAAGGGAACCAATCGCCAGAAGTTCTTTCGCGGCGAGGTGGATAAATACACCTGGGTCGACGTGGGATCGTCGTACGTGCCCAGCGAAATCTGTTCGGCGTTTTTGTACGGCCAGCTTGAGGTGATGGATAGCATCTCGAGGCGCCGGCAGGAAATTTACGCGGTGTACCAAAGCGATCTGGAACCGCTGTGCCGAGCCGGCTTGTTGCAATTACCTCATACTCCCGCTCATTGCGCCAGCAATTACCATTTGTTTTACGTCATTCTTCCCACCGCGGAGGTTCGGGACCAAGCCTTGGACGACATGCGAAAGGCGGGAATTCGCGCGGTCTTCCATTACGTTCCGTTGCACAAGTCACCGATGGGTCGATTAATTAGTGGCGACGTCACGTTGCCGCGGACGGAAACGTTCGCGCAGCGACTCATACGGTTGCCGTTTTTTCACGACATTCGCGACGAGGAGCTTGCCCGCGTGTGCCAGGTCATTCGGACTCTCGTGGAAAAATGATCGGCGATACTTTGACGGAACCATCGTTCGAACGGTTGCAATGGGACAGCGAATTTTTTGGGCTGCAAGTCGCGCGGACGCGCCTTCCGGCCAGCCAAGAATCGATTCGTCGCTGTCTCTGCAAAGCGCGCGGGGAGAAAGTCGATCTGTTGTATTGGGCCGTGACGAATGGCGAAACGCTCGGTCACCAACTCCGTAGTCGGATCGAGCCGTACAAAATCGTACAACAGCTTAAGTACTGCAAGCGCATTCGCGGAATTATCGAACCACCGAAATTGCCGAACGAGTATACGTTGAAGTCAGTTGCCATTGGTCCTGCGCCGGAACCGCTTGTGAAGTTGGGAATGTTGGCCGGTCACGAATCACGATTCAAGCTGGACCAACGTTTTGGCGACGATGCGTTTGCACGGATGTATCGTGTTTGGCTCGACCGAAGTTGCTTGAGAGAAATGGCCACGGACGTCTTGACGATCGTCGCGCCAACCGATGAGATCGCCGCGTTCGTCACGGTCAACGTGGGCGCTGACGTCGCCGATATCGGACTCATCGCGGTTTCCGAAAACCACCAGCGGAAGGGACTAGGGCTGGCATGTCTTCGAGCGGTCGATCCCATCGTGCGACGCGCCGGCGCCGGCTCGCTATGCGTCGTGACGCAAGCAACCAACACACCGGCGATGTCATTGTATCAGCGGCATGGGATGGCTTTGGTCAACCAAACCACGTGGTACCATTTTTGGCTTGACCAGATCCCACTGAGCTTTCTCGACGCGTGAGCCAACGAACTCCCACGATGATCTCAATCGTCATTCCGGTTTTTGGAGGCGGCGGAAACATTCGGGAACTATTGTCTCGAGTCGATCAACTCTATTTGCATCGCGGGATGCCAACGCCTGAGATCGTGTTAATCGACGATTGTGGTCCCCAAGACTCGTGGGACGTTTTGAGTGAATGCTGCCATGACCGGCCCAATACCATCGCCATTCGATTGATGCGGAACTTCGGGCAACACAATGCACTCATGTGCGGCTTTCAACATGCGACGGGCAGTATCATTGTCACGATGGACGACGACCTGCAGCACGAACCAGAGAGTATTCCGCGGCTCGTCGAACATCTGGAACAAACCAATGCGGACGTTGTGTACGGAGTCTATGATTCCAAGAAGCACACGGGTGGCCGCAATCTTGGCTCGTGGCTCGTGAATCAGTTTTACCGAATCGTGTTTCGAATGCCGGTAACGGTCACTTCGTTTCGAGTGATTCGAATGGAATTAGTGCGCTCGATCCTCAAGTACAACTTGAACTTCACGTACATCGATGGATTGCTGGCCTGGAATACGCAGCGCATCGAGATGGTCTCGGTGCCACATCACGAACGAGCTGATGGAAAATCGAGTTACACGTTTGGCAAGCTCTTCGGCCTTGCGATGAACGTGTTTACTAATTTTTCTCTGTTGCCATTGCAGATGGTTTCATTCGTTGGAATCGTTGCCGCGACCGGCGGCATCGGTCTCGCATTTTGGTATTTGTTTGGCGCGTTGTTTGCCCAGGTCGGCGTTCCGGGTTATGCCTCCACGATCGTCGCGGTGCTCGTCCTCGGTGGCCTTCAGCTTCTGAGCCTCGGAATCATTGGCGAGTATGTCGGCCGTTTGCACCTCAACGTCAATCGAAAGCCTCAATATGCAATCCGACAGGTCATCGGAGACGCACCTAACCGCCCTTCCCCCGGAAGTCTCGCGGACAAAGAGACTTCACTCGAACCGAATCAGTGACGAAAGCTTATGGGATACGTCTACGTTGCCCTTACCGTATTGCTCACCGTGTACGGACAGTTGGTTATCAAATGGCAGCTCGCTGGAAAAGTACTTCCCGAGCCTTTGATTTCAAAAGTGCTTTTTTTGTTGGCTCAATTACTCAACCCCTGGGTGTTCAGCGGACTTTTTGCGGCATTTGTCGCGGCGCTCTGTTGGATGGCCGCCATGACCAAACTGCCACTAAGTCAAGCGTACCCATTCACCAGCTTGGCCATCGTCCTCGTGTTCGTTGCCTCGAGCGTGTTGTTCGGCGAAAGCATTACGTCGGCCAAAGTTCTAGGAACGCTCCTGATCGTGGCCGGGTTGTTCGTCATAAGCCGATGAATATTCAAGATTTTTCAGCCGGCGTCGTTCCTCAGGCCAACGGAGTTTGGCGGAGTGCCCAATCGAGTCCGATCTCCTACCCCGGCGATGGCAATCTCGAATGCTATTTGATCGAGGAGAGTTCGTTTTGGTTCCAACATCGAAACCAAGTCATCACGGAGTTAGTCCGAAGGTTTGCACCGAGCGACGTATTTTTGGACGTGGGTGGAGGAAACGGGTTCGTCGCCGCGGCGATTCAGACCGCTGGATTCGATGTGGCGCTTTTGGAGCCCGGCACGACTGGGTGCCAGAATGCGATCCGCAGAGGAGTGAGAAACGTGATCAATGCAACCTTGGAGGATGCCCAAATACGGGACAACTCCATCGGGGCGATTGGCATTTTTGACGTTATGGAACACATCGAAGACGACGATGGCTTTCTGCGACAATTGCACTGCGTCCTTAAACCGAATGGCCACCTCTTTGTAACTGTTCCCGCGTTTGGGGCCCTTTGGTCGTTTGAGGACGAACATGCGGGGCATTTTCGCCGGTACACGATCTCCTCGGCTCGACGAGTGCTGAAGAAATCAGGATTTCAAGTTTTGTTCGCGAGTTACCTCTTTCAGCCGTTAGCTTTTCCAATCCTCTTGTGCCGATCCATCCCGAGTGCCGTTCGTTGGCGCAAATCCGTGGCGACAGAAATTACCGCGCGAGAGCATTCGTTGCCTAAATCATTGATCGGTTCTGTGATTCGCCGAGGCTTACAACGCGAGCTATTGCGAATTCGCCGCCTCAGGGCGCAATGGTTTGGAAGTAGCTGCGTCATCGTCGCATCCAAGGTCGTTGATCAAGAGTCGGGGTATCAACTAAACCAATGAGTCGTTTGATTCGCCATGATTCGGTGTCAAGCGCCGGCGATGCCCAGCCATCGCGCAATGCTTGGCTGCTGATCTCGCTGTGTTATGTTGCAGCCAACGTCTGGATTCCGTTCAGTTCCGGGATTTTCTGGGACGACTGGATGGTATTCGGCCAAAGCAGCCGCGATCTCATCAAGCAATTCACCGATTATGGAATTCCGCTTTGGGGATATGTGCACGCGATGCTCGACGCGGCTCCGCAGTCGTTGGTGCTCTATCGGATCATCATCTTTGTTTCGTACTGGATTGGATTTCTATTGTGTTATGAGGCCGTCCGTGATTCGAAAGTAATCCCCGAGCCTACGCTCCTGATCGCGGTTTGCTTGGCCGCATGCATTCCGCTGAACATTGCGAAGAATTGTCTCATCTGCCTTCCGTACGCGATCTGTTTTGCCGTGTTTTTTCTGGCTTGGTGGTTGGCAATTCGATCGTTCAAAAGGAGGTCGCCAGTAGGCCGGCTGGCCCTGCGCGGTGCGTCGTTGGCGCTCTTTACCTTTTCCTTCCTTACTCCGTCGTTGTTGATGTTCTTCGCTTGGCCCATGCTGCACATCTGGTTTCTTCAATCGCGCAAGCTGCGCATTTCAACTCGAGTCCTCAAGGCATGGGACTTTGCATTGCTCCCGTTCGCGTTTTGGTTTCTCAAGGGCGTCTGGATGAAACCGAGCGGGTTTGCCGAAGAAGCCAGTTACAACGTGCCGACGATCAAAGGCGCACTGACGTCTCCCTTTAATTTTTTGTTTGCGATTGACGACGCGCTGCAGACGCTGATCACTGACGGCAATAGCCTGAATGTGATCGCGTTGGTACTGCTGGCCCTGTTGTTCGCATTCGCGTTTCGCCGGGTCGTCTCGTCGCAACCCAATGACCAACCGGTGATGTGGTACGCAGGACTCGCATTCCTCCTGCTACTCAGCGCCATGTTTCCCTATCTGGTCGTCGAGAAATATCCGCGCTGCTATCCGTTTTTTCTTTCGCGTCATCAATTGCTCATGCCATTCGGAATGTCGCTCGTCCTGATCGCGGTGATCGAGGCATTTTCGCGGGCGTTTCAGGGGGGTAGCCGCCTTCGCCTGCTGGCGGTTTCAGTCCTCGTGTCCGTCTTTATTATCGAAAGCAATGTCCGGTACTGGACGATGCACGTCGAGAATTGCTATATGTCGGGAGTCATCTCGCAGATCGGCCAAAGCAACGTTGTGCGAACCGGAACCGCATTTGTTTTTGATGAGCAGTTGCTGCCGCTGGAACCGAATCGAATGATCAAGACCAAAGAATATTGCGGTTATATGCGATTGGCATTCGGAGACGAGCGGCGATTTGGAATTAGCGTGCAAGAAGTCGTCAACTACCGTCAAATCACTCACAGCGGTTTACGCGAGTATTTCAACTTTGCCGATTTCCAATACGTGGAGCCCGATTACATGGTGAAGATCATTCCGACCGAGGTGCGGATCGGTAAGATTCGCTTTGTGAAAAGCGTTTGGAGCGGTCTGAGCATGGACCGAAAAGCGTTTTGCGACTCCATGTCGGATTTGGTCACGCTGGAATATGAGCCATTCCGCCTCGCCGATGTGACTCTATCGACCCAATGAGAAGGAAAGAATCTCTTCCATGAAAGGCATCATTCTCGCCGGCGGTTCCGGGACTCGATTGCATCCGATAACTCGTGGCATATCGAAGCAGCTCTTGCCCATTTACGACAAGCCAATGATCTATTATCCGTTGTCCGTATTGATGTTGGCGGGGATCCGTGACATTTTGATCATTACGACCGGCGAGGATCAGTCTGGCTTCCAGCGATTGCTTGGCGACGGCGGCGAGTTTGGCATTCGTTTGAAGTATGCCGTTCAGGCCAGTCCCGATGGCTTGGCGCAAGCATTCACCATTGGCGAAAGCTTTATCGACTCCGATCACGTTTGTTTGGTTCTGGGTGACAACATATTTTACGGGCAAGGCTTTACCTCGCTGTTGCGCCAGGCCGTTGAACTGCCCAAAGGTGCAACGGTGTTTGCGTATAAAGTCAAAGATCCAGAACATTTTGGTGTTGTTGCATTCGACGAAAACAAGAAGGCCACATCCATTGTCGAAAAGCCGGCGAATCCAAAGTCCAATTATGCCGTCACGGGTTTGTATTTCTACGATAATGACGTGATCCGATTGGCCAAACAAGTCAAGCCTTCGGCACGGGGTGAGCTGGAGATTACGAGTGTGAACCAGGCCTACCTGGAGCGGGGTGATTTGCACGTCGAAATTCTCGGACGCGGATTTGCGTGGCTCGATACCGGCACTCACCAAAGCTTGCTCGCCGCAGCGCATTTCGTCGAAACGATCGAAAACCGCCAAGGATATAAGATTGCTTGCTTGGAAGAGATTGCCCTAAACAATGGTTGGCTCACCTCCGAGCAAATTCGAAAAACGGGCCAAGCACTCAGCAAGGGCACCTACGGACAGTATTTGCTTGATTTATTGAACTGAACGTGATGACAGGCTTACTCGAAGAGAACATGGTACGGTACGAAGCCCAAAGTGCTTTGTTTGCCCAGCGTCCATCCCGATTGGCGATTCAAGCTGTTCGCCTTGAAACGAAGCCGAGGCAAAGAATCCGGGTCAATGTTTGGCGCAATCATGCGCTCGAACCGATCCTTTCACTTTGCAAGCCGTTCCTTTCGTTCGGAAATATCCACGTCGACTTTCGACTGAGCGACTACGACGACACGTTCATGTTCGCGTCATGGCAACCGGCCGATGTCGAGTTATTGTGGCTCGACAGCGGTCGATACTTAACGAACTCAAGCATTGATGATTGGCTCCCTTGGATTCGCGAGCGACTTCGCACATTGAGGGGAATTTCATCAGCGCCGCTCATCCTCGCGACCTGGATTCCGGAAGCGATTCGACTGGCCGAACTTCAACAAATTTGCGATGTGTTGCCGGCTACATTTCTAGCCGACTTGGCTGCCGTGGCCGCTGCTCATGACCTCGAACTCATTGATCCGCGCTCAGCGATCGTCGCCGGCACGCCGATTCGAAATGCCGTTCATTCATTGATCGCTCGCAAACTCGCGTGCCATTGGATCCCGGCTGCAGTTCTGCCGCCGATTAAAGCGCTGGCATTGGATCTCGACAACACGCTCCACGCGGGCGTACTGGGCGAGGACGGCGTGGGCGGAGTCCAAATGACCGAAGGGCATCGGTCCTTGCAACTATTCGCCAAGGAACTCAAGGCACGGGGCGTTTTTCTAGCTTTGGTTTCGCGCAATGAGCCGGAGGACGTGGCAACGCTCTTCGAGCAAAGAAACGATTATGCATTGAAGCGGAATGACTTTTCTGCCGAGGCGGTGTCCTGGGAGGACAAAGCGATATCGATTTCAAGAATCGCCGATGCACTGCGGATCGCACCGGACAGCGTGTTGTTTGTTGACGATAATCCGGGCGAATTGGCCTCGGTCGCAGCGCAACTGCCCCAAGTTCATACCGTCTACGCCAACCCCGATCCGTATCTCACACAGTCCTCGATCGACCATTACCCAGGCTTATGGCGCTGGAAAATCGAAAACGACGATGCCAAGCGAGTCGGAGATCTCAAGGCGGCGGAGTTGCGCGAGTCATTACATAAGGAAGTCGCCGATCCGGCCGACTATTTTGCCGGTCTGCAAGTGACCCTCATTTTTCGCAATGACCCTCTCGAGCAATTAAGTCGTCTCGCCGACCTGTGCAAAAAAACGAATCAATTTAACTTAGCGATGCGACGTTTGAACGAAGTTGAAGTTGCCGAACGAATTCACCGACCAAACGGCTGCGTCACGAGCGTTCAACTTAAGGACCGCTTGGCGGATAGCGGCGTCATCGCGGTGATCGTCGCCGAACGCGATCAAAATCGGTTGGTCATTGAGGAATTATGCGTGAGCTGCCGGGCGTTGGGTCGTCAGCTTGAGGACACGATGATTCTCACGGCGATCGCGCACATGCCGCCATTCGTCGGTTGTCGAGAAGTTGTGTTTCGCGTCGCGCGCGGGCCCAGAAATCAGCCCGCCCTCACCTGGCTGGCGAGATTATTGGAACTCAACGGAGCGCCACAAACAGGATCGCATGCGGTGTCCGCGGATTGTTTGAGTCAATTCGCTCCCGCCCGCGGCGTAACGCTGCAATGGGATTGACTATCATGGATGAGCGAAGGATTCAAGAAAACGTCATCAAAGTCCTGCAGATCATCTTGCAGGAAGAGATTCCAAACGGACCCGGCTTCACGCGGAGAGACAGCGAAGCGTGGGACTCATTAAAGCACATCGAAATCATGTTCGCCC
This sequence comes from Pirellulaceae bacterium, assembly GCA_041745295.1. Taxonomy (GTDB): domain Bacteria; phylum Planctomycetota; class Planctomycetia; order Pirellulales; family Pirellulaceae; genus JANMEB01. Next base: position 102,452 of record JBGTJE010000053.1, on the reverse strand, counting down.
TGGAAGACGAATTTGCGGTCGAATTTACGGAAATCGAATTGGCGGAACTGGATAGCGTTGCCAAAATCGTCGTGGCGGTTCAGGCCAAGCAATGAAACATTCGCTTAGTCTGGATGGTCACGCTTTTCGCTTGCGTCCGATTTGCGACGACGATGCAGACCTAGTGGTGAAACTACGGTCCAATCCGGAGCTAAACCGATACCTTCACGCCAGCTCCAATCGAGTGGAAGATCAATTGGACTGGTTCAAGAGTTATTACACACGAGCGGGCGATTATTATTTCGTGATCGAGCGACGACAGGATAACAATCCTGAGGGAGTGATCTCACTCTACGATGTGGATGAGCAGCGGCGGGCCGGCGAATGGGGACGGTGGATCATACGACCCGGTTCGCTCGCAGCACTCGAGAGTGCTTGGCTGATGTATCGAATTGCGTTCGAGCAACTTGGGCTCAAAACGGTCTACTGCCGCACGATCGCATGTAATCGAAAGACCGTTTCGTTTCACGATTCATGCGGCATATCTTCGCGTCGCGTGCTCAAGCAGCACGCGGAAATTCGCGGAGAAAAAATGGATGTCGTCGAACATGAGGTCGATGACATAACCTGGAAACGAATTGCGCCGAGACTTGAAACGCTTGCCAAGTTAACCGTTCGAAGCCTTGCCCGTGCCTAAATCATTGGATCTGCCGACCGGTTATGAATTTCACCATGTCGGCTGGGCAACGTCGTCGATCGAACGAGAACGTACGGTATTTGAGTCCCTCGGTTGGCACCTGGAAGGCGAACGATTTTCTGATCCCGTACAAGGTGTTGCCGGCTGTTTTCTAATCGGACCGGGTCCCCGCATCGAGTTGTTGGAGAACTTGCCCGACTCGCAAACGCTTACGCCTTGGACCAATGCGGGAATAAAGATGTATCACTTTGCGTACCAAGTCAACAACATTCAGTCCGCGTTGGAATGGGCCCGCCACCATCGCGCTAAGGTAACCGTGCAACCCGTCCCTGCAACGGCCTTTAGCGGACGTCGAATTAGCTTTGTCATGTTTCGCAACGGCTTGATGCTAGAATTTGTCGAAAATCCTTCGTCCAAGGATCCGTAAAAACCACAGGCGAGAAGTACGATGAGCCAGGATGAAAAAGCCCATTTAGAACGAATTGCAAACGTCTCGTTATACGCAGCGGGTGTCAATTCGGCCACGATCAATTACTCATTTCAAATAGCGCGACGGTACATCACCGGGGAACGGCTCCTGGAGTTGGGTCCGGCCGAGGGCGTCATGACGGAGCGCCTTGCGTCGCTGGGGAAAAAAATGACTTTGGTCGAAGGTTCAGGGCTTTTTTGCGATGACCTACGCAAACGATTTCCCCAAGCCACCGTGGTTCATGCGCTATTCGAGGAATTTGCGCCGCGAGAACCGTTTGACACCATAATTTTGGGACACGTATTGGAACATGTCCAAGACCCGGTCGCCATTTTGAAGCGTGTGAAGCAATGGCTCGCCCCCGATTCCGGCCAGGTGTTTGCCGCGGTTCCGAACGCGCGATCACTGCATCGCCAAGCCGCCGTAATAATGGGTCTTTTGACGCAAGAGGATTCATTGAATGAAATGGACGTCCATCATGGACATCGGCGCGTTTTCAATCCAGAGTCATTTCGCAACGCATTTTACCAAGCGGGTATGACCATCGACGTGTTCGGGGGCTACTGGATGAAGCCCGTTGCGAATAAGCAGATCGAAGCCACTTGGACGCCGGAAATGTTGGACGCTTTCATGCAATTAGGCGAACGATATCCGGATATTGCCGGCGAAATCTACGTCATAGCACGGCGATAAACTTCAAATATTCACGCCTTCATTGTGCACTCCATTACGATGACACTCAATCAATGTCGCATCATCAACCTGCCGACGATCTCCGACCCGCGCGGCGATCTGAGTTTTATCGAAGGTCGCGTGCATATTCCATTCGACATTCGTCGCGTGTATTACATTTGCGATGTGCCGGGTGGCGCCATGCGTGGCGGGCATGCTCACAAGGATCTTCATCAACTAATCATCGCGATTTCCGGACGCTTCGATGTCATATTGGATGATGGTTTTAACAAGCATCGCATTCAGCTGGATCGTCCGGATTCGGGGCTTTATGTTTGCCCCATGATCTGGCGGGAAATGGAAAAGTTTTCGCCCAATTCGGTGTGCTTTGTGCTAGCCTCGGCGCGATATGACGAGTCGGATTACTTTCGCGATTATCAACAGTATTTGTCAGCCGTTCGGACGATGACATGACGATTTCTTTCCTCAACTTGAAGCCTGCGTACGAAGAGCTGCGCGAAGAATGCGACGCGGCGTACCACCGTGTCATGAACTCAGGATGGTATTTATTGGGGGAGGAGTTGCGGGCGTTTGAGGCCGAATATGCAGCGTTTTGTGGTTCCAAACACTGCATGGGTGTGGCTAACGGTCTAGATGGTTTGCAATTGGCGTTACGTGCAACTGGTATAGGACCGGGCGACGAAGTAATCGTTCCGGCGCACACTTTCATTGCCACGTGGTTCGCCGTGACTTCCGTCGGTGCCACAATCGTACCAGTGGAGCCGAAAGCGGACACGTTCAACTTGGATCCCGACCTTGTGGAGCAGGCGGTTACCCATCGTACCCGTGCAATTATTCCGGTTCACTTGTACGGACAAACAGTCGAGGTGGCTCCGTTGTTTGAAATTGCCAACCGCCACGATCTTATTGTATTGGAAGATGCCGCGCAGTCGCATGGCGCCCGTTACTGTGGAAGGGTTTCCGGGAGTTTGGGCCATATTGCCGCTCATAGCTTTTATCCCGCAAAGAACTTGGGAGCAATTGGAGACGCGGGTGCTGTTACCACGGACAACGACGACTTTGCTCACCGAATTCGTGAACTGCGGAACTACGGAGGCTCGCAAAAGTATCATCATGATCGGGTTGGTTACAATTCGCGAATGGATGAACTTCAGGCTGCATTTCTCCGTGTTCGTTTGCGTTATCTAAGCAGTTGGAACACCAGGCGTCGTCAAATCGCCACCACGTATTTAACGGAATTGGCGGGAATCAACCAAATAACGTTGCCTGTGGTTCCCGAATGGGCCGAACCGGTTTGGCATTTGTTTGTTATTCAGACTCCCGAACGTGACCGCTTAAAGGAGCGACTTGATGCAGTCGGCGTCGCGACGATCATCCATTATCCGATTCCACCGCATCTTTCCGGCGCCTATCGAGAACTTGGATACTCCAAAGGGAGCTTTCCAATCGCGGAACGGATTGCCGATTCGGTCTTAAGCCTGCCGATTGGTCCGCACCTTTCCGTAGATGACGCCCGGCACGTTGTCTCCTCCGTGAAAAGTGTGCTCGAGGCCGTTGCGATTGACTAATACCACGTTGGCCACGGAAACAGAATTTGAATCGGAGCCGCTGGGGCACTGTCGGACCGAGAGTGAAAGCGGTGTGCAGTCACGTAGCTCGTCGTATGGGCAGATTGTCAGCTCCTCCTCGATTACCGGCGGGAGCCAAGCCATTTGTTTGGTCATCGGCATGGTTCGCGCCAAAGCAGTGGCCTTGCTATTGGGCCCGTCGGGAGTTGGCGAAGTTGCCGCGTTCCTGTCGGCGATTGACGTCGTCGGCAAAGCCAGTGGTTTGGGAATTAGCTCCAGCGCGGTTCGCGAAGTTTCGGCATCGTTCGGCAAGGGGGATATCGCTCGGTTGTCGCGGACTGTTGCCGTCTTGCGGCGAGTCTGTTGGTTGACCGGATTGCTGGGCTGGATTTTGGTCGTTGCCTTGGCGAACCGGTTGAGTCAATGGACTTTCGGGCACGGCGATTACACGACGGCGATCATGATCATTGGCTCCACGATTTTTCTAGGGCAAGTTGCCGCGGGTCAGGCCGCCATCATTCGGGGGACTCGACGGATACGCGAATTAGCTCTGCGGAACATTGCAGCGGCCATTCTGACAACCATCGTTAGCATTGGGCTTTACGCGTGGCTACGACGAGATGGGATTGTCCCAGTAATTGTCGCGGGCGCCATTTGCGCGCTGTTGATGTCCTGGTCGTTTTCGCGGCGGATTCCAGTCAAGTCCGTAAGTATGAAATGGTCTGAGACGTTGGGCGAAAGCCGACGATTGATTGGTCTGGGAACTTCGTTCATGCTGAGCGGAGTTTTGGCCGCGTGCGCCACGTGGCTGATTCAATCACTGGTGATAAAAAATTACGGAGCCGTAGGCAATGGAATGTACGCGGCCGCGTGGGCGCTTTCGATTCAATTTGTGATGTTTATCTTGGCCGCGATGGGCGCTGATTTCTTTCCGCGTTTGGTCGCGTCGGCGTCGGACGACAAGGAAATGAATCGGTTGCTCAATGAACAGACGGAAGTCGGCATTTTCCTCGCGTTGCCGGGAGTTCTGGCCATCATGGCTTTCGCTCCCTGGCTGGTGCAAATTTTTTATTCCGCTGAGTTTGCCGGTGCAACGGATTTGTTGCCATGGTTTGCCATCGGAATGTTTGGACGCGTCGTCTCGTGGCCGTTGGGATATCTGCAGATCGCTTTGGGACGCGGCCGACTATTCTTGATTACGGAAGCGTCGTTTGCGCTGTTGCACGTTGGTTTGGCGTTCGCAATGACATCCGTTTTTGGACTGGTGGGAGTTTCCATCGCGTTTGCGGCGCTGTACTTGATTTATTCCGTGTGCCTGCGCGTTATCGGTCGCCGATTGAGCGGTTTTCAGTGGAACAAAGCGGTTTCGATATTGCTGGCCCAAAGCATGTCGGTTTTGTTGATTAGCCTCGTTTCGACTTTCGTGTGGCCAACGGCGGTTGCCACTATCCTCAATGCGAGCTTGGCAATTCTTGCCGCGTTGTTGAGCGTTCGCGGCTTAACCAATCGCCTGGGACCCGATCATCGAATTTCCCGCCTGGTGCGCAAGATCCCTGGGCTACATTTGCTGGTATAAACGAATGTCTGAGACTGAAGCAACACGCCGAGTCGAGCACGCTGCTCCGCGCCTACTGATAACATATGCCGTTTTTTCCTACAACCAAGAACGGTTTATCCGCGAAGCGATCGAATGCGCACTGGCTCAGGATTATTCGCCGTTGGAAATTATCATTTCCGATGACTGTTCCACCGATCGAACATTTGAAGTCATTCGCGAATCAACTGCGGGATACGCCGGGCCGCACACTTTGGTCATCAATCGCAATCCGAAGAACCTTGGCATCGCGCGGCATGTGAATTGGGTAATGACTAAGGCCAGCGGTTCTTTGATTGTCATGGCCGGTGGCGACGATCTATCCGTTCCTTCGCGAGCATCGGTGATCGCCTCCGCTTGGTTACGCGACGGACAGGCCAAGGCGGTCTACAGCGAATTTTCATGCATTGACGAAATTGGAAATCCCGTGGCGACACCGCGCAAACTCAGTTTTGAATTTCGCGAAGTTCCGGATCTCCAGAAAAGACTCATGGGATTCTTGACCGAAAACATCAATCGGCCACCGGGTTGTACCCAAGCAATTTCAGCGGAGCTTTTTCGCATTTTCGGTCCGCTCAACGAAAACTGCTTTGCCGAGGATAAGGCGTTTGCGTTTCGGGCATTGCTCACCGGCAATTTATTGAACCTGTCGGAATGCTTGGTCAAGTATCGACTTCACGAAAATAATCTCTCGGGGAGTCACCTTCCCCAACACATTCGCCGGGGGATTGGAAGAATGGGGTCTGAAACGAGGTTTTCGCATCGACGGTCCTGGCGGATAACTCGCAATCAACAGCAAGTGTCCGATCTATCAAAGGCCAAAGAACTGGGCCTGATCGACGACTCGGTCGCTAAGCCCGCTTCGACCTACCTTCAGAAAATCATCGGCGTAGACGAAAGCCTCATGTGCTGGTGGTCCAGATCGTGGTGGGAGCGCCTGGCGGCGCTGCCAAAAATCATGCTGCATCGACCGAAATTCACCAAATGGGCATTGCTCCGGATGTTGCCGCGACGACTCTTTGAGTATTTGCGGCCGTAGCGAATGCTCGCGCGTTTTATTGAGCCCCTCGGGAACGAACGCCTTCAAGTTATGAACTCGGATTTGATGAACGCACATCGGCGTGATCAAGACCTCGCGCACGATTCTAGTTCGCTCTCAACCGGGGACGGATTGCGCGTTTGGTTTAACATCACGCACGGGTTTCAAGCCCGGATGTTGTTGCGTTCAGAAATTGCGGAGCGAATGCTGGCGGCGGGAGTCCGGCTGATCATCAGCTCGCCCAACGCTGATGAAGAGTATTTTCGCCGCGAATTTAGCCATCCGTTGATTGATTTGGTGCGCATGCCGTATCAATTCCGCAAGCTCGAGCACCAAATGCTCAATGTTCGCCAGTATGTTTTGATGAACCCGAAATTGGGCGAAACTCTAAATCACAAACAAGAGGCAATGAAGAAACAGAACCCACGCCGCTATCGCATTTCACGAGCGCTTAATTCGATATTTGGACGAGTTTCCTTCCTGCGTCGGGGATACATGGCCGCCGAAAGCTGGCTTTTTAAGGGTCAAGAATTCGACGAATTGCTGTCTCGCTACCGCCCCCACCTCGTCGTTACCGGCACACCCGGCTTCAACTTGCACGACGTTCATCTCTTGCGGGCGGCTCGTCGCAAAAAGCTACCTACCGCAACCGTCATGTTGTCCTGGGACAACCTAACATCCAAAGGATTCATGAATGGCGTCCCTGATCATCTGTTGGTGTGGAGTGACGTAATGGCGGCCGACGCCGTTCGGTACCATGATTACCCTCGGCAACGTATTAAATGGTGCGGCGCGGCCCAGTTTGATCACTATCATTCCCATCGCGCGACCTTTGATCGAGACCAATGGCGGCGTCAACAGGGAATTCCCAAACACGTCGGTTTGATTGTGTACGGCACGATCAATCCACCTCTCTGCCCGCATGAACCCGAAATCGTCAAGAGCATAATTGCGGCCATGCGAGGTCAGCGCTTTCGAAGGCCTTGTCATTTATGGGTTCGTTTGCATCCCCAAGTCGTCAAAGGGGACTCGCGGCATATTATCCAGCCGTACTTGGATCTGGCGGCCGAGGATGTGCGCATCGAAGTTCCTCCGGTCCAGTCCGATCAACTCAGTTGGGACTTGCCCAAAACGGATGTTAGGCATCTGGCGGACCTCATTGGCGGGTCGGACATGGTGGTTACAACCAGTTCCACCCTTAGTATTGATGCGGCCTGCCTTGATAAGCCCATCATCAACGTATTTTTCGATGGCGCGACCGCTGTCGATCCAGCGGTTTCGACGAGGCGGTTCATGCTCTACACCCACTATGCCAACATCCTGCGCACCGGGGGAATTGCGGTTGCTGAAACGGAGCGGCAGTTCATCGATGCGGTGAATCGTTATCTCGACGATCCAACTGCCGACCAGATTGGTCGGCAAGCAATCCTGACGCAACAGTTGAATCAGTTTGACGGCCGGGCGAGTCAACGGACCGCGGAAACGCTGATGAAATTGGCCGGAGCATCTGCGGGCAGCTGCGGCGGGCCAACAGAGAAATGACGCTTGATTGCCCGACAGAAATGTTGACACGCGTCGAGCGCATGATCGATGTGCCCAGAATCTGAAGCGATGACGAATAATCAACAACCGACAACTCACCCCGGAGATTACGTGGAGGCCGATCATCGCATTGCAGAAACAGTCGGCGCGGTGAACCCACTCGTTTTTGGCAAGACATTGTTGGTATCCTGGGGCCTGCCGCCGGCATTGGTTGGATCCGCATCGATTGTCGAAAAACTCGGCATGCACCTGGGGCGCGACCACGTCGTCTTGGTGGGTGAAGGCTGTCCAGGCTGCAAACAATATAAACGGGCCCCGGAATTGCCTCGGATTCATTACGTCTTTACGCCGCCGGATTTCAGGGGCCGGCGAACGATTCGCAATTCAATGTTTCCGCTCGTCGTTCGCAGAATCGACCGGATCGCGCGGGCCGAGAAATTTTCGCGTGTCGTCGGCGTTTTTCCTGATGAATTCTGGCTGTGGTCCGGATATCACGTCGCCCGCAAACGCGGGATCCCTTTTTACCCGTTCTTGCACAACACGTATCTTGAGAACCGGACGGGTTGGAAAAAGTCGCTAGCGCGCATTCTTCAGAAAAAGGTGTTTGCCGATTCCAAAGTCGTGTTTGTCGCCAATGAGGGAATGCGTGAGTTTTACCAGCGGAACTATCCAAGCCTAAATGTCGTCACGCTGGACCACATTAATGAGGAACTGATTCCGGAATTTCTGGACCCGCCGGTTCCGGGCGAGATCTTGAAAATCGCGTATCTAGGTTCGTTTAATAAGTCCAACGCGGATGCGTTCATTCGGTTCGTGAAAACGATTCAAACTCGCAGCGACATTCAGTTCACTACGTTCTCCAAAGATTCCGCGGACTACTTTATCAAGCGTGGCTTAAGCGGCGCCAACTTCGCGCATACGCGCGTGCCCTATCATCTGGCGGTCGCGACGTTGCGCGGTTTCGACGTGATGTACTTGCCGCATGGGTTCACGGGTCGACTCAGTGACGTCGAATACAATACCATTTTCCCGACTCGCACAATTCCCTATTTGCTTACCGGACGACCGATTTTGGCACACAGTCCGGCAACGAGTTTTGTGAACCGCTGGCTGCGGCAACATGATTGTGCTTTGATTGTCGACCGCGCGGACCCGGACAGTTTGTTGGCGGCGTTGTCCCGTCTGCGGAATGATGCCGAACTTCGTTCCCGACTGGCGCGGAACGGTTTGCTCGCGGCGAGGCAGTTTTCGCCTCGTGACGTGATGCAGCGGTTCTGGGCTGCGATCGAGCAGGCCGAGCAACAGACTGCGGTCCCCTCGTGAACGATGGCTGCCAAGCCGGCAGAATCCAAATCACGTTATCAATAGAAACGCATTATTGGATCGTTGATCACCACGTCAAATGACTGAGAAAATGTTAATCACCGGTGGGGCTGGGTTTGTCGGATCGAATTTGGCGCTGGCGTTTCGGCGTGAGTCGTCGACGGCTCAAATCACTGTGATCGACAACCTCAAACGGCGCGGGAGCGAGCTGAATTTACCGCGTTTGAAGCAGGCCAATATTGCGTTTGTGCACGGCGACATTCGCTGCCCCGAGGACTTGCAGGGACTTCCCGACTTCGAGTTGCTGATCGATTGTTCGGCGGAGCCTTCGGTGCATGCCGGGGCATTGGAATCACCGCGCAGTGTATTGAACACGAACTTGCTGGGGACGATTAATTGCCTGGAACTATCCCAACAACGGGGCGCGGCTTTTCTGTTTCTGAGTACCAGCCGCGTTTATCCGTTGACTCGGTTGAATCAACTGGCTTGTTGCGACGCCGAAACACGGTTTGTTTGGCAAGGCAACGAAAGCGTTGTAGGATTTTCCCAAAATGGCATCGCCGAGGAATTCCCGCTGGAAGGTCCCCGTTCGTTCTATGGCGCCTCGAAATTAGCGAGCGAATTGTTGGTCGCCGAATATGTGTTCAACAAGAATTTGAAAGCTGTGATCAATCGCTGCGGCATTCTCACGGGTCCCTGGCAGATGGGCAAAGTGGACCAGGGCGTGATAACTCTGTGGGTGGCTCGGCACGTGTTTGGGCGGCCGCTGACGTACATCGGTTACGGCGGCACGGGGAAACAGGTTCGCGATTTGTTGCATATCGAGGATCTCTTTGAATTATTGAAAAAGCAAATCCAACACCGCGATCGCTGGGGCGGTGAAGTCTACAACGTCGGCGGGGGCGTGGATGTTTCTCTGAGTCTGTTGGAGTTGACGGCCCTTTGTCGGGAGATAACGGGAAAAACCATTCCGATCGCCAGCGCGCCTCCAACGAACCCGCTAGATATCCGGATCTACATTTCGGATTGCGATCGGGTATCAAAAAAGTTTGAATGGCGACCGACGCGAACGGTGCGGCAGGTTGTCGAGGAAATTCACCGCTGGGTGGTCGATCATCAAGTCCAATTGAGCTCAGTACTAGAATGATTCCATGGAAATGGTCAGGTAGGCACTGATTGAAATGCTTAAATTTGCCTCAAGGAAAGTCTGCTCCCCGACCAAGATGCTTTTCCCAAAACCAGAAAATCTTCTGGAATTGGAACAGCAATTTAAGGCCTGCGATTCACCTGAAGAAATCGATTTGATCGCAAAAAAATTCACTCAGACGGTCGCCGCGCTGCGAATCGGCCATATTTGTAAGATGACGCGCTGGGGCCGGTTGGACAAATCCCTTTCCATTCTCGCGGACTTGGTGGACCCATCCGACGCCCATCGCCTCTTGGATATTGGAGTGTCCGACGGAATTACAACGCTTGAAGCAGTTCGCTTTTTACTGGAACAGCGAAACTGCAAGGTGTCGGCCATCGGAGTCGACCTCCACAGTGAACTCGTGCGCTATCAGCGATGTTGTCTCAGCGAGTATCGCAGCGGCAACGGTGAACCGGTGTTGGCCCAATTCGGCCCATTCATGATGACCATTGGAGCGGGGGCATCACCTGGGCAACCGATCAGTCGTTTCATCGCTGCCAATTATATGAGACTTCGGCGGATGAGAAGCCGATTGAACGAGAAAACGCGGATCTCACTGGTCAACCCGTTGGCGCGCCAGAGTCCCCAGACGTCCTTCGAGGTTCAGAATATCTTTGAGCGCCGGAACGAATGGACGAACTCTTTCACAATCGTCAGAGCGGCAAATGTTCTCAATCGACAGTATTTTTCCGATTCGGAAATACTGCGAGCCCTAGACAATCTCTTTTGCTACTTGCACGACGGCGGGATTCTTCTGATATCGAGAAACCTGGCGCCACGCGAAAGTCCCCACGGCGAGGAGAATGGCTCCTTCTGGTCGAAAACGATCAAGGGATTCGAGTTCATTTCCGATGTCGGTCGCGGCTCATGTGTCGCCGATTTGGTCAATCGGTTCCGACCTTCAAGTCCCATTCAAACGATTGCCCAGTGAACGATCAAAACAACGAATCGAGTGGCACGTCCCTGAGTCGTCGAAGGCGTGGCGAACTACCAGCGGACCACGCCCTTCGCAAAGCTTCAGGAACGGGGCACCCCGAAATACAATCCTTGGTAAATTATTTCTAGTCGATGAACGCCGGTAGCGCACGTCCGATTTTTGTGATTGGCCTGAATCGGTCAGGCACAAAATGGTTATCTAACGAACTGGCCAAGCATTCCGAGATCGCTTGCGTTCAGAATGAAAAAACGGGCATCCGGGAAACCAACATGTTTCGCGGTTTTGGTCGGAAGTTTGATTTGCAGAAATTTGACGAATTTATTGGGCTCATTGAACTCTGGTCGACGACCGATTTTTTCGAGCGGACAGGTGTCGACAAAACGCGGCTCTTGCAACTGGATCCGTTGCCCAAGGACCATTACGCATTGTTCGGCGCTCTGATGCAGATGTTCGCGAACCAACAGGGAAAGCGCTATTGGCTGCAGAAGGGACCTCCGCTTGCGGGAATGGAATTGGCCGACCGATTTCCAGACGCGCTGTTTGTGGCGATTCGACGGGGAATGCACGAACAAGTTCGCTCGCGCATTAAATTGTCCGGCGATCCATCGTACATCAATTTGGCGCGCGCGACGTTTGCCTATGTCCGCGACGCGCGGTTGCTCGCGCGGTTTTGCAGAACGACTCGTTGTCCAGTGATCGAGTACGCGGATCTTGAAAAAAACAAAGACGCACTGATCACAGGACTGCTCAACACGCTGGGGTTGTCTCCGACGCAGGCGCCCGCGAAAGTTGCCCGGGAATTGATCCCTAACTCCTCGTTTCAATCGCCTGAATCCAAAGAACAATTCTTGTCCGGGCCACAACAGAGTTGGATTTCGATTCTGGGAGGCATGTTCCAATGGATTCCGTATCCGATCCTGTATTGGATTGCGCGGCGGGCTTGGGTCCGGCGCGGTCCGCTCGTCCCAGGAACTTTTGATAACATACATAGGCGAATGCCCGAATTACGCGACCGGTTTCAAAATCAGGCGTGAACCAAGAGGCTTATCCATGAACATTCGAGCAATGCCGCGTCCAACAAGACTTCAGCGCTGGCCGGCCGCTGCTGTTGGCTTCACGAAACGGCGACCAGACGGCGTGGTCTGGTTGTCGTTTCTGATCCTGGCCATCATTTGCTTTTGGAATTTGAACGGAATCAGCTTTTTGGTGCTCAGACAAGGACAAATATTTTCGATTGTCATGCTGATTTGTGGCCTGCTGATCCTGGCGCGGGCTGCCGGTAACGTTGTCGGTGCGATGACTCCAGTGATGTGGTCGTTTTTGATATTCATGACCGTGTATATGGGTGTTGGGGCCATCGGAAACCTGGAACCTAGGTATCTGATAACATTTTCCAACGGCATCTTCTTGGTCGTTTGTTCAGCCGTGGCAACTCGAGCATTGGTCCCCCGAATCGGATTGAGTCGGTTTTTAGGCGTGACGGCCGGCATCGTTTGCCTGGGTGCTTGGACGATTTTCCTCAGTCCGCTTCTTTTCGGTTATTATCGCACCTCGGGAAATGCGGAAATGGCCTCCAATGCGGGGCGTTTTCTCGGATTTTTCACCAACCCCAATGACGCTGGCATGAACGCCGACTTGGCGGCAGTCACCTGTTTCGCCTGTTTGACGTTGCCAAGAAAAAAGAATGCTTTGCTGATCATTGCAATTTCGATCACGGGGTTCGCCACCGTGTTAACCTTTTGTCGGGGAGCGTTGGTGACTTTGGCCGGAGTGGGCATCGGTTATCTTGCCTTAACGGCTCAATTGGGAAAACGAGGCGTTGGGTTGTTGTTTGCCGGTGTGATATTGCTCGGTGTATCCTATTGGTTTTTCACCAACGGCTATCATCAGTTTGATTGGACAACTCAGCAGTTGCGGCGCATCGAGAGCATGGAGCGAATCATGACGTTCCAAGTCGTTGATGAATCCGACATGGGAGGTCGGCTCGTCGGAGCGCAGGGGGGGTTAGAGTATTGGTTAAAAAGCCCTTGGATGGGTCATGGCTTGGGGCGGTTGCACGCAATGCCCGATAAATATTTTGGCGGACTGGGCTGCCACAATATGCACGTCACCGTGTTGGGAGAGTCGGGAATCCTCGGCGGGTTCTGCTACTTGGTTTTTCTTTTAATGTGGGCGGCAAAGGCCTGGTTTTGCCGCCAGCAAACCATTCGCGCGTTTTGCTTGGGGCTTGTATTCGTCTATCTCTTTATCGGAATGGTCAGCCATGGCATTTTGGATCAACGGTCAATGAATATGCTGATGGGCATCAGTTTTGGCTTGCTCTCGTTGGAGGATTTTGTTTTGGCGAGCCACGGCCCGGAGTTTCGGTCCAGTCAGAATGAATGGAAAAATGCACGTTACCAACGCTGAGCAACAAACCGTCATGAATCCGTCGCAGCCGATTCTGGCCTTTTGTCACCTTCGCAAGACCGGCGGCGTGTCGTTGAATCAAATTCTTCGTCGCCAGAATGGAAGTGCTCATCTGGATACAATCGTGCGCTTCGAACCAGGCACCCAGCGCAACCGGCAGTTTTACCGACGCGAGGACCTCGATCGAGACCGTTGGGTTTACCCTCGGCTCAAGTCGCTCGCCGGCCATTATCTTTGCCCAGCGATCGACTATGGCCCAATTGGCGAACGATTTCGATGGATTACGATTTTGCGTGACCCGGCAAAGCGCTATGTTTCGCACTACGGCCAACACGTGGAGAAGATGGGCGAAACATGCGACTTTGAACGCTGGATGTCGTTCGAAAAGCATCACAATGATCAAGTCAAATCCATTGCTGGGGAAGTTAATCTCGAAACGGCCAAGCAACTCTTGCAAACCAAATTTGTCGTGGGATTCCTCGAGTGTTATGAACTTTCGTTGCAGGTATTTCGCGAGCGACTGCCCGAATTCCAATTGAGAGTCGGGTATCTTGAAAAAAGTAACCCAGCCAAAGGTATGATCGATGCACGCGAACTGGCCCATCATCACGCTGCCCGGATCCAAGAAAACAATCAACTCGACCAGCAACTCTACGAATTTGCGCGCGATGTCCTCTGGCCGAAGCAGCTTATGGGGTTGAACCGGGAGAGGCTGGAGCAAACCGTGTCGGGACTGCACGCGCGCCGTCCGAATTGGTCACAACAACTTCGCTTGGGATGCGCCCGGCTCAAGCGAAACTTATTGTACAAGCCTTTTGTGCGAATCTACCAAAGTTGATCAGCCCAGACTTGTCCAATCCCAGGCCGGGACTTCGATTGTTGCTGTACATTGACAGCATTCATTGTGGAGGCGCTCAAAGGCAACTGTGCCATCTGGCGATTGGACTGAAGGCGCTGGGTCACGATGTCGCCGTGGCCGTTTACTATCCTCAATACGAGTACTTCAAGCCAACGTTGCGCGCCCACAACATTCGGCTAGTCGAATTGCGCAAACGAGGAACGTGGGGAATGGTCCGCGACCTGGCGCGAACCGTTTCAGCCAACCGAATTTCATGGGTCATTTCGTTCTTAGAGGGTCCTAGTTTCTATGCACTGCTCACCAAATTTTGGTGTCGCAATTTCCAAGTTTGCGTCGCGGAGCGGTCGGCCACGACCAACGACCGCTTGAGCCATAAGCAACGGGTGCTGCGGAGTTTGTATGGCCTGGCCGACCGGATTACCACGAATTCGGAATTCCAAGCCAACTTCTTGCGTCGGAATTATCCGAAATTGAGGGACCGCCTGTCGACCATTCGAAACTGTGTGGGCCAATCGTTTTTTGATGCATCGAGTTGCGACCGCGGGGCGATTGCGACTAACTGGGACGCGGAACAAGATTGGCTGGCGGTGGTTGGCCAAATCGCCCCCTGGAAGAATCTGCACGGGTTGATTGACGGTTTGCTCGAACATCGACAGCGTTATGGAACGCTGATCAAGATTCGCTGGGCGGGCCGGGCCGCCGAAGCTTGGTCCGATTATGTGGAACAGCAACGGCAGCGGATTGTCGACCATCAATTGGGCGACCGGATCGAATTGATCGGAAACGTCGATGACGTGCCCAGTTTCTTGCGGTCGTCGAGCGGGCTACTTCATCCCTCGACACGCGAAGGCTTTCCCAACGCGGTTTGCGAAGCCTTTGCAGTGGGGCTTCCGGCGTTAATCGGCGACATATCCGATGCGCGAATTCTGATTGGCAATGATCGCGGACTACTATTCGACCCGCATTCGGCCGAATCAATTGCTTCCGCCCTGCATCAGTTTGTCAACTTGTCGAGTGTGGACCGTTGGACCATGGGCAGCGCCGCACGTGAGTTTGCCAGCAAAGACCTCCGCGAAGAGGTCATGGCGATCAAGTATGCTGAGATTCTGTCCAGTCCAAACTAACGAAGAAAGGCCGCGAGCAGTTTCTCTAAACATCTACCGCCTGCCGCTAGGCTGTGTTTCTTAATTGGTTCCAATGGAAGAATCTTCGTCATTCCGGGCTGAGACCCGGAATCCATCCGGCATGGATGCCAAGACGTGAAAGTTCTGGCAGTGGCCTCGCACGGCACATGGAGCCGTGTTGGCAATTAAGAGACACAGCCGAGCCCCCGGTTTTTGCCTTGAACAACGATCCAACAACCGGACGCTCGCGTTTCGGCTGATGAAAAAACTCTCGATTCGAGTTTTGCAACACGATTAGGATGGGGGGGCGCCCACAGCGCACCCCCTCACCTTGCCCTCTCGCCCGAAGCGGGGGCAAGGGAACGATTTTTGTTTTTAGATTGGCTTCAAAAATTATGTGCGGCATTTGTGGAATCGCTGGTGACGATTGGGGCGACGAGCGCGAACTCGCGCGGATCGTGGGCGCGATGAATGAGAGCTTGATCCACCGCGGCCCCGATGATGCTGGAGTTTGGACGTCGAAGCAAATGGCAATCGCCGTGCGGCGACTATCGATTATCGATCTGCCGGGTGGTCACCAGCCGATTGAAAACGAAACGGGCGAACTGCGAATCGTGTTGAACGGCGAAATTTACAATTACCGCGAACTGCGCGAGGGTTTGATCGCGAAAGGCCATCGGTTTCGAACGAAGTCTGATACCGAAGTGGTTTTGCATCTTTTTGAAGAGTACGGTTTGGAAACCGCTGGATTGCTCAAGGGCATGTTCGCGCTGTGCATCGTCAACGACCGCGACAAGTCGCTTTACATCGCCCGCGACCGGTTTGGAGAAAAGCCACTCTACTTGTGGAACTCGGATTCTCAGCTTGCGTTTTCCAGCGAGTTGGCAAGCTTGTTGAAATGTTCCGCCGTTCCGAGACGAATTAATCTTCCGGCGCTGAAGTACTACTTGCGGTATCGATTTATTGCCAGTCCCTGGACGATGTTCCGCGACATTGTTCAATTGCCGGCGGGTCATTGGATGCTTTGGCGCAACGGGAAACTCAATATCAATCGTTATTTTGACTACCAGGCCCATCCGGATCATTCACTGGACACGGAAACCGCCAAGGGATTGGTGCAGCAGGCGTTGTTGGACGCCGTGGACCGACAACGAATTAGTGACGTTCCCGTAGGCGCTTTTCTTTCGGGCGGAATCGATTCCAGCACCGTCGTCGCCGCGCTGCAGCGACAATCGTCCAAGCCAGTTCCGACATTCACCGCCCGGTTTGAGAATGCCCAATACGACGAGAGCCCGATCGCACGAACGGTCGCCAAGCACTTGGGCACCGACCACCACGAGTTTGTGATACGTAACAACGGGTTCGATGAAGAAGACTTGTGGCGAATCATCAAACATGCCGGGCAGCCGTTCGCCGATTCCTCAGCGATACCCACCTTTTATATTTGCCGGCAAATTCGCGGCAGCGTTACCGTCTGCCTTTCCGGAGACGGCGGCGACGAAATGTTTGGTGGCTATGACTTCTTTCTGGAATGCCAAAAGGTCGACCGCATCGCAAGCTTGGCCCCCCGTTTCGCATTTCGAACTCTGAACCGAATCGCCCGAGGTTTGTCGCAAGTTTCTGGCTTTCGGAACAGCTCCCGCTTGAGGCAGGCGATCCAAGTCAGCGATTCGGCATCACGGCCACGACCTTCGCGATTCTTTTACCGGGCGCCCCTCTTCGACGAGCAGGAATTGCACCGCCTCGTTTCCCCGGCGATTCACGATCAATTGGGATCAATGAACTTGCCGGAGTTGGATTCATTTGCCCACAGCGAAGCCTATCCGACTCGACTCAGGCAGTTGATGGCATACCGTATCGGTTTCCAGTTGCCCGAAGATATGTTGCTCAAAGTTGACCGGATGAGCATGGCGTCGTCGTTGGAAGTTCGTGCTCCGATGCTGGATGTCGCGGTCAGCGAGGTTGCAGCCCGCATGCCCGACCATTTATTAATCAACAGCGGCGTGACGAAATACATCTTGCGCGAGGCGGCGCGGGAGTGGTTGCCGGAGGCCGTGTTCAACCATCCCAAATGGGGCTTTGCAATTCCGCTGCACGACTACCAAAATGCGCGTTATGAGGAACTTTGCCGAGCATTGATATTTTGCCCTGGCGGATTGGTTTCACAATTGTTCAATCGGAATTATGTCGAGCAAATCGTGAACCGAGGCCTAACCCGCAAGCGGGATGCCGCCGACGTGTCTGTTTTCCGGGCAACCCACCAAGTTTGGGCGTTGCTGCAGTTGGCGGCTTGGGCCGATTATTATCAAGTTTCGTGGTAATCGATTGGCGACCTGCTGCTAAGAAATTGCGACGACATCGAATGCATGAACCGATTCAGGAACCAAATCGACGGTCAGTTGGCATTGAGTTGGTTGGGCTTCGAACCCTTCGAGTAGCGTCCCAGGTAAACCGAGTCCAGTTTTTCCAAAAGTGATTCGCACAGTGCTTGAACCTTTGGCTCGTACGATGGGAGTGGTTGTTTGCGGACCGACGAGGAGAAAATGTGATTGACGAAAGCGGTTTCAAACGGAACCCCCAGGAATTGAAAGATTTCTGGAAAGAATTCCTTGGGTCGAGTGACCAGGTCTTCGTATTTGACCAACAGGGTTCGCCCGGAATCGGCGAGTCGGCAATGAAAGTAGAACTGGTTTCGGGTGTACCACAACAGGGCACCGCCTTCCTGGGGAGTCAGATCGGTTCGAAAGCAATTGTCAAGTTGACTGAACACCTCCGGGGAAATGTTTTCGCCGCGCCATTTGAGTTGTTCGAATTGTCGCTCGTGAAATCGGCGGATTAAATCCAGTTGATGGTGGCCCCACAAATGAACTGCGGACTGTGCGACGTCGGCGTAATGCCGATAGATCCAGATCGCGCGTGCCTCGGGAATCGCGGCCAGGATTTGGTCGCTGATCTGCGAATCGGCCAGGCTGTGAAACGCCATCACTGGGGCTTGCGCGCGATGAATCAATTCCTTCAGTTTTGTGATCGGAACCAATCGAGCCAAGGTCCTTGCGGAAGAAATCTGGTATGCCGGATCTTGCCGCCAACCGTACGCCAAGTCTCGGTGCCGGTGATCGTGAGTCCAGATCAGGGGCGATTGATCCAACGTTTTGAGCAACATTTTCGTGCCCGATCGCTGGCAACCGGTAATGAAGGCCGCGATTCGAGTCGCTTGTTGGGCCCGGTTGAGACGCAGACGCTTTGCCAAACGTCCGCATTGACCGCGAATCTGTTGCCAAGTTGTGCTGCGGTGAGTCGTCGCTTTCATCGTGTCTCGTCGAGTGTCGGGGGATGATCGATTGCGTTGAACTGAGCATAACAGTCTTGGTGGAATGGAGGCGTTCGTCAAGCCGCGAAAATGCCGTAGCCGGTTGGGAAGGATTGTTGTGAAGTCGGACGTCGCCAATCTAAAAGTGGTGTTGTTTGTCGGAGGATTTCGGGTTCCCAAAAGCGGAACCGAAGGAGGCCAAGTTTTTGCGAGTCGCTCGCTGGTCGATAGTCCGCTGAAACATCATGTGCGTTGGAAGCTGGTGGATACGACGCAACGCTCAGAGCCGCCACCGGGCATCCTCGTGCGGGCGTTTGACGCGGCCTGGCGAATGATCCAGGTGATTTGGCAATTGTGTTTTACGAAGGTGGACGTGGTTCTAACGTTCTCGAATTTCATGGCCTTGAGTATTTTGGAGAAGGGTTTTTATTGTTTGCTGGGAAGGATGCTGGGCAAACGCACCGTGATGAGTTTCCGTTTTCACCCCAGTATTCCTCGGCGGTTCGCCAAGTTTTTTCATTGGTACATCAGCAAAGTCTGTCGAAGCTGTGATCGAATCATTTGTCAAAGCGGGCTGGCATCGGACGAGTTAATTCGGCTGTTTGGCGTGGACCGTGATCGCATTGAGGTCATCCAAAACTGGATTGACACGTCGCGATTTTTGAATCCGCCCGTACGTAAGCCTGCTCCCGATAATGTGATTCGAATTATTTACGCTGGGTGGCTGCACCCCAAAAAGGGCATTCAACACCTCATGCCGGCCATGCGGTTGCTGGCCGATCAACGAGCGGATTTCGAATTGACGATTTGCGGTTCGGGAAGCCTTTACGGTTGGGTGCAAACACAGCGCGTGGAATTGGGCTTGGAACGAAACGTCGAAGTGTTGGGATGGGTCAAAAACGAGGAAGTTTTTCAGCGGTTTTTTCAAGCGGATATCTTTCTACTCCCCTCTTTGGCCGAAGGGATGCCCAATGCCTTGTTGCAAGCCATGGGTTGTGGACTTCCCGTCGTGACGACCAATGTTTCCAGTATTCCTGCTATCATCGAAGATGGGCGAAACGGTTCATTGATTGAACCGGGATCGGCTCAGGCGATTTGCGACGGGCTGTTACGTTTGCTGGCCCGCCGGTCGGAATGGGGCCGCATCGGTGAACTCAACCGCCAACAAATTCTCGCCGGTCACGACATCGCCACCGTTTGGCCGCGCATTGGAAAAGTCCTGGGACTCTCGATTTCGGAACTCCAGTAACGTGAAGCAAATCATTCAAAATATTCGCAGCGGCCAGTTGTCGGTGACAACGGTTCCTGAACCCGCGGTCATCGCGGGGCACGTCTTGATTGCCAACCAAGCATCATTGGTTTCGGCTGGCACGGAAAAGATGATCATGGATCTGGCCAAAAAATCGCTACTGGGCAAGGCGCGCGAGCGGCCGGACCATGTCCGGAGAGTGCTCGAAAAGATTCGCAGCGAAGGGCTTTTCAGCACTTTACAACAGGTAAAGCGCAAGCTGGACGAACCAGTGACCATGGGCTATAGCTCGGCCGGAATCGTACTGGCCTGTGGCGCCGGAGTGGAGAATTTCAAGCCGGGTGACCGGGTCGCGTCGAACGGACCACACGCTGAGATTGTCAGCGTCCCCAAAAATCTGTGTGCCAAGATTCCCGTCAGCGTTAACTTTGAAGACGCAAGTTTTGCCGTGCTCGGCAGCATCGCGCTTCATGGTTTGCGGCTGGGCCAATGTGAACTCGGCGAATCCGTGTTCGTAATTGGGCTGGGCTTGGTAGGGCAGTTAGCGGTTGCCTTGGCGAAGTCGGCGGGCTTGAATGTGATTGGAACCGATCCGGATGCCGATCGCTGCCAGTTGGCCCTGCAGATGGGTGCCGATTTCGCTCGCCCAAATCTGTCGGCCGGTGAGGTTAACCAGCTGGCCCACGAACACGGCGTCGATGCCGTGCTCATAACGGCAAGCACGAAGTCAAACGCACCGATGGAAGCTGCCGCTGGGGCCGTGCGTAAGAGGGGCCGAATCGTACTCGTCGGGGTCGTGGGACTTGAGCTCGATCGCCGCCCATTTTACTTCAAGGAAGCCGAATTTGTTGTGTCCTGCTCGTACGGTCCAGGCCGATACGATTCTTTATATGAAGACGACGGCATCGATTATCCCTACTCCTACGTGCGCTGGACGGAACAGCGGAATATTCAAGCGGTATTGGATCTCATGGGACGGAAACGATTAGATGTCAGTACGCTCATTACGCATCGGTTCCCGATCGACTCCGCGACACAAGCGTACGACATGATCAGTGAAGGAACGGAAAAGTCATTAGGCGTTATCATCCAGTACCCGGAAATCTCGCCCAAAGCCGTTGCGTCTCGCGCGCTCGTTCGCTCAATAGCCCTGCGCCGCGACCCGCCGAAGCAAACGCCATCCGATCTGATTCGAATCGGAGTGTTCGGCGCGGGAAATTTTGCGAAAATGGTAATGCTGCCAGCGATTCAAAAGGCAAAGGCTTTTGCTATGGTGAGCATTTGCAGCGGCAAAGGGCTGACGGCCATGCATGCTGGAATGCAAAACGATTTTGAGAAGTGTTGCACCGATGAAGACACGATCTTCCAGGATCCGACGATTGAAGCGGTGTTTTCACTCACCCGCCACGACCAGCACGCGAAACAGGTTATCGCCGCAATCCGGGCTGGGAAACACATTTTCGTGGAGAAGCCGCTGTGCCTAACGACGCAAGAACTTTCAGAAATCGAGCAGGCGATTGCCGATTCTCCCAATCCGCCGCTGGTGACTGTCGGTTTCAATCGCCGCTTTTCACCGGCGGCCCGAAAGCTGAAAGAATTCTTCGAAAGCGTAACTGCTCCGCTCACCGTGTCGATTCGTTTCAACGCAGGTGACTTGCCTGCCGATCACTGGACACAGCATGCTGTCCTGGGCGGGGGCCGGATCGTCGGCGAAAGTTGCCACGCGATTGACTTGGCGACATTCCTGGTTGGCTCACCGCCCATTCGAGTCTATGCCGAGTCCATTGGCGATACTGAGCCGCATCAAATCTCGGACGATCAATGCTTTATCACAATACGCCACTCCAACGGAAGTATCAGCAATATTGGCTACCTAGCGGGCGGCGACAAAGCCTTCCCGAAAGAGCGAATTGAAGTCATTGGTGGAGGTAAGGTCGGCGTGATCGACGACTTCCGTTCCGTCACAACGTGTGCGCGAGGAAAAATACAAACAGTCAAAATGACGTCGAACAAGGGCCACGAACAGGAGGTGGCCGCGTGGGCGCAAGCGATTCGCACGGACATACCGCCAATCCCCTGGGCGGAGCTTAGCGCCGTTACTCTGTGCTCGATCCTGGCTGTACAAAGCTTGCGTGAGGGTGTGGCGTTCGACTTTTGATGACGCTACGAATATCGCCGTCAACCGAATGCGAAGAAGACGAGTTCACCATCCAACCAGTTCAGTTCCTTCCAACTTGGTAGCTGCCTACGAATGAGCCAAACAGTCTCTGAGACCGTTCAAGTAATTACGCACGATGAAATCATTGCCCGGCTTGTCGCGGTCATCGGCCGTGACAATCTCCCCGCGCAATTGCATGTTCCGGAAATCGGTCCGAGTGCCTGGACGTATGTCAAAGATTGCCTGGATACGAACTGGGTCTCTTCGGTCGGGACGTATGTCACCAAATTCGAAACGATGGTTGCGGAGTTTACTGGGGCCCGACAGGCAATCGCCACTGTCAATGGAACAGCGGCGCTGCAAGTTGCCCTGCAACTGTGCGGAGTTGAATATGGCAGCGAAGTGCTGATGCCATCGCTGACGTTTATTGCCACCGCCAACGCCGTGAGCTACTTGGGTGCCGTTCCCCATTTTGTCGAAATCAATGAGCGACACTTGGGTTGCGATGTTGGCCGCTTGAGGGATTACTTGAAGGATGTGCTTGTCGCCAAGAACGGTTCTCCAGTCAATCGCTTTACCCAGAGGAGAATTACCGCTCTCATCGGTGTGCATGCGTTCGGGCATCCGTTTGACGTGGAGGAGCTTCGGGAAATTTGCCGGCAGTTTCAGATCACTTTTGTTGAGGACGCGGCGGAAGGAATCGGTTCGTATTTCGGGCCGACCCATGTTGGTAATTTTGGGAAACTCGGCATCTTAAGTTTCAATGGCAACAAGACTATCACGACAGGGGGTGGCGGCATCATCCTCGCCAACGACGAAACCTTGGCCAAACAAGCCAAGCATTTGACGACGACCGGCAAGCTGCCACATCCCTGGGAGTTCATTCACGATGTGGTCGCGTACAACTATCGTTTGCCGAATTTGAATGCGGCCTTGGGGTGCTCTCAAATGGAAGACCTGCCGCGATTGCTGGAGGCAAAGCGCGAGTTGGCGGCCGCTTACATTGCGGCGTTCAAGGGAACCAATGTTCGGGTTCTCTCCGAGCCCTCCGGCTGCCGCAGCAACTACTGGCTGAATGCGATTATCCTCGACTCGCCTGGGCTTGAGCAGCGTGACGTGCTCCTGGCAAAACTGCACCAACAGGGGGTGATTTCGCGGCCGGTGTGGAAGCCGATGCACCAATTACCAATATACGCCACGTGCCCGCGCATGCCGGACCTTCACGTGACCGAGTTGATCTCCGAGCGGCTTATCAACTTGCCGAGCAGTTCCAATCTGCGTTCCGTTGGACCCAAATTAGCGAAACGACCCCGTGTTGAGCACTAATTTTTGCCGGGTAAACGACCTGCATCCAGCTACCTGACCGTGGGTCGTCGTCCAACGATAGAAAACAATTGAGTGACATACCCATGCGTTTGTTCAAAATCCCCTTGCTCCGAAGGATACTCCTACCACTTTTGAAGTGGGCTAATCCCGGTGATATCACAATAAATCACCACTATACAAAACAGTCCTTTAGGCTACATGCGTTTACGCATAAGGGTTATTGGTATCACGGTGGGAATCGCGAGAAAGCAACAATGAATTCGTTTAAGCGGCTTATTCAACCCTCGGATCTAGTCGTGGAGATCGGTGGCCACATCGGATACGTAAGTCAATATTTCTCGCAGCTCGTGGGGGCCCGTGGACTTGTATATGTTTTTGAGCCGGGGGAGAACAATTTACCGTATTTGCGGCAAAACACCGAACGATTCCCCAATATAAGAATCGTCCCAAAGGCAGTCTCCGATCGTGATGGGTTGACTTCCTTCTATCTGGATGACCTAACAGGGCAGAACAACTCCATCCTACCAGACTATCGTGTTTTTTCTGCCAATCAGAAGCTTGCCTTTACTCAATCTTCCCTGACGAAAACTCAAGTTGAGTCTGTAAAACTCGATACCTTTATTAGCCAACATGCGTTGAGCCCAAATTTTGTGAAGATCGACATTGAAGGAGCTGAACTTTTTGCCCTCAAAGGAATGGAATCAACTCTCACATTAGCAAAGGCGGCCCTGATGGTTGAAATTACAAATAATTGCGATGAAGTCGCCGAGTTTTTATCCTCGTTTGGTTACGTGCTGCTCGATGCGCATTGCAAAAAGCGAAAGAGCCACAGCGAGGTTCGAGGCAATACCTTCTGCCTCCATCATGCTAAACACGCCGAGTTGTTGACCCAGCTTTCTATTTCGTGAATGGGCCGAGGTTTGTAACAAACCGATCGGAATCACAATGTCCACGAGACTCAAGATACGCCTCCTTGATTTCTTCTGGCCGCTGTTTGGTATCCTAGTGAGATCTAATCCATGAGGAACAATATTCTTATCTGTTCGGCAAACAGGCGGGTTTCTCTCGTTAACCATTTCAAGGATCAAGCCCAGCGGTTGTTGGGCAGTCATGCCAAAGTACTCGCTACGGATCTAGAGCCGGACTTTTCGGCTGCGTGTCGTGTTGCTCATAAGTCGTTTGCGACCGGCAAGTTTTCGGATTCTGATTATATCCCTACTCTCTTGGACATCTGTTCCCGCAATAATGTCGGCATGGTAGTGCCGACCATCGACACTGAACTAAAGTTGTTGGCAGAGCACCGACCATTGTTCGCGAAAGAAAACATAGCACTTGTCATCTCCGACCCCTCGTTTGTCTCGACATGTCGAAACAAGAATGCGACCATTTCTCTGTTTCAAGCACTTGGACTTCGCGTTCCCAAGCACGTCGACCTTCAGAATCCTCAATTTCCTCTTTTTGCCAAACCGGTAGACGGTAGCAGCAGTAAAGATATATACATCGTCACAAAGAAAGAGCAACTATCACCATACATTGCCGATTGCAGTCGGTTTATCCACCAGGAGTACTTGCAGCCCAGTTTGTTTGACGAGTATTCAGTCGACCTATACTACGACCGCAACTCCCGTTTAAAATGCGCAGTTCCGAGACGAAGGATTGCGGTCCGCGGTGGGGAGATCAATAAAGGCTTGACGGTGCGAAACCATGTTTTTGAGGCCGTAAATGCGAAGCTCAAAACGCTCGATGGCGCCAGAGGCTGCATCACACTTCAGGTGTTCCTGGAGAAAGAAACGAGCGAGGTCGTTGGCATCGAGATTAATCCGAGATTTGGCGGAGGTTACCCTCTTAGCTATTTGGCAGGAGCCAATTATCCCGCGATGTTGATTCAGGAGTACTTGTTCGATCGCGAGTTACAGTTTTTTGATGAGTGGGAAGAGGGCCTTCTTCTGCTCCGGTACGACAACGAAATGATTATTCATGCTTCTGAGCGTTGATTCAAAAACGGTTGTTGTTTTCGATTTGGACGATACTCTTTACAAAGAGGTGGACTTTGTTCGATCTGCGTTCCGCCGGATTTCGGAAACCGTTTTCCCACTAACCAAAATCGATGTCTTCGACGAAATGTGGGTGGATTACCTGCAAGGCAAGGAGGCCCTTGGGCTCCTCAAGAATCGCCATTCCTTACCAGTCGAAATATGCGACTTAGTTAGGCAATATCGATACCATAAACCAAACATTGCTTTATCGTGTGGCGCGGAAAAGCTCCTCCGCCAATTAAGTGTCAGCGGCGCGAAATTGGGTGTCATCACTGACGGTCGGGACGAGACGCAGAATAACAAGCTACATGCGTTGGCAATATATGAATTGTTTCACATGATAGTCATATCTGAGTCCTTTGGAACTGAGAAACCTGCTGAGGAAAACTATGTTGCGTTTGAGTCGAGATTCGCAAATTGCCGTTATGTTTATGTCGGGGACAACTTCCACAAGGACTTTGTTACGCCAAATCGATTAGGTTGGAATACAATCGGATTACTTGATGACGGCAGGAATATTCACAGCCAGCAAGGCGAGTTTTCAAGGCACCAGTATCCGAAATACGTTGTCAAGTCGTTAAGCGACATTGGAATTATTGTAAGTGGGTCGTGAATCAGTATTGATTATTGGGCTCAGATGCTAAGCAATATTCTTCAACTCGTTGGCCGTACCGAGCCGCTGTTTCAAGGAGAGATGGCGAAATGGGGCGCGGAGCTTGCACAAAGGATTGCGTCGTCCCGGTTTCTCGTCGTGGGCGGCGCCGGGTCGATCGGCAGCGCGGTGGTCAAGCGGCTATTTGCGGCGAATCCCCGCGTGCTACATGTGGTCGACTTGAGCGAAAACAATCTCGTCGAGTTGGTTCGCGATATTCGCTCAACTCTGGGATATATCTCCGGCGACTTTGCGACGTTTGCGATCGATTGCTTGAGCCGGGAATTTGACTCCTTTATCGACCAGTCTCCGGGTTACGATTACGTTCTCAACTTTTCCGCCTTGAAACACGTCCGCAGTGAGAAAGACCCATTCACCTTAATGCGGCTGATTCGGGTCAATATTTATGCGGCCATACGCTGTGCGAACGCGGCGATTCAGGCGAACGGGCGGAAGCTCTTTTGCGTATCGACGGACAAAGCCTCCAACCCGGTCAACATGATGGGGGCTTCCAAACGGATCATGGAGTTGTTCCTGCAAGCCAAGTCATCAGAAGTGGAAATTTCCAGCGCGCGGTTTGCCAACGTGGCCTTTTCCGACGGTAGCCTGCTGGACGGATTCCGTCGCCGCGTGGAAAAACGTCAACCCATCGCCGCCCCGAATGATGTCCGCAGGTATTTTGTAACGAGTGACGAAGCGGCCACGTTATGCTTGTTTTCGACGCTGCTCGGCGAGCCGAATGACATCTTTTTCCCGAAATTGAGCCAGGAAACCGACTTAATGCGATTATCGGATATCGCGGTACGTTTTTTAAAGCAGCATGGTTGGGAGCCTGCAGAATGTGGCAGCGAGGACGAAGCCCGGGCGCTCGCCGGCGAGTTGATCAGGCAAAAAAAATGGCCTTGCTTGTTCTTCCCCAGCGACACGACGGGTGAGAAGGACTGTGAAGAGTTTTACATGGAAAACGAGTTGGTTGATTTCGCGAGGTTCGCTCAAATGGGCGTAGTTCGACCGAAACATCACGTGGAGCTGGGCCGCTTGCAGCACTTCGCGGATCGTGTCGACGAAATGCTTCAGCAGGGTAAATGGACCAAACCGGAACTGGTTGATCTCTTTTGTGATACCTTGCCGGCGTTTCACCACGAAGAAAAACAACGAAACCTCGATCAAAAAATGTAACATGATGAAGCGAGCTTTGGATATTTTGATTGCCGCTGCCGCCTTGGTGGTACTTTTGCCGTTTGGACTGATCGTTGCACTGATTCTGCGCCTTTCGGGTGAGGGGAACGTCTGGTACCCGCAAATGCGCGTCGGGTTGCATGGGCGATTGTTCCGCGTCTTCAAGTTTGTGACCATGCGCGTGGGGAGTGAAACCGCCGGAACCAAAGATATTACGATCAAGAATGATCCTCGCGTTCTGCCGATCGGCCGCCTCCTGCGCAAAAGCAAAATCAATGAACTCCCGCAACTCATCAACGTCCTGCGAGGCGACATGTCCTTGGTGGGCTGGCGACCGCTCGTCCCCGTGAGCTTCGAAATGTATCCAGAGCACGTCCAGAAAAAAATCGTGGCGGTCAAACCCGGCCTGACCGGAATTGGTTCGATTGTGTTTCGCGACGAAGAGAAGCTTTTGGAGCGACGCAAAAAGGAAATTCGCCGTTGCTACGTCGAGGAGATCGCGCCGTACAAAGGCAAATTGGAGCTGTGGTACATCGAGAATCAATCGTTTTGGCTGGATCTGAAAATCCTGTTTTGCACGGGCTGGGTTGTTTTGTTTCCACAGAGTTTGATTTACAAGCGACTTTTTTCGGGCTTGCCCGAACCCGATCAGGGAAGTGAAATTGCCAATTTGCGCGACGTTGCTCGCGAGAAGTGACCGCCGAATCCACCACCCGTTTATCGTTCGTGTTTTATTCCATTTGAATTTAGAACAATGCCAGCTCTTTGTTTTGGATTGACGCCCCTCATGGCCACTAACTATCGTCGCGTTCTCGGTTTGTTCGCCGCGACTCGTCGCTTGGGAGTGGGTTGGTTGTGGTATCGATTGCGCAAATTGGCAGCCGACAAATCGGGGCTTACTCGACTGCGATTACCTGAAGTCACATTTGACGCAGTGGCGCTAGATTCCATTTCGGAAGTGCAGACATGGCGCGATGCGGAGCATTTCTTCGCCTTCCGCGGTGAACGGTCAATCCAGTTTCTGTTTGAAAGGATTCCCACGGCGAACTTCGCCACTTGGGCAGGGGAACCAACTCGGGCGGAATGGGAACGCCGTTTGGAGGATCTGCTGGCGGGTCGGTTCGTGTACTTTTCGGACAAACAAGTCGAAATGGGCTGCCCGCCGGATTGGTTTCAAAATCCCTTTTTTAATCGTCGGGGTCCCCATACGGGACACTTCAGCCAACTTGACGAATTCCACTTTGGCGACGTGAAAGCGATTTGGGAGTTGAGCCGCTTCTCGTTTGTATTTCATTTGTTGCGGATTTATTCGCGGACTAAAGACGAGCGTTGTTCGCAATTGTTCTGGCGGCTTGTTGACGATTGGTGTCAGCGGAATCCAGGAAATGTCGGGATCAATTGGAAATGTGGTCAGGAGACTGCGCTGCGAGCCATCGCGATCACCTTCGGCGTCTGGGCATTTGGAAAATCGCCCGGTGTTTCGGCAGAGCGCTTGACGACCATTTCCCGTTTAATGCATGTTTCCGGAATGAGGATCGAGAAGTACTTCAGCTACGCGATCAGGCAATGCAACAACCATTCGATTTCCGAAGCCGCCGGGCTGTGGATGATCGGAGTGTTGTATCCGGAGCTAAAACGCGCCCCGCATTGGAGACAGCTGGGCTGGAAGGCCTTGGACGAACAGATTATTCGGCTGTTTTTTGACGACGGTGGCTTTGTCCAGTACTCGGCGAACTATCATCGCTTGGCCATTCAGATCATTACGTTCTGTGTCGCCTTGGGTGGCAAAAACGGTGAATGTTTTTCAGCGCGGGCGATGGCGCGGTATCGACAGGCGGTGCATTTCATGCAGCGCTGGGTCGATCCCGTCTCCGGTCTGGCTCCGCGTTATGGCAACGATGACGGTTCGCTCGTGCTTCCTCTGAGCAATGCTGCCTACGATGATTTTCGCCCCGCATTACAATCGTCCTCGGCCATAGGCTTGGGCAAAGTCCCATTCCCTGCGGGAGCTTGGGACGAAGAACGTTTTTGGTTGGGCCAAGCACTTGCTGAGGCACCCCATGAACCGATCTCCGCGGAACATTTTGTCGCTGGACAAGGCGGTTTGTCGGTCCTCGCGGGTGATCATAGCCACTTGGCCTTTCGCTGCGGTTTGTCCCGACACCGTCCAGCCCATCTCGATGCATTTCATGTTGATCTCTGGAGTGACGGCACCAATTTGGCAATCGATCCGGGAACGTTTTCATACAACGGCCAAGGCAAATATGCTGGCGTGCCGTTGGCGCTCAGCAGGTATCACAACTCCGTACTGATCAACGACAGAGAACCCGCGAAACAGCTTGGGCCGTTTCTGTTCGACCGATGGCCGCAAAGCAAGCTGGCCCATTTCGGTTCGTCAAAATCAGGTCGATCCAGTTTGCTTCAAGGCTACCGCACCGATCGAACGGTTGCCTCCGGGGAAGTCATTCATCGTCGTGCCATTGGGCAGTTTCCTGGCGATTTCTGGCTGATCATCGATCAGATCGATTGTCCTTCGCCAGTCGCAACCAGACTTCACTGGTTGATTGATTCCCGGTTTTGTCGAAACACGAATTTGAACCGCTGGGAATTGGCGGACCATGCGCAAGCGTGGATGCTCCAGATCGAGTCGTCCACGCCAAAATCAACAATGAACGAAAAAATGGGTTGCGAACAAACTCCCCGGGGTTGGTTCGCCAATCGATATCTCAGTTGTCGACCAGCACTCTCCTTGGAGACGAACGCGCCGCCAACAACCAAGGCTCTTTTTGTCAGTATCTTTTGCCCCGTCCAGGCGGCGGCAGCGGGCTACCTTTCGGTGACCTTTTCGGATGACGACCTGCGAATTGAGAGCGAACAACTGCAAATCCTGGTCGCCGTGCGACCCCAATCGGAAATACTAATTCAAAACGTCAAATCAATCGGATTGTTTAGCGAAGAAATAGAAACCTAATGCACTTTCTACTCATCCATCATGTCTTCGTCAGCGCCGATTCGGCGGGCGGAACGAGGCACTATGAATTCGCCAGGTACTGCGTATCGCAGGGTCACCAGTTCACGGTTATCGGCAGCGATGTCAATTACTTGGACGCCAAAAAGTTTGCTAAGGAGCGCAAGGTTGAAACCGTCGATGGGATTCGGGTCGTGCGCGCGTCGATGCCGGCTTTTATTCATAAGAGTTACACGCTGCGGGTCGTGGCCTTTGTGTACCACATGTTTGGCGCGTTTTGGCATGGCCTGCGCCAAAGAAAAGTAGACTTGGTGATCGGCACGACCCCGTCGCTGTTTCAAGCCTTGGCCGCCTATTTAGTCGCCTTCTTCAAACGCCGCCCCTTCTTGCTCGAGGTTCGCGACTTATGGCCTGACTTTGCCATAGAAATGGGAATTCTAAAGTCACGGACCCTAATCTATCTAGCGCGTTGGGTTGAAAAGTTCCTGTATCACCGCTGTACGCATGTCCTGGTGAATTCTCCGGCATACATCGCCCATGTTCAGAGCAAGGGTGTGCCACGAGAAAAAATCACCCTGATCCCCAACGGTGTCGATCCGACGATGTTCGATCCGGCCGAACAAGGAGCGTCCATTCGAGAAACGTACCATTTGCAAGGGAAGTTCGTGGTGGCGTACGCAGGCGCGATGGGGCCCGCGAACGACATTCCTGTAATTATTCGCGCAGCCGATCGCCTGAAAGACTTCAATGAAATCCGATTCCTATTGGTGGGCGACGGAAAGTCGAAGGACCAAATCATAGAACAGATCAAGAACCTTGGCCTGACGAATGTCATCCTGGCCGGCGTGCATCCCAAGTCTCAGATTCGTTATTTCCTTGGGGCGGCTGATGCGTGTCTGGCGGCGCTACAGAACATTCCCATGTTCGGTTCGACTTACCCAAACAAAGTTTTTGATTACATGGCTGCAGGTCGGCCGACTTTGCTTGCGATCGATGGCGTGATCCGCCAAGTCATCGAAAATGGATCGGCAGGCATTTTTGTCAGCCCGGGAAATGACGCGGACTTGGCGGAAAAGGTCCTCTGGCTATTCCGCCATCCTGATGAATCGCAACAAATGGGAAAAAATGCTCGGAAGTACGTTTGTCAATATTTCAATCGCGTAGAGCATGCCATGGAGTTTGAACAGCTCTGCTCCAATCTGGTCAGGCCTGTCGCCGCCAAAAACAGCGAGCTTTGAGAGAGCCAGAAATCAATGCATTTGATGTTGATCGTTGGTGCTCGTCCCAACTTCATGAAAATCGCGCCGATCCTGCGCGCCCTGCGCTCTTATCCCCAAATCCAAACCACGTTGGTTCATACCGGCCAGCATTACGACAAGAATCTTTCCGATGTCTTTTTCCAAGAACTGGGCATTAGCGAGCCGGATATATCGCTCGGGGTCGGATCCGGATCGCATGGTCGACAAACGGCGGACATCTTGGCGGCGATCGAACAACTCCTCGTCGACTTGGATTCCCAAGGTAAGCGAGTCAGCCGGCTGGTGGTCGTTGGCGACGTGAATTCGACAATGGCGGCCAGTTTAGCCGCGGCTAAATTGAGCATCCCGGTGGCGCATGTCGAGGCCGGGTTGCGCAGTTTTGACCGATCGATGCCCGAAGAGGTCAATCGCATTGTTACCGACGCGATCGCGGATATGTTGCTCGTTTCGGAGCCGGCGGGGGTCGACAACCTGCGGCGCGAGGGGCACGCCGCTTCGGAAATCCATTTGGTTGGCAACGTAATGATCGATACCCTAAGACAGCACGTCGAAGCTGCCAAGAAGCGTCCCACGCTCCGCGATTTGGGATTGGTTGCGGGAGAGTATGCGGTGGTCACGCTGCACCGGCCATCCAATGTAGATCAGCGCGAGAGCTTGAGTGCCCTCGTCGATCTGCTGGCAGCCGCTTCCGAACGCCTGCCGATTGTGTTTCCCATTCATCCGCGAACACTAAGCCGCTTGGACCAGTTTGGGTTGACGGCACGGATGAAAGCGGCGCGGCGGATTCATGTGCTGCCACCGCTGGCATACGGAGATTTCCTTTGCCTAACTTCGCAGACCAAAGTGATCGTCACGGATTCGGGTGGTTTACAGGAGGAATCGACCGCGTTGGGCGTCCCCTGTTTGACGATGCGTGCCAACACCGAACGACCGATTACCGTAGACGTTGGGACGAGCACGCTTGTGGGCGATGACTTCGGCAAACTATGGGAATGCTTGCAAATGGTGATCGAAGGTCGGTATAAATCCGGTCGTTGTCCGGAATTGTGGGACGGCAAAGCGTCCACAAGGATAGCGGCAATCCTAGCGAAAGAGGCGACATAATCGGAGCCGTCGGTGTTTTCGCGTCGCAATTCTGTCCGGACCTTATCTGCGGGATATGCCCCCAAGCCCAAATCGGCAGTTTTCGAATAAAATGGGTTTCTTTGAATCGTTGGATTTCGTTTGAAAGGACGATAGTGGGTCAACAAGTTATCAACGACATCTCGGCGCAATTGATGGAACAAATTGCCAATCGGACGGCAACGGTAGGCGTCATGGGGCTGGGTTATGTTGGCTTGCCACTGATCGACGCGTTTCAACGGGCCGGGTTTCCGACGCTAGGGTTCGATATCGACCCGAAAAAGGCCGACGCCTTGAATCGCGGGCAGAGTTACATTGCCCACATCCCGAGCGAATCGATTCGCAAATGGCGCGAAGGCAAAAAATTCGAGGCGACGACGGATTTCGAGCGCTTGGACGAGCCGGACGTCATCCTGATCTGCGTCCCAACCCCACTGAATGAAAGCCGCGACCCGGATTTACAGTTTATCGAGTCCACGGCTCGAGCGATTGCGGGCCGCTTGCGACCCGGCCAATTGGTAGTTTTGGAAAGCACGACGTATCCCGGGACGACGCGCGACGTGGTGTTGCCGATTTTAGCGACGTCGGGACTGGAGATCGGCCGAGATTATTTTTTAGCGTTTAGCCCGGAGCGCGAAGATCCTGGAAACAAGCACTTCTCCGCGCGGACGATTCCCAAAGTCGTGGGTGGGATTGACGCGCCAAGTTTGGACTTGGCGGACAAACTGTACGCCTCGGCGGTGACGACGACGGTCCGCGTTTCGAATTGCGAAATCGCCGAGGCCTGTAAGATTCTTGAAAACACGTATCGCAGCGTTAATATTGCGATGGTGAACGAACTCAAGGTCTTGTTTCAGCGGCTGGGAATAGATGTATGGGAAGTGATCGACGCGGCGAAGACCAAGCCCTTTGGCTTTCAAGCGTTTTATCCGGGGCCCGGCTTGGGCGGACACTGCATTCCGATCGATCCGTTTTATTTGAGTTGGCTGGCCCGCAAGCACGAGTCTTCGACGAAATTCATCGAACTAGCCGGGGAGATCAACACGAGTATGCCCGAGTACGTCGTGAACCGGGTCAGTGAAGCGTTGAATCACTTTGGCAAACCAGTCCGCAATAGCCGCATCGGCGTGTTGGGCGTCGCGTACAAGAAGGACATCGACGATCCCCGCGAAAGTCCCTCGTTCAAGCTCATCGAACTGCTGCTGAAGCGCGGCGCACAGGTCAGCTACAGCGACCCGCACGTCCCGACGCTGCCCGACATGCGACACTTTGAATTGCCGCGATTGACCAGTGAACCATTGACTCCGGAGTACCTTGCGTCGTTGGATTGCACATTGATCGCCACGGACCATTCGGCGTTTCAATGGCCGGACATCGTGCGATATTCGCAAGTGGTCGTGGACACTCGCAACGCTTGCAAGGGCATCACGCAAGGGCGAGAAAAAATCTGGAAGGCGTAATTATAGAATGTGGAAGCCAGGATGATCGCATTCCAAACCAAGAGGCACGATTCGAGATGACCACCGCAACCGACATTCGCCAGCACCGCACAACGACCGGGATTATTGGGAATTGGCTGCAGTCGCCGATTAAGAGTTTCGCAATTCCCTATGCCATTTGCATATTGGCCCAGAGCCCCTTCCTCGTGTTGTACTTTACGCAGTTATTTCGGCTGCGGCCGCATTACCAGTTTTTCCCATTTGCCATTTTGTTTACTGCGGTTGGAATCTATTTTCGCTGGCCGCGCACGCAGCCCTTTCCGTTTCGCAACAGTCGGTTTAGCGATGCGTTGTTCATCGCTGGCTGTTTCTTTGGCCTATGTGCCGCGGCATTCAGCTATGCTTGGTTCTCTGCCCTGAGCTGTTATTTGTTTGTGACGAGTTTTTGCGCCCGGACCAAAGACGGCGAGACTGGACGCTCGATGCTGCCCCTGGCAGTTCCGCTCTGGGTGACCTTGGCGTTGCCCAATAACTGGGACTTTTGGTTGATCACGAAATTGCAAGTGTTTAGTGCCCAAGCCGCGAGCCATGTTTTGGACCTCTTGGGATTGCACCACCATTTGGCGGGCACCATTTTGACATTTCCCGAGCGAAGTTACGGGGTCGAAGAGGCGTGTAGCGGCGTGCAATCTTTTTTTACGCTGTTGTTTTTTACATCGGTTTTTATCGTGATCACCCATCGACCTTGGTTCCGCGCCCTTTTGCTGATGATTTCGGCATTGTTTTGGGCCTTGTTGATGAACTCGGTGCGCATCCTGTTAATCCCGTTGGCAAGCAACACGTTGGGCTGGGATTTGGTGCAGCCATTCAATCACGCCGCGCTGGGCTATTTCGTTTTGATCGTCGCTGGCCTGTTGGTGTTAAGCACCGATCAGTTTTTGACCTTTGTGTTTGGGCCGGTGGAGACAACAACGCTGGACAACACGAGCGACTCGGTGACTTCGGTTGCTAAATTTTGGAATCGATTTGCGGCCGGTGATCCCGAGGCGGTGATCAAGGTCAAGAGCAAAATGCCCTCGAAATTTGCCCGCAAAGTGCTCATTGTGGGTGCTTCGTTCATGTTGCTATTGGGGCTCCTTTCGTTGGGAACGGCGTATCAGATGCTCAGGGGCGGATACATCGTTAAGTTTTTCCAAGGGTCCAATCCCGTCGCTTTGGACAAGAACGATTTGCCGGAGACGATTGGCGACTGGCGCTGGGTGCAGGATTCCGATTCGGTCTCTGCCTATCAGAGTACGACGCGCGAAGCGGCCAGTGACTTCGGGATGCGGTCCGACCAATGGATCTACGATGGTGGCAAGTACAACGTGATGGTGGCGATGGACCAGCCCTTCCCCGGTTGGCACGAGTTGACGCAATGTTACGAGAATAGCGGCTGGGTCCCGATCGCCTCGGGCCGGCAGTACAAAGAAGCGAAAGACAAAGCGGGGAATGATTGGCCGTATATCCAAGTCGATTTCACCAAGCCGACGGGCGAAAAGGCCTACTTGTTGTTTAGCTTGTTCGACGCCTCCGGCGAGCCATTCGAAGCGCCCGCCGATTGGGGCGCAGTCAATAGCTTTCTCATCCGGGTGCGAAACCGATTGTCTCCCCAAGTGCGGAAGCGTTTGTTCAACGCGGAATCGTACCAGGTCCAAGCGTTTGTCCCGATGGCACGGACGCTGACCGACGATGAGCGAAAGGCCATCACGGAAAATTATTTGGAGTTGCGCGAAAAGGTTCGCGAGGCATTTCTCAAGCGACATTCCGTTGGCGAAAGCCCGCAACCGACTCCGGTTTCCAACGCGGACGCGAAATGAACGTCACGGCCGATGCCATTCTCCTCACCGGCTGCGCCGGGTTCATTGGATCGCGCGTCGCACAGCAATTACTTGCCGGCGGCAGCCGCGTTGTCGGAGTGGACAACGTCAACGACTACTACGATGTCCGGCTCAAACGGCATCGCTTGACGCAACTGGCCTGTCAGGCCCATTTCGCATTCGTCGAAGCGGACATCGAGGACGAACGCGCGGTCGCCGCACTCTTTGATGCGCATCGATTCTCGTGCGTCATCAACCTTGCGGCCCGAGCCGGGGTTCGTTACAGCATGGAGAATCCGCGGGTTTATATGACTACCAATTTGATGGGCAGTCTCAATTTGCTCGAATCCATGCGGCGACACGGGATTTCCAAATTTGTCTTGGCCTCAACATCCTCGCTGTACTCCGGACAGTCGATGCCCTTTGTCGAGTCCCTCCCCGTCAATACGCCAATCTCGCCGTATGCTGCTTCGAAAAAAGCCGCCGAAGTCCTCGCCTATTCCTACCATTTTCTCTACGGAATCGACGTCAGCGTCGTCCGCTATTTTACGGTCTACGGACCGGCAGGACGGCCGGATATGAGCATCTTTCGCTTCATCCGCTGGATCGACCAACAACATCCGATCGAACTGTTTGGCGACGGGAAGCAGTCGCGCGACTTTACCTATGTCGACGATATCGCGCAGGGGACGATTCTGGCGATGCGTCCGCTTGGTTATGAGATAATCAATCTCGGGGGCGGCAACGAGCCGACATCACTGCTCGAAGTCATCGAACAAATCGAACATCATTTCGGCAAGAAAGCAAACTTTGACCGGCGGCCGTTCCATCAGGCCGACATGAAATCGACTTGGGCGGATATTTCCAAAGCCAAACGGCTCTTGGGCTGGCAACCAACTGTTCCGCTGCGTGAGGGAATCGCACAAACCGTTAATTGGTACCGACAGAATTTGCCGTTCTCAAGCTCGATTGTACTTTAGACATGCACGTTGACTGGGCGGTGATTCCGGTTGCAGGTCGCGGCACGCGGATGCATCCGCTGTCGCGAGCGGTGCCCAAAGAATTGCTTCCCCTCGGTCGCAAGCCGGTCGTACAACACGTCGTCGAAGAACTGGTCTGCGCGGGTATGCGGCAGCTTGTGTTTGTTACGTCTCCGGACAAACCCGCGATTCGCGATTTATTGCGCGATGCGAACTTTTGGCGCGGCCAGCTTGCCGACCTGACGTCCGAGGAAGTTCAGTTGCATGTCGTCGAACAAAAGCGGCAAATCGGTCTCGGCGACGCGGTGCTTCAGGCACAGGCCCTGGTCGAGCGGCAGCCCTTTGTCGTGGCCCTGGGCGATTGCGTTATTGGTGGGAACAATCCATCGGCGTTGCTCAAGCGGATGCTCGACCGGATCCACGCGTCGAAGTTTGCCGCGATAATCGCGTTGGAAGAAGTCCCCGCGAACGAAGTCGCCAAATACGGTATTGCAAAAATCGCCGGGACGGGCCGTTGGCTGTCGATCCAAGACTTGGTGGAAAAACCGCCGATCGACACAGCGCCCAGCCGCGGGGCGATCGCCGGCCGATATGTCTTGAACCCCGACGTTTTCTCGTTCCTCGCACAAACCGAAAAGGGTCGCGGTGGCGAGATTCAACTCACCGACGCTATCCGCGGAATGATTCGCGGAGGAAGCGACGTGGTCGGTGTTCCTCTGCTGCTCGACGAACGTCGATACGACGTCGGCGAGTTCGCTCCCTACTATAAAGCGTTTGAAGCATTCTCTGCGGCCGAGTCAGGTTGGCAGAATCGCGTTTCTCGAAAAGGCCTTGCGGCCGGCGCTGCGATTGGCGAAGGATCCGGTGTTGCGCGGGGGCGGGCGTTCGCCCGCGCGGGATTACTCGGCAATCCGTCCGACGGATACGGTGGCAAGACGATTTCGTGCATTCTGGGAAACTGGAGTGCCGAAGTGCGATTGACGCCCTCCCATGCGCTCCGATTTCATCTCGGCGATGGTGAGCCGCTGGAGTTTGATGATGTCCCACGGTTCGTTACGAGCGTTGGAAAGCATGGGTATTACGGCGGCCTCCGCTTGGTCCAGGCTGCCGCCAAACGGTTCTTCGAGCATTGCGGTGATCGGCTTTCGCCGCCGCTGCAAAATTTTAACGTCGAGTATCGCAGCGATATCCCGCGGCAACTAGGTCTGGGCGGCTCAAGTGCGATCGTGATCGCGACCTTGCGAGCGCTCGCCGCATTTTATGGGTGCGAGATACCGACGGAATGGCTTCCCTCGCTGGCGCTTTCGGCGGAGACTGCCGAGCTGGGGATTCCGGCCGGATTGCAGGATCGCGTCATTCAAACCTACGAGGGCTTGATGTACATGGACTTCGCCGCCAACCGATCGACAACTGAGCGCGATATGACGCGCGGTTCCTACGAACGATTGGATTACGGACTATTGCCCAAGCTATTCGTTGCGATAACGGAATCCTCGGCCGAGCCGACCGAGGTTATCCATAGCGACCTGCGCAAGCGTTTCGAGCGCGGCGACTCGGCTGTCGTCGCCGCGATCCCGCGGTTTGCGGAGTTCGCCGAGTTGGGGCGTGATGCCATCCTGAAACGAGATTATCGGAGATTGCACGAACTGATGAACGCAAACTTTGACTTGCGGCGTTCGATTTGCAAAATATTGCCCGAGCATTTACAGATGGTTGAAGTCGCGCGTTCGACGGGTGCCTCGGCCAAGTTTTGCGGATCGGGCGGTGGCATCGTCGGCATCTGCGAAGACGACTCGATGTTCGAAGCGTTAGTGCGCGCAATGGCTACCATCGGCGCCGTCGTCGTTCGCCCGCAAATCGGGATCTGGCACGGCGAGCCTTCTCGGTCAGCCGCAACGCGCTAGCGTCCGGTTCTTGAATCGTGGTTCAACGACGAGAGCGCGATCGACGAATGTGTAGCGTCCGAGGTAGCCGAATTCGCCAAAATTTGCGCCGAAACTCTGGCGAGTTCCGCTACAGCCTCGCGGAACGCGCTCTCAACCGGGGCAAGGCCCTGCGGCTGACCATTCGAGGCACAAACTGTTCGGCTTACCAAGTCAGGCCCGCGCCAAGCGCCAATCCGTACAGTTCGGCCTTGCCTTCGGCGGCAGAGGCAAATGAGTTTATCTGAATATCGCCCAAGGTGCCGCCGAAACCGGCTCCGCCGATGGGAGGCATGTTGAGTCTCCAATATTGATACTCGAAAGCGGTGCGGAAGAACGCCGTTGCCGGAATGCATTTGAGCTGGCGTTCCCATTGCACGCCGACTTGTAATTCGCTGATCGCCAATTCGCCTTCGGCGTTGTTACGCGTCACCGTCGCAGCACCGACGAGTGGTGGATTCGGCGAAACGGCCAGCGCGCCGGAAGCCCGTCCTCGCCCCTCGGCCGTGCCCCACGCGTTCGAACCGCGCCCGCTGAAAAACAGCGAAGCGCAGGAATTTCCGAGACGGCGTCGGGCAGAAAGCGACCCCGTGAGGCCAGTGCCGTCAAAGCTCGTTTGGTTCGAAAGCAACATCATCTGAAAGTTACCTGGCGTGAATACACCAAAGGTCGTCAAGGTTGAATCGGCGAAAAACGACGAATGTCGAGCGCCGATTGTGCCGTCGATTTTCCAGCAGCCATGAGTGGAGCTGCGCATGGCTTCAATATCAAAGTTGTAAAGCTCGACGTGATCTGTTTCGTCGATGGTGAGGAAATTGGTGAGGTTTACGGTTCCGACGGGCGATGTGGGGACCGCAAAGTCAAACGCATCGAGATGCCAATACCGCGTCACGATGCTCCAGTTCTCGCCGATCTGCCGACCGATGAAGAGACGCGGAGCGTAGGTGAAGTCCTGGTAGCCCGAGTTATCCGAAATGTTGAAATCGAGTCCAGCCGTGTCGCTGTCATCGATCGAAAGGCGGATGCGCCCACCGGGAGTCGCGTCGACATGCAGGGCCGTCATCTCCGCACCCGCAAACCAGATCGGACGAAAACAATCGCAGGCAAAACCGTTGCCGCAATTGGGACCACAGGCCGCGGAACTGGATTTATTGAGGGCCGAGTCCTTCGCGAAGGCCGCTTCCGCGACAATAAACGCCGGCGCGTTTCTGCTTTGCGCGTTCGCTGCGTTGCCGTCATCGATAGCTTGGCACGCAGGCGCCATTTCCCAGGCCAATGCGAGCAAGGCACTCAAGACCAATCCTGTGGCTTTCATCCGAAATTCCTTTCCGTTGTCTCGGCGAAAGATTGCCGATTGTGATCTCCTATCGGGGTGTTCAAGAGCAATTAAACAAGTTAAATGCGATTCTCGGGACGATCGTATTAAGTGTTACAGATTGACGGAGGGCAATTTTTCGCAAGAATTCGCGCTAATCACCCCTTTTCCGGCTCAAGGTCAATGCCGAGTAAGGCATTTGTCTTACCAAGCGTGGTACAAGAGCCCCGCAATGTTCGTCCCGGCGGTCAAAGGATGATCCGCTAGTGGGTCAGTTTGGCGTCTGGCGTAGCACGGAATTTATTCCGTTGGTTTTTCGCGTTCGGGAATTTCGAGCCAGCGATTTCCGTACAAAAGCCAGTCCGCAATTTCGCCGATGCGACCGCCGAACGCAATTCGAAGTTTTGGATGCCCCACGTCCATGGGGATGTCGAACACAATCTTGCGCCGGCAATTTTCTCCCGCCGCCAGGGTGTTGATCGAGGTCGCGTATTCGTCGATGAGATTTTGCGGCCCTTGAGCCAAACGATACCGCTGACCGATTTCATCCTCCATGATGACGATACTGGGATCAAAGTGAAAATCGACTCGCTGTGCATGATTGGCAACTTGCAGATTGATCACGGCGAATTGCCCACTCGGTTTGACGACTTCGCCCGCTTGGGAAATCTGGGATAATCGTTCCATGCCGACCACAGTGAATCCAAAATCGTCGGCCATCAGTTCTTGGCCCATTCCAATCGCCTGCACCTGAGTTGCGACAATCCCGCATCGAACGATCAAGAGCAGGGCGCCGATTAGGAATAAGTACCAGAACCAACGGTAGGTAATCTGTTTTGGTTTTGATTCACGTTGAACGTTCATTTTTCCTGAATTCTCAGCAGCGAGCCAATTTCATGCCTTGGCGAAAACTAAAAGGCCCCTCACCCTGCCCTCTCCCCGAAGGGCCATGCCCAGCAAGTGATTCTCCAGCACTAGCTCTGCCGGTGCCGTTTTTGGCCAAAGCCCCCGACGCAGGGGCGAGGGAACGATTGTGTTTTTGGATAGGGTCTAGTAATTTGATTTTGACGTTCAATCCGCCAGTAGCTGGCGTTGATTCAGGAATTCGGCGAGCCGCAGGACACATTCGGCCGTCGATAGTTTGCCAACTTCGAGGACGAGGTCTGGTTTTTCCGGAGCTTCATACTGTGGAACTCCGTCCCCCTCGTCGTCGGCCACGGGTTGATGCTTTTCCAAGAGCTCGGGCGATGCCGCCAGGTGGACGACATAAAAGCGGTCCATGCCGACGACTTCGGCGGCGCGGCGGCGGACCACTTCGTCGGGAGCGACCATCGCCAGGATGCAAATCAATCCGGCGTTGTTGAGCAAACGAGCGACTTCGGCGGTGCGGCGAACGTTTTCCGAGCGCTCGTCGGCCGAGAAGCCCAAATCCCGCGACAGCCCCAATCGAAGGTTCTGTCCGTCCAAGACGATCGCGGTCCGCCCTTGGTTGAAGAGAAACCGTTCCAATGCGTAGGCCGTCGTCGATTTTCCCGAGCCTGGCGGGCCGGTCAACAACAAGGTCGCGGGTTTTTGTCCGAACCGGGCCTCGCGTTGTTCCAGGGTCACTTGGCTGAATTCCTGGGCCAGCGTTTGGCTTTGCGGCAGCGAATCCCAATGGGCTTGCCGATCGTCACTCGTCTGTCGCTCCAAAATCATCCCGGCGCCAACGGTGAGATTTTGGATCCGGTCGATGAGAATGAACGAGCCTGTCGCGCGATTGCGGCGAAAATCGTCGAACATGATCGGTTGGCTCAATTGGATCGAACAGCGTCCGATTTCGTTGAGCTTGAGCGACGCGGCGTCTTTGCGGTGCAGCGTGTTGACGTCGACTTGATAGCGGAGCGTGGTGATCGTGCCGGGGGTAACTTTGGACGTTTGCTTGAACAAATACGACTTGCCCGCGACGAGCGGCTCGTCAGCCATCCAGACAATCATGGCTTCGAATCTTTGATCGACCCTTGGCATATTGCCCGGCCGCACGATCATATCACCGCGGCTGACGTCGATTTCGTCCTCCAGCGTTAGCGTCACGGACTGAGGGGCAAACGCTTCGTCAAGTTCTCCGTCGAAGGTCACGATCGATTTGATACGCGTCCTCTTGCGCGATGGAAGCGAAACAATTTCATCCCCTTTGCGGACGATCCCCGACGCAACCGTTCCGGCGAAGCCGCGAAAATTGAGGTTCGGGCGGAGCACGAATTGGACCGGGAATCGAAAGTCGTTTAAGTTGCGGTCCGAGGCGATGTAAATCGTTTCCAGCAGCGTCATCAACGGCGTCCCCTGAAACCAAGGCATTTTCGTCGAGGGGGCGACAATGTTGTCGCCGATGAGCGCTGAAATGGGCATGAAATGAACGTCGGGCAACGACAAGCGTGAGGCAAAGTCCGAATACTCACGCTTGATTTGCTCGAACACTTGTTCGTCGTAGTTCACCAAATCCATCTTGTTGATCGCGACGACGATGTGTTTGATTCCGAGCAACGAAACGATAAACGAATGCCGTTTGGTTTGCGTGAGGACACCCAAGCGGGCGTCGATTAAGATCACCGCCAAATCCGCAGTAGACGCCCCGGTTGCCATGTTCCGCGTGTATTGCTCGTGGCCCGGCGTATCGGCAATGATGAACTTGCGTTTTTCCGTGGAAAAGAACCGGTAGGCGACGTCGATCGTGATCCCTTGTTGTCGCTCGTCCTGGAGGCCGTCGGTAAACAACGCCAGGTCGATTTCGTCGCCCGTCGTTCCAAAGCGGACCGAGTCCTTTTGAATCGCTGACAGTTGATCCTCATAGATCATCTTGGCTTCGTAAAACAACCGGCCGATTAGCGTGCTCTTGCCGTCGTCGACGCTGCCGCAGGTGATGAAGCGCAGGATTTCCTTTTGCTCGTGTTGCGCGAGGTATAGGTCGATATCGGTGGCGATGAGGGCGGAACGGTGAGACATGGGATTTAGGATTGCTGATTGCTGATTGCTGATTTGGATGGGCACATTTTTACTTTGGATTCCTCGCGACTCTTTTGTTTGGCTTTAGGTTGGATTTTGCGGTTTTGATTGTGGCCGTCAAGATTGCCGTTAATTGATCGCATTCGTCCGCCAAGTCTTTCA
Organism: Pirellulaceae bacterium; assembly: GCA_041745295.1. GTDB lineage: Bacteria > Planctomycetota > Planctomycetia > Pirellulales > Pirellulaceae > JANMEB01. Next base: position 59,112 of record JBGTJE010000053.1, on the reverse strand, counting down.
ACAGTTGCGGTATGACCAAACCCGCGTCTTGAATGAGTTCCAGCCAATAATTCGTCTCGTCGGCTTCGCGAACCGCAATTTCGGCAATGGAAATGAATTGCCGTTGCGAAGAAGCGCGCAGCGCCTCACGATAGTTCGCTCCAATCGATGTACCGGCCTTAAGTATTTGTCTCGCGACAACATCGCCGACTCGGTTGTTGGGCAACGCTCCGCAAAGTCGGATGATTCGCAACGCGAAATCTTTTGTTCGCCGCCGCATTTCGTCGCGGTTCATTGGGCCACCCTTTCAATAAAGAAATCTTGTAAACGGATTCGATTGATCGAACGCGCAACTGTTAAACTCGGCTGTAATCAAACGTCAAAATCTGACCTTAAAGTAAGCGATGTCGCGCTCTTCCCATCAGCAATTAGCAATCATAAATCATCAATTAAAAATATCCTTCCCTTTTCTTTTTCTCCATGCTTCCGGCCTCGTCGTTGTCAATCAATCGACCTTGGCGTTCCGAAAAAGTCGTCAGCAGCATCTCTTGGATGATTTGTGGCAGCGTGGTCGCCGTCGAGTCGACAGCGCCAGAGAGCGGATAACAACCGAGCGTGCGGAAGCGGACCATCCGCATCTCGGGCGTTTCGCCGTCTTTGAGCGGCAGGCGATCGTCATCCACCATGATCATCACGCCTTCGCGCCAAACGACCGGTCGCAGCTTGGCAAAATACAACGGGACGATCGGAATTTGCTCGAGATGGATGTATTGCCAGACATCGAGTTCGGTCCAGTTCGAAAGCGGAAACACGCGAATGCTCTCGCCCTTGTGAATTCGCGTGTTGTACAAGCTCCACAATTCGGGTCGTTGATTCTTGGGGTCCCAACGATGGAACTCGTCGCGGAATGAGAAAACGCGTTCTTTGGCTCGAGATTTTTCTTCATCGCGGCGAGCCCCGCCAAAGGCTGCGTCGAATTGGTACTTGGAAAGGGCCTGTTTCAGGGCCTCGGTCTTCATCACGTCGGTGTGCACTTTGCTTCCATGAGTAATCGGACTGATCCCCGCCCGGACGCCCTCTTCGTTGACATGCACGATTAATTTGAGACCCAGTTCTTGGGCCACGTAGTTGTCGCGGAGTTTATACATATCGCGAAACTTCCAGGTGGTATCGACGTGCATCAAGGGAAATGGAGGCTTTGCCGGTGAAAAGGCTTTTTGGGCGAGCCGGACCATGCACGCAGAATCCTTGCCGATCGAGTAAAGCATCACGGGATTTTCAAATTCCGCGGCGACTTCGCGGATGATGTGGATGCTCTCCGCCTCAAGTTGTTTGAGGTGGGTAAGCCGATACGGCATCAGCGATTGTGTATCGGCCGCGGGGGCGGTGGAGAGTTGTTTCATTCGCGATGGTGATGTGCAACGACAAGTAAATCCCAGAATCCCAATATACTTGCGATGGCGAAAAGCCTCAATGGAGGTCGGTACGGCGCACGATCATGAGCGTCACGTCGTCGGATTGCGATTCGCCATTCTGAAAGGTTCGCACGTCGTCCAGACATGCGGCAGCGAGTTTTGCTGGCGGCGACCGGCGATGGGTAAAAGCGATTTCCTGCAACGCGGCAACGCCGTATAACTGGTCCGCCGAATTGCTCGCCTCGGTGATTCCGTCCGTGTACAAAATCAACGAATCGCCGATCGACAGATCCGCAATCGTCGTCTGGTAAGCCGATTCAGTCGCAATCCCCAGCGGCATCGCGGTCGACGCCAATTGACGCGAGGAATCGTGCGCGACCACGATCGGGAAGCAGCGATGCTTGCACACGCCACGCCAAATCCAAATCCCGTTGCAGCGCATCCTGATGAGCGGGAGAAAGGTGGCACTGGCAATACTGTCGCGAGGGGTTTTCCAATATCTCTTCTTCCACTACGGCTGGGTTCATAACCTGCTCCTTCTCAACCTCGATAATTCTCGTTAGGAAATTAGATCAATTTCAAAAAACGACCGGAAGTGTTTGAGGCTGTGTTTGGTTCAACGCCGCAGCGGCCGATGGTTGGACCGAATCCATAGCTTCTTGATCAAGTGAACTTGTCCAGTGTGATACGCATCGTGAATCGCCAAACCGTAAATCCGGCAAGTTTGATCGTGGGTCGCCGAATCCGAATACGAGAGCAGGCCCGAGTCTTCGGCGAGAAAGTCGCAGAGCTGTTGGTGCTGGTCGTCGAGCAGGGTCAGGTATTCGCTCCATTGCGGGCGGGATACGGGGCTGGGAAGCCGAAACCAGTTGGAACCTTTGAACGGGAAGGCCCCGCGCTTTCCGTTGCTCAATCTGCGGCGCAAGGCGTACTTCCAATACGCGCAATGGACAACGATATCGGCAATCGAGCGTCGGCTCTTCGGGGGGCGCCAGCCGGCGGCCTCTGCGGGAACTCGCCGTAGCGACGCCCTGAGGTTTGTTCCATTCCAGGTCGGGAGGCGGTAAGCTTCTTCGAGGATTTGCCGCAACAATTGCCGCTGGTCGCTGTCGATTCGAGCGGATTTCATGGCCATGCTCCAGTAATTGTCTAAATGAATAACGACTGTTACATACTTGACGATAGCCATTTCCAGTGTAATAGTCAATGTGTAGAAAGATGGTTACAATGAATTTTTTGTGGATCGACTTCGTCAACAGCGACTGCCATGACCACCTGGGTCGCGGCCCCGATACCGATCGCTTGGACGATGCCGCCTGGACGCGGGATTTTCTCAAGCGTTTTGGCTTGCCCTGTGCCGATCTGCACCGCCCAGTGTCCCGACAAGCCCTGAAGGAACTCCGTTCGCTGATGCAACAAATCGTCGCAACTTGTCGGGCTGACCGGCCGTTGAGCGACGCACAACTTACGGCGATCAATGGATACTTAGGCAGCCCCGCAGTCCAACCGCGGCTCGTCCGCCAAGACCCGGCCTATAAGCTCGACTTGGCCGCCGTCGGCGGTGGCACGGCGGCAGTCCAATTTGCGATCGCCGCATCGTTGGCGGAATTCCTCGTCGAAGGAAATCAAGATCGGCTGAAGTTGTGTGAGAACCCCGCTTGCCGCTGGCTGTTTTACGACTCGACGCGCAGCCGAACTCGCCGCTGGTGTGCGTCCAATTGCGGAAGCTTGATCAAGGTCCGCCAGTTTCGCCAACGTCAGTCTAAGCACTCTCGGGGCAAGCGTAAGGGAAAGACTGCGGCCCGGAAAAAATCCACCCCGCGCTGACTCAAAGGAATTGAATTAGCCGACGAAGCGTCAATGACAAAGGCAATCGCGTCATCCGGCGTTATCGCTCCATCAGCTCCAATGCCTCAACGACTTTGTCCCGATGTTCGCTGCCGAAGACTAGGACCATGAGTTGGGTCATGATTTCGCGATCGTTGCGCGAGAGAAAAGCTTCGCCGCCACCCGCCACGATATCCAACCCGTCGCGCGTGAGTTGTTCGACCAATTTACCGAAATCCCGTGCCTCGACTCCAGAACCATCCACCGACGAGGGCCGCCAGAATTCAGGCTTGGTTGTCGAACAGGTCGAAAATGAAATTTGCGAATTCAGTTACGTCCCGTGCGCACTTTGATGTTGGGCTTTTCTGGCTCCTTCTCCCTCAAATTTATCGCGCAACACCACCTTTCGCTTTGCGCTGATATCGCGAGCAGCCGCCAACGATGCGCCGATTCGCGCTACTTTATCGTTGACTCGTCGCGTGACGCGGTCAAGTTGCCACCAAAACCCTCGGACACCGAGAAGTCCGCCCAGACCGGCAAATGGTCTGAGATCGAGCTGGCTTGCTCGATCGTCAGATTGAAGACTTTCAGAAAGTCGTAGACGCCGCAGCGAGCGACAAATTCCGTCGTGGCGAGCGGATTGATAAGCAAGTTATCGTATTGCTGTGTGAATTGGACATTGGTCGGAGAATCGGAAATCAAACACGTCAAACCGGATTGTTCGCGAAGTTGCTGGAGGGTTTGCGGATCGGCGTTGAAGTCCCCCGCGATGATGACGTCATCTTCTCCCCGACCATCGCCGCGGATCGCTCGAAAAAGCTGCGCTAGATAGGCCACTTCGCGTTGCGGCTGTCGAGAGTCCAAATGCACATTGACCAAGCTAAACGTGAACGCATGCGACGGATCGACCTCGCAGGCCCGAAACCAACCGACGAATGGCTCGCGATGGAGCACATCGTCCGGGTCACCGACCGTGTACGAATGCGAGCCGTCCAAAGTCACTGAGTCTTGGTCGAAAAGGAATGCATACCGCTCAAAGTAGCGGTTTCTCCCGACCGGTTCGCTGGCAATGCAAGCGTAATTTCGTCCGACCGAATTCACTAGTTCGACAAAAGCCGACAACACGGCGGAATCTTGGCCGCGAACTTCCTGGATCGCGATGACGTCGAATTCTCGAACGATGCCTGCCAAGTAGTTCGCGACCGCTGGATCTTGGACCTTGGTAGTCCCGAAGGCTTGAATATTGAACGATGCGATGCGGATGGTCGCTCGTCTCGGCGAAGATTGCGACGCCGATTTGAATTCCCAACTCTTCCATTGAGAGGCGGCCAGGCGCAGCGCGTCGTTCAGGCTGCCGATTTGCTTTTGGTTCCAGAGAAACCAGCCACCCGTGAAAAGGACGACGACTGCCAACACGTTGATCCAAAATCGTCTCATCGCGGACTCCGTGTCAGCGATATCGTCGCGTTGACTCCGGCGACTTCAAGCTGCGGCAAATCGCAGCGATTTTGCCGACCGATCGGTCCGACCGGGCTGACTTTGAACTGAGGGAGTCCCGCCCAATCGTCAAAACCCGAATTCCCCTGAGACCGTCTTGAATTCATCAAGCACGAGTACCGCCAAGCGGAGTACTAGTACGAACCAGAATCCGGGCGAGATCGACCGGACGACCGCAGTTAGTTTTCTGGCAAGCCTAACTCCGCGCGGTCAGTTCGCTGAGATTGGGGCGAAAGAACGCCATCAAGGCGAGCGGGACGTACCACGCCATTAAAAGCCCTCCGCCGTAAATGTGACCGTGCCAGAATTGCACGGCGACCATGATCGCCGCGGAGTAGGCGATCAGGGTTCCTAAATTTTTCTGCGCCGGCCAAAACACAAACGAGATGCTGAGCCCCAGAAAGCCGACCAAGATCGGCAAACGAAACCAGGCGTCCCAACCGCAGTTCCAGATCCCGGCGAGCCCGTCGACCTTGGGTAGCCAGAAACCAAACATCGATCGAAGGTGAAATACGAAATCCCCCCAACTCGGCACTGCCATATACAGCGTCAGGATGATCGCAAGGATTGCGACCCCGAATCCTATCGCGAAATTCCTTGCCCCGCGCTCCCAATAGAAACTGAACCAAAGAGGCAACAAGAAAAGCGGATAGTACGTGACTCCGGCGACCATCCCGATCAAGATTCCGGCGATCAGAGGGCGGCGGTACATCGCAATCGACCAAATCATCAGTGCCGCGGGCAAAATGTGCAAAACGTGTCCCGAGAATTGGGCCGTGTAGGGGAGTAGCAAATGCAATGACGCCATTCCCAATCCGATATGGGTGTCGCCAAAATGCCGCGCCCCGACGTACACGAATCCAATCACGATAACCAGTTGCAGCAGGATTGCCGTAATCTTGGCAATAACGATTGACTCGATATCGAGGTTGACGCTTCCCGCGGCGCCGTTGACGCGCTCGCCTACAAAAAACGTCGGAAACACGGGGAGCAAATGAAAGATTCCCAAACCCGGGCCATGCTGTTTCAAGTCTTCTGAAAATTCGCTCGTCCTGCCTTGAACCATTTCGATCGCTTCGCGTGGTCCAGCCAGTTCTTCGGGCAGCGGGTCGCTTTGCAGAATATGCGCGGCAATAAAAATCAACTGGCAACAGACGAGAAACGTCAGGCCGCCCATGGTTAGGTTGGGTTCCAGCAATGGGCGGCGCACCAAGAGCGGATCCAGCAGCAAGCGAACGAGAAAAATCGCCCCGACCGCGAACAGCCAAATATAGCCCCAACGGGCGGCCCGCAGCAGCTTTTGCTCGGGCAGCGAGGGAACGGGTTGACTGGCGAGTTGCGATTCGGACTTCGCCGCCGGCGCGTCGGATGATTCTGCGACTGTCATCCGCCCGACGGCTGCGGTCCGCGTACGCTGTAGTTCCGTTTCGCTCCGGACCACCATGATCAGGCCGGGTGAAAGCAAAATCAGCAATACCAAGTCGATATTGCGAAACGACCAAAACCGATTGAATTTAAAAAACAGGCTCAAAACCAGCAGCGCGGACCAATAGGCCCAGGTTGCGGCTGCAATCTTTTCGTATCCGAACGGAAATTCGTTCATGCAGATCGGTGGATCTCGTTGCCCAGGGACCGTTCGTGGCTTCCATGCGACGCCGTAATTCTGCGGGAATCATCCCGCGGCGTTGCTGCGTCAAGTGATTTGAACACAATCGCCGCCGATTCACAATTCAGGGAGTCCGGGCTGTCGAGGCCTCTTCAGCCGTCAATCACGATGATCAGCAAGGCAACACCAGATCGCTCAGGCCAAGTTGTCGGAGCTCGATCCTTTATACGGCTTCAACTCCCGGCCGATTTCGCTTGATCATCGTGATCTGGTTGCCGGAAGCGTTGTGGCAAACATCGTCCATGAACGCTCGAATTAAAAGCAATCCACGCCCGCTCAATCGTTCTAAGTTGTCTGACGTTCGGGGGTCGCAGATCGACATCGGATCAAATCCAGGACCTTGATCGACGACGCGAAACGTCACTTCTTGAGGCTGGTATTCGGCGTCGATCCGTACGCGGCGATCACAATAGGGGACGGCGACGCGGCGGGTCTGAATCGTCTCATAATACTTGCTTTCGCATTCGTTGCGCAGTTCCGAACTAACTTCGAGATTGCCGTGGTGCATCGCATTGGTGACGGCTTCGTGCAAAGCCATCGCAATTTGGATGCGATCCGCGTCAGCCCATTCGGGTAAGTTGACTTGGAGGTGTTCGATGAGTCCATAGATCAAGCAGTCGTCGTTCTCCAATTCGAATGAGACGGCGCATTCGGTGGGCGTCGATTCGTGTTCGTCGGCGGCTTGCAGGTGATCCGAGATTCCGAGGACTTGCCGAACCGCCGGGACCAAATCTCTCCCCAAGGCGGACTTGGGCGAATAATAAACTGCCCCTTCGTGCAAGGCACTCAGCGCAAGGTCGTGGCTTCCTTGGGATGCAATCAACACCACTGGAATATCCGGATGCTGCTTCTTCAGAATCCGCACTAGTTGCAGACCATCGACGTGCGGCATTTGCAGATCGGTGATGATCAGGTCCGGCGGATCATTCGCGACCGCTTCGAGCGCTTCGACGCCGTCCTCGGCAAACCGGATGTCCCAGTCGCCCCCGCAGCAAAGCAACCCTCGAACGAGACGGCGATCTACAGAACAATCGTCAACGACAAGGATGGAATGCATAGCTAGGAGTCGCGCAGGTCAAATGATTCGATGGTGCCGAGCGTTATGATGCGCGTGCGTAAAGGAATTATTGCGGGACCACCGGCCTGAGGCAATTGCCCCCAGGATTCGATCGACGCGATTTAGTCAGCAAATTTTTTCCAATAGGTTGCGCGCGAACCGTCCGGCAAGCGGGCATAGATCAAAACTTCGCGTATGGGGTTGTACCGCATGTCAAAAAAAACGCCGCGCAACAAAAATCGACTGAGCAAATACGAGCGCTGGTCCCCGGCGAGGACAGGATACTCGTGGTCATAAACGTTGTAATATCGATTCACGCGAACGTTGACGTTCGTCCAAGGCTGATCGCCCAAATTCCTTACCACCACGTTGACGTTCGGATCGAATACACGATCGGCAAAATCAGTCTTGTAAAAGCTCGCCGGCGGATCGTTCTCGATGCTAACCTCGGCTTTTAATTGATTAGCCCGAACCGGCGGCAAGACGGACCACAACAACACGATCATCAAAGGGGGGATCAAGGTCATCGTCACCAGCAATCCGGTCAACATCCGCGGACTTAATCGGGGCGCCGCGAGTCGATACGATGATTGTGGTTCGTCAAACAATGTTGCAACGTCTTGGGCCATGTCGCTCGCTTTCAACTGCTATTGCCTACAATTCTATGGTATCAAACCAGCGACGCGTTGACATCCAAGCAGCAGGTAGTGGGTCAGTTTTCTTGTAGCCATCACGCTCCGCGTGATGAAAGCAGCCCCGCCGGGCGATTTCGAGCGTAATCTGAAATCGCTTTCCTCTCGCGGAGCGTGAGGGCTACAGTCGCTTGTCAAACTGACCCACTATCGGCAAGCGAATTCGAACCTTCGTACCGGACCCCGCGAGCGACTGAAATTCCATTTGACCGCCGAGACGCCGAACTACACTGTCCGCCAAAAACACGCCCAACCCCATGCCTTTGCCCGGCGGCTTCGTCGTAAAAAAAGGCTGCCCGGCACGGCTTGCCGTCTCGCGCGACATGCCTTGGCCCTGATCGCAAATGGTGATCGTACAGCTTTCGGGTGCTGACAATTCCACGTCGACCAAGACGCGCTGCTGTGGTTCGGACGCATCGAATCCATTTTGGATCAAGCCGCGCAAGGCTTGGCTCAAGCCCATCAACGGAATGGGAACCATGTCCGTTTCTGCGAGGCCATTCGCCCGCCAATCGACCCGCTCGGAATCGGGCAAACCTGCCAGGGTCTCGGTCTTTAACCGGTTCCACGAGACGTGCTGAATGGCCTCTGCGATGGTTTGACCCGCGTCGGCCGACATTCGGTCCAAGATTTTGCGGCATCGGTCAAGCTCGCAACGAATTAAGCGAATATCGTCGACGGTCTCGCCGTCAAAATTGCCGCAACTGTGGGACTCAATAGCCATTTCGACCTCGCGCGCGACGACGGCAATTGTCGAAAGCGGAGTCGCAAGTTCGTGCGCAGCACCGGCGGCCAGCGTGCCTAGTGCCTCCAATTTTTCACTCGCAGCTTTCAGTCGCTGGGCTTCGCGCAAGTCCATTTCGTGTTGCCGAAGCGAAAACGTCAGGCGTGTCAAGAAATAGACGATGACCGATGAGCAGGCGGCAAACGCAACGATCATTGCGATTTGCCGCAGCGTCCAAATGCCGGACCAGCGGACCGAATCGAAATGGGAACCTTCGGTGAGTATTTCCACGGGATAATGGTCGTATAACAAGAATCCAAACGATAGGATCGCCAGCAAATTGAGTCCCCAAACCCAATTCCGCGGCAACAAAATCGCCGACAACGCCAGATTCACAAAGTAAAAAAGAAAAAATGGATTCGCCGCACCTCCGGTCGCATAAAGCAACGCGGTCAGCGACAATAGATCCATGGTGCTGACTAATCCCATGCACATGTCAAACCGGCGACTCCCCTCGAGCGTCGTCGATAATGCGTCATGGGCCACGATCCATTTTTGAAGCAACAAATTCGAAATCGCCGTGGCGGCGATATTCACCAGTAACGGCTCGACAAACAGCGGAATTTGCAATACCAAATAGACGATGGTGACCGTTAACAATTGACCCACCACCGCCACCCACCGCAATTTGAGCAGCCAATCGGCGTTGAGTCGGGCGCGATTCGTGGGTAGGACCATTGTGACTTCGAGATTCAGCGAACTTCGGAAAGACTTTAATATGGTCCGATTTAGCGCCGTTTGAAAGCAGTTGGGCGTTGTTGCCCGGACCAAGCATGGCCGATTTCGCTTGACGGAAATTGAATTTCGTTCGTAAAATCCATGAGACACGCAAGTGTCGTCGCCATTTTCTCTTGGGAAGCACCGGATGACCCCGAATCGGACGATACGGATCTTTGATACGACGCTGCGCGACGGAGAGCAGTCTCCCGGCGCGAGCATGAACCTGAACGACAAGTTGCGGATTGCGGAAGCCTTGATCGAATTGGGCGTCGACATTATTGAGGCCGGGTTTCCGATCGCATCGCCGGGAGATTTTGAATCGGTTCGTGAAGTCGCCACACAATTTCGTGGGGCCACGATTTGTGGACTCGCAAGGTGCAACGACGCCGATATCGACCGGGCTTGGGAAGCGTTGCGCCCCGCCGAGACTCCGCGGATTCATGTGTTCCTCGCGACCAGCGCGATCCATCGCGAATTTAAACTCAAGATGACACCCGATGAAATTGTTCGCACCGCCGTCCAAGGCGTGCGCCGCGCAGTCGGCCATTGTGACAACGTCGAATTTTCTCCGGAAGATGCCGCTCGTACCGAAATTGATTTTCTTTGTCGCGTGATCGAGGCAGTGATCGACGCGGGCGCGACGACGGTCAACATTCCCGACACCGTCGGTTATGCAGTCCCTGCTCAAATGGGGAAAGTCATCAGCAGCCTGCGCAATCGCGTGCCCAATATCGACCGGGCCGTGATCAGCATTCACTGCCACGACGATTTGGGGTTGGCCGTCGCAAATTCGCTGGCGGCCGTGGAAAATGGGGCCGGCCAGATCGAGTGCACAATCAACGGCATCGGAGAGCGGGCGGGGAACTGCTCGCTCGAGGAGGTCGTCATGGCGATGCGCACGAGAAACGACTATTACCAATGCCAGACGCGAATTCGCACGGAAAAACTCGTTCCTACCAGCCGCTTGTTGTGCGGCGTCACGGGCATGGTCGTGCAACGCAATAAAGCGATCGTCGGTCGCAACGCGTTCGCGCATGAAGCCGGCATTCACCAAGATGGCATGCTCAAGGAACGGACGACGTACGAGATCATGCGGCCCGAGGACGTCGGGTTGAATAAGACCGATTTGGTGCTGGGCAAACACAGCGGTCGAGCGGCGCTCGCCGACCGGGCCAAGCAAATGGGATTTGCGATCAGCCCTGAACAGCTCAAGCCCATTTTCGAAAAATTCAAGAAACTGGCGGACGAAAAGAAGGAAATTTACGACGGAGATATCGCGGCTCTGATCGAACATGAAATCGGCGCCATCTCTGAAAATCAGTGGACCCTGCTCGACTTCGACGTCCGAAGCAATCTCGATCGCGCTGTCGATCTACACCTTAAGCTCCAGCGGGGTGCGGCCGTTGCCGAGCAGGAAGTCAAGCAGGCCGTGGGTCCGGTCGATGCGGCGATCACCGCGATTAACGAAATTGCGGGGTTGAGCATGACATGCCGCGAGTTTCGAGCCCGCAACCTCGGCATCGGACAGGATGCTCGTGTGGAAGTGCATGTGGAGGCGGAACAAGAGGGCCAAATCGTTGGCGGGCGCGGCGAATCGCGCGATGTATTGCATGCAGCCCTGCTCGCGGTTTTGAACTGTGCCAATCGAATCGAACTCGCCCGCCGCTCGTTGATCGCGCACGCAAATCACAAATCTTAACTCGCAGACGCGCGAGACTCGTCATGGCGATGCGAAAAACGAGCCAAAAATCCAGGCCATGGGCTTGTGCAGTCGGGCTTGGAGTATTGGCGTTCTTTTGCATACTTGGGTCGATCCCGTTTTTTAACACCAATGTTTTAGGGCAAAGTGAATTGAGCGAACAACCAACGAACGGCATCTTCAATGTTCCGACGTACACGTTTGGTGGCAAGCAACTGTGGACGGACTACGTTCATTTTCGTGGCTGGCGGATTCAACAAAACGCCTACACCAAACACTTTCGCTTGATCGATCCGCGCAACATTCGGCAAGCGTGGGGCAGCTTGGCTCAATGCGCGAATCGGCTTGAAACGATCAAGGCCGAACAGAACTTGCCACCCCTGAGTGGCGGAATATTGCTTTTGGTACATGGTTTGGGCCGATCGCGAAGCTCGATGAACTCGCTCGCTGAAAAATTGTGCACCGACCGCGAGGTTGAAGTCATCAATTTCAGTTACGCGAGCACGCGCGCGTCAATGAACGATCACGCATTGGCGTTGCAGTCGGTGATCGAGCAACTACCCAAAGATTGTTCGATCGACATCGTCGCGCATAGCCTCGGCGCTCTGGTCCTCCGCCGCTACCTTTTCAACCTGACCGGTGCTTTTCCTGATCGCAGTTCCGATCCCCCGATACATCGCATTGTGATGCTGGGTCCGCCCAACAACGGGGCCGAATTGGCCAAAAAAATGCGGCGCACTGGGATTTTCGCCGTGGTAATGGGTAAGAGCGCGACCCAAATCGCGGACTTGAAGTCAACGGAGACTGCTTTGGAATTGGGGGTGCCACGCGTCGAGTTCGGAATCATTGCGGGAAACGGGAGCATTGGGCCGTTGACAAATCCCCTACTCGCTGGTGACAACGACTTTTTTGTCGGCGTTGAGGAGACGCGACTGGCGGGCGCTTCCGATTTTATCGTTCTGCCCGTCGCTCACGGATTCATGCTGAGCGACGCGAATGTCCATCGCGCCGTCGGAAGTTTCTTGGACAACGGCTACTTCCTCTCCGCCGAAAGCCGGCAGCCGATTGGAGAGGACCCGCAATCGACCGGGTCCAGCGTTGCTCCGACCAAATGACTCTGCAAAAGTGAGACTCAGCCTAGAATTTCTGCAAGTTGTTACGCGTTCAGTTTGGCGATCGTTTCCGTAAGCGTTTGCGACAGTGACTCGACGAGGGACTGAAACTTGGGGTCTTTCAAGCTTCCGTCGTCAACAAATGCTTCGTTCGCGCGCGAGATGGCGACTTGATCAGGGAGCACCAGCGCGCCGATGTTTCCGAGTATCGATCGCAGGTGGACAAGTCCGCGCAAGCCCCCCAAGGCACCGGGTGAGGCGCTCAAAAGCGCGGCAACTTTGCCACGAAATGCTACGAGCGACGGCTCGCCGGCGGCGGGCCTTGAGACCCAATCGATTGCGTTCTTCAACACCGCGGTAATCGAACTATTGTATTCCGGTGACGAAAGCAACAGCCCGCCGTGGTTCACAAACAACTGTTTCAATTGAGTTGCGGCGGCTGGCGGACCGTGTTCGGTCTCAAGATCCTGGTCAAAAAGTGGCAGCGGAAAGTCACGCAGATCGACGAGCGTCACTTCGGCTCCCGCGCGTTCCGCGGCCCGCGCCGCAACCTGAACCAACTTCTTGTTCCAGGAGCCTTGGCGCGTGCTGCCCGCAAAAGCGAGGATCTTGGATTGATTCACGATCAAGGTCTCGCAGAATCAGTGAGTCGGTGTTGGGGGCATCGCACAGCCCGTTTGAGCACGACAACCTCAAGCGTCGCAACCTACCGACGGCCACCTCGGAAAAGCTCCGTGATGCCGTAGGTAAAGAACGTTGCAATACCGAAATTAATCAGCTCTTCCTTCGGCTTGTAGCGCAGGATCAGCGTATCGCCGGGTCGGACCAATAAGCGCGTTCGCGGGTCGTTGATGGCGCGATTCATGTCGACTGAAATTGCAATTTGCCGTTGACCAGGCAACGGGCGCAGCACGATCAACTCGGAAGGCGGAATTGAACCGGCCGCACCGATCAATCCTCCGGCCCCCCCTCCGCGTTGCTGGGCCGACCCGACGCCGAGCGATTGCCCAGAGCGTGCCACCGCGGTCAACACATCGAGGTCATAGTCGCGAGGCAACGGAAATTCGCCGCCGCCTAATAACCCGCCAGTGTAATAAACCTCGGTTTCGCGGGTGTCGACGAACACAATATCGCCGTCGCGCAGAATAATGTCTTCTGGACGAAACTGCGGGACTTCTCCCGGGCGCAACCGCAACGGAATTCGAATCGAGTTGGCATCGTCCGGGCGATCGGGAATAACCCCAAACGGAAATTGACTGGGATCATGATCCCGATAAAACTCCTTTAATTTCGCGTCTTGTTCGGCAAATTGCATGCGGTCGCCGCGCAAAAGGCGTATTTCGGCCTTCGCGTTAATGCCCGGCATGCCGCCGGTGAGCGAAAGCGCGTTCAAGACGTCGTTTTTGTAGGCGGGCAACTGAAGCACGAATCCGCGGCTGCTCAAGTCGCTGCGTTCGCTCACGGGATTGGACCCGCGAGTTGCGGCATATTGTGCTGTGTTGAAATTGCTATTGTCTTGCCGCACGACAAAAACGCGATACGTGCGTTCTTTCATCAGCGTGATAATGACTCGGGCGCGGGGTTGCAGCAATTCAGATTCGACGTAGGTACGTTTGATCAGTTCTTCGGCTTGTTGCAATGTCAAGCCGCGGAGCGGGATGGGATCGATGAGCGGCAAGGAAATCGTGCCGTCTTCGCGAATTGGTATGGGGAAACCAATCGAGGGAGACAAATCGCTGCCGACTTCAGGAAATCGGACCGGCGGAGCCTCCTCTGGATTTCCCAAAATACGTTCGATGTAGACGCCCAGAATATCGTCGGCGTCAAGAATGTAGTTGGCCGGTTTTGCCTGGCGCAAACGCGCCAAGTCGATCTGCTTCTTGTTGGCTTGCGGTTCGGCCAAGAGCTGCCGCGGTACGCGATCCGCGGGAACCGAATCGATGGGCGACAACAGCGCAGTGCATCCGGCTTGGCCGAGGGCAAGGACGAACGCAGCCGCGATGCCTACGTGTCGGCTCAGGCGGGTTGAGTTGTTCGAGGTTCGCAGGGTCATACGGTAAAACTCCACGGAATTGCGTTGACTGCGCTTGGGACAATGAGCGTTGCGTTCATGCGACTAGCGAATCAAGCCCCAGGAAAGCGGTTTTCGTTGTGCCGACAGGGGAATATCGGCGGATGCTGTCTCGTCGGACCCCATGGATTTCATCGTTGTGCCGGCGCGATTCGATCCCAGCGGTGTTCCGTTCGCGGGAATAGGCTCGATCGATGATTCCGGCAGCGGCGGCATGTCCAGACCTTGTCCCGAAAGGACCGGCGGCTGGCCGCCGGCTTCGGAGCTGGAGTACGGAGCCCAAACGTCTGTTGCCGGTTGCAGCGCGGCGTTGATCATCGAGGAGACTTGGACGTCGCGGTACATGCCCGCGCCGTCGGCGGAAGCGGCACTCACACCCTCCGGATAGCCCGAAAACCACGCGCCGACCATTTGATTGCCGTCCGCGGTCTGGTATTCGTAGCCCCAATAATCCTTTGGTGGTACCGCGGGAAGATACGTGTCTTCGCCGGCGCAAACAGCAGAATAACCCGCCATGAATCCACGGCGGAAGTGCGATGGATGAAGATGATTACAGACCGGATATCGAGAATAGTACGCCCGCTTGGCCCAAACGTGGTCCCTCCATGCGCAGAAGAGATTGTCGGTGCAGCACTCGCTCGCGCAATGGTTAAACGACTCGCAGGTACTCGACATTGATGTGCAGCCACTGGGCAGCAGCGCGATGGCGGCGATCGCCGCCAGCGAGAGTTTGGCCCAGCCTGCGGTTTCGATTCGCTTTTTCAAGCCAAATCCGAACGTCATGGAACCCCCCAAGGTGCCCAAAGGCACGTCACTCCAGTCATACAAACTGAAAGGTCGGCAGATTTAGAACTGCCGCTTCAATGCCTATAATCGCCAAAATCAAACCACGATGTTTAGAGAAGATTCGTCGTGATTCAGAATTCTCCATCCGCGTGATGGCGAAAATGCGGAACCTGCACAAACATTGACGATACTGCGGGCCCGCCCGTTCCTCTTGGACATTCTTTGACACGTGCAAGCGAAGGAACCCCGTCCCAGATTTTGCACAGTAGGTCTCGCTCGGCTCGCGAGACATACGGGCCAAATTGAGAGTTTGGGATGCTGTTCCTTCGCTTGCGCGTCAGGCTTCAATCGCCTCGAAATGTGTCAGCAGGAGCATTCGCCAGCAGAGCGATTTCGAAATTTACATCGAGCGACGATAGCGCATCGCTTCGAGGACGCGTTCTTTTGCTAGCTCGAGTGCGGCGTCGCGCGGCAGCTTGTGTTCGCGCCGAGATTTCTCCAACACGGCGTTGGTATTCTCGCGCAGTTTTTCTTCGATTTCGACAAACGCCTGTTTTTTCGTCCCGCCGCGGTATTCGACGGATCCGCAAATGACGCCCCCGGCGTTGGCGACGAAATCGGGAACCGACAAAATTCCACGATCGTGCAAGATGCGTTCCGCGCCCGGAGTGATAGGAATATTGGCACCCTGCAGGATGAGTTTGCAGGACAAACGATCGGCGTTGCTTTCGTCGATGACGTCAGGCTGCGCCGCGGGAACAAAGATATCGCAATCCAGATCAATAAACGCGTCGCGCGACATGAATTGTCCACGCGGGTAGCTCTTGAGCCCGCCTTTTTCGGCCATGATGCTCGTCAAGAGTGGAATGTCGATTCCGTCCGGATCATAGATCGTGCCATCCAAATCCGTGGCGACGACGAGGATCGCGCCGAGTTCACTAAAATAGTTCGCAGCGTGCTTTCCAACGTTGCCAAAGCCTTGAACCGAAATCCGCGCTCCTTGGAGCGAGAGTCCGGCGTAGTCCACGGCCACCGCGCCACAAACGGCTAAGCCGTAGCCGGTGGCTCCAACTTGATCAAGCGGTATTCCACCCAAGACTTGTGACAGTCCAATCGAGCGCCGAATCTCGTCCCGAATCCACGCCATCGCCGTTTCGTCGGTCCCCATATCCGGACCGGGAATGTATTGATTCATCGGTTCGATCGCGCGGGCGAATTGGCGAATCAAAATCTCTTTTTCGCGCTGGGTAATGGCTCGCGAATCGGCGATAATTCCCGCCTTGCCGCCGCCGTGCGGGATTCCCGCCAGCGCATTCTTCCAAGTCATGGCCCGTGCCAAGCGGAAGACTTCATCGACGTTGACGGTGGGCGTCATGCGAATACCACCGATCGCCGGGCCGATCGCGGTGTTGTCGATGACGACAATCCCTTTTAGCTTGCAGCGCGGTTCGTATACATAGACGATTTTTTCCGGTCCGAACTCGTCGCTGTATTCGTGAAAATTGGCCGAGCCAATGTCAGCTTTGGCCAAGGCCGAGTTTTGTTCCAAAACATTCGTCATGAAGAAGTCTCAACGAAAAGCAGATGGGCAAATTTGCCATTTCCCGGCGTGGATCATCGGCGAAACGCAGATCGGAAGCCTGTACGCGCGTTCGCTTCGATCCCAAAGGCCAAATTGTATCAGCAACCCAAACCCTGCTCTAGCGGCTATTCCGGCGGTTTTGGCCCTGGATTGGCGTCCTATCGGCGAATTTGGACTTGGCCATCGACTAGGGCGATGACGCGATCGGCGATGGCTGCAATATTTTCGTCGTGCGTCACCATAACGATGGTGACTTGCCGTTGCTGTTTGAGTTTGATCAACGTGTCCACGACGTCGCGACCACTATCGCTGTCCAAATTCCCCGTGGGCTCATCGGCCAGCAGCAGCACGGGATCGGAGATCAACGCCCGCGCAATGGCCGTGCGCTGCATTTCCCCGCCGGACAATTGATTCGGCTTGTGATGAAGGCGATGTTCCAATCCAACCAACGCCAGAAGTTCCATGGCCCGTCGCATGTACTTGCTGCGGTGCCGCCAATAGCTAATCAGCCCATGCTGGATCATCCGCGGCACCAATACGTTTTCCAGCGTCGTCAGCTCCGGCAACAGGTGATAGAACTGGAATATCATCCCCACGTGCGCGTTGCGAAACTGATCCTTGCGCCGCAACGACCATTGATCGAGCCGTTCTGCGTTAAACCAAATCTCGCCCGAGTCTGGCGAATCTAACGTGCCCAACAAGTGCAACAGCGTACTCTTACCCGATCCGCTCTTGCCCACGATCGCGGTAAACTTGCCGGATTCGATGTCGAGATCGACCCCTTTCAAAACTGGGACGCTGCATTTTCCTTGGTGGTAACTCTTGCAAAGGTTGACTGTCGAGAGAAGGCTCTCCCGTGTTACCGACAAGTGGACCGGCGGCGTTGGCGTGTCGCTTGTTCGATCGCCGGTCACACGAATGGATGGGGCCCGCAATGGGTTATTCATATCTCAAAGCCTCCACCGGGTTGAGTCGGGCGGCACGCAACGCCGGCAAGACGCTGGCCAAGACCGCGATCAGGACCGCGCCGACGGCGACCCAAGTGACACACCAGACGCTAACCAATGTCGGAATCTCGCTGAAGTAGTACATCGTTGGGTCAAAGACCTCGCGTCCCGTGAGATACTTGATTCCATTCGCAATGCGATTGATGTTGGCGACAAAGAGTAGCCCCAGTCCAATTCCCACGCCCGCGCCGACAATGCCCAACGAACAGCCGTAGGCGAGGAAAATGCTCATCACGCCGCGCCGCGACGCTCCGAGGGCTTTGAGTACTCCGATGTCTTTCGTCTTTTCCACGACGATCATGTAAAACGTCGCTAGGATTCCAAAGCCTGCCACGGCGATAATTAGAAACAGAAGTATATTGAGAATGGTCAATTCCATCATCACCGCCGATAACAACGGCCGCTGCGAATCCAGCCACGTTTGGATCATGCAAAACGGCGGATCGGTCGGGGGAAAATACGCGATGAGCTTGTCGCGGGCGTTGCTCAGATCGGCGTCGGGACGCAGTTTCATTTGAATCGCCGACACACTGCGGATCCCCGTCGTAGGATCGATCATGCCACGAATTTGCTGTAGTTTGGAGAGCGGCATAAAGGCAAAATTCGCGTCGTATTCGTGCATCTTCGAATTGTAAAAATCGATCACCGTGCAATTCTGTGTGATCGGCGATGGCGAAGGGCCAGCCGTCGGCAATGTCAACTGGATATCATCGCCGGGACGAAGTAAGTACACGTCGCAGTTCTCGCCCGTGCTTGGATCCTTGAACTTTCGATTGGAGATTGCCAATCCCAGGATGATGCCCGTGTATTGATCACGCATCGCGTCAAACTCTTCTTCGGGGTGAATCTGTTGCCGCGTCGCCGCATAGGGATCCGAGAGCCCCGGGCGATCGCTCGCGGTCGCCGTTTGCGTCTCGGCAATCGCATTCAAGTCGGGGGGTTGGGTGGGCAACGGCAACAAGTTGGGAGCAGCTTGCTGATCGGCGGCCGGATTCGGGGCGGCAGAGTTCGTCGGCGAAACCGGGGTATTTGCATAGCGCATGTCGCCGCTGAAGTCTCGCAGTAATTGGGTTTGACGCCGTCGATACGACCATCCCGCTTCGCCAAAGCGTGGGTCATAACCGTCGTCTTTGAGCTGGAAATCCAGCTTATTTCGTTGATGCTCGTTCAAAAGGAACGGTGCAAAGTCTGTGACTTGGCCGTATGTCACATCGTCGATGCCAATCAGCATGATCTGTTGCGTCATCGGGCGGCCGCGAAATTCGAATTGCAATAGCGCCGGAACTTGGACGACGCCTGTCGTCGCAATCAAGTCTTCGCCCAGAATCCCCTCGATCTGGTGAATTCGAAAATCGACACCATAAATCTCGCCCAGCCCCGGGCTGGCCATATCGATGTCCGAACAAAATGCATGCAGCCGGGTGTACATTTCATTGACAAAACCCGACATTACACTGTTGACGACGATTAATGTCGCCACGCCCAGGGTCACGCTTATAATCGAGGCGATTGCGATAAAACGCGTCCGCAGATAGCGCCACGAGAGCAATAGTTTATACATGTCAATCCTTTGACTCTGTCACGGACACTTGGGCCCGCGAATGGAAATCCGATTTAGAGCTCAAGCAATGTCGATTTCTGGTCGCAACAAAGGAAACAATATCACGTCGCGAATCGAATGCGAATTCGTGAGTAACATAACCAGTCGATCGATTCCCAACCCGAGCCCGCCCGCCGGTGGCATTCCATTTCGCAGGGCACGAACGAAATCATGATCCATCCGAGCCATCGACTCATCCGCCGCCAGACCGCCCAACTGAGTTTCAAACAACTCCGCTTGCAAATCCGGATCGTTGAGCTCCGTGTAGGCGTTGGCCAATTCCATTCCTTGGACGAATAACTCGAATCGCTCAGCGACTTTCGGGTTGCCCCGTTTGCGTTTGGTCAACGGGCAAATGCCAGCCGGATAATCGATCACAAAAATCGGTCCCGTCAGCTTGGGATCGACCGCGGTTTCAAAGACGTCGTTCTTGATCACGTCGTCGTGTTTGCCAGCAGTATCTAAACCCAAGCTTTGGGCCAGGGCTTTTACAGCAACGGCGGATTGCGGGTCAACGCCGGTGTGTTCCGCAATCAAGTCATCGTAGGCCCTTCTGGCAAACGGGGTAGAAAAGTCAATTTGGGCATCACCCCAAGGTAGTTTTGTCGGTCCATTCAGGGCATGAATTGCTCCAGAAACAATAGCCTCGGTCAAATCCATCATCGAGTTGTAATCGCCGAATGCTTGATACGCCTCGAGCATCGTGAATTCAGGATTGTGCTTGGGGCTGATTCCTTCGTTGCGAAAGACGCGTCCCAATTCGAAGACGCGCTCCATGCCGCCGACCAAGAGCCGCTTAAGGTGCAGTTCCAACGCGATTCGCAGGAACAAGTCCATATCCAGAGTGTTGTGGTGCGTCGTAAAGGGGCGGGCTGCAGCGCCGCCGGCGATCGAATGAAGTGTCGGTCCTTCGATTTCGCAGAAGCCATGCTCGGCCAGCGTCTGCCGAACCGATTGCACAATTTTCGTTCGATCGAGAAAACGATCGCGGACGCCGTCGTTGTAGGCAAGGTCGATGTACCGCATCCGCTGGCGCAGCTCGGGATCGGTCATGCCTACGTGTTTAGCGGGCGGCGGCTCCAACGACTTCGTCAAAATAAAAACCTGGCTGGCAAAAATCGAAAGCTCACCGGTCTTGGTGCGCCGCAATTCGCCGTCGACGCCGATGATGTCTCCTAAATCCAAACATTGCACGAGCGACCAATTTTCCGGCCCGACTTGAGCTTGTCCGACAAACAACTGGACGCGTCCGGTCCAATCTTGAATATCGATGAAATGGAGCTTTCCTTTGTCGCGATGGAGGACGATCCGTCCGGCGGCGCGGACGGTCGGGCCGTGAAGATGACCTGGACCCTGTTCGGACAGCCATTTTTGAAAGTCAACTTTTTCGCCCGATTCCAGATCCGGGAGAGCGATCTTTTGGCCGGTATCCGACTCAAATTGAATGACCTTCGCCTGCGAGCGAATCGCGCCGATCATCGTTCGATTGTCGAATCGGCCTCCCCACGGGTCGTGCCCCAATACGACAATTTGTTGTAGTTTTTTGCGGCGAACGCCTCGCAGGACATCGTCGTCCTGCGGCTCGGTTTTTGCATCAGTCATGCGCGATCTCGGTGCCAAGAAATTAAGAGCCGGCATTGTACGAGTTGGCAAAACGCCGGGTCAATGTCCTCACGCAGGACGACCTCTTTCTCGATCAATGCTTCGGCGTCGCCGTTTGTTTCGAGCGAGAGGCAGACAAAGATTTTATCTTCAAATTTCCGTACCGATACGAATCCCTCTTGGTCGTCCGCATGGTCGTGGAATTTGATTATGTTTGGATTGTTGGACATCGAATACTTGCCTCCCGTTAATCCTGCCGGAATTGTCGTGGTAAAAAATGTCAGGAACCGAATCTTGACGGCCGCTGGCACGTGTGCACCTTTCTTGGCCGGCCAAAAACCCCTCACCCTGCCCTCTCCCCCGCAGCGGGGGAGAGGGAACCAATAGTATGTTCAAGGTTTCTTCTTCCGCGGTGTGCGGCGTTGGACGAGTCGGTTCGCAAGCGTTGGTGCCAATCGGTCAATCCAGACCAAGACGTTCCCGCCCGGAGTGAGGATGACTTCGTGCGTACCTCGGCGCATCGCCAACAGCGTCTTCCGCGCGACTAGGCTCGGTTTCGCCGCGCGTCGCCCTTTCCACTGGATGCCCGTCCCGTCTTCAATCGCGGATTCGAAAAGCTCGCTGTCGGTCGTGCTGGGGCTCACCAGCAGCAGATCGATCTTGTCCCCCGCCAGTTCCGCGCGAATCGCATCCGTCAACCCATGCAGCGCGAACTTGCTGGCGCAATACTCGGATTTAAGCCCCACCGCGCGATGCCCAAGCACGCTCCCCATGTTGACGATGATCGCGCGATCGCTTTGTCGCAGAAGTGGGATGGCAAGGCGAGTCAACTCGGCCGGCGCGAAGAAATTGACCTCCATGATCCGCCGTAATCGGTCGGCAGAAGCCTCCGCAAAAGGGCCCATCGCCGAGATGCCGGCGTTGTTGATCAGGAAATCCAACCGACCAAAGCGATCGACGCATGTGTCGACCAAACGCTGTCGCGTTTCTGAGAGCGCGATATCGCCGGCCACTGAATGGGCCTCGCCGCCATCCTTGCGGATCAGCGAAACGACTTCTTCCAAGCGATTTTCGCGCCGCGCGGTCACCAGTACCGCCACTTGATTGGCCGCCAGTTGAATCGCCAGTTCGCGACCAATTCCACTCGACGCCCCCGTAACCAGCGCAATCCCGTGTTCCAGTCGGCGACGTGCCATGGTTTGAATGAGAAAAGTTTAAATCGAATCCCAGAACTCGAGGCCGTTGTTTTACACAAGTTTTTGACTTGAACCGCGAAGCGGTGTTATTCGAAAGCCTGGGGCGCGAGCCCCAGGCGCGCGAACGGCAAATCGCCTTCAAACCGCGAAGCGGTGACATGGTTTCGCAACTCATGCCGCCGCTCCGCGGCTCAAAAACTCTTCATATGCCAACGACCTGGGGCTCGCGCCCCAGGCTATCGACTGCCGCCGCTTCGCGGCTGGAAAGATGTCACGAACAACGAGCACCTCGAGGCCCGCTCACTATACACTCTGCCAAAGCGGCGGCGAGGGAATTATTTAGGATCGGGAGCACCCAGCGAAAAGCGTCGCGGCATCACTTGGCCGTTATTCGGCTGCCTTTTGCCGCCATCCGCAATCGGCGCTAGGTCAGCCGCGGGGGGGAACGGACCTTCGTACCGCTGATAGGTTGCGGTCGGATCGTTAATCCGTCCCAAAGCCTCGGCGGAAATTCGACAATGCACAATGGCGCGTTCCTCACAAAACTTCGTCGAGAGAACTTCGGCCGATGCATTTAAATAGGCCAAGAGTTTACCGTTTTCGACGCCGGTTTCCACGATGACATCCTGGAAAAATCGGCTCAACGCCGAACTGACCACGTCGGCTAATTGATCAAAACCTTCACCCGTGCGTGCACTGATCGCGACCGCGCCAGGGTATCGAGCGAGCAAGCTGTCGAGCGTCGACCGCGATTCGAGTTGGTCGATCTTATTCAACAGCAGCAACGTGTCCTTTTCCTGCATGCCAAGCTCAGTCAGCACGCCAAAAACGGAGCTGATCTGTTGAACGATGGCCGGACTGCTCGCGTCGGCGACGTGCAACAGCAGGTCGGCTTGGCGCGTCTCTTCGAGCGTGGCTTTGAAGCTGGCGATCAAATGGTGCGGCAAATCGCGAATGAACCCGACCGTATCGCTAAGCAACACGGGGCCCCAACTGGGGAGCTGCCAGCGCCGCGTGCGGGTATCGAGTGTCGCAAACAACTTGTCCTCAGCCACGACGTTCGCATCGGTGAGAGCGTTCATCAACGTGCTCTTGCCGGCGTTGGTGTATCCCACCAACGAGACCGTCATGTGATCGCGCCGTGAAGCGACCTGGCGCTGCTTGCGATTCTCCACAATCTTTAATTCGGATCGCAAATCGTGAATTCGTTTTTCGACCAGGCGGCGGTCGACTTCCAATTGTTTTTCGCCCGGGCCACGCATCCCCACGCCCATCTTAATGCGCGACAAGTGGGTCCACATCCGTTTGAGCCGCGGGAGCGAATATTCGAGCTGTGCCAGTTCGACCGCCAACCGTGATTCAAACGTCTTGGCATGCGTGGCGAAAATGTCCAAGATTAGCTCGGTGCGGTCGATGACTTTGACCCCCAGCTCTTTTTCTAGATTGCGTGTTTGGGCGGGACTCAAATCGTTGTCAAAGATGGCAACATCCGCCGCATGGAATTCGATTAAGCGCTTGAGCTCATCGACTTTGCCGGAACCTAACAGCGTCGTCACATGCGGTTGTGGTCGCCGTTGGACCAAACCCCCTACAACCATGGCGCCTGCCGTTTCCGCCAGCCCGGTTAGTTCCTCCAGAGGGTCGCCGGCATTCAATTGACCGTTGAATACCACGCGAACTAAGACCGCCAATTCCTTTTCGACCGCCTGCTTCCGTTTTGATTCCAGCACGATAAGAAGTATTCTCCCGAAAATTGTCTCGCGTCGATCGCCGATTCACCATCGTTGAATTGTAGCTTGCCAGGTTGCAGAAACAAATTTGGGAGCGACTATTTGTCGCTTTTGGCCTTCAGCAAGTCCGTTTTATCAACTCCCGCGGCATTTTCCTGATCGTTCGACGGCGTTTCCCGCGAAGACAATACCTCCGGTTCGAGCACCAACAGCACGAGCGTTTCCCGGTCTGGAATGTTGTCGGTCATTGCCTCAAACAACAATCCAGAGGCCGCCGAACTGCTCTCGACAGGCAAGTCCATCGTGGCGTTTCCAAAATTGGAAACGCAGATCAGCTCGCCACTGTCGCCCATGTACTCCTCTTCGCCAGTATCCGGATTCTTCCATGTTCCACTTCCTACAAATAGCCAATCGTGAACCATGGCATTGCCCGTGGCAATGTCACGGACCATCTGTTGCGCTGGCAATTCCTTGAGTTCGGCGTCCTGCATCCAGCGGACGGAGACCTTCACCTTGGGACCGCTGGCCGGTGTGTATTCGGGGTCAAACTGAACCGTCGTCCCCGGTCTGGCGCCAACCGCAAGCAACGCGGCGTGCACAAATTTAGAAGGCATGTGGGTCGCCACTACGGACTCATGCTCTTTCGTATGCTGAGGACAGGCGAACATCTCGAGTGCGCCCGCTCGTAAGCAAATGTGTCCCCCCACGATGACTTGGCGTTTTTCCCGATCGATCCAGATTTCGCTGGCACCCAAGCGTTTCCATTGACTGGGAATGGTGAAGTGCTTTTCAATAGGCGGATATTCGAGTTCCGTTTCCTGATCATGCGACGTTGAGTCGGCGGCGATTTCGGGCTCGGTGGCAAGCTCGGCTTGCGGATCCAGTGGGAGCTTGATCGAGGGTTCCGTTGCGCCGAGGTTGGCGGCGTCGGTTTGTCTCGGCAGCGGTGCAACTGGCAATGGTTTCGAATCGGCATGACTCGGAAGTCTCGGTTCCCGGTCGCAAGCGACCAACATCGCGCAGCAGGCAATCCACCCAAGGAGCAATCTGGAAGTGAGCTTATGTCCCATAGGTATGGCCTTTTCTCGTACTCGATTCTTTCTAATGGATTCGCTTCGTTTGGTCATTGAGTTTCAAACGAGTTCGAGTACCGCGACGCTGAGTACGAGTAGGAAAAGAATGCCGGAGCGACGCCAACGACACGTCAAAACTATGGATTTGGCGGACATCGTCGAGCCAACGCTATTCGCTGGAGGACGTCGTCGGCTCGCGATCCAATTCTAGGCAAACCAGCTTGCCTTTGGCACTGCGGCAGTAAACATGGCCGTTCGCTAAGACGGGGACTGTCCAGCAGCGACCCTTCAGCGGTTCAATTTTTCCAGAGGCTGTGAAGGCCTCCGCGTTCGCCGGACCGCAAGTCATTGCGCCGTCGTCGGTAAGCACGACGAGATGTCCGTCGGCAATCAATAGGCTGCCACAGCCAATTCCTCGCAACGACCATTTGGCTTCGCCGGTGGCTGCGTCCAAGCAAACCAGCTTGCAGTTTTTCGAGGCACTCGAATTTCCGCTCACGCCATAAATATTTCCCTGGTAAACGACACTATTGTTCATGTGATTGCTGATCTCGCGATTGGCATACACTTGAGTCAATTGATCGTCTTCGATTTTGAACAACGCACAGCCACGGTTGTAGCCGGTGGATACGAAGAGTTTCCCGTCGAAGTAAATGGGCGTTGTCGAGTTCGTTTGAAAGTTGGTCTTCCATTCCGCAAAAGCAATTTCCTTGCCTGCGACAGGCTCGACGATCAGCAATCCGTCGTTATTCAACGTGGCAATGCGAGATTCTCCAGCGTGAGAAAAGTGCATGGGCGAACCGTACCCAGGAGCACGTTTGGCCGTTTGCCAAATCAAACTGCCGTCGTTCTTGTTGAGTGCCACCAATCGTCCAGATTCCAAGATGATTTTGTCGTCGATCACAATCGCCGATGAAGTCAGTCCCCACATCGGATGCTTGACCTCGGTTATATCCGGCAAGAATACCTTCCAGACGACGGAACCGTCGTTGGCGTCAAGGCAGAACACATGCCCTTCGCGGCTGAAAGTGTACACCCGCCCGTCGGCAACCGTCGGCGTCGATCCGGGTCCTCCTTCGTGCATATTGGCAATCAAACCGCATGCGTACTCGAATTGCCAAATGGTTTCACCTCCCTTTTTCGCATCCAGGCAATACACGACATCCTTATCGCCGTTGCGGCCCATCGTGAAGACTCGTTCACCAACGACGCTCACACTGCTGAAGCCCGTGCCGAGTTCCTTGGCCCAAATCTCCTTCGGAGGGTTGGTAGCCCAATCTTTTGACCAGCCGGTTTCGGCGGAAATCATCTCGCATTTGGCTCCATTCCACTTCGGCCAATCATCGGGAGAACGAGCATTGGCCGCCTGCGAAATGGTCGCGACAACACAACCAACGACGATTCCGAGCGTTCGCCAACGGGCGTTTTTTCCGATCATCTCCCGACTCCCTTGATCCTGTTTCGAATTCACCCAGTCTCGTGTCGCCTATCATAGCGTGTTCGCGCCGTGCGCCTCAAGTTGGCATACTCCTAAGTCGCGATTGCGTTTGGTAAACTGTCATGTCGATCGTTTATCGCCTTTTCACTTGGTGAACCATGACGCAGTTTCCGCACGATTATTCGATTCAATCTTCCGCACAAGTCTCCGGTCCCGTCGTCCTGGAACGATCCGGTTTGCCAAGCCTACAATCTCTGCCACCCGTGGAGTTTGGAGGACCGGGAGACCATTGGTCCCCCGAAGATTTGTTGGTCGCTGCCGTCGCCGATTGCTTCATCTTGTCGTTTCGAGCCATCTCTGCGGCGTCGAAATTTGCTTGGGAAAGCCTGCGCTGCGAAGTCACCGGCAAGCTCGATCGGGTGGATCGCAAAATCTGCTTTACCGAATTTCAGCTGCGGGCCTTTCTCGTGATTCCCTCGGACTCGGCCCCCGATCGCGCGAAACACTTGCTGGAAAAGGCAGAGCAGACCTGCTTCATTACCAATTCACTTTCGGCCAAAGTCCATTTGACCCTGCAAATAGATACCCAATAGCCAAGCTTTCCGGAGGTCGAATTCGTTCGATTAACGGAAAGCCGTAGGCGATTGCGAAACCGTCGCCTACGGCTTGCCGTTAAATGATGTGAGTACGTCATTCACGGTGTTGCCCAGGGCGGGGCGGTAACGCCGTTTACAATCCCTCTATCGGGTAATGCGATTTTTCGGCAATTGAGCCCAACTTCGCACCCTGTAGTATCGTGGCGTCATTGGCTTTGATCGTCGCCTTTCTCACTCCGCGAAACGACAAGTGTTTTCGAAGCAAAAGTCGACACTCCCACCAAAGTTCTCACTCGACAAAATGTCCCTCGTTGTCGTACGATTCTGTCGTTGGATTTTGCCTCATAACACGCCGCAGGGATGCCTAACTAGAATAGTTTAGTCAAAACCGAAAAATCGCCGTCGGCTATTCGTGGCTGGACAACGAAATGCAACTTCGCTTTTGGATTATTTGCTTGGGCTGCGTGTTTACTCACGCGTGCAGCGTATTGGGCCAAGAAAAGTTGGCCGACGTGGCAAGTCTCATCGATCAATTGTCAGGCGATACGTTTAGTCAGCGGCAATCCGCGATGCGGGACTTGGCCGGAATGGGATTGGCGGCGATTCCGTCGTTGACGGACGCACTTTGCGATTCAGATCCTGAAACTCGCTGGCGCGCGTCCAGAACACTTGAGGAAATCGGACTTCAGGGAGACGAACGGACTCTGCGAAAAGTTACTCGCATTATGTATTTGTTGGGAAGTAACGGCGTCTCGGGTCTGGCCGAGAAGAGCGCACAAATGCGCGAGCGCTGGCTTGAGTCGCAAGTCCAGCGAATTACGAACAAGCTGAGTGAGTTGGGAGCCGCGGTCGAGGTCGTGCCTTCGTACGGCAACGCATTGGACGCTCCTGTCGTTGGAATTCGGGAGATCATCACGATCCCCGAAGCAAAATTGCCGGACCACCCGGTCGCGTCCGACGGTACCGGCGCGGATCCAGCCGGAGGTCAGCTAATGCAACTTGAGGAGATGCAGCATTCGATTGCCGAAATCATCGGTGACAGCGACGAAGTCGACGATCGGGCCTTGGCGGACCTGCAAACGACTCCCCCGAAGAATCCAGTCGACGCCAATTTAACGGGCAACGACGGCGAACTCGTGTGGGTCGACGCGTCGGAAATCGCCCAAGTGCAAGTTCGCAATATTACCATCGATGCCAACTGGAAAGGAACCGACGCCGATTGGAGCTTATTGTCGCGAGTGAGTCGCCTTTTCAGGCTCAATATTGCCTCGCGCGAAATGACGGCCCAACAATGGGAAGCCATCGCTGAGGTTTCGGCCCTGCGGTACCTGTTTTTGGACAAATGCGAATATGATTTGGCCGATGCCCGAGCGTTTCGCGAAAAGCGATCCGACATCATTGTCCGAATCGTTGGCCGCGGATTCTTGGGTGTCATGGGCCCGTTGGACGGATCGGCAAACGAATGCGTTATCAGTCAAGTCGTCCCCGATTCGGGTGCGGCCAAGGCTGGCTTAATGGTCGACGACGAGATCACGGCAATTAACGGGACTCGCGTCAACGCATTTCAGGATTTGATCTTCATTGTCGGAAGCCTCGAGCCGGCTGACGAGATCAAGCTCGAGTATCGGCGCGCCGGCGAAGTCCGCGAAACGACGGCCGTTCTACAGCCGCGCAACCAATTTGACCGGTGAGAGGCAATTACGAATTAGGAATTACGAATGGGGAATGGCGAATGGAATCTAAACTCTTTTCCGATTGCACGCTCACTGGCGCTTAGGTGGAATTTGCACACGCCCTCTTTAATTCGTAATTCGTAATTCCTAATTCGTAATTTCTAACTCCCTCTCACTTCGCCGCGAACGCGACATAATAAAAAATCCAACCGGTGATCGTCGTCATCGTCATGGCGCCGGCGGCCAATCTTCCGAGCACGCGATGCTTGGCCGAATGCCGATTGGGTCTTGGTTCCCAGCCGAACCAGCGAATCGCCAGCCAGATCGCCGCGATCCACAATAGCGGCGTGGGGATGGCAAAACACAAATGAATGATGAGCCAGCGGTCAACCCACCCCGTTTCGTAATACGGCGAGGGTCGGGCCTGACTTCGCCAATCGGTAAAAAACCGCAAATCGATTTCGAACGCGGTAATCGCCACGATCAAGATCAGACCCAGGACGAGTTGAATTCGCGCATGGGTCCGATATTTGCGCCGGACGCGAACCAAGTAGATGCTGAACGACATAACCATCACGATGGCAAACGTGGCCAAAAAGATCACGTCCAACATGACCGAGCCACGGGTCGGCAGAATTCCCGTCGCAACGATGCCGAAATTGAGCCAGTTCAGATCGAGTTGCAGCGGCATGGCGTATTGGGGTAATTTGATTTGATTGTCGGTAACGGGTTAGTTTGCCTATCGACGGTAGCCCTCTCGCTCCGCGAGAGGAAAGCGATTTCAGATTACGCTCGAAACCGCCCGCCGGGGCCGCATTCATCACGCGGAGCGTGAGGGCTACATAAAAACCGACCCACCACGTAGTTGTCGCCTTTCCTTCCGCGAAAGGATGTGCTTTTGCGGAGCGTACGACAACATTACCCGCCATGGGCCGTGGGAACAATATCCTGGCTGCACGCCCGTGTGCGGCCACTTGGATTCCGCTGCGACACTCATTAGTTTATGACAATCGCGACGCGAACAGAATGACGTCGCGCATCGCGGCGACAGTTGACGAGGGCTTTGGCCCATAAAGTGATGCCGAAACACTGGCAGAGCCAGTGGCACATTGAAAATCGCTTCTGTCTTGTGTGCCAGTGCTGTTTTTGGGTAAGGCTGTTGGCGAGCGAAAAACGAGCGGCGATGGAATTGAATGATTTATCGCCGTGAGGCCGAGTGGCGGAATGGCAGACGCACAGGACTTAAAATCCTGTGACCCGTTAGGGTCGTGCGGGTTCGACTCCCGCCTCGGCTACTGTATTTCAGAGGTTTCTCAGATTATGGTTCGAAATGTTGTGGCAAGTGTCACCCATTTTGTCACCTTTGCCCAACGCGGCGAATCTGGGGAGAGGAAGTCTGAAATTGTGTTCGACGTTCGCTGGGGGCGAGACAAGAATTCGACCGGTCATTCCGTGATCCGATCTCCCTTCCCGTGGTCGTAAATGCCGGGTTTAGATTCGTTGATGTGTTCCTTTTGTAAGATCAACGCTGTCGGCCGCGTACTTATTCTCGCCGACTGAGCAAATAGGCGATTAGATCGGCCATCGCCTCAGGCGTGATTTCGATTTCGAAGTTTTCCGGCATCAGCGACAGCTTCGAACTGCGCATCCGTTCGACTTCGTTCCGCCCGATGCTGAGCGTCCGGCCGTCGGCGGCGCGCAGCGTCAGCGACGTCGCTGTTTCGCTGGCGATGACTCCCGTGGCGGTGCGGCCGTCGGCAAGTGCGACCACAACGGCAAGATATCGCGAATCGACTTCGCGGTTGGGGTCGAGGATGTTCTGCAGCAAGGCCTCCGCGCCTCGTTGCGCGGAGGCGATCAGCGTCGGCCCGACATCGCTCCCTTCGTTTTCCAGGCGATGACACACCGCACAGGATTTGACAAACGTCGCTCGGCCGCGCGCCGCGTCGCCGGTGAGCGACTCGAGTTGTTTCGCGTACTCGTCCACGACCGCGGTCCGATCCGTGTTGAGAACCGCGCCCAATACACGGGCCGCTCGCTGGCGAATCTCCACCGAGGCGTGCTGTTGCAGATGCTGGCGAGATCCCGCGTCCAGCAGCACGGGGCGGAGTCGCCCGTCGCTCAAGCGATTGAGCAGCTCTTCCGTCCAGTCGCCGCGGCCAAGGATGACCTGGCACGCTTGGGCTCGCAAGCTGGGGTTCAACGTTTCGAATTCGCTCAAAATCGTCGCGCCGATTTCGCTTGCCGCAAAGTGGCCCGCGGTCGACAGCGCCGCGCCTCGGATCTGCGGCGGATTTTGCAGCGAGAGAAACTCGGGCAGCATTTCGGCGAATTGCTGTGGGCGAGCCAACCGCAGTACATCGATCGATTCAACGCGAGCTTCGATCGACGCGCGTTGGTCCCGCGCGATTCGGCCTGCCCGCTCGACCGCCTGGTCCACAAAGTTCCGAAATACGTTCTCGCCGCCGAAAGCTTGTTGGATACGACCCAACCGGGATTGAGGTGCGGCAGCCAGCGGCAGGAGCCAGACGCCGACTTTCTCCGCGGCCGAAGGGGACAGCGACTGGAGGGAGTCTGCGACCACGGTTAATTCGGAATCGCTCCCGTCGCGAGCGACTTCGCGAATCAACTCGCGCACCACGAATTCGGCACCCGAATTGTGCGTGCCGCTGGCCATGCCCGCCATGAGTTGCTCGAGGAGCGCCGCGCGGCACTGCGTTGCGGAGCTTGCGATGGCCGCCCGCATCCACTCGGAATCGCCGTCCTGAATCGCGAGCCGAGCCAAGGCCCGAGCCAACGATAGCGCGGCGTCGAATTGCTCGCCGATCGACAACGCCGCCTGGAAGCGAACGCGCAGGAAGAAATCGTCGGCCAATCGACTCAGTTGCTCGGTCACGGCCGCGTCGCCTCGAAATCGCTCCGCGACTCGGGCCGCGTGGATCCGAACGAACGCCGCTTGGTCGTCCAAGAGTCGCAGCAGATGCTCGCGCGGCAATTCGCTGAATTGCGCAAGCAAGTACATGGCCCGAATTCGCGCTTGCGGATTCTTCGAACGCAATCCCCGATCACGCAATAATTCGGCCGCCTCCGCGGGCCAGGTTTCGAGCAGCAACCGCGCCGCGGTTGAGCGATGCCAGCCGTTGGTGTGCTCCAGCATCGCGACCAACTGTTCGGTCGATGCTTCGCCAGGAAGTTGCCGGTTGGGCGCCACAAAAGTTCTAGGCACGACGCGATAGATCCGCCCACGGTCATTCCCGCTCGTTAAATCCAGGTGTTGCCGAATCAGCGGAGGAAGACTCGCCGGATGTTCCACCGTCTCGCGATACATATCGAGCACGATCAACGAACCATCGGGGCCGACCGCAAATTGCACCGGCCTGAACCAGTTGTCGCGGGAACGCATGAATTCCGTCTCGATCTCGACGCGCCTGGCGGACTTGACGATTTCAGAGTCGATCAATCGTTTTCGATGCACCAGGTTGCTGCCGACGTCGCCGATGAACAGGCAATCGGCGTATTCGTCCGGCAGTGCATCGCCGTCGAAGAATGTAATTCCCGTCGCGCTCGTAAAATAACCCGCCGCGCGCCCTCCACCCTCGACCGGGCCGGGCACGAGGCCTTGAACTCGCAGGCGAGTACGCACCAGGCGCCAAGGTTCGACTGGACTGATGCGAAAGACCTCCGCCGCGGGTCCTTCGACGGCGATGCTCGCGCGCGGTGAGCCCATGCGTAGCGAGGGGTTGCGGGCGATGTAGCGATCGTCCATCACGATTTGTTGACAATGATCGCTGTTGGAGCATACATATCGATTGCCCCAACGATCGAACGTCATTCCGAACTGCCCGCCGCCGCTGGTCGCCCGCATCTCGATCCGTTGCGGGTCGATCGCAAAATCCCGGCCGTTGAGGTCGATCTTTGGTTGCGGATCCGCGCTGGGGTTCAGGCCGCACGCGGCGAGCGCCTCGGGACCGGCTCGCAGCACGAGCCCACCGTTCCCGCCCGAAGCCCCATGGATCCGCAAATCCAGGCTCCATTGAAAGCTGTTGAGCAATTGCTGGACGTTGTGCGTGCCGAATCCGCTGAAGATAACTTGGCGCACGTCTGCGCGGCGATCGCCGTCGGTGTCGCGGAAAAACAGGATGTCTGGCGCATCCGCGACGATGATTCCTCCTTGCGTGCAAGCAACGGCCGTGGGCCAGCGCAGTCCCTCGGCGAACACCACGGAGCGATCGAATCGCCCGTCTCCGTCGTCGTCCTCGAGCAAGCGTATTTTGCTGATGCGATCATCCGCTTGCTCGCTGTATCCGCGCATCTCGACGACGTACGCCCGGGCCCACTCGTCGAACGCGATCGCCACGGGGTCGATGACATCGGGTTCGGCCGCCAACAAATCGATTCGCAGTTGCGGGTCGATTTCAAACGTCGCCAACGCCTCGCCGGGCTCAGTCGGCGCGATGCGCGGGAGTTCGGCGGAATAATCTCGCTCCAGCGAATCTTGAGCCGTTGCGGTTGGAACAGCCGCGGGGCTTTGCACAAACAAGACTCTGGCAGAGCCAGTGAGACACGGAAAACAATTCCTTTTCTTGTGTGCCACTGGCTCTGCCAGTGCTGAATTGCGATTTATCGTGCAAAGCCCAGTCGCGGCCGCCAGAAAAACAACCCAAACGCAAGGCAACGCCGTTCGAACGCAGCTCCGTCGCATCATCATCTAGAAACAAGCTGTTGAAACCGATTTTAGGTAATGGGTCAGTTTGCCAATGGATTGTAGCCGTCTCGCTCCGCAAGAGGAAAGCGATTTCAGATTACGCTGGAAATCGCCCGCCGTGGCAGCTTTCATCACGCGGAGCGTGATGGCTACAAGGAAACTGACCCACTAGCCGAACGGCGGACACATCCTCGAGAGTTATTTGGATGACTGCAAAACACTCTCCAAGAACTCAAAGGATTCCTCGCGCGCGGCGTCTGGAAAATCGTGGGCGGCGTCGGGGTAAACGACTTGAAGCCGCTCGGGTTGGCCGAGGAGCTGGTAGATCGGCCCGGCCGCTTTGACGCAATCGCGGACGCCCGCGACGTCGAAGTTGTCGTCGTCGAGCGGCGCCACGATGAACACGCCGCGCGGCGCAATCGCGGCGAGGACTTCGTGGAAGTCGAACGGCATCTGGTCGGGCGAGAAATGGTAATGGCTTGCAACGCGCGGCATGTAGCGCGGACCGGACCAGCCGTGGAGGTCGCCGCCCATGTACTTGTGGAAGCTCGTGAAGCCGCAGGAAGTCACCACGGCCTTGATCCTCTGGTCGAACACCGCCGTGAACAAGCCGTTGTGCCCCCCCAATGAGTGACCGATGCAGCCGATGCGCTCGGCGTCGACTTCCGGCAACGACTGCAGCAGGTCGATCGCTCGCACGTTGTCGTAGATCGCCTTCATCGAGCCGCTTTCATAACTGTCGGCATCGAAGTCGTGCTGATATTCGCCCAGGGAAGGATAGTCGGGCGAGAGCGTGACGAAGCCGCGGGAGGCGAGTTGTAGGGCGTAGTGCATCGCAGAGCGATCGCTTACGCCCACCGGTGAGTCTTTTCCGCCGGGTGTCGTTTGATGCAGGCACAGCACCGCGGGGCGGCGCTGCTGCTGCTCGTCGGCCGGAATCAACAGCCAGGCGGTCACCCGCCCGTCGGGCGTATCGGTATGATACGCCAGCTTGCGGCGGATAACACCGTTGTCTTGATGTTCTTCAAGTTTCTCAACATCGAGCACCACCGGATCCTCGGGTCGCGGCATTTTTCCCATCGCTTGTTCGATGCCTGCCAGAATGTGCCGACGCCGGACGCGCCAATCGTCGGTGGTGCGAATTTCGCCACGCTCGCCGTCGGGACGCAAATAGTACGAAAGATCCGTGTGATCGGCCACTTGCGGCATGCTCCGCGGTTCGAAAGCGCGGCAATCGATCGTCAGTCCCAAAGCCAGTGCGACGAAAACCGCTGCAACGCCAAGCATAGGATGCTTCATTGAAGGATCCAAGGGCGTCTCGTCATAACGGATAGTTGCAATGACTCGGAACATAGAAGTGGTGCAATGCGGTCTAACGCCAAGCTCACCTGCCGCGGCCGCGCGGGGAGCGATGAACCTTGAAAAATCTACGTGCCGCCGCGGTCAGGTGCAACGCCTGGTTCGGCCTGTACCCACGGCGGCCGAACGCCCGCGTTAGCAGGCCGCCGCGAAAACACTTTGATTTCAAACTCCACGGGAGCGGCGGTTCCAGTTCACGGATTGGTTATACGGTCGGTTTATGGAAACGCCGTTGAGGCAAAATGACTTGCCACGCGCGGGGGTGTGATTGTAAGCCACTTCGTTCCATCGCTTGGGTCCCAAGCACATCAGCGCAAATCAAGCCTGATTCCGGCCGTC
Organism: Pirellulaceae bacterium; assembly: GCA_041745295.1. Taxonomy (GTDB): domain Bacteria; phylum Planctomycetota; class Planctomycetia; order Pirellulales; family Pirellulaceae; genus JANMEB01. The sequence goes on along the minus strand of JBGTJE010000053.1, from coordinate 23,907 downwards.
CAAGCTTTGCGGGTTCAGGCCCTTCACTCATTCTTATCCAAACCTTAATCAATTCTTCAGATTCATCCGTTCTTCTAGTTCTGTCTTTGTCGGTAGTGCCGCAGCAAAGTTCAACAGGAACGAATGAGTCATGTTACATGAAATGGTTTCAGCCCATGTGTCGCGCGGGCTGTTCAACGGCACATCCGGGTTTTGTCCGGTTGCCGCGACTAAGGGAATGCCGCGGGATTTGATTCAATTGCTCGCCGATCTTGGCAAGCGACAATATGACACGGCAGTCGCCAACAAAGCCCTTGGGCGCGAGATGTACTGCCACCTCCCGATTAACGTCAAAGGGCGGAGACTTCATTTAGTTTCACGCGGAATCCAACTGCCGGGCGATAATCAGGCGCGACTACAATACATCGTCCATCAGCTCCTACTGGAAAATGTTCGCGATCTGTCCGGCGGTCCGGCCTGGTTGTTGGCCAACGATCAAGTCTGGATCAATCAATGGAATATCGATCCGCAATTTCTGGAATCGCGGACGATCGAAAGCAGCGTGTTATCGCCGCGGATTTGTGAAACGTGGACGCGCGTTGCGGGTGACGCCGGATGGGCCGGCATGGCTTTGGAAGCGTGGCAAAGGCGAAAACCGTTTGTGCTCGTCATTTCGCCCGACAAGCCGACGCGACCCATCATCGACATGCTGGTCGAAGCACAGTCCCTGATGGATCCGCAAATACGCTGGGAAATTCCCATTTCTATTTCATCTTGGCATCCAACAAAAAAGCTTCAACGAATTTGGGTTGTGTACGCAGCCGGCAGTCAAGACGCCATCAATTCTTTTCGAGCGTCGGATCGCGTTACCGTGGATATTACTCGCAAGCTTGAACCCGCCACCAATTCGTATAGCGAGATCGCTCGGGCGGGAGCCTGGGCTCGATTCAGCGAAACGGATGGAAAGGCCTCCGCCAAGAATCACGCCGGGAACCATGCATCGAGTCCGCTGTTCGAGGGAACCGATTCAGCGACCGAGGATGGTTTGCTGGCTCCATTGGAACGCCCGATGCAATCGCAACGACCAAGAGACGTCCTCGCGACCGCGAAAGGAAGTTCAAATTGGAAGGCGTTGAAGCCAAAACGAACATTTCAGCAAGCGATCCCTTGGACCAAACGAGGATTAGTCGTCGCTTTGCTGGTACTTGTTGGATTCGGGATTTGGAAAGGCGCGCAATTTCTGCAGACTACCGCGGTCACGGTGTTCGAGGCAATCAATTCTGGGTCCAATGGTCCCGATGCCAACGAGAAATTGGCAGTTGGCGATGACGGCACCAAATCCGCCGCCGATCCGCTAAATCCGAATGTGACCGACGAGTCCATCGTCGTGGGGAACGCCTCAAACCACACGACGGATTCCGACGAAGATTCACGCGCGAGCAATGCCCATTTAGTGGGTCTGAAGACGAGAGCAAACGCTTCACTGACGTCAACGGCCGGCCAACGGCTGCTGAAACAACTGCGCGCAGATTTTCCGTACATGGAATTTCCCGTCGAAATTTCCGATGGCGAATTTCTTGCGTTTACGGTTTCCGGAACGGAATCGCTGCTGGGAGCTTTGGGCTTTGGCCTCGCGACGCCGCAGCAATTTTTGGCGCTGGAACGGGTCGCCGGCGGAAACGCATGGTCGCTTCATCGCGAGCCTTCCGAAGACGCCAGTTCGCTCGACGCGACACTGTCGTCGGCGTTAGTCACCAACGATAAGGGGGGCCAGGTGCAGTTTTATTGGAAGTGGCAAACGCCGCCCGACGATCGCCTGGCGGCAGAGATCAAATCGGGCGCGTTTTGCGTTTGGCTCCTTGCTGATCCGCAAATCTCGGCCGCAATCCCGTTGTCTCCGCCAACGTTCGGAAAACCGGCCAGCATCCTAGACGCAATGTACGACGGAATCACGTTCACGCCCCATTTGTCCACGGAACTGGTTCGACCCGAAGCGGTGAGCAGGATTAAGTGGTTTGCCGAACCGATCGGTTTTGCCAACCTGAAATCTGCGACGCCGGAATCAGTTGGAGCAACAGACGATTTGTGGGTCGTGTTCAATGCTGCGGATAACATGAGCCTTTTGCGGATGAACACCCCAGTGCTTCGGCGAGAAATCGAAGCAGCGGTTCCTGGAAATCCAAAAGCGAACGAAGGAGAGCGTACCGACACATTGCAGATTTTGATCGATCGAACCGCTCCAATACAACTCGAGGTCCGGATGGATCCGCCCAGTTACATCGATGCGAAAAGCGCAACGATGATCACGAGGGGCAAGGCGATATTGTTCATGAAAGGGGATGACGGTTCAACCTGTTCCCTGATCTTCCAGCATCAGCCACAGCCTGAGGAAAAATCCCGCAAGCAGGAGTTTGAGGACCAACTCAAGGCCGCGCTAATTCGTTGGTTGGCCGCCAGCCTTAATCTGGATACCCCGCTGGTTGAAGCGCTGAACAAGGGGAAACCATACTCGCCCAAAGCTGCGGCAGCTGCAGAAGCTCGCGCGAAAGCGGACTTTGCACAAAAACTTGTCCAAGTCATTTTGAGGGAACTGGACCAGGAATTTGAATTTCGGGCCGTTCGCTCGACGACGCTGCATTCCGAGCTGGGAGAATTCGTCCTACCCATTACCGCATATCAAGGAAAATAGGGTCGCCAGAATTCAGAGCGCCCTGGCGCGCTGATTGCGCACGCCAGAGTCGATCGAATAGGCGAAGTCATTCTCTGCTGCGGCACCTGATGTGACGGGTTGCAATTGATCCGCGTTGAGAACGTAAAATCGCAGTTCGGCAAACGTGGCCTGTTCTGTCTGCTCGGTTTCTTGAACCGAGCCCAAACTAGTTCCATTGGATCCAGAACCCAGTCCGCCAAACGCATCGACGAACGCCAGGCTCTGGTCGCCCTTCAACGACGCGGAAACACCATAGCGAGTTGGGGTCGACGATTGGTTCGACTCCGACACACGAACGACATCGGATGTAATGGGGTTATCGTCGGTGAGTATCGTACCGACTCCTTGGCCGTCGCTAATACTCGCGTTGGTCGGGTTGCTCAGATTGACATAGAAGTATTCGTCGGGTTCGAATCGCTTATCGCCTTTGACATTGACTGAAACAGTCTTGCTGGTTTGTCCGGGGCTGAAGGTTAAGGTTCCCGACGTCGCATTATAATCAAAGTTCGCCGTGGTTGCCGTTCCATCGGCAGTGGCATACAGAACCGTGATCGTTTGCGTGCTCGTGCCAGTGAGAGTCACGGTGAATGTAAAGGTCTTGAAGCCACCGCCCCCTTCGGTGAGCGAGACGTCGTTGATGGAAAGGGACGATGAATCATCGCTAAGAATCGTCCCCAATCCTTGCGAGTCATTGATTATGGCGCCCCCGCTTGCGGACGAAAGATTGACAAAAAACGTCTCGTTCGGCTCGGCGGTCAGATCGCCATTCACCAGGACGGTAACGGTCTGGCTCGTGACGCCTGCGGCAAAGCTCAGAACACCCGAGGTGGACTGATAGTCGCCGCTGGCAATCGCCGTTCCGTTGGCAGTCGCAAAGTTGACGCCGACCGCGTGGTCGGCCGCGTTGGTCAAGGAGACCGTGAACACAAACGCCACCGTGCCGCTACTGCCTTCGTTGAGGCTTACATCGCTGATCAAGAATCCGGCAGTATCGTTATCGACAATATTGATATCGGTATGGCGAAAGGCGTTGTAATAGACGCCCGGCGTCGCGTTGGACAATTCGAAGTCGAACTTCTCGTTTGATTCGTCCAATAAATCGCCGTTGATTTGAATGTCTACTGTCTGGCTGGTGATTCCCGCGAGGAAAGTCAGCGTACCGGACGCCGCCACGTAATCGCTTCCCGCCAGCGCGGTCAAATTCACGGTATCAAAGTCGATCGTGATGTCATAATCGGCCGGAATCGTCAAATTCACAGTCACCGTTGCAATCGATTGCCCGCTGTCCCCTTCGGTGATGGTGGGTCCAACCGTCTGAACGTAGAGGAGATCGTCGTCGGAGATCGTAATAATCCCCAGGTCATCGGCAATCGTCGCATTGACGGGGCTAGACAAAAGGACGCGAATCGTCTCATTCGGTTCATCGCGGACATCGCCGACGATGGAAACTTCGAAACTACCCACCGTCTGGCCAGGCAAGAATGTCAACGTGCCAAAGGTATCAATGTAATCCTTGTTGGCTGAGGTCGATGAAGCCGTGCCGTTGGCGGTTTCATAAAACACAGTCACGGTTTGCCCGCTTGGCGCTGACAACGTGACGTACACGTTGACGGAACCCGTGTTGTAATCGAGTTCGGGAACGCTAAAGTCTGCAATCGCAATCGAAGGCAATGGATCATCGTTTTGTATCGTCCCTAAGCCCTGGCCGTCGCCGATGGTCCCGCCGTTTGGATTGGATAGATTGACATAGAAGGTCTCGTCAATCTCGTTGAGGAGATCGCCATTGACAACAACCGTGACCGACTTACTGGTCTCGCCCGGGGCAAAAGTCACGGTTCCTGTGCCACCGGTATAATCGCCGGCCGCGGTTGTCGCCGTGCCATTCGCCGTCGCGAAATTGACTGTCACGGGGCTGGCGCTGACCGAGGACAGGGTTACTGTGAAATTGAACGCGGTCGTGCCGCTGTTCCCCTCCACCAATGACTTATCGCCGACCGAAAGAATCAAACCGTCGTCGTCGACAATCGTGCCGATACCTTGACCGTCGCCAATGGTGGCAGCCGCTGCGTTGCTTAAGTTAACTTGGAACGTCTCAGTAGATTCATTTGCGGTGTCTCCGTTGACAAGAATCGTAATCATCATGCTTGTTTGACCGGGAGCGAAGGTAGCGAGTCCCGAACTCGATTGGTAGTCATTGTTGGCGAGCGTTGCCGATCCGTCTGCCGTCGCATAATTGACCCGGGCGTTCTTTCCGCTTGGCGCGGACAGCGTGAGCACAAACGAGAACGCCGTGGTGCCATTCTGGCCTTCGTTAATGGACACATCCCCAATGGACACGGTGGGGGGGGGATCGTCATCCGTAATCGTGCCAATGCCTTGGCTATCGACAACAAACGCGTTTACCGCGCCAGACAAATTGACAAAAAATGTCTCATTGGATTCGTCGATTAAATCACCCAGCGTAGCCACCAAGAATGATTTGGACATCTCGCCCGGGTTAAACGTCAAAGTGCCGCTGCCCGCGACGTAGTCAAGTCCGGCAACTGCACCATTGTTGGCCGTTGCATAATTGACGGTAATGGTCTGCGAACTTGCGTTCGACAAGGTTACGGAAAACGACTCTGAGCCTCCTTCGATGACGCTGGAGTCGGTAATCACGAGCGAGGGGACGCCGTCGTCGTTGGAGATCGTGCCCAACGCTTGACCGTCGCTTATTCCGGCGTTCACATTCCCGGAAAGGTTGACGAAAAACGTCTCGTTGGATTCAAAGGTGCTATCGCCGTTCACCAGAACAGTAATCGTTTTGCTCGTTTGTCCCGGAGTAAATGTCAGGCCCCCAGAGTTCGTCTGATAGTCGGCGGGGTTTGCCGTGCCGTTGGCCGTGGCAAAATTTACGGTCGTCGTCAGCCCACTGACTGCGGAAAGCGAGACGGTGAAAATGAACGACGATGTTCCACTGTTTCCTTCGTTAGCCTCCACATCGATGATCGAAAGGGTCGGCTGAGCGTCGTCATTGTTGATCGTGCCCCGGCCCTGGGCATCGAGAAGTACGGGTAGAGCCGCGGTGTCGCCGGCCAAGTTGGCAACGCCGGAAAGATTGACGAAGAACGTCTCATTCAGCTCGTAAAGCGAATCCGTGCCAATCGAGACCGAAATCATCTGGGATTTTTGGCCCGGGTTGAAGGTCAAAGTTCCGGACGCGGACGTAAAGTCGCTACCGGCAGCCGCCGTGCCGTTCGCCGTTGCGTAGTTCACGGTGAAGGCCGTCGATCGCGGATAGTCAATCGAAACCGTAAATGTGGCCGTAGTCGTGCCACCGGTGCCCTCGGCGAACACTGCATCGACGATTGAAATGTCGGGCCTCTTGCCCATGGCGTAAATCGCGCCAATCTGGATGCCGTACAGCGTGCCATCAACACCGATGACAGTCATGGTATAGGGTTGACCAATGCCGTTGGAGAGTCGTAACGGTTCGATGAGCGTGTCGGAAGGCAAGTGCCAACGATAAAACTTCCCGTCGGCGCTATTGACGATGACGCTCTGTGTTGCCGGGTCGACCGCCCCGTAATTGATACACCATTCGCGCTTGGCCGTGGGGACACTCGGATAATCCCAGTCGGGTGTGGGGCCCACTTGGTAGAGCACTCGCTTCATGACGAGTTGCCCGTTCGAATCGGCGTGGTATTCCACTTCGGAATCGTTGGGATCGAGGATGGCAATTCCATTGGAGCCATCACCGCCGTTTGTAATCCCGTAGTAGTTGTTGTATTTCGTAAAGAGCAAATACGAAGAACTTCCGCTGTACTGAGGAACCATTGTTGCGGGAACAATCGACGGAGTCGTGTCCCAGCCAAAACCGCCCATGACGTAGGTATCGACCGGGTCCGGTGTGGAAGTGTTCAGGTTGGTAAGATTTGCATTGAAGTGAGCCAACCAACCGCGCGAGCCATTATACGGGTTGGCAAAAATTCCCAGAAAAACGTGACCGTCCGGAGCCACCATCGGCGACGCGGTACTGTCGTTGAGTAGACCTGCATTGTTCGCATAGTTACTGCGAGGGTCTTTCAGAGTTCCGGAATTGTACTGAGTCGAAAGATTGGTAGTGCTCAACCCAACGAGACGGCCGTTGTACGACGTGCCATTCCGACGCAAAGTTGTATATAGGGTCGACTCGTCATTACTAAGCGCCGGCGTATGGTTCATCTGTGGAATCCAATCCGTGAAGCTTGCGTCCTGCGAAGCGGCGTTGGCCGTCACAAATGTGGCTACTCCGGCGGGAGTCACCTTGACGATTCCTCCGGCGGTTCCGTTTCGATACCCGTAATAAATGTTGCCAGCACTGTCGGCGGTTAAGCCGGTCATCGCGACGTTGCCGCTCGAGCCAAACACGACTATTTGTACTTTGGTCGAACCTCCTGACGGCGTATCGACATTGTCCTTGTAATACAAACTCGCGTTTGCGCCGGAGAAATAGACGCGGTTCAGCGACGGAACGTAAACTGGCTGGTGGGCCGGATACCAGCCGTAGCCCGTGGGCACCCAATCGGTGGTCTCGTCCCAGAGCAATGTGCCGTCATTCCCGTTGCGGGCGATAATGTGAAAATCCGGTGCCGATTCCGGACCCTTTTTGTAGGGATAAATTACCGTATTGTTCGCGGTGATGAGTGGCCCGCCGTAATGGGCGGCGCGAGATGTCGGGAAATTATCGACGGGCGAGGACCAATGGATTACTTCCAAAGGTTGGGAGGTATTCGACGAAACCGACGTATGCTGGGCATTGCCCGCAAATGTTGTCCAAGGAGTGCCGTCGAGTGCAAAGCGATCTTCCAGCGGTTCGACGAATGAATTGTAGGATTTGACGAGACTGCGCTTCCGGATTGGCTGCCGCTTCATGGATTGTTCCCGTAGATGAATTCAAGAAAAGGATAAACGGAGAGGAAGGCCGAGAAGTCGACGAGGCAGAGGGTTAAGCTGAATAATAACCGCAAGGGTTGTGGTGTTCAACCGTTCGAGCTTTGGTTATTCCCAATTTGAGCCAATTGACAGGTTAGGTTGCGCTGATGAGGTAGCGGGGCCACGTCGAGTCATTGCCAAAGTATCGGGTTCTAACGCGTTTTGGTCCGCGAGCCGACTTTCGCCGCGGGGATATTCGACGGCGCCCGCAACCCCAAATCTGTTTTGAAGTGCCTCGACACGTTCGTGCGTCTGGCCACTTGGCCGTGGACTTGTCAGAAATTTCCGTGGTCCGTTATTCTCGGTGGCCGTCGTGCAGATTCGGCGCTGCCTCGAACATTAGCCGGGCGCTAGCCCAAGGTTTCATCGTTCGCAACGATCAAGAAACTTTCGCGAGCGCGTTGCAATTGAATGGGGATCGACGTTGGCGTATCGAGACAACGGACAGCGTCGCGGACGGCGGCAAACGACTTGCAACTTTGGGTGACGGAGTTGCCTTCTGATTTACGCGCATGCGCACTTCGTCGGCCTCGATTTTTCTGCGATCGAGCGATCGCCAAATCAGTTGAGTCGAAGGAATGACAAGCGCAGTGGTTCGGAATCGAGCCAACTTGGAAACCGATAACAAATTTCGATCAAATTAGGAGATTGGTTGTCGGAAAACTTTGGCTAATCGTTAAGGTCCACCCATGGGACGCCTCCAACTCCATGCCGGAACTCACTTTGATGCTTGTTAATCCAGGGAAAATATTGGCTCGCGCAGTTTGAAGCCAAGTTCGATTAACGGTTTTGTCGAAAAGCTAAGCAATGCCTTTGTCGAAAGGCGAATGAGGTTTGACGGTTGTACCTGCCCCGTCAAACGGCACGCCGTGCATTGTTGGAGCCTGGAAGGTGTTTAGAAATCTTGCAATGAGCCTGGTGCTGGTGGCGGGCTTCGCAACTTCGTCGCTAGCCCAATGCAACTGCTCGGAGTGTAACCAGCAAGGATCGTTTTTTGACCGCGCTTGTTCCTCGGAGTGGAAGCCGGATTTTAGCGGTTCGGATCGCGCCTGCGAAGGCGATCCTTGCGAGGCGTTCGTCGGAGGACATTATTTCAGCGCGTTCGGCGGTTTTGTCGACATCGACAACTATGAGCGAACGCTGGACAACGGTCCAAACACGAATCTCGACGGTGCCAAACTCCACGACGACTTTGCCTGGGGAGCCGCGGTAGGACGACAGGTGCATCCGCACGGGCGAGCCGAATTCGAATTCACCTTCCGCGAAAACGATGTTTCGTCTTGGTTCGAACAAGAATTCGATAACACGGGAGCTATGACATCCAATAATGTCCTCGCGGCCACCGGAACCCTGACGAGCTATTCGGGGATGTTTAATTTTCTCTTTGACTTGTACGATCGACAGATTGGCAGGCCCGGGATGTACCTCGGCGGAGGGATCGGGGCGATTTACGTCGATGCCGATTTCGCGACGGCAGCCAATGCGTATGAATCCGTCGACACGTCTTTTGCATACCAATTAATCGGCGGATTCAATCTGCCGATGAGCGACCGGGTTGATCTATTCACCGAGTTTCGCTATCTCGGGGCGGACTACCTCACCGTGGACAACTTGACCACAAGTCAGTCGATGGGTGATTTCACGATCGATACGCACAATATTTTTTTCGGCGCACGATTCCGCCGTTAAACGAAGAATGAGTCGCGTCGCGATCCATGTTGCGTTACCGCTAATGATCACATGCAACTCTCATTTGCGTCGCTGTTTAGCTCGAGCTTCAAATCGCGTAAGCCAATCGAGCATAATGGCGTCGCCGATGGTCGAAGACTGCCGTAGTTCCTCGGGCGATTTGCCCCAGTAAAAACTGATCCAGCCTGCCGATTGTTTTCCGGCGCGATCCATGAAAGTTTCCAATTGAGCGGACGAGCACTTGTCGTAGCGAAGCATGAATACTTGCCGAGTCAGCGAGCACGAGCACGATGAGAATACGGCGCAGCATGGGCTCAACCATAGTGAATCGCCAGCCAGATTGTCGGTTCGGTCGAAGTCGACCATTCGATGCGATGCTTCTGGTGGGCTGGAATATTGAGATAATCGCCGGGTTTTAGTTCGCTCGAATCATTCTCAAAACCGATGCGTGCTGCACCCCGCACGAGAAGAATCCACTCATGCTGTTTTTGGTCGTACCAAAAACCCTTCGGCGACACGTGGCCGTGCGAGACGATCCGCTCGATCCGCACGTGTTTTGCGTCGAGCAACGTCTCGACGATTTCCAGCGGCATTACCCCGGGGACAGACTCGAAAAGGTTCATTCCGGATGTCCATTTGGTGGACGCGAACTCGGCAGATATTGAATCCCGCCGTCGCCCAAAAATATCTCTAGGTCCGCCGGGATGGATCGCAATCGCGAATGGGAGAAAGTCGGGAAAAGAATAAGCGGAGACGACAGGATTCGAACCTGTGGTAGGGTTTGACCCCTACACCGATTTAGCAAACCGGCGCTATCGACCACTCAGCCACGTCTCCCCTGCGCAACTACGCTGGTTGATTGTGCGCCAGAGGGCCCACATTTTCAAGCAGACACTCAGGGAGTCCGAAGGTTCGGGAGCAGCGCGCGGAGTCCGGATTGCGGCACTGCAAACCGCAAAATCAACTGAAAACTTTGCGTGATCGTGTTATCCAATCAACCTCATTGAATGGGAGGTCGTGCCGACCGTTCGAATTGCGAGGGTGCGAGGAGGCTTCGAACCCTTTGCAAGCAACGTTTTTTGGGTAAGATTTTTGAGCGCGATTCCGCGGGATTTTTCGCTGCGGCGGGGTAGCTCAGTTGGTTAGAGCAACGGCTTCATAAGCCGTGTGTCGCCGGTTCGAGTCCGGCCTCCGCTATTTATCATACGTTGATCGGCAAGCCGAAGGCGCCGGCGAAAATGCGCTAGTGCAAAGACCAGAGCAAGCCGTCGCCTACTGCTCGGCGTTAAACGACCGGAACTACCTTTTCGCGTTTAGGCGTGCGATGTGGCCAACGCACCCCGGAGCGCCTCAAACGCCGCGTCGTAGTTCGGCTCGGTCGTGACTTCTGCAACGCTTTCTGCGTGCAGAATTTTTCCATTGGGGTCCAATACGAAGACGCCCCGAGCCAACAACTTGAGTTCCTCGATCAACATGCCCCAGCTTTGACCAAAATTCCGGTCTTGGTAATCGCTGGCGACTCGCATGTTGCTGATTTTGTTTTCCGTGCAAAATCGGTTTTGGGCGAACGGCAGATCCAAACTCACGGTCAGCGCGTTGACATCGCCCTCCAGCTCCGCAAGTTGGGTGTTAAATTTTTTGGTTTGCGTCGAACAGACTCCGGTATCCAACGACGGAACCACGCTGATCAGGGTGGGCTTGCCACGCAAGTCTTTGAGCGTCAATTCTTTTAAACCGCCCTCAAAATAATGCAGCTTGAAATCCGGAGCGGCTTGGCCGACGCGCATCGCGTTGCCGGCCAGAGTCATTGGAGTTCCCTTGAACGTTACAGCTTTGGGTCGGGACATGATTGGCTCCTTCAATTCGAAAACGGGATCAACGCGGCAAGCCACGAGACGGACAATCCCGTTCGCCGGCTGGCAATCCACGCCGTTATTAGAGCCCATTGAGAGTTGCTTGGCAACCGAGCGGCGTGTCGAACGCCGTTACCAGCAAACTTCGAGTTCGTTGTCGATTGCCGCGATGCCGTCGATCGAGCGGAGCGCTTCTTGCGCCATTTGCTTTTCAAAAAAGCTGGCGACTCGTCCGCGAATGAACACGCGTCCGGCGGTGGCTTCGTAGCGAAGCCGATGGGGCCGGATATGTGGATGCTGTTCGACCGCGTGATGAATCCGACGGACCAAATCCAAATCGTTGACCGTTGGTGCAAACGTCATTATTCACTCCGATGATGACTGTGCCAAGCATCGGTCACGCTCGGTAATGGAGGATGTCGTCCCGCAATATTTGGCAAAAATCGAGACGCCGAGAGTCTGAATGTGAGGCTTATTGCGCAAAGACAACGCCGCCCATTCAAATGCCCCCGGCTTGTTCTAATCAGAGAGAAGCAACGACGATCGCCGCTCCGCAAATCGCGGCCATTATTCCAAGCTTTTTCCGCGCAAACGAGCGATTAAACGATCGGATCATTGTCGGACATGCGGCTGCGCTGCGCAAGAACAGCACGCGGCTGGCGACGCTCGGATGAAGCCAACCCGATCGTCTGACGTCTTCGCCCGAGTCCGCGGCGAGCTTGATCAGCGATTCGCAAAAATTCGTTGTCGCCGCGATGTCGAGCTTTCGATTCTCACCAGCACCGGTTGCCTGGCAAGCAAATAAGTCTGCCTGAAACTCCATTTTTCGAGAAATCCATGCCATAACCCAGAAAGCGTAGACCGCGAACGCAGATGCCGCGATGATGCCGATCAGCGGTTCGAGCCGACCTCCGTAAAACCAATTTGAAACGAACGATTGATCGGGCGGGTTGAGGACAAAGAGTGGCATGATCGTAAAAGCGCCAAGCGGCAATAACACAAACCAAATTCGCGTCAGCAGATGACCGAGGCGCACGTGGCCCGCCTCGTGGGCAATGACGGCGCATAATTCCTGCGGACTCAGTAACCGAATCAACCGGTCGGTCAGAACCAACATGCGGAGCTTGGGGAACATACCGACCACCATAGCATTCGTCAGTTGATTTCCCGTCGGCCATACCCGAATATCGCGAAATGTCACGTGCTGGGATTGGATCGTGGCAACGAGCGCGGTTCGCAGCGGTCCATCCGGCAATCGCCGAGCACGCCAAAATGATGCAAACAACCAAGGCAGCATCGCGAGCAGCACCAACAAGAATCCGAGGTTCAACCAGGCGGCGACGGCAGCCGATCCAGTGGCCCGCGCAAGCCAATTTCCAAGTACTTGCGATGCGATCACAGCTCCCAATGGCGCGATGGCCGGGAGAAGAAAAACATTGACTCGAATCGCAATGAACTCGCGCCGAAGCCGCGCGGTCGATGCAGCAGATATTTCCGTTCGGCAGAGCCGTTGCTCAACGTGAAATTGGGCCGCCCAACACAGAAGCAGCGACAATAACAGCGGCGCGAATAATAGGATTTCATCGAGTGGAGCCCAGGTGGCCAGATGCCACTGATGGCGCAGGACCGAGCCCCAGTTTAAACCGGCAATCAATAGCAGACCGCCAAGAAACCAAAACCCGACCACGATTTGCGGCAGTCGCTGATGGTCAATTGGTTGCACCGCCGAGCGACGAGTCGACCAAATGGCCTGAAGACCGATGGCCAGTGGACCGAGCAGGACAACGAGCGGGACGGCGGCTGCACGCAACGAAGCACCGTGGACAGCAAATCCGCCGACAAGCTGATCGAGCAAGTGAAACACAATCAACGACAAGATGATGAGCGCTTGCATGGGCGACATACGTCATGAACACGAGCAACGGCGATGTTTGGTTCACGGTAATCGACCAGGGGCGAGCCGTCGAGTCGCGCATTGCGGAGACGGAAATCGGGCGGCGAAAGTCCGTATCGCGTATCACTTATACCGCTTGGAACAGGGCCTTCAGCTCAGCGGGAACGCGCGAACTCGTCCAAATAGTCTGCGAGTTGTTGGGCCGCAGAGATGGGCATCGCGTTGTAGAGCGACGCACGCATGCCGCCCAGCGTGCGATGCCCTCGGAGATCCGACATTCCCCGCTGCTTTGCCCCTTGCAAAAATTGCCTTGAATCCGCTTCGCCGGGCAAGTAAAAGGTGACGTTGGCGGTGGATCGAGCCCTTCGAGATGCGTGCCCCCGATAAAGATTTGGATGGCGATCGATCGCATCGTAAATTAAATTTGCTTTCGCCAACCCCTGCTGCTCGACTTCGGACAGAGAGCCGAAGCGCTGCCGAATCCACAACAACATGAGCTTGAGAACGTAAATCGCAAATGTGGGGGGCGTGTTGTACAAGTTATCGCTGGCGAGATGGCTTTTCAAGTTCAAGTAGCCGGGAGTGTGCGCGGGAACGTCGCACAGGCGATCGCGGTCGACAATCACGATCGTCAGTCCTGCGATACCAGCGTTCTTTTGTGCGCAGGCGAAAATCAAGGCAAAGTCTTGAACCGCGATTCGCCGCGACAAGAAATCCGAGGACATGTCGCATACCAATGGCGCACGGCCCGCGCCAGGCATCGGACGAAACTGAACACCGTGAATCGTTTCGTTCGACGCAAAATAGAGGTACGACCAATCTTCATTCGTGTTCAATTCGGCAGCGCTGGGGAGCTCCGAGAAATGGCTATTCGCCCCCGACCAAATTTCGTTGACGCCGATCAGCCGCCGGGCTTCGTCCGCGGCCATTCCACTCCAAGTTCCCGTAATCGTGTAGGCAGCTGGCTTTCCAGGAATTGCAAGGTTGAGCGGCACGACTGAGAATTGCAGCCGCGAGCCCCCTTGAAGAAATAAGATCTCATGTGAATCGGGGACTTCGGCGATTTCCCGCACGAGTTGTCGGGCTTCGGCCAGAATCGTTGCGAACGCAGCGCTGCGATGGCTGATTTCCAAAATCGAACTGCCGACCGACGGCAAACACAGCAACTCGTCGCGTATCTGCTGCAAGACTTCGTCGGGCAGCATCGCCGGCCCAGCGCCGAAATTGATCAAGCGATCCAACGAATCCCTCGCCGACTGAATCCAAGAAGCGCGAATATTGCCCGCTGTGGATCGCTGATTCTAAACAAGCACAATACGAGCGCAAAGAACAGAGAGCGATCGAGCACGGCAATGTCGCCTTTCGCTCCGGGGTTGTGAATTTATTGAGTTCGGATGTAGCGCGGCCCTTCTGGGCCGTCGCTTTCCGGGCGTGGGACGGCCTGGAAAGGCCGTCCTACGAATACACTCACCGTCTCTCCGCGAGACGACCCCCATCGAGCCAAACATCTCGTTAGCGCGGGATATAGGGATTCGCAGATCCCCATCGCGGCGGGGCTGCCGGACCCATCGCTGGAACTTGCAGTTGGTTCTGCAGTTGGGCGATCTTTGCCGCAACTGCCGGTTGTTGGCCGTTGACCTGATACGCGCGGTAATAATCTTGCAGGGCAAGCTGATACTGACCATCCAACTCGCGGTTGTGCGCGAGCGCCGTCAAGGCCCGAGCATTCTGCGAATCGCGAACCAAAGCGTCTGTCAAAAGTTGAGTGGCTTGGCGACGGTCGCCGAACTCTTGATAAAGCCGGGCCAACTCGACCAATGGCTCGGCCGATTGGGGGTTGCGCTGTTGCCACGTGCGAACCAAATCAAATGCGGCATCCGTGCGACCGGTCTCGGCCAGCAGGACGGCCAACCCGCGGTGGGCATCGCTGTATCTTGGATCGACCGAAATCGCTTGACGATAGTATTGCTCGGCGCTGGTTAGCAACGGCCAGTTGCGCGTGGTTTTTGCAACTGTGTGATACGTTGCGCCCAAATTGTAGAGAGCGTTGGAATCGTACGGTTTCCGCACCAGGGCTTGTTGGAATCGTTGGGCAGCTTCGTTGTACTGTCCTGTTTCAAAAGCTTGACGCCCGCGGATGTTCTGAAAACGAGCGGCGGCGTTGCAGCCACAGAATCCAACAACCAGAGAACCCGCGAGGATCATTCCCCATACCGAGTTGGTTATTGTTGGATTGCGCGACATCAAATCCGATCCTGAACTGCGCTGCCGAAGACGCTGGCGGCGAAAGTTAGGAAAATCGGCAAAACTTGACAAGGCCAGTGGCACACAAGAATACTTTGGGCGAACCCCATGACTGCAACGTGGAGAGGGTTTTGCTGGTCCGGGTCTGCGGTCACCGGTCATCATACTGCTAGCAACTCAAGCAACCAAAAAAAATACGTAGCGCAAAAGCGCTACGTATTTGGCGAACCGCGGGTCTCCGCAGATTTGGGAACAGACTAACGCGCAAAAAGGGCGTTAGGCGATATTGTTTTGGCCTTGATTCAAGTCGGGAGTCGTCGCGTTCCCTCCGGTTTGCACCGGCATTTTGATGTAGCCAATCTTGCGGAGGACTTCCAGGATTTCGCTGCAAGTCGGAAACATGCGGCCGTTGTCGCGTTTGTATTGATCGATTGCCTGCATGAACTCGACTTCTTCGTCGCTATATTCCCGTTCGCACGTGGTCGGATCGATTTGGCGTCTGCGTTGCACTTTGCGCCGTTCGAGCGCCACGGGCAATTCCATTTTGCGGCGATCTTCGGTTTTGCGCCGGCCGGATTCATTAACTTTGGTGGAAGGTTGTCGCGCCATTAAGAGAATCTCCATCACAGAGTGAATTGGCAGGTGGTTGAGGGAAAGCTGTCGCGAGCGGCAGTCGGCGGTTGACCAAAAGATACACCGGTTACGGTGACATGGCGGGTCAGCGAAAGTATTCCGATCAAGAAAGATAGGGTCAGGCTAACCAATGTTCCGTGCCAACCGATCGTGTCGGTTGCGCACGTTATGGCGCGCCAGCCTAGTCCGCGTGGCTAGGTCAATACGTTGACGAAGTTTCGTTAGGCGGTTTGCGAGAGAGAACAAGCCTTTTCGTACCGACCATGCGAGTCATCGCCTGGGTCCTTCCATGGTTGCTCGCGTCCCAGCTGGTACCACAAAAGGTCGACGGTCAGGTTCAACGAGGACGTGAGCGATGAAACTCCGGTCATTTGCGCCGTGCAAAGATACACCGGTCCCAAGCTTTCGAGTCGGCGCGGCAGATCCTCGATCGTCGCCAACACTTGCTGCCACGGAACTTCACCGGTGAGTTGCGACGAGGTGAATGCGGGGGCGATTGAGATGGGCCTGATAACCGCCACCGGGGTATGGGAAGCGTTGGGACTGAAGTTGAATACGGGGATGGCAATCGCCAGCAGCGCAGCGGCAACGGCGGCGAATGCGAGACGACGACGACCTTCGGCGTACGTTCGCTTTATCGGAACCGCAAATTCGTTTGACCGAGTCGATTCAACGTCGCTCAAACGAGCGCTGACTTGGGATTGCAAGGAACCAAAGTGTGTTTCAAGTATCGCAAATTGGCGCAGTTTGTTTTGACATGCCGGACAATGTCGCTGATGTTCGGCGAGCCGCGCGTCGCCGAGCAAACCCTGGCGTTCGTCGAGCAGTTGTTGAATTCGGGATTCAAACTGTTGGCAGTTCATCCGCAATGACTCCTCGGTGGCGCAAGCGCCGGATTACTTCATATCGGGCACGGTGGACCCAAGTCTTGACTGTGCCCAGGGGCACGCCCAGCTTCAAGGCGATTTCCGCGTACGGCATCTCCGATTGATGAAACATCAAGAAGCAGGCTTTGTGTTGTTCGCGCAATTCGCCGATCGCCAAATCGATTTCCTCCGCCAATTGGTTCTTGTCGTTTTCCAAATGGGAACGATCGGCGACGGGATAATCGAGTGACTGCGGCTGAGATCGCGAATACCGTTGCGCCAATCTCGAGCGGCAACGATTTCCGGCGATTGTGAGCAGCCAGGGCTCAAATTCGCGATCTGGATCCCAACGATGCAGGTTTTTGATGACGCGAACAAAAGTCTCTTGCACTGCGTCTTCCGCATCCTGCCGATGGCGTAGCATACGAAAACATAGCCCGAAGACCTGGTGCTCAAATTGTTGGACCAAGTTCCGTAATGCGATCGGATGCCCAGCGAGGCATTCGCGGACGAGCAGTCGAAATTCAGCTTGCAAGATTGGGCCCCTCGCTTGCACAAATAGCTTACCGTGCGACCAACACCTAAGTTTCAGAAGTGCGAGTCAACTTTGAGAAAATCCAAGTCGGGAAGGCTGGGCTCTGATCGGGAAATAGCGCCGAGACTCTGCCAACCCGGAATTATTCGCCGGAGGAGAGACATTCTTGGGTTTGGCCCCGCAGCGCGGGAATCCTGCAACAAAAAGCCGATGCGGACCACACCGACAACGCGGAAACGAGCCGTATAGGCCACCCTAGCGCTGGTTGAAAAATCGCCGCAGCACATCGCCGGCGGCATCGGTCGTATTTTCGGTGCTCTCCCGTTGTTTCGGGGGGAGTTTTTTCACGTTTTTCTTTTTGCCCATTCCGAAGATTCCGCTGCTGGGATCGGTCTTCTGCTCTTCGATAGGTTGCGAGTCGGAAGGGCGCGCGATGTTCGCGATCGGCGATTTTTGGTCAGCATCGATCCGATACTTGGTTTCATCCAAATTGAATTGTCGCGTGTCGAACATGGCGGTCGATTGGCTTTGGTTTTCGGGGGATTGCGACAACCAATCCGTGATCGACTCGTCGATCATTTCCTCTTTGGTTCCCGCGGCAGTTCGGGCAGCAGCCTCCGAAACGAGATTGACTTTCGGCTTCTTAATTCCCGGTTGGACATGATCGACGATCATCTCGAACTGCAATCGTCCGACCCGTAAGACGTCGCCGACTTTAACGACATGCGGCTGACTCAATTGTTGTTCATTGATGAACGTACCGTTGCGGCTGCCCATGTCTTCGACAGTGACCCGCCCGTTGTCGATCTTGATAGCGCAATGTTGACGACTGATCAGGTCGCTGGACGGTCGCAAATGAGCTTCCTCGCTTCGACCGATAACGAACTCGGCGACAGAGATGTTAATCAATCGACCGTCGTTCTTGCCCCCGATAACCTTCAAGGAAACTTGCATCCGGAACTCCTGCCTATGTCATTGACAATTGCTAGTTGCCAACAAATTCCGTTCGAGAAAAAACTGCCCATTGGAATTATAACGACCGCGGACTGTCAAATGCAATCTCTAGACTTATAAAATCATAGTAATTCGCGGTGACTGCCGTGTCTATCGGCGATAATTCCAGTCGTGCTGTGCAAACTGTCTTTGCTGGATTTCTCGGCTGATAAACTGTTCCCGTTCGTCAAGCTGTGACGGCTGAAATGCCAGTTGTAACCTTTCGCTCAAGCGTTCCGTCAGTCGCCGTTGGAAGGAGGCCGCGGGGACATTGAATCCGGCGACGTCGTGGACTCCTGGCAACTCGGGGGCGAATTCGGAACACGCTAAGAGGATGCTACCGTGTTGCAAAATTGCAGCATTCAACCGTCGCTGCGCGCTGCCGCAGATCTTGACGTCCTGCAAGACAATGTCGCCGGGCGAGCGTCGCTGAAAGCATAAGAATGAAAGTTTTGCGGGGGCTTTTTCGCGGCTGGCGTAGAGTGAGGCCTCGATCCTCCAATCGCGCAACGCTTCGATCACGGCACCGTGCACTTGATGATAAAGCTCTCGATGCGAGGCGGATAAGCGATTCGTGCAAGGAACGCATAGGCTATACGTCAGCTCTCGATCGTGGAGGATGGCTCCACCGCCCGTGGTACGGCGCACCCATTCGCAACGCGAACTGGGCGGGTGTTCGCAGCGTTGTTCGGCAATTTGAAAATAGCCGAGCGAGAGCGTCGCCGGAGACCAGCGATAGAATCGCAACGTGACTTGGCCGTCGGTATTTGCGCTCGTCAACAAGGCCTGGTCGACGGCCATGTTCCAGCTGCCCTCCCGAGCTGGATCGTCGATCAATCGGGCTTGGTCCATTTCACGATCGGATGGCGGGCGGCTTGGACTTCGTTGGGGCGGCGGATGAGGGTGGACGTCGGCGCGTCGTGCAGCGCCTCGGCCGATTCTTCGGTGATGCGGAACAGGGCTTCGGCAAAGGCATCCAGCGTCTCTTTGCTCTCGGTTTCCGTCGGCTCAATCATCAAGGCTTCGGGAACTGTGAGAGGAAAATAAACCGTCGGGGCGTGAAAGCCGAAATCGAGGAGTCGCTTGGCAATATCCATCGCCGAAATGCCTTTTTCCTTCTTGAGCGCGGCGGCCGATGCGACGAATTCGTGCATGCAGCGATCACCTTGGGGCACCGGCAAAATGTGCTTGACGCGATTGAGTAAATAATTCGCGTTGAGCACGGCTTGTTCGGAGACTCGCTTGAGTCCCTCCGGGCCGTGCGTTCGGATGTAGCAATACGCGCGCACGAGGACGCCCGTGTTGCCAAAGAAACTGCGGACCCGACCGATCGATTTGGGACGGTCATAATCCAACCGATAGCGTTCCCCGTCACGCGCGACGATCGGCGACGGCAGATACGGACCCAGCGCCGGAGTAACGCAAATCGGTCCGGCGCCAGGCCCGCCGCCTCCGTGAGGTCCGCTAAAAGTTTTATGCGGATTAAAGTGCATCATGTCCGCGCCGAAATCGCCCGGTCGCGCAATACCCAAAATCGCGTTCATGTTGGCGCCGTCCAAATAAATCAGCCCCCCGGCGCCGTGAACGAGCTTGGCGATCTCGCCCATCTGTCGGTCGAACATTCCCAAGGTATTAGGGTTCGTGATCATGAATACCGCGATGCGTTCGTCGAGTTCGGACTTGAGGTGTTCCAAATCCACCTGGCCGTTGGCGGTGCTCCTAATCGTCACGGCTTCAAAGCCCGCCATCATTGCGCTGGCCGGATTCGTGCCGTGCGCGCTATCCGGGGAAAGGACTTTGGTCCGCGGTTGGCCCTTGTCGCGAAAGTACGCTGCGGCAGTCAGCAGCGCGGTGAATTCACCATGCGCGCCGGCCGCCGGCTGCAACGAGACGGCGGGTAAGCCGGAAATCTCCGCCAAGATCTCCTGGACTTCGTAAAGCAGCGCAAGCAACCCTTGGAGCGTTCGTTCCGATTGATAGGGATGGAGTTCGGCCACGGCGGGCAGAGCCGCGATGCGCTCATTGCGCTTGGGGTTGTACTTCATCGTGCACGAACCGAGCGGATAAAAATGCGTGTCGACGGACATGTTGAGTGTCGACAGGTTTGTGTAGTGCCGAACGACGTCGGGCTCCGACAACTCGGGCAGCGGTGGAGGCGCGTCTGCCAATTGCTCGCGCGGAATTAAATCACTCAGCGATTCATCTGCAAATACGTCCGGGTTCGGTAAACGGACGCCCTGCCGCCCGGGCTTAGATAATTCCGACAGTAAGTTGGTCGCAAGTCGATTACGCATGGACGGTTTCCGTGTTTCGTAAAGTTCCTACTAAGACATCGGCAAGGGCATCAATTTCTGCGCGCGTTCGTTTTTCCGTCACCGCGACCAAAAAGCAATCGTGCAGATCCGGATACCAGCGCTCGAGTTCAATCCCGGCGAAGAATCCGGCATCTTCGCCCTGCTCCAATAATCGAGCGACTTTGTCGTCGCCGTCACGGACCACAAATTCCTTGAAGAATGGCACATCGAATGCGCGTTCCAATCGCGACTTCGCGCAAAGGCGGCTGGCGGCGTAATTGGCTTTGCGCACGCAGAGCTCGCCCAATTGGCGCATTCCGCTTGGTCCCATCAACGCCAGGTAAATGCTCGATCGCAAGGCAAACAGTCCTTGGTTTGTGCAAATATTGCTGGTCGCCTTGTCGCGGCGAATATGCTGCTCGCGGGTTTGCAGGGTGAGTACCCAGCAACGCTGACCCCCGGCCCCGACCGTTTGCCCAGCGATTCGGCCCGGCATGCGGCGAATGAACTCATCACGGGCCGCCAAGATCCCCAGATAGGGTCCTCCATAGGCCATCGGATTGCCCAGGCACTGCCCTTCGGCGACGGCGATATCGGCGCCGAGTTGGCGGGGATTCTTCAGGATGCCAAGGCTTGTTGGATCAAAGACTTGAACCAACAAGGCCCCCTTTCGGTGGGCGATTTCGGCGATCGCCGCGGCCTGCTCGAGACATCCGAAAAAGTTTGGATGCTGCAAGACGACGCAGGCGGTTTGGTCGTCCACCGCGGTCGCGAGTTGCGACAAGTCGGTAGTGCCGCCGTCGTGTGGGATCGTGACGACTTCGGTTTCGAAGTTTTCCAAATACGTTTCGATGACTTGCCGGAATTCGGGGTGCACCGTGTGACAGACAATGACTTTGCGTCGGCGATCGAGCGCGGCGATGCTCATTAGCACGGCTTCGACCGTGGCCGTTCCCCCGTCGTACAAACTGGCGTTGGAGACATCCATTCCGGTGAGCTGGCAGATCATCGATTGATACTCGAAGATCGCCTGCAAATTGCCTTGGCTGACTTCCGGCTGATACGGAGTGTACGAAGTATAGAATTCGCCCCGCGAGGCCAACGCGTCGACGGCGGCTGGAATGAAATGGTCATAGCATCCGCCTCCCAAGAAGCAAACCCTTTGTCCGGCGTGAGCGTTCAGCGATGACAAGCGGGCCAGATGTTGAGTCAACTCGAGTTCACCGAGCGCCGGGCCAATCTGTAGCGGTCGCGTCATCCGAAACGCTTCGGGGACCTGCTGGAACAGTTGTTCTACCGACGTCGCGCCGATGGCCTGCAGCATGGCAGCAACGTCTGCGGGAGTGTTGAATGTGTACGGCATGTTCTCAACTGGCGCATTGTTTTTGGTACGTTGCGTAATCCATCAACTTGCCGATGGAGCTTTCGTCGGTGACTTTGAGTTTGGCAATCCAACCCTGGCCGTACGGATCGCTGTTGAGAATTTCCAGATGATTGGGGAGTGCGAGATTGACTTCGGTGACTTCCCCGGTGATCGGAGAATACAGCGGGCTGACCGCTTTCACGGATTCGACTTCACCGAATTCGTCTCCGGCTTTTACCTTGGTGCCAATCTTGGGAAGTTCCATGAACACCAAGTCGGTCAATTGTTCGACCGCAAATGCCGAGATGCCGACCGTGCCGACTTTGGCGCCGCCTTGAGAGTCGATACGGACCCACTCGTGCGTCTCCATAAACAAAAGGTCTTCTGGCTTCAACGAAACTCTCCTATGAAAAGGGATGGGATCGAGCTCTTGGGTTTCGCTTCACTGCGGTCGAGGCGATTATTTTGCGCGAGTATAAAAGGGTAGCGGCACGATGCGGGAGGCGTGCCGAGTGCCGCGGATATCGACTTCGATTTCCGTCCCGGGCGCGGTGCAATCTGGCTGGACATAGCCCATGGCAATCGGCTTATTCAAGCTCGGGGCAAACGTGCCGCTGGTGACGATTCCAACTCGCTGTTCGCCGCGGAAGATCTCGCTTCCCTCGCGGGCGGCGCGCTTTCCAAGGACTTCAAGGCCGACCCGCTGGGGCAGGGTTGGATTGGATTTGGCGGCGACGATCGCCGCGCGTCCGATGAACTCGCGGTCCTTCGCTTGGATCGCAAAGGATAATCCCGTTTGGGCGGGATTGATGTCCTCTGACAATTCATGGCCGTAGAGCGGCATCGCCGCTTCGAGTCGCAATGTATCGCGAGCCCCCAACCCGGCGGCACGCAGGCCAACCATTTGGCCGGCGTCGAACAGCTCGTGCCAAATCATGCGAATGTCGTCTGCCGTGGCGATGATTTCACAGCCGTCCTCGCCGGTGTAGCCGGTTCTGCTCAACAAGACCGCTGCGCCAAACAGTTGGGTTCGCGTGCCGGTGTAATATTTCATTCCCGATAGGTTGAGCGGAGTAAATCGTGCGACTAAGTCGATCGCCTTGGGACCTTGCACGGCGACCATGCCGGTGTCGGTTGTGCGATCCTCAAACCCGATGTCGCGATCCCCTTGATGTTGGAAAATCCATTCCTTGATTTTGATTCGATTGCTCGCGTTGACGACCATTCCAAAAAAGGGGTCGCCGTTGGAGTGCTGCAAGCGATAGACCAAAATGTCGTCGAGGATTCCGCCGTCCTCGTTCGTGACGAGCGAGTAGCGAATCTGATCGGGTTCGATGCCGGCGATGCGGCGCGTGGTTAGCGAATCGATAAACAATTCCGCTTCGGGTCCTTGAAACACAAAGCGGCCCATGTGCGAGACGTCGAACAGAGTGGCCGCCGTCCGGGTCGCGACATGCTCGTCGATGATCGACGAGTATTGCACCGGCATCGACCAGCCGGCGAAGTCGACCATCCGGCCCCCGTGCGCGGTGTGCCAATCGAACATGGGCGTGGTCAGGAGATGGGCCGTAGTCATGGGTGCGTTCTCGGCAAGGAAATTTTCAGTATTTTAGCCGAACGCGATCGCCTTGTCAGGGGCATGGTGGTGTTCAAAATTCGCCTTGGCAAAACCACTGCCGTAAACGGAGATCGCAAAAGAGCCACAACCAGCGCCCGTTGTCCAGCTCGACGCGCCAATAATCGCGGCGCACGGTCGGGCCGCGCCACCAGCCGGTTTCAATGCGTTCCGGTCCCCAACACCTGGCGACGCGCGATCGTTCGTCGCCGCTTGCAACGTGAGTCGGTGGGCCGCTCGCGCCGGCGGAAATGACTTGGACGGCAATCGGCGCGTGCAAGTGCAG
>JBGTJE010000052.1:0-26322 GCA_041745295.1 Pirellulaceae bacterium | reverse complement strand
TCTACTCGGTCCTCCGCACGGGAGATGAAGGGTGCATCGTCATCGAAGTGCTGGCGCAGCGGGATGCGCATCATGTGCGCGGCATCGCGTTGACACCGTCTACAGTCGTGTCCCTATTGCCAAGGTCAATGAACATGGAGATGGTGGCCAACGCTTCGGAACAATAAGAATGGCTCCTATCCAAGCGGAATTCGTTGCCATTCTAGGCTTCCGGACAGCTAAAAAAAACCGGCAGCCGAAGGGCCGCCGGTTTATTGGGAACGCGGATCGGCACGGTCACATGTTCGTCGGAACGACGACGCATTCACCGGCCAAAAGATTCAACGCTGTCTCGGCGCCGATGGGGACGCGCCGAAGCCATCGGGCGAATTGATTCGGTATGAGCGCAGCGGCAATTCAAAAGAGCAATGCGCCGTCGATTTCTCGTTGCGGCAGAACGCGATCCTCGATTGTTGTGACCAAACGACCTTCGAGCACGTACGGCTCCGCAGTTGATCGAAGCGAAATTTCGTAGCGTCGCGGTGGTCGATTTTTCGGGCAATTCGACCGATAACGCTGCTCCTTGACGCGCTTGACATTCGCAAAAACGTGTGGCAGAATGGTGGCACGAAACGGTGGGAGTTGATTCCGCCGGATCAATGGCAGAGCTGAATTCTTGCTCGCCAAGAGGTCGAGTGCCTTTGCGTGCGAACCACTCCGGAGTCGTTCGCGAAAAGGGCCTACTCGGACCTTCGAAGATTTGCAACTGCAACGACTGACCGCGATAGCGGCTTTTGCAATTGCTCAAAGTTTTTTCATTGTGAGCCCATCACGGGCTCGCGACTCAAGGGCAACTGGCCAACATGGCGAGCTGCTAATTTTTAATTTGAAAGGTTGTTTGATGTCATTCGAAATGACGATCACGCGCGCTACAAGCGCGGAGCTGGATTTAGTTCTAGAAGATTACTGGGAGGCTTGGGGCCAAGTATGGGAAGTGCGATACATTGCACCGTGGATTCTGTGTGAACTCGCGGAATGCTACGTCGCGAAACGGAATGGAGAGATTTGCGGCTACCTGATGCTTGTGAAAGCCAAGGGGTTTCTTCATCTCCTTGATTTCGGCGTCGCCAAACGCGACGAAGTGAGAGATGTGATTAGTGCATGGATCGAGTTCGCCCAAGGGATCGCCGACGAGTTGGGGCACGGAACTCTGTCGATACTACTATTCGAGTATTGGGAGGAAGAGCGACAGGAGCGGCAGTTTTTCCAAGAGCTGGGCTTCTATGACGCACCGCGTTTACGAATTCCGATGGGTAAAGATCGCTATGAAAGCGTCGGAAGAATGACTCGTCCCGTTCTTAAGGAGTCGGTTGGAAGTTTGCTAACTTCTGAATCGTCCGTCAGTTCGGCGAACAACTTGGCAGTCGGTGAGTAGCTGTTGAGCGTCGAATGATCGACGATCAATAAGTTGGCAATCGGCCTGGGGTCCGGAACCCAGGCCAGCCAACGGTCTTCGGGCTCGCATTTATTTCGTGACTTCAGACTATTTGGAAGCATCAGCGAAATAAAAAAGTGGGCGGACCGAGCCAACCGACCCTCGACGCACGTCATTGGATGAGTCGTGGTCGCACTTATTGTGATTGACTAGGCGACGTTGAATCACGGCTTAGCCGAAGCTGAACTCGTAAGAACTCAGCCTCCATTCGGAACTATCGCGATCGTCTTGCGGACGTCTCGGAAGTTCCAATTGAAATCACACGAATTCGCGAATTCGTCCAACATCATCAGCCACCCGCACCGACGTGGAATCCGCCGGAGCTGGCCGTCACCGTCAGGTATCCGCCGCGCCCTCGATCTTGGTAGGCGTGATTGAAATATGGTCAAGGGGTTGGAGAACGTGGTCTGAGGCGCATGGCTGTCGATTGACGCGGATCAAATAGTTCTCCGCTTTGGCCGAGCCAATTCGGACGTGGCCGTTTCCAAGCGCGGGTTTGCCTTGGAATTGCTCCGCAAGGCTAAGGCGGCCGATATTTGGCTTACCGCCTGCGATCCCGGCCGGGAAGCGTTCCATGTCGCGCCTGTTCTAGAGGGTCAGGTAGGGATTTTTGTCCGACGATGCTTCCTAGCGCCGATTTTGGAGATTCTTCATGGAATCCGGCGAATCATGGAATAAAACGGGGGACTCTCGACGTTTAACATAGTCCGTCGAGCGATCGCAAAAAGGGTGCGAATTGACTAGGGCTAGCAACGCTGCCGAGTACTTGCGTCAACTTGGTCCCCTCCAAGCTGCGCTGGAGTCGTTTTGTCGGCGCGCCTTGCTTGATCCGGATTCCGTTCAAGATGCGATGCAGTCGACGATCGCGCAGACGTTTCGCGATTTTCACCTCTATGCCGAAGGCACAAATTTTCGGGCTTGGATTTTCCGGTATTTGTACCTGGAAATACAGAATGTCAATCGCACGTATCAGCGCAATCGCAACGTCGAGCTGCCTCCGGACATTTCCGTCGAGGAATCGTGGGACATGGCGCTAAGCGAGCGGCTACTCGACGAGTTGCTGGAAAATCCGGACATCATCCTCGATCGATGCGACACCCCGGTCGTGCAGGCCGTGGCGGCGTTGTCGTCGACGGAGCGTACGGTTTTTTTGCTTCGATCGATCGCCGAATTCTCGTATCGCGAAATATCTGTCGTGACGCACATGCCGATCGGCACGGTAATGAGCTGCCTATCTCGCGCTCGGGTTCGATTACGCAAGCAGCTCGTTGAATACGCGGAAAGCCGCGGGTTACTAAATCGTCGGAAGGACTGACTCATGAACTGCAACGACGTTCGCGGTCATTGGAA
This sequence comes from Pirellulaceae bacterium, assembly GCA_041745295.1. GTDB lineage: Bacteria > Planctomycetota > Planctomycetia > Pirellulales > Pirellulaceae > JANMEB01. The sequence continues at coordinate 23,498 of JBGTJE010000052.1, read as the reverse complement.
CTTGCATCGGGATTCCGAGGGCGACGCGGAAATGCATTTGCGAATCGAGGAACACTTGGCGATTTGTCCCGATTGCAAGAGCTGGTATTCGCGGCAAAATCGCCTCGAGAACGGCCTGGTTGCGGCGTTAAACTCCGATGCGCCGACGTCGGCAATGTGGGATCGAGTCCTCGTCGAGTCGGGACTGGCGACAGGCAAACGCGAGTTCTTTCGCGCGAGAATGATTCTCGTAGCCGCCGTGTTTGCCTTGGCAGTTTTCGTCGGCTGGTGGATCGCGATCGGCAGGGGTTCTGCTTCCGATCGACTTGTCGCCGCGACGGTCGACTGGCACCAGCGCCTGGCATCGGGCGAGGAGTTGGTGCAGTTTCAAAGTGAATCTGATTTGGCGGTCGAGAACTTCTTGCGCCAGCGGGTCTCGTTTCCCGTTCGCTGCCCGCCGCGTAAAGACGCGGGGTTCCTGGTTCAAGGCGCGGGTGTTTTCCGCATCGCGGACAGGCCGGCGGCGTATTTGTTTGGCGAGGTCGACCGGGAGCCGGTTTCTATTTTTGTGTTGGCCCGAAGCAATTCGGACCCAATGGTCCGTGAAACGATCGCCAAAGAACTTGAAGCGTCACATCTCCATGGGCCGGGCGCCTACGAAGTCTCGATTGCCGGCATCGACAAGAACACGGTGGTGGCCGTCGGCCGCACCAGCTCCGCGAGATTGGATCAAGTCCTGCAGGCGTACGGCACCTATCCCGAATAGTAAACCATCATGATCAACTCCGCGGTTCCACCAAGCGCCAGTCGCTCCGCCGACGAATCGCAGCAGAAAACCACTTGGCTGGTTCGGGTGGCCGTCCACAATCCGTATCTGGTGATCGTACTTTGTTTGTTCATCGTGGTCATTGGATACGTTTGTTTGACTCGCGTGGCCGTCGACATTTTGCCCTCCTACAACACTCCGGCAGTTCAGGTACTTACGCTGTATCCGGGCATGCCCACCGAGTTCATGGATCGCACGATCACGAACCGAATCGAGCGGTGGACGGGCCAGGCGGTTGGCATCGAACGCCAAGAGTCGCGGACGATGATCGGCGTCTCCGTTGTCCGAGATCACTTCAGCGAGGGGACCGATCCGAATGCAGCGTTCGCGCAGGTCGCGAGTTTGGCCTCGGCTGATTTGTACTATCTTCCTCCGGGGACCGTACCGCCGATGGTCATGTTGTACGACCCGACCGCGCCGCTACCGACGGCCTATTTGGCGGCATCGAGCGAAGTGTTGGACGAAACGAAAGTCTATGAACTCGCCTATTTCAACGTCCGCAATATGCTGCAAGGGACTCCCGGGGTCATTGCGCCCGCGGTTTTTGGCGGCAAGCTAAGGCGGATTTATGGTGAACTCGATCCGCAAGAATTGCATGCCCGCAATCTATCCATGATGGACGTCCAGCGAGCGATGGCCCACGGAAGTCCGATGATTCCGCCGGGGCGATTGAAGTTAGGGAGCGAGGATTACCTGCCGGAATCCGTGCGCCAAAAGGACGTTTTGTTATCGATCAACAACATGCCCGACACAGCGATCGAACTCAACAATATTCCGATCAAAGTGGGACGTGGCGGCAGTGAAGATCTTGGACAACAAGTCGATTTGAAGGCCGTCGGCGGTGTCAGCGATCGGGCAGCCATTCAAACCAACCTGGTGCGCATTTCGAGGGCGCCGGCATGGGAAGGCCAGCAAACCGTTTACTTGCCCATTCTTCGCCGACCAGGAAGCAACACGATCGAGGTCGTCGACGGCGTTCGATCGAGCATTCCCTCGTTCCTCGATCGGCTTCCACCACAAAAAGATGCTCAAGGCAACGAGCTCGAGGATTCTGGTCTGAAGCTGGATGTTGTGGCCGACCAGTCGGTGTTTGTTCGCGGCGCGATCCGCAACTTGCTTTGGGAAGGAGCGCTCGGAGCCGGGCTTGCATCCCTGATGGTCCTGTTGTTTATCGGCAGCCTTCGCTCGATGGTCGTCATTCTTCTGACGATTCCTCTATCCGCGTTGGTTGCGATCATTGGACTCTATGCCACGGGCAACACGTTGAATCTCATGACCCTTGGCGGACTCGCAATGGTGATGGGGCGATTGGTCGATGATCCCATTATCGATATTGAAAACACCTTCCGCCATTTGGACATGGGAAAGACGCCGTGGCAGTCCGCACTCGACAGTGCCCGCGAAATTGCCATGCCCGTGCTCGTCGCCACGATCACGACCGTGGCGGTGTTCTTCCCGGTCATCTTTCTTTACGGGATGGGCAAATATCTATTCACACCGCTAACGCTCAGCGTCGGCTTTGCAATGTTTGCCTCATGGCTGCTGACCCGGACTCTCTCGCCCGCGTACAACGCGCATTTCCTTCGACCCCATGGTTCGGGACGCAAACCATTCATCGTCCTGCGTTGGTTCGACGCGGGATTTGAGGCGCTGCGCCATGGGTACATTTGGTTGCTCAAGAAATCGCTGCGTTTTCGTTGGTGGGTCGTGATCGGCACGCTGCTCGCACTGGCGGCAAGTGGCTTGTTGTATCCGCAACTCGGACAAGAGTTGTTTCCGATTACGGACGCTAATCAAATTGTGATCAACGCTCGCTTGCCGGCGGGCACCCGGATCGAAAAGACGCTTGAACGCCTGAGCGGTGAGCGCGAAGTCGTCGTCAACGGTGTGAAAACCAAGCAACACGACTCGACGGGAATTGAAGACGTCATCAAGTCAGTAATTCCAGCGACCGACCGCCAATTGATCCTGGGCGATATCGGCGTGCTCTACGATTGGCCGGCCGGGTATACCGCAAATGCCGGACCCATGGATATCACCATCCTCGTGCAACTTACGGAGGCGAAGGATCGACACGTCACCAGCCAAGAGTACGCGTCCCTGCTTCGCGCAGCGTTGGCACAAAGCGCAGAGTTTAGCGACGTGCAGTTCTCGTACAACACCGGCGGGATGATTTCGGCAGCGTTGAATTTTGGCGCGCCCGCGCCGATCAACGTGCAAGTCCGAGGCCGCGATCTATTCAAACAGTACAAGATCGCACAAGAACTTCGCGAAAAGCTAAAATCCGTGCGCGGCGCCGCCGACGTGCGAATTCAACAGGCGATCGACTATCCCACGGTCCGCATCGAATTGGATCAGCAACGGATGGCGGATTTGGGAATCTCGATGCAAGACGCGTCCGAAAATATTCTCAGCGCGACCAATGGCTCGGACGTCTTGGAATCGCAGTTTTGGCTCGATCCAGTGAGCGGGAACCATATCTACGCCGGCGTGACATTGCCCGAGGGAATCATCAATTGGCAGAACTTGATGCTGACTCCGATTCGAGGCAAAGACGCCAGCGCCAAGACTCAACAACTGCAAAATCTTGTGAAGAGCGTCGATTGGGAACGAAAGACTCCTGTCGAAATCAATCACGAGGACCTTTCGCGCGTGATCGACATCTATGTAAATGTTGAGAACCGCGATGTAGGCGCCGTCGCAAAGGATATCGAGACGCTGCTAACCGAATGGGGTGGCGATCGCAAAGTCGCGGCCGGCGTCACCTCCTGGCCGGTTCCGGATGCCGCGAATCCCGGCAAGTCGTTGAGCGGTTACACCGTTCAAGTCCGCGGCGAAGTCGCCAGCATGCGACAATCGTTCGCCAGCCTTGGCTTTGGATTCATCCTGGCATTGATCTTGATCTACCTGATCATGGTCGCGCAATTCCGCTCGTTCCTCGACCCGTTCATCATCCTATTCGCCGTACCCCTGGGAATCATCGGCGTTCTATTGATCCTCTACTGGACCGACACGACTTGGAACATCCAATCATTCATGGGCGTCATTTTCATGATCGGCATCGCCGTGACCAACTCGATCCTGCTGGTCGAATTCGCGAATCGATTGCGAATCGAGCGCGGGTTGGAGGCCGGTGAAGCAGCCATTGAAGCCGCCCGCATTCGCTTGCGGCCGATTCTCATGACAATGTTGGCCGTGATCGTCGGGTTGATACCGCTGGCCCTTCATGAAGGCGAACCGACCACGCCGCTGGCACGAGCGGTTATCGGTGGACTGTCGGCGTCGACCGTCCTAACCGTTTTTGTCGTCCCCTGCCTCTACACCATTTTCAAGCGAAATAAATCAAAAGCCCCTTCGCCGAGTCCGGCGCACGCAACGTAGACCTCGCATCACGCCAAAGCGAACGCGGCGGCGATAGCGGCGACGCTCGACAGATACAACCCACCTAAACATAGGCCGCAAACATGAATCTCAAATGGCGCACGTGTTGGCGAAACGACGAATTCCGTCGCGGCGGACCGTCGATATTTGGTGAGATAGGTTCGTCGATCAGAGCGCAAACAGCTCTGCTGATCGGGATCTGTTTCTTGATATTGTTCACGTTCCCGTCGATTTCGGCCGGCCAAGCGCGGAACTCCAACGCAGCGCTCCGGCCGGACGCGAATTTCGCTTCGACGTCGCTGAAGCCGACCAAGGCGTCGTCGCCACATCCCGCTCATATCGAAGCGTACGAACGGACTGAAATCCACGCCAAAGTTTCAGGTTATCTCCAGTTGTTTGGAACTGTTAAGGATTCGTCGGGGACCGAGTGTCCTGTCGATATCGGCGACCGCGTTGCCGAAGGGCAGATTCTGGCGATCATTTCCGTGCCAGAATTGGACCAAGACGTACGCCAAAAACAGGCGATGGTCGACCAGGCGCTAGCCGAATTGGAACAGGCCAACGCCGCTCAAGTCGCGGCTGGCGCCATGGTCGATGCGGCTGCGGCGAAAGTGGACGAAGTCCATGCGCTCACCGCCCAAGCGCAGGCCGAGTTGGAATTTCGCCAAAGCGAACATCAACGATACGCGGCCCTAGTTCGCGACCGCGCGGTTCGCCAGGAGCTAGAGGACGAAAAGCGACTTCAATTACAATCGGCCGAGGCCGCGATTCAGTCCGTCCAGGCCAGTCTTGGTACTTCCAAGGCCAATCTGCGCGTGAAGGAGGCGGAGCGGATCAAGGCCGACGCTGACATCGCCAGTGCCGCTGCCCGCGTGAAAGTCGCGCAATCCAATCTAAAGATGTGTCAAATCACGCTCGATTATGCCACGATCAAATCGCCCTACGCGGCGACGATCACCAACCGATATGTCGATACGGGAGACTTCGTTCAATCCGCTGAGTCGGGCAATCCCGAACCATTATTTACGTTGATGCGATGCGATCGACTGCGAGTGATTGCCGAGGTCCCCGAATCCGAGGCCGCGCTAATTCATGTCGGACAGACAGTGAACTTTCAAGCGAAAGCGGCCGTTACTGAGGAGCCCGTCCAGGGTCGAGTCGTCCGATTTGCCGATGCGCTCGATCCCTCCACGCGAACCATGCGCGTGGAGTCCGAGCTTAACGAGACATCGCTCTCGCTTCGGCCTGGAATGTTTGGCTCAATTACGATCGAGCATTCGGAGCCAGCACCGCGCGTAACATCAAGTGACAAAAGTCGATGACCTGACGATTCACCCGGTACTCGAACTAGATATTAACTAAGCTAGCTTGAAAGTAACTCGGGGCGAGAAAGGCTTTTCCGTCCCAATTAATCTGCATTTGGCCGATAAATTAAATTGGACTCGCTACTCGAAAGGATTCGAAAATGAGCCCGTACTCAAAACCAAAGCACCCACTCGTCCCGCCCCCTCGTTTGAAACGGCGGCAAGCGTTCAGGAATAGTGCTATTCACTCTGGAGCCCATCGCGGCATGCTGATTGGATTGGCCGCTGCCGTTCTATTCAGTTCTGGGTGCGCCGTTTCAGGCCGAAATCCTCCGGAGGCGATGGTCGCCACTTTTCGAGGAATCAATGATCGGGCGAGTTCGGTAAATCGAGCCCCTGCCGTTGACCACCGGTCCGCTGGTGTCCGACCACCTCCCACGATTAGACAGGTCGGTCACGCTGCGCAAATCGAAGGCTCAACCGCGACTCGCAACTCCGATGGCCCCGATGAATTGAAGATGGTCGATACCGCAAGTGACCAGTTTCCGATTGACTTACCAACGGCTCTTCAACTTGCCGGCGCCAACAACCTCCAAATTGTCTTGGCCCAGCAGAAGGTCGGAGAGGCGATGGCCAAGCGCAGTGGCGCAGAAGCCATATGGATCCCGTCGTTCGTTGCTGGGGCCGTGTACAGTCATCACGACGGCCGCGTGCAAAACACCGACGGAACGATCATTGACGTCGAGCGCAATGCTCGGTTCGTCGGCGGTGGTCCCAATTTGGGCGCGTTCCCATTGACCGGTCCTGGTGGCCCGCCAGCGCGGTTGGCCCTCGGGTTGCCATTGGCCGACGTAATGTTCGCTCCCTTGGCGGAACGGCAGATGGTCGTCGCGGCGCAGGCCGCCAGCGACGCGGCGTTCAACGACGCCTTGCTGCAAGTGTGCGTCGCTTATTTTGATTTAGTGCAAGCCCAAGGCGGAGTCGCGATTGCCGAAGAGGCCGTGCGAAACGCCAATGAATTGGAACGGTTGATCGTGAGCCGGGTCCGAGCCGGAACGGCTCCACCGGCAGACGAAATGCGAGCTCGCGTCGAAGTCGCCGAAAGAGGGCGTCAACGGCTGGCCGCGGGCGAGTCGGTTCAAGTTGCCTCGGCCGAATTAGCCCGACTACTCCGACTCGATCCCACCACGGCGCTATTTGCAATGGAGAGCGCTCCAGCGCCAATTGAGCTGGTTAATGTCGATCGGCCGTTGCCCGAGCTTCTCGCACATGGTTTGGCGACTCGACCTGAACTGACTCAGTATCGCGCCATCGCGCAGGCGACGCTAGATCGTTACCAACAAGAGCGGACCAGGGTTTGGCTGCCGACCGCACAGGTTGGTTTTAGTGCCGGCGGAATGGGCGGTGGAACAGATGCATCGTCCGACGGTCTTGAAGGACGCACCGACTTTGATGCGGCAATGGTATGGGAACTGCGCAATCTTGGATTTGGGAATCGCGCACTGCAACGCGAGCGATGGAGCCAGCATCGGCAGGCAGAGACATCGGTAGAGCAGCTGATCGACTCGGTCTCCGCCGAAATTGTGGCTGCTTATTATCAAGTTCACTCGCGACAGGAACAGGTCGAAGTCGCGCGTAGTGGAGTTGCGGCGGCCACCGAGTCCGTTCCGCTAAACTTCAAGGGTATTCTCGGCGGCGAGCTACGCGCCATCGAAGCGCAGCAAGCGATCCAAGCCCTTGCGCAAGCTCAAAAACGATATTTGGATTCGGTCGTTGATTTCAATCGCGCCCAGTGTCAACTGCTCCGGGCAATCGGCACTGCACCGCTCGATTCAATCGCGGCCGCGCGCTAGTGCTTGTCCGGCGCAAGGATCTGACGGGTATGTTCCGAATGGCCGAACGCATGCAGATTGAATCGATCGTTCGCCGCCGCAGCGGTCAAAACAGTCGCAGTGTCATTCTTTGCGCCAAGGCTGCTCCGCGCCGGTTGGACATCATTCGGCCGTGATAAATTCCGCAATTCCTACACCAAGGCTTGCAATTTCCAATTCGATCGGGGACAGTACCGAACATTGAATCTTTCCTTGAAACGCCCTCGGACACGGACCGATCGACGTGACTTCCAAACCGACGAGACCTGAGCAATGGCTAGACCAATACGGCGATGCCTTGTTTCAGTACGCGCTATCTCGTCTGCGAAATCGGGACGCCGCCGAGGAAGTGGTGCAAGAAACACTCGTCGCGGCAATCAAACATCAAGACCAGTTTTCAGGTAAAGGGAGTGAAGGCGCATGGCTGATGGGGATTCATAAACGAAAGGTCATCGATCACATTCGGCAATCCCTTCGGGAAAAACCGGTGACGTCGCTCACCAATGATCGGTCATTGGACCAATTCTTCGACGAAAACGGTCGATGGTCGGAGAAACTGCGGAAGGGGGGCGGAAAGCGTCTGGATGCGATTGAAAGCAGCGAGTTATGGACGATTTTTCAAATCTGTTTAGACGGCCTGCCCCAAAACCAATCCCGGGTATTCGTACTACGCGAGATCGACGAGCAGAAATCACCAGACATTTGTAAGGACTTGGGGATTACCTCGACAAATCTGTGGGTCCTGCTACATCGAGCGAGGATTAGGTTGGCCGAGTGCGTTAAAGCGCGATGGGGGACGTAAGACACAAATATGATGAACTGTCGTGATATGACGAAACTCATCTCCGACTCCATGGAGCGTCCGATTTCCTGGCGTCAGCGAATGGAATTGTGGATGCACACGATGATGTGCGGATTATGCCGAGCTTTTCGGGCAAACATCGTAACGCTTCGAAAATTGGCTCGGCAAATTGGCGACGACACCGGCGAAAGCGACCCGCTTTCGCCTAATGCCAAGGAGCGCGTCCGAAGCGCGATGAAGCGAGCCGAGGACGATTTGGCACCTTGACTTCACGATTTGTGCTTGTCGCTTCGTGATTCGTCCCTCGAATCAATGCCGCCGAGCTTTCTTATGTAAAGTTTTTCACGTTCGCGGCCGGCCGTCTCGGTGATGCTATCTAACAGCAGGCTGCAAGATTGTGGCTGAATAGCGTGAAATTGTCGGGCGCGTAATTTTATCGTCGGTCCGACGTCAATTCAATATTGCTGGCGTCCGAAAAGCTCGCGGAGTGATTTTTCCGGAAGATACCGGTGCGTACCAGTCGTTATCAACCAGCGAAATATGTCCCCGGACTTGGGGGCGATTGCATCGTCTTTTTTCAAGGCACGGGAAAGTACGTTCTGGGATCCATTGGGGCGGGGCTCAAGCTAAATGCCATGGAACAACGATACTGGCATCTCAAGAACTGTTCGTTTCTGGAGAACCTGAACGACTCACAGCTTGCTCAGCTAGAGCGACGTTGCCTCATGCGACGATACCCGGCGGGCAATCCAGTGTATCTCCCGTCCGAATCCGCGGATTCCATCATGCTCGTGGCAACGGGACTGGTGAAGATTTGCAATCTCACCTTTGATGGACGAGCATCGACGCTGGTTTTCGTCCGTCCCGGCGAGATTTTTGGCGAGTCATCATTATTCGACGAGCCGCACCGGGATGAATACGTCGAGGCGGTGGAGCCCACGACCATAGTGAGAATTCCGCGCGAGGAGATTCAGCGACTCATGAACGAGCGACTGGATATCGCGTTGCAGGTGACGAAGCTCGTCGGGTTTCGCCAGAAAAAAATTGAACGGCGATTGCGAAGCCTGCTTTACGTATCCAACCAAAAGCGGCTCACTCATTTGTTGCTGGACTTGGCCGATGATTTCGGCGTCAAGGTCGAAGAGGGGGTCCGTTTGGGGCTTCGCCTTTCGCATCAGGAGATCGCCAATCTGATCGGGAGCACGCGTGAGACGGTTTCGGGACTAATGAGCAAAATGAAATCCGATGGCTTGATCAAAGGCCGGCGGCATACCGTGATTCTGTCCGATGTGCAGCGATTGGCCGCCAGCGTGGAACGGGACCTCCCTTAACCAGCGCGGAGGTTCGCCAACGCCCACGACGTGGAGCGCAGCGTTTAAGCGGAAGGGAAGACACGGCCGGCGTGCGCCGAGCGGCGACCAGGGTCGGCCCGGCGCAATCTGGAGGGGGGGGGCAAAAGTGTTGAAAAGTGGCATGATCTCAGCGGAAAACATTCCGATCGGCAGATTGACGATAAACAGACTAGTCTGTATATTTCAGATATGGGCAAGACGCGCACTTCAAAATCCGAGGCCCGAGAGCGAATCGTCGAAGCCGCCGAGCGACTGTTCTACGCCAATGGGATTCGGGGAGTCGGCATCGACCGGATCATCGCCGAGGCGGAAGTCGCCAAGATGACACTCTACAACCATTTTGCTTCAAAGGACGACTTGATCCTTGCGGTCTTGAAGTACCGGGAAAACCGGGTCAACGAGATGTTCGCCAAATCGATTGAGCGCCACGTGCGGAAGGGTATGAGCCGGCTCGAAGCGTTCTTCGCCGCCCTCAAGGGATGGTTCGAGAGTCCTGGTTACAGGGGGTGCTCATTCATCAACGCGGTTGTGGAATTGGCCGATTCTTGTCCCTCGGCCTCCCAGTTCGCGGCGGAACATAAACGTCGGTTTCACAGTATGCTTCGCGGGTTCATTCTGGAGGCCGCCGGGGACAAAGCGGCGGCCTTCGCTCCCGCCGTTTCGCTCCTGGTGGAAGGGGCCATCGTGACGGCCCTCATGGAGAAGTCATCGAGACCCGCTGTTGTGGCGAGAAACGCTGCGCTGGCCCTCGTCGCAAAAAAATCGAGGAATCGATTGTAAGGATTCTCTTTTTTCTTCGTCGAATAGACAGACCTGTCTGTACTTAGTGTTACCGCCGGGTGTGTCGCCCGGCTTTTCAATCTAGTGTTACCCAAGTCCTTAGGAGAAGAACGATGCAACGCCTCCATTCCGTCAACCCTGAACTCGCCCAAGGCCGCACCAAAGAATTGTTCGAAACCGTGGAACAAGCGTTCGGAATCATTCCCAACACGGTTCGGGTCATGGCAAACTCGCCAGCCGTGCTCGATAGCTTTCTTTCATTCGCCGCGGCCATGGGAGGAGCGAAGATTGGAGAAAAACTCTACAACCAAGTCAAGCTTAAGACCAGCGAAGCAAATTCATGCGACTATTGCACATCCATCCTATGTGCCATCGGTCCGTCGGCGGGCTTGTCCGCTGACGACTTGCTCGCCGGACGAACCGGACGCTCGAAGGATCATCGGACGGAAGCCGCGCTTAATTTTGCCGAAGCCGTACTCGAGAATCGTGGCAAGGTCAGTGATGACCAACTAGTTGCCGTTCGGAAAGAAGGCTATGGCGATGCCGAAATCGTCGAAATTGTCGCAAGCGTTGTACTCGGGTGCTTCACCAACTTTTTGAACAAAGTGGCTAATACCGAACTCGACGTTCCCGAGGCCGAGCCGGTCGAAGCCTGCACGACCTCGACTTGCAACACCGAGGTTTGCTCAAGCCGTTGAGCCGTCCGCAATTCAGCCGGGTGCTCGGCAAATGGCGAGCGCCCGGCTTTTCTTGGCCCGCCACGATCTCAGCTAAATGAACTCGACATGTGATCTGGAACGAGTGCACGAGGAATCATGAAATGTACGCTTATCCAAGCGACATCGCCTTCACCCCCGCCGTCAAAGCGATCCAATCCTTAAACGGATCTCGATCCTCTTATGCCAAGATGGAAGAGCGAGGAAGCTGGCAAACGACGGCAACTCCGGACCTTGCAACCTTCCTTGCCGCTTTGGACATGTTCTACTTGGGAACTGCCAACGCCGAGGGCCAACCCTACATTCAATACCGGGGGGGGCCACCGGGCCTTCTGAAAGTGATCGATGATAAAACCCTGGGATTCGCCGACTTCGCTGGAAATCGCCAATACATCACGCTTGGCAACCTATCGGAAAACCCCAAGGCGTTCATCTTCCTCATGGATTACGCCCACAGCCGGCGCATCAAGTTATGGGGTAGCGCCAGCGTCGTCGAGAACAATTCTGAATTGTTCGAGTCGCTACAAGACCCCAATTATCCGGGGCGAGTGGAGCGAGCGATTCTTTTTAACATTGAAGCGTGGGATGTGAATTGCCCGCAGCACATTCACAAACGGTATTCCCAACGTGAAGTGGCTCCGGTGATCGAAGACTTGCGCGCTCGTATTAAGGAACTCGAAACGAAACTGGCGAAGGTTGAAAGGGAGGATGTCACGGCGTAATTCTCACGACTCTTATTCATGGCTTGGGAAGTCACTATGGCGTGGTCGCAGATCGGCGATCCACGCGTTCGCGATTCCTCGCGCGTCGTCGGCCAATGATCCGTTCCTCATCTCCTCGATCCGCTGCCGGCAGACAGCGCAATTGCGCACATGAAGGTCCACGGATGCCCAAAGTTCAGGGGAGAGTCGATTCGCCAGAAAATCGGGAAGCAATTCCGCGACTTCCTCACACGAGATCATGGCTTCAGGCTTCAGCGGTGCACGCGGCGTAAACACTTGGGTTGCCGTAATCGTGGAAGCCAGAAGCAATGTCACGCCAGTGGACGCCCGAATCCATCGGCGACGCTGCCTGTCTCGACGACGCAGTGTAATCACTTTCTGCAGCGTGCCAGTTCGACAATGTTCCCAACAATCATCGGAGAGGAGTTTTTCTTTGGTCATTGGATCACTCGAAAAAATAAGGGGGTTATTTGGCGTGTGCGTCCACTTCGGTCGACGCGACGCGGAGTTCGGAAATCGCATCGAACAAATCGCTCGGCCGTGCGTATCCTTGCATTCGTGCAATCAATTTCCGCTCTTTGGAGTAAAACAAGGTTGTTGGAAAACTCTTGACGCGCAGACGATCAATCAGCTCAGGATCGTCCTCCGCGGAAAGTTTCAGCAACACGAACTCGGCGGAAAGAGTTTTCACAAGCCGTTCGTCTGTCCAGGTGTCGCGCTCCATCATTCGGCAATAGGGGCAGCTTTCCGCCCCGACGTAGACAAGTATTTTCTTGCCGTTGCGCTGAGATTCGAGGGCGGCTTGTTCGACGGAGGTGTGCCAGTTATCGTCTTGGCCCACAGACGGCGCAGGGGAGGTCAATGTGAAACCACCGCAGGTCAAAATCATCAGGGCGATCCGAAAGATCATATGAACCTCATGCTCGAGTGAAGGACAATTGATTTCCTCGCAGCGTTCCAGACAGCTCCGAGTTCCACCCTAGAATCGTCTTCGAATCTCGTTTCGTCCGTAAGTATTTTTACGCTGGCCACAGAGAAACAATCTGTCATTTTTTTGGGGGCGGCACACTGCCTCCAGGAGAATTGTGATGGGTTGCGTCTGCCGCGATCTCCCGAATATGGTGTATCCATCCAACCGGAACACGAGCCGAGACCGGCCGTGGCGACGAGAATTCATTCGAGCGTAAAAGGTTTTACACTTGTTGCCGACGTCGTTCCTTACAACTGGTTGTGGTCGTGGCATGAGGAAATCGTTCCCGCGCGGCCGAGTTGTTGCGGTATCGTTTGGACCTACTTGGCAGTCGGAGACATGATCATCATGAGCGGGCGATTTTTCGTTTTCTTGTTCATTCTGTTGGCGGTAAACAACGCCATGGCCCAAGACGCAACGTCAGCGAAGTTTCGCGTCATCGTTCGAGACGGTGCGGTTGCACTTGAGAAAGAATACGATCTCTCCGATTTGTCGATTCCCAAGGAGCAAATCCACCGATTACTTCCCAAGGACGACATCCCGGCGTTGACCGACCCCAAAAAAGAACCGGCAAGTGGCGCGAATTGGCTTGCGCCAGATTCACGTGTCATTGAAGTCACCATCGGGATCGAGACCCTCGGCGTACCGCTTGCGATTTTGGATCATCACGAAATCGTCAACACGACGATCGGCGGCCAGTCGGTTGCGATCACGTATTGTCCGCTATGTGATTCGGCCACGGTGTTTTCGCGATCCGTCGCGGATCCAAAGAATTCCGCCCAGACAATCATTCTGGAATTTGGCGTTTCGGGCGCCTTGTTTAACTCCAACGTGTTGATGTTCGATCGAACGTATCGCGGGCTATGGAGCCAGCTGGGAATGCGGGCGGTTTCCGGTCCGCTCGTGGGGACGAAAATGAAGATGTTTCCCATCACGCTTGTATCCCTGAAGGAATTCGTCCGAAAACACCCCGACGGCGAAATCGTAAGCCGAGATACTGGCCACGACCGGGATTATCAAAAAGGGGTCTACGCCGAATATTTTCTGACCGATCATCTATTGGTCCCCGTCAAAGAATTTGGGAGCGCGCTCCCCAGAAAAACGCTGGGGCTGGGCATCGCGCAGGGCGAGGAGGCGTGGTTCATACCGATCGCGGAAATCGGCGAGTCGACGAAATTGGAAACGCCCGCCGGGCCCGTCGTAGTCCGCAAAAGCGACGCGGGAATCGACGTCCTAGAACTGCCGGCGGATGTCCGCGTTGCACAGACGTTTTATTATTCCTGGTCCGCGTTTTATCCAAATACCCGCGTCGTGACGGCGCCGTCGCGATAAACAAGAGTCGGAGCCAAACGGAATGCACCCGAGAAACAAGGTTGCTTAACGATCGAGAAACGTTTTTTTTACCGAATTGATGGATGGGGAAATTGCCATGAGAATTGCGAATTGGTTTTGGTTATGGATTTGGTTTGGCATCACGGTTGTTGCCTGTTCAGCGGGATGTTCGACCGAAAAAAAGTCGCCTCCACCCTCCCAGCCGGTCAATTCCGCCGACGAAGTTGGCGTGCCGTTGAGCGGTTCTGGCAAAAAATAGCAGAACCAAATGCACAGTCAAAGGTCTGGGACACGCCAATTATTGGGTGATTGCGCCGCCAAGAACGATGGCGTTCGGATCTGGTTTTCGGCGGCGAGTATCGCCGGTTTGTTGCTGTGTGTTCTATTGTCCTCCTGCAACGACGCACGGGTTGCGTCGCAAAATGTGGCACCGCGCTCAACGGATTTGGCGGGGTCATCGCAGTCGCCAAGGATCGATAATCTACCTTTGCGCCGAGTGCATCCAAATACCAATAATCTGATTCATGAAACCAGCCCCTATCTGCTGCAACACGCCCACAACCCCGTGAACTGGTTTCCCTGGGGCGACGAGGCGTTTGCACTCGCCAAGAAAGAAAATAAACCGATTTTTCTATCGATCGGGTATTCGACCTGCTACTGGTGTCACGTGATGGAGCGGGAATCGTTCGAAAGCGAAGATGTCGCGGCCATACTCAACGAGAACTATGTTTGCATCAAGGTGGATCGGGAAGAGCGTCCCGAGGTTGATGCTCAGTACATGTTGGCGGCGCAATTGATTACTGGCCAAGGGGGTTGGCCCAATTCCGTGTGGCTGACTCCAGACGGCAAACCATTTATGGCCGGGACGTATTTTCCCCGCGAACCCTTCAAGCAAGCTCTCACACAATTGGCTGATAGTTGGAAGAACCAACGAACATTGGTCGATGCACAAGCGGAAAAGGTTTCGGCCGCGATGCAGCGACTGAGCCACGATCTCCCGAAATCGTCGGAACGCCCGGGGCCCGCAATTTTCAAGGCAAGCATTTCGGAGATGCGTTCGACGTTCGATCGGCTTCATGGCGGGTTCGGAGGCGCGCCTAAATTCCCGCCGCACGGGCAATTGAGATTGCTTGCACAGCTCATCGCCAAGGATGAGGCCCCAGAGCTCAAGGAGATGTTCTCCATAACGATGGACCATCTCATTCGTGGAGGAATTCGCGACCATTTGGGTGGCGGATTTCACCGCTACTCGACTGACGAACGCTGGCAAGTGCCGCACTTTGAGAAAATGCTATACGACAATGCTCAACTGCTTGATGCACTTGTCGATGCACAAACGATTACGAGCGATAATCGTTACCGCGAAGCCGCCGACGAGTTGTTCGCTTGGTTGATGCGAGAAATGACGTCTCCGCAAGGTGGGTTCTACTCGGCAATCGACTCAGAAAGCCAAGGGATTGAAGGCCAATTCTATGTCTGGACGTATGCCGAGATCGTCGACGGACTGGGGCCGCTGGACGCCGACCCTTTTGCCCGGGCGTACGGTGTGACGGAAAACGGAAATTTTTCAGAGAAATCGGGGAAACTCGCTCGAGCCAATGTTTTATTTCTACCCCAGTCCATTGATGCGCTCGCGTCGCAAGTTGGACAGGAACGAATCGAACTGCAGAATCGTCTTGGTACAGCCCGCGCAAGACTCTTCGAGATTCGTTTGAAACGACCGCAATTACACATCGATGACAAGATTTTATCGGGCTGGAATGGGCTCATGATCGGCGCCCTGGCGCGGGCCGGCCGAACATGGAAGCGTCCGGAATATGTCGCCGCCGCCGAGCGCGCCGCTGACTTTGTCGTAAGCCAGATGCAGCCGGAGGGAAAGCTCATGCGAAGTTGGCGCGATGGTCGCGCCAAGCAGCCGGCGTTTTTGGAAGACTACGCCTACTTGGCCCGCGGCTTCGTCGAGCTTTACGAGACGACAAGCAACACCAAATACTTGAATCAAGCCGTAGATTGGGCGCAGACCACCATCAAAGAATTTGCTGATTCCGAACAGGGAGGATTCTATTTCACCGCCGATCAGCATGACCCGCTCATCCCGCGGTCAAAACACGTCTTTGGCGGCGGTGATCTCCCGATGCCCAGCGGAGTCGCAGCCGAAGTATTACTCCGTTTGGCGCGAATCGAAAATCGTCCAGATTTCCAAGCGGTGGCATTGGCCGCAATCGACTCCTCGGCCTGGGTTATGAGCGAATCGCCCAGGGGCTCGGCCAGCATGCTGAGCGCGGTGATCGTTCGTGATCGGTTGTCAACTGAATTGGCGCTTTCACTTGGGGCTCCTCAAGTGAAACGAACGGAGGGCGAGGGGACGGAACGCGCCGCACCGACCGCGGCGGACGCTCGCGTCGAGCAATCGCCGATCGACGTCGAGCTGTTCGCATCCGCCCTGCAGGTAAAACCAGGCACACAAGTCAATCTCGCGGTGCGGATTTCGATTGACGGTCCCTGGCATCTTTATGGCCCCAATCCCGAGCTGGCGTTTGTTCAGCCGACCACGGTTTCGACAGTTGAGTCGGCGCAGTTCCATGTCGACTCGGTTCGAGCACCGAACGGAACGGAGCAAGTCGACCCGATCTTGAAAAAAACAGTGGCGGTATACCAAGGGGAAGTTTGGTTTGTGGTTCTCGGTACGGTCGCTGCCGACGCGCCGCAGGGGGACGTGCCGTTGACGGTCCATGTTCGCTATCAACCGTGCGATGATTCGCGCTGCTTGGAGGTCCGCACGGTTGAATTGCCGTTGGTGTTGCATGTGGTCCCCGACCAAGCGCCGGACGAAGGTCGTCACGCAAGCATTTTTCAATCGCTTGAGTTCACGCGCCAGGGTCCGCAATGAACGATGCCGAACGCCCGAAGTGCCGGCGTGTATTTTCGCACAAGCTGAATGGCAGTCGCGCGAAAAGTCCGTTGCCGTTGTAAGGAGACTCGTTGCTCTCCGTCAGATCCATTGAATGCAACGCGCTTGTGTCGCGAGTGCTCGCAGCCTTCTACTTTCAAGGGAACTGGTAATGTCAACGTATTTCGCTTTCTCGAGGAATCGTTTTGTATCGTGGTGTGCTGTCCTGGCGAGCATCGCCGTGTTCGGATGTTCGGTGAATGAGGTGAACGGTCAGTCAAGCTCAAAGTCCACGACGCGGTCTCCGCGAGTTGCCGCCAAAAAACCGGCCCTGGCGCTCGAAGGAAACTGTCCCGTTTGCATACTGACCGCGCAAAAGTGGGTCAAGGGAAATGAGCAAATCGCGGCTGAATATGACGGGAAAACTTATTTGTTCCCCGGCGAAGAACAAAAGAAAATGTTCCTCACCGATCCGGCCAAATTCGTGCCAGCGTTGGGTGGAGATTGCATCGTCTGTTATGTCCAAGGGGGGAAGCGGCCCGCCGGCAAAATCGAACACTACTCGCTCTACAAGGATCGCTTGTTCCTGTTTCCGAGCGAGGCCGAAAAGGCCGAGTTCGATGCCCAGCCGACGAAATACGCGAATGGAGACTTGGCCTACCACGGCAATTGTGCCGTCTGCTTTGGGTCGATGAAAAAAGAAGTTCCGGGGAAATCGGAATTCACGGTCGTGCATCACGGACTTCGCTATTTGTTTCCATCCGCCAAGGAGCGACAGGTATTCCTGGCCGAGCCCGATAAGTTCGCCGAGCAATTGAATGGCGAAGGCCACAGTTCGGAAAACGCGACGGGAAAGTGAGGAGAACTACAGGCGGCGCTTTGAACACTTGTCATTGTCTGTAGTTGGAAACGTCGTTCAGTCCGATGGCAACTACCGTTGGCTGGAATCCAAGGAGCTGCGGATCAACTGAGCCGCGCAGTCGAACCCAGCTAAAGTCACACGAGTAGGTCATCGATTTGTGTGGAGTGTTGGCGCTAATGGAGAATGCGATCATGTTGAACAGGATGTTTCGTTGCGTACTCTTTGCACTTGCGATATTTACCGGCGGGCTTCCAGACCTAGCGTTAACGCAAACGGTCTTGGGCGAAGAGATCGTAACGATTCGGGCAACGTATCGACTGGACATTTCCAGCCAAACCGGTTTCCTCGACATCTCGGCCACGATCAAAGACGGCTATCACATTTACGCCCTGGATCAGGCCAAGCCGTTTTTGGCGACCGAGATTTCGCTCGATCCAACGGCCGACGTGCAAATCGCTGGAGACATTACTCCCGCCCGGGAACCAATCGTTCTTCGACATCCATCCGTTGAAGTCGAACTGCGCGAGCACGAGGGAGCCATCACGTGGTCGGTTCCATTTCGCGTGCAGCCTCCAGCGAATTTGGGCGGCCTTCGCATCACTGGAGTCGTTACGGCTCAAGCGTGTACGGATAGCGGTTGTCTGGCGCCAAAGAGTTACTCATTTCAGGCAATTCCCGGTAGCGCTTTGAGTACCGCCGCCGCTTCGCAGTCAACCGTTGACGGAGGCAGGGAGCCGTCGAGTGCATCGGCAAAGTCCGACTCGCTTGATGGATCATCGCCCGTGAATTCGCCGCCAATTCTGGACTTGGACCGCCTGGTTCTTGCTCAAAACACGAATCGGGAATTGTCGCTGTGGAGCATATTGCCGTTCGCACTGGTCGCCGGACTTATCTTGAATTTCATGCCCTGCGTTCTCCCGGTGATCGGCCTCAAGATCATGTCATTCGCTCGTCAAGCGGGTGGCAGCCGGACTCGAATCCTCACCCTCAATCTGTGGTACACCGCCGGAATGTTGGCAGTCTTCGCCGTTTTGGCCTCGCTGGCTGTCTTTTTGCGAATGGGTTGGGGGGAACCATTCAGTAACCTCGGATTCAATCTTGTCACCGCTAGTGTGGTTTTTGCATTCGGGTTGAGCCTGCTTGGAGTCTGGGAGATTCCGGCTTTGGGTCTCAACCAGGATTCAGTCGCGGGGCGCATAGCACAGCGCGAAGGCGCATTGGGCGCCTTTGGCAAAGGAGTGTTGACGACCGTTCTGGCGACCCCCTGCAGCGGGCCGTTCTTGGGATCGGTCTTGACCTGGGCCGTGCGCCAACCTCCTGGGCTTACGTATCTCGTTTTTGGTTTTGTGGGACTTGGGATGGCCAGCCCTTATCTCCTTGCCGCCGTCTTTCCGGGGCTGGTCCAAATGTTGCCGCGGCCGGGCCAATGGATGGTCATTGTCAAGCAGGCGATGGGGTTTGCCATGCTGGCCACGGTGGCCTATTTTTTGACCTTCATCCCGACTCCTTATGTTGTCCCCACCATTGTGTTCCTATTGGGAATGGGAATGGGTCTCTGGCGAATCGGAATGACGCCGATGACCGCCACGCTGGACAATCGCTTGGCGAGTGGAATACAAGGCATGGCATTTTCCGCCGCGGTCGGTTATCTCGCGTTCGGATGGCTAGTCGGAGTCATGGACCAGCGGTTTCGGTATTCGGTTGATCGCGAAATCGCGGCCCGTCAATCCGCAATCGCGGACGCACCGAATGTGATAGATCGCCCCATGCGTGAAGGTGCCATCGCGTGGCAGCCGTATTCCGAGGCGAGTCTGCGGCTGGCGCTCGAGGCGGGACGGACCGTGTTCGTTGACTTCACCGCGGATTGGTGTCTCACGTGCAAGGCGAACGAAGCTCTGGCGATTGAACAACCACAAACGCGTAAACTCATCGAGGATCATCGAGTGGTCGTGCTGAAGGCGGATAAAACGCGTCCCGCCCCCGAGGTTGACGATCTGTTGCAAAAACTCGGGAACCAAGCGAGCGCAATTCCGTTTTACGCAATCTTTCCCGCACGGGATCCCAATCATCCGATTCTGCTCGATGGTGTAATAACGTCCCCGGCGCCGATTATCCACGCGCTAATCGCGGCGGTGAACGACGACCCAGCCCCGAGCGACTTCTCAACAGCCCGCGCAAATTCTTCGGCGCCACAATATTGAAGAGGGGAACAACCATGTCTCAAATGAATCGGCGACCGGTCATTCAAGAGTTGCTCGCCGAGCGAATCGGCTCGCGCGGGAATAAACGACAGGTTATTACCGAAGCCGAGCTCTATTTGGCGACGGGAAAATTAGTGCGCCGGTTACTTCGCCGTGGCTCTCGACCGGACGCGATTGCGCGGATCCTGCGGATGTCGATCGTCGAGGCATGGCTGGCGTTGGTGTTTTCGCAAAGTCCCCCGGCGTTCATTCTGCGGGCGGTATTCGAGAACTGGTCGTGGTGGAAAATCAAGCCGCGACTATCGCTTCCAGCGGCGTTCAGCGCTGAAGGCCGCGAAATAGGCCAGTCGTCGCCCAGTCATGGAACCAATCGCTGATGTTTCCCCAGAGTTCATCCTCGCTGGAAGCGTCGTTGTCGACGCATTGTTCAATCGCCATTCCGATTGGCATGCCCTGACACAAAAGACCGAGCAATTGGAACGCGGTTCGCGTTAGCGGCCAGCGTCGGACAATAAAGTCGATGCGCGAGACCGCCAAAAAGGTTGGTTCGGAAATCGGGATCGAAGGCTGCTGGCCTCTCCGCACGCTCGTGGCATACTCGTGGACGGCGAAACGGAGTTCCAACAGCCGCAGGCATTCGACCGGAATCAACTTCACATCCGACCATTCATCTGCCGGGATTGAGGACAATGCCTCGGACGTCAACAGGGTCAGTTGCTCCGGGCCGGGAGCATCGAACACTTCGGCGTACGTTCGCTCCAGCGTGGCGAGATCCATGAGAAATTCCGGCCAGTGGATCTCTGGCGGCAGGTCGCCGGGGCGAGTTTCTCGCAGAAATCTTGGGAACTCAGCGCCCAAACTCGACAGCGTGTAACTCGTCGGCGGCGAATTCCGCAAATACGCCAGCGCAAACGCGTCGAAACTTTCGTCTCCCAGCGCGTGGCGAAGCGACGGATATTCGTCCTGGAGGCATTCGATCAAGCGAGTGTAATACGCGTTTCCGTAAACTTGCAGCCGTTCGATGCTCGTGCATTGTCGCGAGCGCGTGATGACGGATTCGAGGTCGTCGGGACTGATCGGTATTTCTTGTTGCGACTCGTCCGCCCGAATCCCACTCACAACGCCCTGCGGATGCGTAACGACGGCCAGCATCCAACGTTGGACTTGATCCAACGGCCGGGGATCGGATGAGTCCATCATTCCACCTCCGCGACCACAAATGACGCTGGTTGGGGAACGGTGGTGGATCGATGCGATGGACTATCCGATATTCTCAGCGCAGGCGTTTCCTCCAAATCGGTTTCAACCTCAACGGCATCGCCCATGTACCGCCGCGCCTTGAGAACCTCAGCATGAACGACCGGAAACGGAGGAATGTGCGCGTCCCATTCGAGCAGCGTGGAAACTCCGCCGGTAAGCCGGTGCGCTAGACGGTAAAGTTCCCAAACTCGATCGATCACATGATTGTCGTGCGTGTCGATGCAGTGTGTGATTAGGTTGGTGTGCCCAGCGAGATGGCACTGCACGACCCGTTCGTGGGGTATCGAGCGAACATATTCGTCCGGATCAAAGTCGTGGTTGACGCTCGAGACGTAGACGTTGTTGACGTCTAGCAATAGTCCGCAGTCCGCATCTTCAGCCATTCGCTTTAGAAATTCCCATTCGGTGAGGGTTGAGTCGGCAAATGTCAGGTAACTGCTGGGGTTTTCCAAAACCAGCGGTCGTTCCAAGAAATCCTGGACGATTCGAATTCGGTCCACAACGTGTCGCAGCGTTGGCTCGTTGAAAGGGATGGGGAGCAGGTCATGCGAATTCCGTCCCGCCACCCCTGTCCAACAGAGATGATCAGACACCCAGCGGGCATTCACGGTCGCGGCGAGTTTTTTCAACCGCCGCAAATAGTCGAAATTGAGTGGGTCGCTGCTACCGATCGACAACGACACGCCGTGGGTCACAATCGGATATCGCTCGGCGATTTGCTCGAGCACGTACCGCGGGCGTCCGTGCGAATCCATGTAATTCTCGGAGATGATTTCGAACCAGTCGACCGCCGGCTTGTTTTCCAAGATGTGCGGATAGTGGACGGTTCGGAGTCCGACTCCCAATCCGAGATTTGGGTGGCCCAACCGCGAGACAGGCTTCATAGCGGGACCCCAATTTCGGAGACAAATAGGTCGCGTCCCGCGCGATTCAATGGGCAGAACAAATCAGCGACGGGACGCGACAGGGGAAACAACCGCGATTCGTGGAGGGACATCGCGGGCGATTATTTTTTCGGCGCTTCGCCGACTTTCTTGTCCGTCTCATCCATCAATTGTTCGAACTGTTTGCGGGCCAAGGCCCACGTTTCATCGCTCAGCGGAACGGCGCAATGCCCTTTGGTCTTGCAGGTGTTTTGCCCCGGGTAGCCACCGCACCCACCCTGACCCTTGCATTCATTCGTCCCTTTGCAGTCGTGGGTTTTTGCCGTCGCGCAGGCCCCTTGTCCGGCACACGCATTTTTCTCTCCCTTGCCTTTTCCCTTGCAAGTATTCAAGCCACGGCAGGTATGCGGTTCGGCCAAAAGCATCGCCGGATCGACGCTCAGCTCGGACTTCGATTCACTTCCCTCTTGTCCCCAAGCGGACTTCGCCACCGTTCCAGCCGCCAATCCGCCGAAGGCCGCCAAGGTCAGTTTGTGAAAATCTCGCCGCTTGACTGGTCCAATCGTTTGCGTCTGTTTCGTCATTTCGGATCCCCCTTGAGAAAATAAGGTCGCACCACGCTCGCGACCGAACAACACGATGGCCGCGACAACGGTAGTCAATCTTATGGTCTAGAGAATTGTTTTCACTGTAAAAGAATTCACGTAGAGTCCCAATTCTGCCAGCGGAATCTGGACACATTGCCTCTATCGACTCGAGGCTAGTTTTCCCGGGCACTGCTGGTAGAATACCAGCCTGAAGAATGCGGCGTGAAACGATCGCCGAGTTCTTCACCTGAAATCGGAAGACTCGATACGCCCCAACCCGCTCGTGAAGGGAGGGGGGATATAGAGTAAGCCGACCTGGCGAAGACCTGCGGGTTTTTGCCAGGTCGGCTTTTTTTGTTGCTTGACGCATCGCGAATTCCACCTGCTGAAATCTGTAAGGAGCTGGAGATTACCCCGTCAAACCTGTGGGTTTTGCTACACCGCGCCCGTCTGCGGTTGGCGATTGCCATGAAAAATCGCTGGCAACGGGAGGGCGGCAAATCGGAAACGGAATACGACCGACCGAAAAACCGCCGGAGCTGCGAACCAACGAAAGTCGGCTAAGAGAAACGTCATGACACATGAGGCAGTGGATCCATTGTCGATCAACACCAACACGATCAGCCCCAGGCGGATTGTGACAGTCGTTCGCTGGCTGTCGATATTATTGATTCTCGCCGCGCTGCTGATGATCGTTCGCGCGTTGCCGATGGGCCAGGCGATGGAGGCGATGAAAGGCTGGATCGGCGGACTGGGAATCTGGGGGCCGGTGGTCTTGG
>JBGTJE010000051.1:0-21463 GCA_041745295.1 Pirellulaceae bacterium | reverse complement strand
GAACTAAGATATTTGTCGAAACGCCTAAAAACTTCCGGAGGCATCGGCAAACTCAAACGCCTCCTCGCCAACGCTTTACCCTCAGAATACAGGAGCGTCGCATGATATTGTCCAGAAAAGCGCAACTTCAAAACTTCGGGGAGAGGGTTAGGGTGAGGGGCTGTCGATTCGCCGACGGCACCATTAATGCAGCCGTCGTTGGGCGAGTTTCTCAATGGCGATGGAGTTTGATGATCGTGAAACAAGCACCGCAATGCGACGTCTTTTCGCAGCCGCGGAGCGGTGACCTTTCGCCGCTCAGCGGCTGTGAATAGAGCGTATTTTATGCGATTCGCATGTTCCGCCGGCATATGCGCGACTCGAGGTCGCCACGCACGATTCACTAGGTGCCGCACGCTAATCTTTCTTGTATCATAAACTTCGCGTCCACGCTTGCGCGCCGAACCTGAATTGAACGGGAGGGCTAACCATGCATCGTCGCAGATTTCTTCAAGCCGCCACGGCGGCGACCGCCGCGATATCGTTACCGGCAAAGCTATATTCGCGATCGAGCGGTGCGAACGAAAAACTTCGCGTCGGCGTAATTGGGCTCCGCGGCCGCGGACAAGATCACATTGGGGGCATGGGCGAACATGTCGTCGCCGTTTGCGACTGCGACGAAGCGGTCTTGAAAGCGTGTCATCCGGATCGCGACTGGCAGCGATTTTCCGATTATCGAGAGCTGCTCCAATCCGCCGAAATCGACGCGGTTTCGATTGCAACACCTAATCACACACACGCATTGATCGCCATCGCAGCAATTCAAGCGGGCAAGGACGTCTACGTCGAAAAACCCGTTTCGCACAACGTCTGGGAAGGTCGCCAAATCGTGGCCGCGGCTCGCGCCCGAAAAGCGATCGTCCAATGCGGAACACAATCTCGCTCCAGCCCGTCGCTGCGCGAAGCGTTTCAATTTGTCCGCGAGGGAAACTTGGGTCGCGTACAATATGCGATCGGCACCTGTTTCAAGCCGCGATTGAGTATCGGCAAGCTCGATTCGCCGCTAGTCATTCCCCCGACGCTCAATTACGAACTGTGGTGCGGGCCGGCCGAAAAGCGTGATCTGTACCGACCCAACCTGCACTACGACTGGCACTGGGATTTCAATACCGGCTGCGGTGACATGGGCAACCAAGGAATCCACCAGATGGATATTGCCCGCTGGTTTTTGGGCGAGTCAAGTTTATCCCGGCGAGTGCTCAGTATCGGCGGCCGCTTGGGCTACGACGACGCAGGCGACACCCCCAACACGCAAACCGTATTGCACCAATTCGAAAACACATTTTTGATATTCGAAACGCGTGGCCTGCCGAAGTCGAAGCAATTCCACGATCCGGCTGCGTGGCCGAAGAACATGGATAGCATTCGAGGTTCCACGGTCGGCGTCGTTGTCCAATGCGAAGGGGGTCACCTGTTGATTCCCAGTGACTACTCCACCGTCACTGCTTTTGACGGCACCGGCAAAGAAGTTCGCCGTTGGGAAAACAGCGGAGATCATTACGCCAACTTTATCCAGGCGGTTCAGGCCGATGATCGGACGCTCTTAAACGCAGAAGTCGAAGAAGGACACCTATCCAGCGCCTTGTGTCATACCGGCAGCATCTCGCATCAATTGGGTCACCCGGCGACTTTGGCCGAAATCCAAAGAGTGGTCGGTGATCATAAAGAGTTTTTCGAGTCGCTCACTCGAATGGTAAAGCATCTCAGTGACAACGGAATCGACGCGGATGCTTCGCCCGTGTTGACTTTGGGCGCGGACTTGCAGATGGACGGCACCAGCGAGCAGTTTTTGGAAAATGAGGTTGCCAACAGACGCCTCACGCGCGATTATCGCAAACCGTTTGAAATCACCGTCGCGACGAATCCGGCGAGTCCCCAAGCCGCCGCAACGCGATAAATATTTCTTGGCGAGGGCAGAACGCGTGTCCCTGATTCTTTCATATGCGGACCGCCAAAGGTCTTCGCGATTCACATGGCCTCGGCGCAGACTCTAATTCCCTCCCGCTTCGTGGGGAGGGAAAAGAGTTAGGGCGCGGCGCTTATTGATCTGACGGATTCAAGTCTTGGTGAGTGGGGCAACTATTCGCGTCGAAATTGTGGTGCGCTATTTGCCACTCGCGCAACTAAGCCGGCAAACGAAATGGCTTCGTCTTGACCGCTTTGCGAATGACGCCGGTGCGAATGCACTGCACGCAGACTTTGAGCGTCTTATTAGCGCCGGCCGGCGTGAGGACTTTGACGTGCTTCAAGTTGGGGCGAAACCTCCGCCGTGTAATCCCCGTGATCTTCGTGCCTACGCCACCCAAATACTTGGCCTTGCCGCGCGTCTCAACTTGATTCCCGGTGATTGGTTTTTTGCCACAAATGTCGCACATTCGAGCCATTGAACTACCCCTACCCGTTGCCAAGATTCCGCCGGTTTTTTCATGTTTCGAAGTGACTCAGTATATCAGTTTATTGCGTGGTCGCAACCGCCGAAGTGGCCTTGCTTGGCAACGTCGTCTGTGGCTTCATCGCTTCGCTTAACGCCCAGCCGCAGGCGCCCGGCCTAGGACCCAAGATTACCAGCCGGCGCTGTCGGCTGGGCGTTAAACGGAGGTCAAATCAACAGTTGGTTCCGAAGTGGTTGCTAAGCCGACGCCCGCTCGCGCCCGCACGCCAGATTGGGTCGCTGCAAAAGCGATTTCTGATCGATGTGCTTTTGAAACCAAGCGGCCACGATCAACATCCACTCAACCGCCAACGCATCGTCCTCGCGATCGAGCCGACTTGAGCGAAACGGAGCCGATCGACCCTTGTCAAAGGACGAAAAGCCTGCGACATATCCCTGATCCAAAATCATCCGGCAGGGTCGTCGATCAAAACTGGGAATCGGAAACGTGCCGGTCAGCTCTTCGCGCTGCCGCGTGCGGATCGCCAGGCGGCGAGCCAGCCACGCCAACGACTGGAATTGGCGATGCAGCACACCCGCCCTCTCAAACGCGAGCCGCGCGGATGCTTGAGCGCGGTCGCGCTGCAATCGGTCGAGGATCGTCAAATCCTCACCTGTAAGAAACGCAATCGCTGCTTGAACCGATTGCTGGTATTGAGTGGGAGAGCAGCTTCCCGTGCACGGCCCCAGGCAAGTATTCAATTCGAAACGAATGCATTTGGCGTTTTGCATTTCGCCAAACAGGGGCAGTTGTTTCGACAAACTCATTCGCGTTCGATCGGAGCAATCGCGCAAGCCAAAGACATAGTTCAGGTTTTCGGCTGCGGCCTGCAATTCTCCTAGACCGACGAGCGGACCGACGCACACGTCGGCACGAGTCGTCGCGTCGGCCGCGACAAAGACGCGTGGCGCCGTGGCGCCGCCGATACAGAGAAAGCCTGGCTTGCGCCGTTCCGGTTGCCCCATTCGATTAAAGCTTGGCCGCCAGCGATAAATCAACTCTTGTTCGCGAATCAGGGCAAGTAATTCGTGCGAGACCGATTCCCAAACCACGCGCGAACTAAGATCGCGCATCCGCTCCGTCTTGGGATCGGCTGGGTTTTTGTCAAAGTAGCTGAGCAGTCGATGGCGGAGCGATTTCGATTTACCCACGTACAGCAGCCGCTGGTTGCGGTCGACCCAGCCGTAAACCCCCGGCGTGGCCGGGGCCAATTCGCGAATCAGACACCGGCAGCGCTCGCGATCGTCGGTCAACGGAAGCTGAACCAGCGGCGTGCGCAACGGGGGGATCAGAATCGAATCGCCAAAACCCGTGAACGACAGCAAGTGGTTAGCGGCAGGCATCAAGACTCCACGTCCGCCAGCGGCGGATCGGGGCAACAGTAATTAATTGGCAAATATTTCCGTCGCCAATTTCGCCACTTGGGCCGCGCGCGTCAAGCTGAATCGGGCAACTGGCCTGCATCCTGGCGGTGCCTCACGTTGAACCTCGGGGAATGCTCCGTTATCATCAACCTGTTGACTGCGGGCTTGCCTGCATTCAACAATCGCGGGGCGTAGCGCAGCCTGGATTAGCGCGTTAGACTGGGGGTCTAAAGGTCGCAGGTTCGAATCCTGTCGCCCCGACTGACATTTCTTAACGAGTGGTCATTCCTGTTGGAACAATTCAAAACTTTCGGTGATTTGATTGCACTCCTGCTTGTTGGTCCGGCGTAGACCTCGATTGGGGGTTGGGCGTTGCCAAACGTGATCACGCCGCCTTTCACCTTGTCTAGGATCCGTTTGCCGCTCTGCCGACGCTCGAAGCCGAGGAACAACTTGCAGTTCGTAATGTCAAAGAGTTGTTTGGCCAGGGTAAGATTGGCGGGTTGATCCGCGAGGTCGACTAGAGATCGGATCGACTCCAATACCCGATCGACGTCTTTTTCAAAGTCGGCAGGCGCTTCCAGTTTCTTGGAGATCGTGCCGACGTCCTTCGCCAGCTTGGCCTTCTTGGTCGTCAACTGATCAAACACGATCGACATCGCATCGTATTGCGCATCGTTCTTCGCCTTCGCAAGATTGTGGGACGCCAGTTCCAGCTCACTGTCGATCGCCGAAATTCGATTTTGAATCTCCACCAGTTCCCTATGCTCGTTGTTCGGATTGAGTTGTTGATCCTGCTTGGCCATCGCCCGTAGATTGGCTTCGATCTGTTCAATCAATCCCGGGGCCAGAATGCGTTGCCGAAGACAAGCCAGCGCGAATTTTGTGGCGGTAACTCCGTCCACGGAATTGTGGTTGCACTGCTGTGCATGCGTTTGTTGGTAGAGGCCGCACTTGTACCTAAACGATTTTCCGCATGGAACTCGGTACATCGGCCATGTACATTTGATGTCGAAAACCCTTGCTCCCAATGGATTTTGGTCCGGGTTGCGTGATCTCGGTTTTCCTTTTTGGGTACCTGACCGCTCGTCAAGCTTTTTCAACAAGTCGGAGTGCCGAACGGAATCGACAATGGGGTCAAACGAGGCAGCGGCATCTGTTTCGCGCACGTGGGGATTCAAAATGACCTTCGGCTTGCCGCCAAAGCCAAAATCGGAGTCCTCAAGTTCTCTGGGCCCATTTGGACCGCATCGCATTTGATCCCCCATGGATCGCCGACCATAAGCTAGCTTTCCACGCAGAAGCGGATTGCGCGCGATACCGTTGATCGTGTCTTGGTTCCACTTGCCGCTCACGCGATGGCGGACGCCACCGTCAGTTCGAAATCGCCCGGCATTTGGCGAGGGCACTTCCTCGGTGTTCAAGATCCTTGCGACGTGCGAAGCCCTCATCGTGTCGAGCATCGTAAGTATGCGTCGGATGGTCTCAATTTCGTCTTCCGGACCTGGTAGCGGAACAACGTGGTGTCCAGACAGGCGAACTCGTTCACCGTCCTCAAGCTGCCGAATGGGAGTACCATTGGCCGCGACCAACCAGCGACGAAATCCGTACGGCGCCCGGCCGCCCACTGAAAACCCGCCAGCGGCCAAATTCGCTTGGGAGTAAAGCGATTTTTGCGCAAGATCATGTCTTTCTTCGCCGGCGCGATAAAAATCAACAACCGAATTGATGGAATCCTCGATCTTGGCGCGTCGACCTTTTGCTACGGGTGAACAAACGCGATTCGTGTAGACGATGGTGATCCCGTTGTCGCCAAACTCTTTCTCGATGTTCATCGCGTCGACGGGGTCGGTCGGACGCGACAAGCGATCACGTCGCACAATAAATACGAAAACCGATGCTGTTAGCGCTAGATTTTTGGCTTTCGCAAGCAAGGCGTCTAAGCCTGGTCGAGAAAGTTGGTTCCCAGAAATGTCAAAATCGAAGAATACATTTTCCGTGCGGCATTGTCGCTGCGCGATCATGCGTTCGATAGCATTAGTCTCGCAATCGAATTCGACGTTCAATTCCCTCGCGCGCCTCATCGCCCAAGCGATATACTCGCTCGGCGTGGTCTCAGCGCGGCCGCCGCTGTCACGATGATAAAACAAGCCGATTCGTTTCTTATCCGCAACAATCATTGTCCATCCTCCGTTCCAAGCTGCTGGGCCAAGGTTGCACGATTCTCCCAAAAGAAACTGGCCAATTCACGGGCCATCGAGTTCAGCTCGGCGGCGTCACAAACTACTTGGGCACCAAGAAACGTCGGCGCGTCCCACGCAAAATGTTCCAGGCACGTGGCAAACACCAAGTCAAATAGTGGTGTCGAGTTCTCACCGATGAATGCGACCGGCCCCTGTGACAACCGACTCCGCAAGTCGCCCATCGCGCTCGCGAAGGATGGGATATGTGAAATCGACTGCAACAAACCTTGTCGCTCCCACATATAGATACGAGCGACCGCGGCAAGTTCCATCCAAACTGGTTTCGAGAATTTGGCCCTGTTCGGCGTATTCCCCATCAGTTCCAGGAACGCAATGACCAAGTCGGCATCCAAATCCGCCTGTTCCACGATTGCCGTGACAACGGACTTCACGTAGGCCGAGTGTTTCCTGTTAATTGGTGCGTTCATCTGGAGTACGTCCTCCAAAGTCGTCGACCAACCGGTGACGTCGAACGCCCGATCCTCAACTGCACGTAAGTCAAAATAGCTAAACCCCTTCATAAAATTATGACGCGATTCACCCGAAAATTTAGCTCGTCGTCGACGAACAACGCGACCAAGGAATCGTTCCCATCCTCGGATGAGAACGGCTGCATTTCCTTGATCGGATTGCCGCTATGGGCCTCGTGTTTCGCGGTCGGCATCGAGACAAACTTCACGTGGAATTCCAAGATAGCGGTTTCGAAAAAAACGTCTATAGATTTTTCCGTTCAGCTTCCTGGCGCACGTAGCCAGGAGAGCACTTGGTCAAAAACGTCGAGAAATCGGCGATTTTCGTCCGCCAAATATTTTTCCGCGAGTCGAGAATTTCGTTGCCGGAGATTCATTTTGGAGGCAAGTCGGCCAAGAAAAAGTCGATGACCGATAGAGTTCTCGCGTGCAGTTTTTTAATTCAAGTCGTCATTTTTGGAGCATGTATCGCGGTTGGCTCAGCCCGAGCCCATTGCTTTCGATCCAAAGTCAAACAACATAACACGGAGATCAGCGATGTCATTCAAAGCAGTAACGAATTCCAATCCATCACGGTCTAGAACAAGTCAATCCCGTGAACGACACATGGACGCAACGTCAAAGTCCCGTCAAACGAAACGGGGTGCAAACAGAAGTGCCGAGATCGAATTGCCGAGGAACCAAAAATTGACATCCGACACTAGTCCAATTGAGAATTCACGCCCCGCGGTCACCGCATTATCGCCGAGGCCTCGACGCCCGAAAACATCTAAGAAGGCCTGCCCCAATCCCTCCGACCTGGCGGCCGGTATACCAAGCCCAGGGATTCCTATTGCATTCGCTCCCCGATCGCCACAACCCAATACCGGTGAGTCGGAGCCAAACAATCAAGACCGATTTGAATCCGATAGCTCTCAATCAAACGGCAGGTCGTCGGCCGATGACCTGATGTCTCGTCTTCGAATTCTTTGCCAACAGATTCAAGACGGAAACGCAAATGCACTTATCAAGCTCCAAGCGCTGTTGTCTTGTCAAACCGAACTGCTGAGGCGGGTAGGCGATCTAGATGAGCTGGCCTGTCGCCTCTGGGCCTTGTTGGCGACCGACAACTTTGTTGCTGTCCCGGCACCCGACTGCTTATCACGCGGGGTAATCGTCGAGACCTTCGCCGGACCAAATGCAAGTCGAATCGAAAGACTTCTGGCGGAGAAAATTGCCACAAGTTGGATGCGGCATTCCCATATTGAGTTAAACCAAATGGCCGATATTCAATCGGCAACTAGTCTCGCCGGGGATATTCGTCGTAAACAACAACGACAAGCGATGCGACAATTCCATAAGTCGATCGTGGAGTTCTATGACTTTCGAGACCAGTTGATGCCCGTCAAGCAAACGCGGCGATCTTGACGACGACGGCGGAGAGCAGTCGCGTTTTTAAATTGAAACGAGTCATCGTGAAGTCCAGAATTTGTTCCAACAAGTTCGTGCACTGACAAACCATTGTTCGCGAGACGGCTTCCGGTTTCTCGTTATGCCACTGGACGGTAAAAGCGCGTGATGTTAGACACGACTGTTAACCCGCGTGTCCTTGGTTCGAGTCCACCGCGGGGAGCTTTTCACTTTTCCGCGTAAACCAACCCTCCCCACTGGTTAACGCCCCCGCCGAGAGTCTCTCGTCGCGGCCTCTCTGATTTCTTCCTTTATTCGCAGCCTTTTTCGCGTTCTGCGTTTCTCTACCGCGCTCTCTGTTCGCGAGATTTGAAATAGGTTCCGGACCGAACCCTCACGGTTCAGCTCGCACCCTATTATTTTTTCCACGAACTCTCGCGCTCTCGCGTTTAACAGCCCTAGAAATTTAACAGCCCAGGTTAACATTCGTGGTTTTTGGACTGTCGCGCCTTGGTGCGTTTAACAGCCCAGATTGACATTCGAAGCGGGGTATAATGCGAGGTATTTGCTTGGCCCTCGTGTGGGCAATAATTCCACCTAAACGTCTTCTTTATCGGAGCCATCAAAATGCAAACCTTGACTCGACAATCGAGCGTGGGAATCGCGCTGGCGTTGTTTTTCGTTGGCGCGATCCCGCAGGCGGTTCCGACCGCCGAGCCAAACGCTACGCCACTTACCAAGGACAGATGGAACGTCGCCATTGTGGTACACGAAAATGTCGAGTTACTGGATTTCAGTGGACCATCCGAAGTATTTGCTTCCGCAGCTCGAGGGCGTGCGTTTCGCCTTTATACCGTAGGCGAAACTGTTCGACCGATTCGCAGCCAGAGATTCCTGGCCGTGACACCTGAATTCTCAATCGCCGATTGTCCGAAACCCGACATCGTCGTCATTCCGGGTGGAGACACCAACATTCTGCTTCGCAGCCCGGCGTTCATGGCGTGGATTCGCGCAACGGCCAAAGACGCCGACGTCATGTTTTCAGTTTGTACCGGAGCCCTTGTACTCGCCCAGGCTGGCTTACTCGACGGATTGGATGCGACCACGCATGCTTCTTCAGTATCCGCCCTGAAGCTGTATCCCCGCATTAGGGTCTGCGAAAATCGGCGCTTTGTCGATAACGGCAAGATCGTGACCACTGCGGGGGTTTCGGCTGGGATCGACGGGGCGCTGCACTTGGTCTCCCGGCTTTGCGGCCTGGACACCGCCAAACAAACAGCAAGTTTCATGGAATACCACTGGGAGCCTGAGGCCGCTCTTCATGCAACACCCGTACCGCTCTCCCCGGACATGCTCGCGGCTCACAGTTGGTTTGCGGGAAAGTGGCCGGAAGCCGAAAAAGCCTACCAGCAGATTGTCGATCAGCAGCCGAACGATGGCGTTGCGCTCTATCGTCTGGCGGAATCCCAATTCCGCAACCGGCGCTATGAAGAAGCCGCGATCAACTTCGAGCGGGTGGTGCAAGACGGGCGCCGCGACGGCGATACAATCAGCACGCTTGCGGTGATACAATTCCGCCTAAAAAGGTTTGCTGCTGCCACTGAGAACTTCCAGTCGGCGTTAAAGCTGGGCGGCGCGCCTGAACCAATCGTTCAATACCATTTGGCGCGCATCTACGCCCTGACAGGTCAGAAGGACAAAGCCCTGGTCGCCTTGGAGCGGGCATTTGAACTCGGGATCGACAATGCGGAGCCGGCATTGCTCGAAGCAGATTTGGAATGCGTCCGCACCGAAAAGCGCTTCCGCGAAATATTTCGCAAATACGGCTACGCTTGTCGAGCAACCCTGGTAAGCGAAAAGGAGCCAGGCGATCCTTTGATTGTCACGGGAGTGATCCGCGACGCTGGGGGAAAACCCGTCCCCGGTGCGACTGTCTACGTCTATCATGCCGACGCGCACGGCCTTTATACGACAAATGATGCCGGCGGGGCAGCGAACCCGCGACTATTCGCCTACCTGCGCGCGGGCGGCGATGGTATGTACGAATTCCGCACGATCCGGCCTGCGGGCTATCCGGATTCCAAAATTCCTCAACACATCCATTACGAGGTGACGTCACCCGGCTACCGCAATTACCTCGGCGAGGTTCTGTTTGCCGACGATCCCCGTTTGAAAAGTGACGATCGTGCCCGTGCTGAAGCCAATGGCGCCGTTGTTACGGTCACCCCAGGCGAGGATGGCGTCCAGCGTTGCACGTTCGACCTGATGTTGACCCTCGAGTGAACTGTTCAAGCGACCAAGAACTAGTTGCTTCTGGCCCGCTCGCCACGTTGAACCGGCAGTATCCAGACGCCAAGCCTCAGGCAATTATCAGGCAATTAAGAACAAAAATTAAAAAATTAAAAAGACAGGCATAGTTGTGAACTTGGCCGGCGATCTCGGCTCGGTCGATTGTCGGTTTCCGGACAACAAATGGAGAATGGCGTGACGGCGACCGCGGTACTGCCACGCGCCGTTGGCCGTCCGAGGAAAAAATGTCAGCCGGCGCGCAAAGCGTCGCCACAAGGCAAGCAAGAGTTAACCAGTTACCGCCGCGCTGAAGGGTCCGCTTAGCCGCTGAGCGCCAGCGGAATCGTATTGTCGAGGTGATGCATGCCTTTGCGACGAGCTAGTTCGCGGAGGCGATCGCGGCTGCAGCTGCATACATTGTGATGGCAACAGCGTTCTTAGTTCTCTGGCTAACAGGTGGATCAAACATCTATCCGTTTTTCTCGGCTATTTTGCTGAGCTGTGCCGTATCGTCGATCCTGCGCGCGGCTAGATACCCTGAGAGTTGATTCATCGTTGGTGACTAGATTGCCACGACAAAGCTGGAGCGGACATACCTGGATGGAGATCGCTGCAAATGAAACGTGCTTGGCTGGAACGCCATCGAACAAAAGGTAAATGGAGGGGTCGCCACCCATTGGACGATGCGTTGGAGCTAGGCTATTACCGAAAGGGACGCCGAGCACGTGGTTGCCCACGTTTTTGTTCGCACTGTGCGTCCGTCAAAGTCCGACCAAGCGTTCAAGTACGCCGCGCCAGGCTATCATTTGGTGAACAAATCGATTTGTTCTGCGTCCAAAACCCCGACCCCGCCACTGCGAGCTTTGACACTTGAA
Source organism: Pirellulaceae bacterium (assembly GCA_041745295.1). Classification (GTDB taxonomy): domain Bacteria; phylum Planctomycetota; class Planctomycetia; order Pirellulales; family Pirellulaceae; genus JANMEB01. Next base: position 10,362 of record JBGTJE010000051.1, on the reverse strand, counting down.
ACTCCTTGACCGCGACTCGGTTGGCGGGGGCGAAATAAGGGATTGGGAAATGCAACATCGATTCGTCTTGCTCATTCTGTTTGCGGCCTGCTGCGGTTGTTTTCAACCAACGTCGTCCGAAAACAGGTTCGTGCGGCGAGCGAAATATGTGGACATAAAACCGACTGCGGAACAGGAAAACGAGATTCGGACACTTATCGATGAATTGGTGTTCGTCCATGGCAATGCGACGAACGAGCCAGTGATTAGTCCGGGAATCGTCAACGACAGCGCAGAATATCGCGAACGCTTTGAAAAATGCCTGGCTGCATTCGATGCAATCACCGAATACCAGGAAGTCGCGTTCCCTCTGTTGGTCGCTCATTTGGACGATAAACGTCATTCGATCAACTTTGCCAACCACTACGAGGGGAATTCCGTCGGCGATGCCTGCTATTGGATCATGCATTATCAACTTCGAGATCATCCAGACAATTACTCGGCGTATGGATACAGTCGCCTTGGCCGCGATGGCAAGGACCACCCCAAGCCGTACTGGAGTGGCACGCCGTTTGATGACGCGGGTGGACTTAGAGAGTGGATTCTGGCCAATAAGGAATTGAACTACACCGAAATGCAAATCAAATGCCTAGAGTGGTTGCTTGCGGGCGAGAAAAAGATCGGTGCCCCTGATTCAAAAAGCTACGCCTTGAACATTCGCCCATTGGAAATCAGGCTGCTAAGACGCAGAATTGAGAATGCCGCGCATGAGCCAATGACGTGGACACTGCTTTTTTTCAATTGGTTACCCGCGGCAGTCGTCTTTGCTGGACTCGCCTTTTGGACTCGAAATACAAAGGGTTTAATTTTCTTGATTGCAGCTGCTGTACTTCAGATGTTGGCTGTCGCCCTTTATCAATTTGATTGGAAACGATTAGAAGGCCAACCAGATCAGCTTTACGTTTGGATTGTGCCCCTTGGAATGGCCGTTTTGTCAGTCGTCTTAATTGTGTTTGCCTTCGGGCGGAATCTGTTGACTCGATCCGCCCGAGAGATCATTCCTGAACGCGAAGGGTAAAACACCCCCGCCCAGCGTGCGGTTGGATAGAATTGGGCGCCAATGGGCGGTAGACGGCGATCCAACTCGTCTCAGGTTGAGCCGGTACAATGAATCGTGGCGATTGGTGCGGTTTGACAGTGGATCATCGAACCACGCCACTCGGTGAACCGTGAGATTGTCTGCTGACCACATGCGAATCTATTTATCCATCCTGCTGCTGCTTGGAGCCTTTGGCTGCACCGCCCAAGAACGAATTGAGTCTAGCGACTCGTTCGATCGATCGTCTCCGGCCAGTACGTTTACTGTTTTTCAACAGGGCGTAGAAAGCAACCACTTTCTTCAAGTGGCTCAATCATTTTCAGATCAGCAAAAGCGATTCATGCTCTTTGAGACAATTTTTTCTGAAGGCATGCTTGGAGAAGGAGATCCCAAAAAGGAAAAGATAGATCGTCTATTTCTCGAAAATGACATCAATATGGATGCGCTTAACAAGTCGGCATCTGATGCAGAAGATTTGTTGTCCCAAATCGTGGTAAAGATCGACGATTTGGACCATTTCTTGGCGGATGCCTGGACAATACTTGAAAGCGACTCAAAACCACGTATTCGCCCCGAAATTTTGGATGTCTCCATTGAAGGTGATCGAGCGATCGTCACCCACAACATAGTTCTCTATAGTTACCATCGAAAGCGCGGTGAAACCGAAGGTACTGAAAAAACAACTGTTCACGAGACGAAGGCGTTCCTGCGCAAGTACGGAAACGAATGGCTATTTTGTCCGGAGGGTGAATGGAATGATAAGGGGTTTAAATGGACCGTGCCGAAATAGAAATGGCAGAGAACGTAGACAAACCTTGCCCGCGACTCGGTTGGCGGGGGCGGCTACAATTGAATTTAGGCGAAAATAGCGGCTGCGCGTTAGGCCGACACTTTTGCAGCCTATAGGTTATAGGCAGAAACTATCTAACGCGTAGTTATCCGGCAAACCGTTGTGTCGTTTCTCAACAGATACCAACACGGTGACCATCGAGAGGTGTGGACCGAACTGGTCAACGCCGGGGCAGCCGTATTGGAACCACCGCTCGCTCAAGATGCATTCGGTGTTGCGATGGCAACAATGGAACGCATCCATAAAAACCTTGACCGACTGCACAGCAGGCTGCTTCAGCTTGGGTACGAATTCGCTTATCCAAATGCTGCGTTTGCGACCGCGAAATCTGACGCTGTGGATCGAATTGCCGCTCTCGAAGACGAGCACGGGCAATTACCACTCAGCGGACGTGCGTGGTTCCAAACATTTGAAAGCGTCACCTTTGAACAATCCGAATCTCAATTCAATGGCAATCGCGGACCGGAACGACTTAACGGCTTGGGAAGTCACCCGGCACTTATTGTCCGCTCGATCGAAAAAGGCGTGCAGATTTGGAACGACCATCTCGATGACATTCGGTCGTACGGCGAAGAACCAGGTTACGACAATACTTTACTTCTTGTTGGCCCTATCCTGTCGAACTGTGATACAGCGCACTTTGAACTGGGAAAATATCACATGGATGACATGCAATTCGGTGCAGATGGCAGGGACGATCCGAGCTTCATTGATCATTTACGAGATACAATCCAGCATGGTGGATTTCCGTTCTGGCATTACTGCCCAAAGGGACTTCCGTGGGAAAAGAAACCTGATTACGTCGAACTACGTGTGATACTCACTGAAGGACTCCTATCTTTTTAGAATCGCAAATTCCGGATAACAAACGGATACACCGAAGCGGCGATTGGTGTGTGGTACGACGAAAATCTTGCCCGCGACTTGTGGGCGGGGGGGGCGGATGAAGACCTAACGGAGGTTGTAAACAATGAGACGAGCGGCGTTGGAAAGGCACCGAACTGTTTGGGAGTGGAAGCAGCGACATTCACTTGATGGCGCTTTGGAACCTGGCCACTTTCGAAAGGGACGCCGCGCGCGGGGATGTCCTCGTTTTTGCCCGCATTGCGACGCCGAGAAGCTTCGGTCATCGGTGCAGGGTCGCCGCTCCGAACTTGCCTTCAGAGAACAGCAGGAATTGGAATGACCTCTAGCTGCGTTCACCCCACCGCAGCGAGCAGCGGGTAAAATGAAATCGGTGGCGGTCACGGTCTGTTGGTGGGCATAAACTTTATTCCTTGAAGCATGAAGCGATTCTCACTCATTTCATTGCTAGGTGTCGTTGCAATACTTGCCGTCATGACTGCATTCGGCTGGCCCATTGTGCGATCTTCGTTCATCGAATACTCCGTAACAGACAGCACGTCAAATGGTGGATGGGAATTTGCTACGGCTCAATCGGCCGAGGCGCTCCGCGCGTCGGGTGAGCCGACTTTCATTTACAACATGGCTTACTCGAAGGCCATTTCATACCTCGATGGCACGAAACTTCCATATCTAATTGTTGTCCATCACGACGATGGGGCGGACTTCACGTTTGATTCCCAATTTGCAACGGATGGGCTTAACGTAGATGGATTTGACGTATTCGTATCGACGCGATTTTCGTTCGGGAATCAAAAATTTAATGTCAAATACTCCCTAAAAAATGTCGCCGCTGACGAAAATGCCGAACGACGAATAATCGAGAGTTTGACTATCAATGGAGACCAAATCGACTTGACCAATGGCCGCTTAATCCAAACTACAATTGGCAGCGATGGTTACACGCTTCATCAATCGTTGGCGTCTGACCTTAGTTTGAATATATTTAGAACGCGCTATCGCGATGATCGAGACCGAGTACTTCCTGTCTTGGAATGGTGGCGCAATCGTAAAACAAACGTGGAAGTTGTCACCGATTGACGCATAACAAACGGCGGCCCCGAAGCGGGCATTAGCTGTGCGGTTCGCTTCGGGCAAATGAATCAAGTCAGCGTATTGAACTAGACAATCCTTGACCGCGACTCGGTTGGCGCGGGGTACAATGAGTGTAGCGGCGAAAAAGTCGCGGACTTACATGGATTCTTTTATTGTTCTACGGGCTTGGTCCTTATGAAATGCAAACATCAATCCAACGAACTGGAGCGACCCACTTTTCTGATCCTGAACTCCTGATACTTGACATAGCGGCAATGCATGTCGGTCGTCGTTCAATGTTCGTTCGAGATATTTTCCCGCTACAATTCAACTACGCTTCTCACGGGCTTGACGACGATTCGTTGACGGAAACGCTCAACCGTTTTGAAGCGCAGGGTGTACTTCGAGGCGAGGACTTTACCGACGATAACGGAGACGTAGACCGATACGTTGAAATAACTGATTTCGGTGGCGCACTTTGGGAATCGGAACGAAAACCGGATTGGACCCGATTCGTCAGAGATTCATACCGAAATTCACGACCTAACTCGCAACGGCATCGCGTATGTATTTTTGGCCATTCGCCGTTAATTTGCCGCGCGTTTTTCGATGCGGGCTGCTCGTCGGAATTTTTTAATTTTCGCGACGGGCCAATTTCTACGGGAACTGGGCACCGTAAATTGATTTATTGGCGACCTGCTCAAACAGTGTTCATGCTTTCAGCGTGGACGGAATCCTGGCACTCCAAAACCGACTGGGATCACTTTGAAATAAAGCGATGCTGGTGGCGTAATGCTGATGAAATTGGAAAATTGTGGGGGTGGCCAACTGCTTCGGTGGGTTAGAAGCGACGCATAACAACCCATCACTCAGCCCCGCCCAGCGTGCGGTTTGGAATAGAATTGGTTACCACCCTCGCAGCGAAACAGTTTTTATCGGTCGTGCTGTTTTACCGCGCAGGCACGTAAAAAGGGGAGATAGGAGGCGGCGTTTCTGAGCCGCGAAAGTACATGAGCCTTGCAGTAAGAATCGTGTTTGTCGTCTTCGTCGCATCGTTGCTTATTACGCTTGTTGGCGGACTTTGCATAGTTTGGGAAATCGAACCGCCCTCCGAAGCAATGGTGCGAATTATTGCAACGGCTGCGATTGTCATGTCGGGCGCGCTGTTTTTTCTTGGCGCGAGCGATGCCGTAACGCGAGTCTTATCGAAACAAAGGCGACTGCGCGATAACCCAAAGGATTAATGGAGTTGCAGGTGCGAACTCTGGAGGCAACACACTGAAGTCCAAGCTAAGGCGTGCGTTTTGGAATAGAATCCCTGCCCGCGACTCGGTTGGCGGGGGGGTACAATGGATGACGTGGCGACCAAGCCCACGGAGGACGTATGCGAGCCCTTTGTTTCGCGATCTTGATAACTTGTGCGGCCCTCGTTTCCTGCGAGCGGCCCGTTGGCCCGGAGACGTGGCCGGCCACAAAACAAACGGTTCCGTCTGGCTACGCAATGATTCCCCAGGCTAGACAGATCGACGACCTCTTCGGTCCCGCCTGGCATTCGTGCTCTAACTACCGACATCCGGACACCGTCGAATGGATCTCGGAGGCATATTTTGCGAAGAGATACCAGCTTGTAATGGTTGTCCGCGCGAAAGTTGAAAGGCCGTCTGGCAAAGTAATAGAAGTTGTCGACGAGCCGCGATTTATCCTGATGAAAATTGAAGAGGTAACGGGCGGGGGAGGGACGAGTTACGACGGCGCAAGCCAACGTGAATTTGGAGCTAATGAGTGGGCGAAAGTGGTAAAGGCAAAAGGGGATTTTGGCGTGATTGGAATTGAGCTGAATTACAACGATCCTGTTCCTGGTTTCGAGGGACTAATCGCACACCCCAGGAATGGGGTGCAAATGTCCGAGAAGATGAAATGAGGCGAACTGCTTCCAGCGGCCCGCTGAAGGTGAATGAACCGAAACAGCGTCGATTGAACTAGAAACTCCTTGACCGCGACTCGGTTGCTGGGGGTGTTAGCATGAACGAGAGGCGACGCTCCGTCGCTGAGCTTGAGTCGATTTCGAAACAATGTCATCAACTCACCAGCGCGGCCGAGGTTCTTCGGATGCCCCGAGAAAGGACCAAATTATGGAGTAGATACCAATTGGTCGAATAAATGGCAGGCGCTTTATCTGTTTATCCATTGAGGAGAGGGCGTAATCTCCTCCGCTGGCTGATGTCCGGCATCTTTTCGCCCGCTACCCGCCAAACGGCTGATTGCGCGAACCGTCATATCTTGAGTGCATAGGATCTGACAACTCAATCGGACACCGGACAAGCCGCGCGCGGCCAACACATCGTGTTCAGCACCCGTCATGGGATCAGGTTCACCATCGATAAACTCGACGCGGCATGTTGTGCAGCGAGCGTTCCCGCCGCATGCGTGCAATTGATCGATCTTCGCATCTTGCTCAAGCGCCAGGACGAGTCGTTTACCTTGTGGCACCTCGAACTGGCCAACGCCTTCGACGGTGAGCTTCGGCATGAATGTCTCCTCTTTTCGATTGCAGAAAGGTCATCGCATTATTCCGCACCCGTCAAAGAACGGGAAGGCGCCGAGGTTCGACTCTGAAATGCGTTTGAGTGCGACACGATCCAGAATCACACCGCCCTCCCGCGACGAGTAGAATTAATCCTCGACCGCGACTCGGTTGGCGGGGGGGGGATGGCCACCATTGGAGATTCTCACGTGAAGAAAAAAGCCTGCCCGCACCCCTTGGCAACTGCGCTAGGCTTTCTCGCGGTAACCCTCGCACCGGCGATGCATGCGACGGAACCGAAGCAAGACGAGGTCATTGAGAACTCAATCAAGATGAAACTGGTTTATATTGCGCCGGGCAAGTTTGAGATGGGCGCGCCCAAAGAGGAGAACCATTCGGGCGACGGAGGTGTGGAGACGCTTCGCCAAGTGACGCTTACGAATGGATTTTATCTGGGCGCGTTTGAAGTAACCCAGTCGGAATTCCAACAGGTCCTTGATCGTAACCCGGCACAGCACAGCAAAGACGGTAAATGCGCGTCTGATGTTGAGGGCCAAGACACGTCTAAATTCCCCGTAGAGAATGTCACCTGGTTTGACGCGGTGGAGTTCTGCAACGCACTCTCCAAACGTGAAAACCTGACGGAATATTACACGCTCGACGAAGTGAAGCGCGACGACGGCGCTATCAAGAGCGGTAAGGTTACGGTGAAAGGTGGCTTGGGCTATCGACTTCCGACCGAAGCGGAATGGGAATATGCGTGTCGTGCGGGGACGAAGACTCCATTTCACTTTGGCGAGAAGTTGGATGGCGACGAAGCCAACATTAAAGGTAAGGCCGTCTACTTATTTCGCACTTGCCCGGTTGGCAGCTACGCGCCCAATAAGTTGGGTTTGTACGACATGCATGGAAACGTAATGGAATGGTGCCACGATTGGTTTGAGGATAAAGAGGGAGACGCGGTTGATCCACAAGGCCCCGACTCTGGAGAGGCTCGTATCTTGCGCGGTGGGGGCTTCTACAATGGCGCGCGCAATTGCCGCTGCGCTGCCCGCCCGTATACGCAACCCGATTATCGAGGCCCGAACGCAGGCCTTAGGGTGGCCAGGACTTTCCATTAGGCCGCAGAAATGTCCCCCGCCTTGCGTGCGGTTTGGAATAGAATTGGTCACCACAGAGACGGGTGAACGGTATCGTTGCCAAGAGGACTGCGATGCACAAATCTGAATTACCGATCCCTCCGAAAGCGGAGGGGGATCCAAATGCCAGAGAACTTTGCCGCGTCTGGGCTTCGTCGGGCCGCCAACATGTATCGATCGCGACCGGGCTTTGGCATGATCCGGCGGCATGGGGAATCATGCTCGTAGATTTGGCTCGGCATGTTGCCCGCGCATATGAACAGACTGACGGATTCCCTCAGGATGAAACCCTTATGAAAATTCGTAACATGATGAATGCCGAATGGTCACACGATACCGACACGGGCCGATCGGGGGCGATCTAAACTGAATATTCCTAGGGGCAATCAATTTCACCTACACTCCCGGCGAAGCGGAGGGGCTGAACACAACAATCCTTAGCCTGTTTAGGTCATCTCCATCGAGTTCGGCAATGTGTTCAAATAACCCAAGTTGTGTGGCTATTTCCATAATAAGGGCAAGAGCATGAACATTTTCTGGGCATATTTGATTACGTTCGGTTGGGCATTAGTTGGGTCCATTTCCATGGGTGCCGGAATCATTCTGGGCATTAAAATGTTTGAGCTATCGACTCGAGATGTCAACGAGTGGGAGTTAGTTAAGAACGGCAACATGGCGATGGCCATAATTCTGGCATCGGTCATTCTCGGCATTGCCTTTGTCGTTGGATCGGCGATTCAACAGTAGGAGCGAAAATGTCCAATCTTTTGACGTTCGTTGTGGCGTTATTAGCATGTGTCACGTTTTCGACTTTTAGCTTTGCTCACAGCGGCGGACTTGATGCAAATGGCGGTCACCATGATCGAAAAAACGGCGGTTATCATTACCACGGCGGCGGCCCGAGTAGCAGTTACAGCCCCAGTATCCGACTGGCGCCAAGATACGAGCCGAGAACCGACGTAAACACATCTTCTCGGTCTGAATCACGACGATCACCGCGCGTAGAGGCGAAGCCGGAACCGCGAAGCGCGGCGTCCAAATCTAGAACCTACGCATGGAACTTCCAAACCTCGACGCGCCCAACGCCAACGCTGAAGGCAGAAACGGAATCTATTCCGGTTCCACTATCATTAATCTCACCTGCGCCGAATCCGGAGGCTCAAGAGCATTCCGGAGTCGGACTCGCGCGAATCATTTATTACCAGATGCTCAAGTCTGAACGTGATGATTGCCTCACTAGCCAGTTTGTCGCGGTACGAGATGGCGAGGAAAGTAAGCCCTTGCGAGAGAACAAGCCAGCGCCCGACGAAGCTCTGCTTTGTATTCGATCCGTAAAAAACAATGATGCGAATCTCAAAATCTTTTTAAATGGGATGTCGCGCCGAGAAGCCGCTTGGGTGCGAATCGCGCTAACAGGCGACGAAGTCTCAATGTGGATCCGTCAAGTGGAAGACGACGAATTCTCAAACGATGACCTCGTTCAACTCAAATATCCATTTCGAACGTGGACTGATGCAAGTCACAAATTCAGCCGAACCGCGAGGTACTTTTCGCGCTCGGGAAACATAGTCACCCTGCTCGGCCAGGACGGCGCTCAAATTGACATCGCCACGGCAAATCTTTCCAAGGAAGACGTAGCTTATTTGGACAACCCACAAGCGTCTGATCAATGACCCAGTTACGCCCGTGCTTGTTGTTTTTCGTTTGGATCTTGGCGCTACCCCAAGAGGCTGGTGTTCGGACATGGCATCTGGTTGACAATAGGACGATCGAGGCGTCCTTCGATTCATTTGCCGCCGGTCAAGTCATCCTGAGAAAGTCCGATGGGACTGACGCAACGGTTCCTTTCACCGAACTTGCGCCGGATGATCAAAAGGAGGTCATGCGAACGACCGGCTGGGGGCGCGTTTGGGAAGACGACACGGGCCAACATCATTCGATTGCAGACTTGCTAAGAGTCGAGGCCGATTCGGTCATTCTCGAAAAAACAAATGGCAGCAGTATCACTGTCAAGTTCGATCGGCTAAGCAAGATTGATCGTCAGTACGCCGAGTCTCGCCGCGACATTTCAGCGGAACACCTGCCTGAGTCGTTCTCCGCAAAAGTGGTCGGAATAAGCGACGGGGACACGATTACTGTATTGATCAACCGACGGCAGTTTAAGATTCGCCTCGACGCGATCGATGCGCCTGAAATCGGCCAGGACTACGGGTCGAAGTCCAAAACATTCTTGTCAGGTTTGGTTGGCGGCAAGGTTATAACCGGGAAGACTCTAGGCCAGGACAAGTACGGTCGAAATCTCTGCCGACTTTTTGCGAACGATGTCGCCGTAAATGCGGAGATGATCAGCAATGGGTTGGCTTGGCACTACGTTCAATATTCGGACGATCAAGTATTGGCCGCATTGGAATCGAAGGCTAAGTCCGAAGGTAAAAACCTGTGGTCGCAATCCGGTCCCATTCCGCCCTGGGAATGGCGGAAGTGGAGTGGCGCTCAGCGCAAGAATTGGATCGAACAGCGCGACGTTACCTCGCGTCCAAGTACTACGACGCCAGACGCGAATGCAATCCGCGGTCCACCGGTTGAATCCAAACCGAGTTATGTTCATCCAAGGGTTGAGGCACGGCCATCAAACACGCTTGGTTACTGGTTAAATACAAATTCAGATGTTCGGCACAACGAGGGATGCCGCTGGTATCACAATACAAAGGAAGGACGGCAATGTGGTTCGAATGAAGGAAGGGCGTGTAAAATCTGCGGGGGCTGATACGACTTGCTCTTAACAATAGTGCGCGAGAGGATGAAATAAGTTCGCCCCCATGGTGCCGTGATG
>JBGTJE010000050.1:0-77325 GCA_041745295.1 Pirellulaceae bacterium | reverse complement strand
TTTGGACTTGTCATACGCATCATCCCAAACAAAAATCCAAACCTCCGATCCAAGAAATGTAATCCTTCGGCACGCTATCAAACACGATCCATCGAACATATCCCACCATTGAACCGTAAACTTGTGGGTAATGATCAGGGTTGCCACCCACGGCTTGATGCTGCCGCCGCTACGCGGCTAAGACCATGTCACCGCGCGCTGTTGGTTGAGCGCCGTTCGCCAAGAGAGATGGCTTCGAGTTTGGCATCATTACCGCGGTTTGCGCAATCGCTGCGACAGATCTTCGTCCCAACGCTGTTGTTGCGCTCGATCACCGCCGTGCTGAGTTTCGGCATCGTAGCGCGCCTGTTCGCCACGGATGAGCGCTTCATTTTCGCGATGCATGTGGTTGGTCAGTTTTCGGTGCAACGTGTCTTCGACCGCATCGGCCGAGAGCCCTCGGACCTTCAACCTCCGCAAGGACTTGCTTTTGAGTTGATTAAGCTCCCGCACGCGCAACTCGGTGATGTCGAAATGTCCTTGCTCATGCCTGAGTAAACTGGGATCGTCGCAGGGCTTGGCCCACCACGAGCGACTTTCATCGACGTAGGATCGATAATGCAATTCGTCGACCCTGGCGTAGAATACCCCCCCTCTCACCTTATAGGAGAACTTGTATTCAAACGACATTCCCGCGAACGTCTGGGCGGCATGCGGGCTGTCCGGGTTGCGTTCCCCTTTGAAATTACCGCGTCCGCCGGTTTCGTGATTAGGCGGCACCAGCCGGCGATAGGGAATCTCATCGCAATGGGTCGTGGAAACCCGCGGAGCGACTGTCCACAACGCGACGGCCACTTGAAGCAATGCAACTCGAAATAGCATTCAGCAGTTCCAGCCAACAAAATGATGTCTTAGAGCACCCAACACGACAGTGCTGCACACCTATTCGTCTTTCCCGCGACGTCGGGAATCCAGATTGGGATGTGCGTTGAAATGCAAAGCCTCCGTCCGTGGCACGTGGACTCCGGGACTCAGCCCGGAATGCCGTTGGGTTGTGTTTGTCCGTCTTAGTTAAAATTGGCCAGAACCGCGCATGAGATCCAGGCCGGCGCAACCGGGCGAAAATGACCCGATTTGCCCGCCGCCAATATCAGTATACTTAAAGCGTTCGCATAAACTCTGCGACGTCCGCCTTCTCGTCGCTCGTGAGCTTGAGCTGCAAAACGAGATTGAAGAACTCTACGGTGTCTTCGAGTGTCAGCAAGCGGTCGTCGTGCAAATAAGGTGGAGAGTCCTTGATGCCGCGAAGCGGAAATGTCTTGATCGGGCCGTCGGCCGAGGCCATTCGGCCGTTGATCATCACCGGCTCAAAGAACCGTTCGACTTGCAAATTGTGCATCAGATTGTCCGTGTAATACGGGGCGACGTGGCAGGTCGAACATTTTGCCTTGCCGAAAAACAACTCTTGCCCGCGCATTTCCGATTCAGTGGCTTTGGCCGGGTCAAGCATGCCAAACACATCAAGCTTGGGGGCGGGCGGAAAATCCAGAATCGATTGAAACTCGGACATGAAATGGACTTGGCTGCCACGCTCCAGGATATTCGTCCCCTTCTTGGTTGCGTCAGCTGGAATTCCGTCAAAATACGCGGCACGTTGTTCAAATTCCGTGAAGTCCTCGACGCTCTTGAGGGCTCTCTGTGATCCAAACAATCGCTGGATATTGACACCGCGCAATGTCGGCGTATCAATCCGATGGCGGTGCGAGTCCGGTCGAATGTCGCCCACCGTATGGGTTGCGGCATTCGTATGGCCGTTCGCATGGCAGTCAAAACAAGCCACGCCTTGATGCGCAGTCAAGGCTCGACGATCGTCGGTCGCATTGAACTGCTGTTGTGGAAATGGAGTGACCAAGAGCCGCAGCCCTTCCAATTGCTTGGGATTAAGCACGTCTTTGAACAATTCATGGAAGTTACTGAGCGTAACGAGCTGCCCCTTGGAGACGTCCCCGAGATCCGGCCGCGTCGTCAAATAAATCGGCGCTGGAAAGGCCGGAAGCAAATGTTCCGGCAAGTCAAAGTCCAGATCAAACCGCGTGAGGTCGCGCTGCGTTTGCTTCTTGGTCTCATCGATCAACGTTTTTGGAAAAATCATTCCACCGGCCTCGTGGTGTGGATGGGGGAGCGGAAAAAAACCCGGCGGCCAGAGTTTTTTGGCCTTAATCTGTTCCGGCGTCATCGACGCCAACGCGTCCCAGTTGACGCCAAGCGGCAAGCGCACACGGACTCCCCCCTGAACTGCCTTGCCCCCCGCCATCGTGACCCCTTGAACCGGTTGATCCGAGAGGTCGTATCGCTCGGCCAGAAGTTTTTGCTGTCGCTGGGCAAATTCAGGTTTTGCTTTTTTCAGCCGCTCTGCGAGGGCATGGAAAGATTCGTCTTGCGCCATGGAATGCGGGATCATGGTCAGCGCAGTCGCAATGACCATCGCGTACAAACAAAATCGCTTGGGGCTCATGATGTCCTCCAGGTCTTGGGGTAATTCAAAGTCGTACTGCCGAGAGCATTTTCCGACATCCGGATGTATACTTCAAATGCATTTTGAGCCTAGTTACTATGCTTTGTGGGCATGCGAAGGAAGGGGCAATTGCGATGGATTTAAGCCAGTTACGTTATTTTCTCAAAGTCGCCGAGCGAGGCAATTTCACCCGCGCCAGTGAGGATCTCGACATGACGCAGCCGGCACTTAGTCGCGCGATTGCCAAGCTCGAAAGGGAACTTGGGCAACCCCTCCTCGAACGAAAGACTCGCAAAGTGTCCCTTACCGATGCCGGTCGGTTATTTTCCATTCGGGCTGAGCAAATTATTGCCCTCGCCGACGACTTGAAAAGTGAGTTGACCGATCGGGAGGACCATGGCCGCATTCGAGTCGGTGCGATTCCCACCGTAGCGCCTTACTTCCTGCCGCTAATCCTCCGGTCATTTTGCGATCAATGTCCGAGTATTCAGGTGGTCGCGTTTGAGGAAACCACCGATCGGTTGCTTCAGCGATGTCGCCAAGGAGAGATTGACGTCGCGATACTTGCCGCACCGGTTTCAGCCAAGTACTTGGAAGTCGAGGTGCTTTTCGATGAAGAATTGCTCGCCGTATTGCCCGCCGGCCATGCGTTGGCCAAAAAGAAAACCGTCACGCTGGCCGACCTTCGCGAATTCCCTTTCGTTCTCTTGGATGAGACTCATTGCCTGTCCGGAAATATTTTGTCGCTTTGTCGCCAGAGTTCCTTTCAGCCCGTGGCGATTCAGCATACTTGCCAGCTCGCGACCATCGAGGAACTGGTCGCCTTGGGTCATGGCGTCTCATTGGTTCCGCGCATGGCGCGCAATCTTGACTCCAGCGACCGACGGATCTATCGGCCGGTGACGGGGCCGTCGCCGGTTCGAACGATCATCCTCGCCTGGAATGCCTATCGTTTTCAAAGCCGCCGCATCGAACGCTTCAAAGATTGTGTACGCAAAATCTCCCGGAAGTGCGGCAAGTAGGTCTCGCTCGGCTCGCGAGACCTACTTATGCGGCAGGAATGTCCTTGCGGCAAAACGCGGTCGTACCGATCGCCCAGCAAGTCGCCGCGACACCAAGCAACACAAGACAGTTCTGCGTGGGCCACTGTCCCGTCCGCACAATGTCGACGGGTCGAAAATAATGCAGCAACCCCAAAAATCGCAATCGCTGAATCGGTTGGATAAACGGCTCGACGAAATTCAATGTCACAGACACCAGCGCGATTCCAACCACGACGCCAATTGCGACTCCGCGCCGATTCGCAATTCCGGATACCAATTGACCCAAACCGCCGACCGCCAAATGCAGCGCAAACAGATTGAAGGCCGCCGGCACAAAATTTAGAAAATGGACCGGCTCGTCTCCCGCGAATAGCAAGCCGCCGATCCAGACGCCGACCAGCGCACAAAGGGCCAACATGGCTCCCGCAACAATCCAAACTAAAGACGTACTAAATGCGACGGCGAATCGGGAAATCGGCAGGCTTAGCAACAAATCGGCGGTGCCTCGTTCGACCTCGCCAACGCTGACCCGCGTTACGATGGCGATGATCGTTCCCCAGGCAAGGACCAGCACTACTAAGTGCGTAAAGCTTACAGCGAGCAAAATATTGACCGAGACATCTCCTTCCACTCGGATCCCCAAGCTCAACTCGAAGATATTTCGCAGGAAGGGAAATTGCGACACGAACCGCAGGACTTCCTGACCCATGTTGACCATTGCCCACACGAAGAGGATTACAAACCCCATCGTCGCCAACGCAGCCATCGCCAATGTGGCAATGGAATCGCGGATCGTTTTGACAAAAATCGCTAGGTTGAACATGGTGATCGGGCTTTATTCTCGATAATACGTCAAGAACAACTCTTCCAAACTCGGTTTGCCAATCGTCACGTCGTCAAGTGACTGGACGTTTAGCCATTGCAAAAGGGAATCGATGCTTCCCGACCAGGTAAACGACAGCCGACGTTCGGATCGCTCGAGTATTTGCAGTGTCGTTGGAAAGGTGCTCGGCATCTCGTCCATTGCTGAAAAAACAATGTCAACTCGCCTTACTGCCCGTAGCCGAAGTTGGCGAATCGACTGATTCTCGACGATCGTCCCCTGTCGCAACATCACGACTTGATCGCACAATTCCGAGACTTCGCTGAGTATGTGGCTCGAAAACAACACGGTTCGATTGTCTTGGGCAACTCGCTGCAACTCGGCAAACAGCGTTTGCCGCACAAGCGGATCGAGCCCGGTCGTCGGTTCGTCCATAATCACGAGTTGGGGCTTGTGCATTAATGCTTGGATTAAGCCGAGCTTCTGTTTCATGCCGCTCGAGTAATTGCGAACGCGTCCGCGCAAGTCGAGTTCGAAAACGGTCGCGAGTCGGGCAATTTCCTGACGACAATCAACCCGCCGGACTCGCGCTAGAAATTCGACCGTAGCCCTGCCGGTAAGCGATGGGTACAGCCGCAATTCACCTGGCAAATAACCCACTGCGCGCCTCCGCCGCTGGCCAGCGACAGCAGTGGAATCTCCAAACAGTCGCGTCGTGCCGGAAGTCGCTCGAATCAGACCCAAAAGAATGCGGATCGTCGTCGATTTTCCCGCTCCGTTCGGTCCCAAGAATCCAACCATTTGCCCTCGCTCGACGTTGAAGCCAATCCCGTGCAAGACTTCTTTGTCCGAGTACGATTTGCGAAGGTCAGTAATTTCAATCGCGTACATCGAATGGAATTCGATTGGGGGTGTTTTGGACTTGTCTTTGATTCATACTCGTACTCAGCGAAGCGGTACTCGTACTCGGTTCCGTTTTGGAATTGGGAAACAATCTCTAGCGCCGATCGATTTCGTCACACAAGTTTCGTTAGCATCAATACCGTTAGTTTCAACTGGAGTTTAACCGTACCGATTGTCGTCCGAATCGAGCACGAGTACGAGTACCGTCCTGCGGACTGAGCACGAGCACGACTGGATGGTCGAGCCAGACGCGCTGTGCACGGGTCTCCCGACCCCGCACCATCACCGACCGTAGGTCTCCCTGGTTAAATTCTCACCCGCCGGGCGTTCGGAGACCTTCGGTCGCCCTCTCAGCGAGGTCAGGAGACCTGTGCCGAGCGCAGGCGTGGCAATAGGATTCCGATGTGGAACCCGTTAAAATGTGCGCCATGGATTAAGAAACGAACTTCGCAAAGGGTTTCTTGATGAGTGCACCGGCGGGCGGACGAATCCAAACCGTAATGCAAGAAGACCGGATGTTTCCTCCGCCTATGGAATTCGCGAATCAGGCGCGTATTAATTCCGAGGAACAGTATCAAAAGCTCTACGACCGAGCGCTCCTCGATCGCGACGCTTTTTGGCGTGAAGCGGCGATCAGCCAACTACATTGGTTCCAACCGTTTGATTCGGTATTCGAGCGCCAGGACGAGCAGGTGCAATGGTTCGCCGGCGGAAAAACAAACGCTTGCTACAACTGCTTGGACGCGCAGCTTGTCGCGGGCCACGGCTCGCGGAATGCAATCATTTGGGAAGGCGAACCTGGCGATACGCGAACCCTGACCTACCGCGAACTCCACGCCGACGTCTGTCGGTTTGCAAATGCCTTGAAATCGTTAGGGATCCAAGCGGGCGATGTCGTTTCGATCTACATGCCCATGACGCCCGAATTGGCAATCGCCATGTTGGCTTGTGCGCGGATCGGTGCGATCCATTCGGTCATCTTCGGCGGGTTTTCGGCCGAGGCGATCGCCGACCGAAACAACGATTCCCAAGCCAAAATACAGATCACCGCGGATGGCTTGTGGCGTCGTGGCAAGTTTCTGCAGCTCAAGAGCACCGTCGACGAAGCCTTACAGAAAAGCCCCTCGGTGAAAGACTGCATTGTCTTTCAGCGCGGCAACTCGCCGGTCTCAATGATGGCCGGGCGCGATCATTGGTGGCACGAACTTGTGCAAACCGTGGTCGCCGACTGCCCCGCGGAACCGGTTGATAGCGAAAACACTCTGTTCATCTTGTACACCAGCGGCTCGACCGGAAAACCTAAGGGAATTCGCCACACGACGGCCGGGTATAACTTGTGGACCAAGTTGACCTTTCAATGGGTCTTTGATTGGCGGCCGGAGGATTTATTCTGGTGTACAGCCGACTGCGGTTGGGTTACTGGGCATAGCTACATCGTTTACGGGCCACTCTCCAACGGGGCGACGGTGTTCATGTACGAAGGTGCTCCCAATTTTCCGGCCGAGAATCGGTTTTGGTCGCTGATCGAAAAATATCGGATTAATACGCTTTACACCGCGCCGACCGCAATCCGCTCGTTCATCAAATGGGGCGATCACCACGTCGATCAACACGATTTGAGCAGCCTTCGATTGCTCGGAACCGTCGGCGAAGGGATCAACCCCGAAGCGTGGATGTGGTACCACCGTAAAATCGGCCGCGAGCGTTGTCCCATCGTCGACACGTGGTGGCAGACGGAAACCGGTGGGATCATGATGTCCCCTTTGCCGGGCGTGACCGCGACTAAGCCGGGGAGTTGCACGCGTCCGCTCCCAGGCGTCGTCCCCGCGATCGTGGACGAGGGCGGCCGTCCCCTTGGCGCTAACCAAGGTGGGATGTTGTGCATCGCGGAACCCTGGCCTGGAATGCTTCGCGGCATCTGGGGGGACGATCAGCGTTTTCGCGAGCAATACTGGACCCGAATTCCTGGTATGTATTTGACCGGCGACAATGCGCGGCAAGATCAGCACGGATATTATTGGATCATGGGCAGAATCGACGACGTGATCAACGTGGCCGGGCACCGCTTGAGCACGATCGAAATCGAAAGTGCCCTGGTCTCACATCCTGCCGTGGCGGAAGCCGCTGCGGTCGGTCGCGCCGACGAAATCAAAGGCCAAGCCATCGCCGTATTCGTCACGATCAAGCATGGGGAACCCAACGAGCAGTTGCGGCAGGAGCTCAAACTGCATGTCCGCAAAGAAATCGGCGCCTTAGCTCAACCCGACGACATCCGTTTCACTAATTCGCTGCCCAAGACCCGCAGCGGCAAGATCATGCGCCGCCTGCTGCGCGACATCGCCGAAGGCCGCGCCACCACCGGCGACACCACGACGCTGGAAGACTATACCGTCCTCGCCAAACTCCGCGGCGAGGAAGAATAGTACAATTTACATCGTCTCGGATTTCGTCGAAAGCGTAAGCCTCGCCGATTGGCTACCTGGAATGCCGCCGACGTTTCGCGAGTCCGAACCGCCGCGACAATTAGAGGGCCCTTCGCGAACTGCGGATTTCGTGCTTGAGTCCAGGTCCGACACGAGCTTTGCCCGGCGAAGTAAACGCAGCACGACCAATTTCGCTGGGTGATGTCTTCGGACAAATCAGTCAGGGATGGTGTTCCTTCGCTTGTGCTTCAGACTTCAATTGCCGACCGAGCGCGTTCTGCAATAGTCATCCCGACCTTTGGGCTCTTGATTTGGAGGAACGAACGGGCGGTTATAATTTGGCGGATAGGTTAGCTAGGCTTATCGGTGGAAATGGATTTGGTCAGCCGACTTTTGGATGCTTGGGAATCACGATGAGCAAGTGGACCGATGCAATTGGACTAGGCATCTTCGCGCTGGAGATCGCCGAGGAGCTCGCGCGGAGGAGTCAGCGGGTGGTGTTGGCGGAAAGTTGCACGGGGGGATTGGCGGCGGCGGTCTTGGCCAGCGTTCCTGGAATCAGCGAATATTTCTGTGGCTCTGCCGTGACGTATCGTGATCAAACGAAAATGGATTGGCTTGGGGTGTCGCCTTTGACGCTTGAGCGATCATCTGCGGTGTCGATGGAAACAAGCCGCGAACTTGTACAGAATGTGTTGCTGCGGACGCCCGAGGCCGATTGGTCGGCGGCGATTACCGGGCATCTTGGGCCCAATGCGCCGCCAGGGCGAGACGGTGAAGTGTTCGTTTCGATTGCCAAGCGCGAGGGACGACGGGCCATGCACGTCGAGGACGCACAGTTTCGATTACAGGACGCATCGAGGCCCGCGCGACAGGCCGAAGCGTGCCAACTCATGCTTAGCGCGTTGCTGCGTTGCTTACGCCAGGGCTGATTGCTGGGACTCCAGCGAAGGCGGGAGTCCAATCAAGGAATTAGGGTCTTCCGGCAATTCTCCATCCATGGAAGATGGTTTCCGGGGCTCAGCCCGGAATGACGCGTAATTTGCTGCGATTTATGCGCGGGCAGCTGGCTCAAGAAACAAAAAACGGCCGATTGATCGGCCGGGATTTGCAATCAATCTTGAAGACTGAATTATTCGTAATAGGGCGAAGTGCAATTCAAGTTTACGTCACCCACCATGTGGAAGTGATTGTGGTCGATATAGAGGACCTCGGACGCGTCCTGATCCTCAAGCGTGTGAGGTATCGGCCAGCCCACGATTGTTTTCTGCGAGAACAGGACCGTGCACTTGTAGTGAGCGTGGTGCAGTTGCGCTGGACCGATCAAGGGAACAACACGCGGCGGATCGACGTAGTCGGCAATCTTTTTCTTTAGTATGACGACGTTGTTACGTTGTGTTTCGTGCAGGAAGGGAATGCCGCCTTGGACTGGACGAGCTCGCTCAAGCGCCCACCATACTTCGTCGTCGGAGGGCGGATCGAGGGCTACCGCAGGCCCCCCTGAGGTCAGGGGTCCCAGAATCGGGACACGAGCATACCGCTCGTGGATGTGATATTCATCTTCGTAGTACTTTTGCCAATACGGCGACACGGGGATCGGAATACTGAGCAATCCTAGTCCCGGACCGATCGTTGGAAAACACCCGCTGACGGTCAAGCTGATAGCGCCCACAAGTAGCGCGACGGGCACGGCCATTTTACGGACAAGCATGGTACAACCCTTGAACTTGGAATTTCTACGTTAGTTATCGTGATAAGCTGCGCTGAACTTTCGGTTTTTTCCGTCCGCTCCATGATTTCCGACGATTGGACTTGTATCGGCTGGCGAGGAACTGCCAGCATGCAAGCGGGTTGCGCCCGGCAGGTCTCGCGAGCCGAGCGAGACTTGGCGCAATCACCAATGCTCCATTTCGGAAACCGTTCAGCGCTAACAATTTGCAAGCAAACGTTTCCAGCGATTGATACGGCGCCAGATTGGATTGGGTTTTGGCAATGCCAGGGCTCGCTCGGATTGCGAGACCTACTCCACGACCTACTTTTTGACAACAAAAAACCCTTGTCCGCACGGACAAGGGTCTTGAGGTCAAATGCGACATTGCAAGCAATGATTAGCGATCGTTGAAGTCGAGATACCACCAACCGTCATCCCATTCCATCGTTACCTTGCGCCATCCCAAGGGGACTTGCGGATAGGGATAGAACGGACCGATGTACGGCCAAGCGGAAGCAGAGTATTGGCGCGGATAGCTGACTGCGGCGTAATTCGGATGAGCCGCGTACGCCGGCCAGGCGTAACCTGGTAGCTGCGGATTGTCGGTCGTGACTCCCATGCCACCCGCGTAAGCGACCGGCATTGGGTTGCCCGTGACGGCGACATTGATTGGCTGCTGCGACAGGGCAGTTGGACCGGCTTGCCGCGAACTCGTCAAAGCTGTCGTGGGAAGTCCGGTTGGAATCGTCGCTTGGCCGACAGCCGAACCGTTGATTTGTTGGCTGTAGGAAACCGGAAGAGCAGGTTCCTGACCCATCGATTCTTCGCGAATGCTGTGCATCGCGGGGGCGGTTTGTTGCTGAATGTCGATGTCGTCAACAACTTGGACGACGCCCATTCGACCCGCTTGTTGGGCGGTTCGCAGGATGAGCATTTCGTGTTCGGGGTTGGAGACGTAGCCCTTAAACCAAACGGTCCCTTTGTCGACGCGCATATCAACTCGATATCCGCGAAGATTGCCATTTTGTTGTTCGGCTTTGAGGCGTTGGTAAATGTGTTGGGCGATTGCATCGTCGTCGGCTTGCACGCGAGGTGCCGCCAATCCGGCAACGGCCATGATCGCCAAAACTAGGTAAAAGCGTCGCATTTTTTCCTCCTGAAAGTAATGACATTCTCCAGCGGTTAACCGAAGTTCTGGGTCGGTTCGCTGTGAAATCTGTGGCTGGCTCGCCTTCGACGCGCAAAAATTTTTGGTGCGTCGAGTTCGAATTCGAATAGGAGGTCGCGATCTCCAAGAGCGATCGCTTGAGCCGCATTCCCCCCGGCGAAACTCGCACGAATCAAATTCGATGTTTCTTTCGCATGATATCGGTTATTCCACGTTCGATTTTTTGGATTTTGTCGGTGCGCACGAAAAATCCAACAACTACCGTCGAGAATCGTGCCAGCACCGCACCCTGTCCGGAGGATAATGGTGAAAGTTTAACGATCACGCAAACTCTTCGGTCGCATTCCAAGCGTTGAGCTTGTCGTCGCCACCATTGGAACTGCGGGCTCGAAAAACGGAACCGCCGTTCCTCGCCGTGCCTGGCTCAGTCCATGATGGGCGGAGGTCCATCGTCGTCAGTCGGAAAATAATCGTCGACGACTTGCTGGAACTCCGCGGGCGTTTTGACGTTGCCGACATGGGCGCGAAAGTAACGAGCCCCGCGGCGGCCTTGCGCGTAGCAGCAAGCGTACTTGCGCATCAAATACGTCCCGCGCTCCGGTCCAAATCGCCTCACGACTAATTCGAAATGATGGAGCAGGATTTTCCGTTGCTGCTCCAAGGTCGGGTCGGGAGGGATGGGCTGGCCGCGAAGTGCCGCAAAAGCTTGGGCGAAGAGCCACGGTTTGCCCAGTGACGCCCGGGCAATCATCACCGCATCAACGGCGTATCGCCGAAACGCTTCGACAACTTTTTCTGCCGAATCGAGATCGCCGTTGCCGATCAGAGGAATGTGCTTCAAGTTTGCTTTGATCCGGGAAATGTTTTCCCAATCCGCATTCCCGCGAAACATGTCCTGTGCCGTTCGGCCGTGCACTGTCAATGCCTTGGCCCCGGCTCCCTCGACGACTTGAGCCACGTCGATCGCGTTTATGCAGTCGCGCGTGCACCCCAAGCGAATCTTCGCCGTCACCGGAACCGGATTGCAGGCTTTGGAGACTCGCTCGATGATCTGCCCGACGCGATCGGGATGGCGAAGCAAGTACGAACCGCTGTGGGCTTTGGCCGTGATCTGCCGAACCGGGCAGCCGAAGTTCAAGTCAACGACGCTGACGCCGTAATCGTGAGCCAATCGTCGGCCGACCTCAGCCAGGATTTCTGGATCGTTATCCCAAATCTGTACTGCCAGCGGCCGTGCTTCGTTGCGGATCCCCCACAAGCGGTCGGGATGTTCAGCGACGTGTTTATCCATCCAAACAAAGCTTTGGGCACTGATCATTTCGGTGGCTTGTAAGCCCACGCCGCCGAATTCGCGTACAATTTGCCGGAATGCGTAATTTGTAAAGCCAGCCATCGGAGCTTGGAGAATCGGCGGATCGACGCAGACCCGACCGATATAAATCGGCCGAACGTTGGGAAGCACGTAGCTCGCGGGAATTAATGAAGTCGCAATCGCCATGCAGTCATCTTGAGAGAGAACGCTTCCTGCGCCAAGGTCAGCCAATTGTGGAATCTTTAATTCGGCCGTTCGTACTTCTCCGACATGAGCTGCCTGCGGGTGCGGCTCTCGCTTCGCATTGGGATCTGATGATCCAGTCTGGCGACCGGCTGGCGACTTGGCGACTGTCCACCGAATTGACCGCTACTCCACAACAGACGGTTGAGCAAATCGGCAACCACCGCCTCGAATATTTGGGCCCTATCGTTGTTCCCTCGCCCCCGCCGCGGGGGAGAGGGCACGGTGAGGGGGCAGAATCGACTACGAACCATCCAACCGATCTTGATTTTCCGCTTTCCAACAATCGCGGCACCGTCCGCCAAGTCGCCCGAGGCGAGTTCCATGTCCAGCGCTGGACCGACGATGACATTGCCGGCGAGTTGCGCAGTCCTGCCGGTCTTACCGCAATTCATTTGTCACGCACGAGTGATTCATCGCTTTGGATTCTTGATGTACATATTGTTTAACCGTCGGCGGCCGGCGCTGGATAGCGCGGCGAAGTGCCACGGTTAAACAAAGAAAACTGGTTCAATGCAGATGATATGGCACTCGGAACGGCTGGTCCTAGAATTCAGATGGAAACTAGCAACGTTGAGTCCAGTCCCGTTTGCTCCACTAGCCAAGTTTCGGCAATTCGAAACGGGGGCGCCGTTGGCGCAGGAGGTACGCATTCGCCTGTGGGTCGTCCGGAAAAACTTCCTTTTCGGGGTCCCAATGAAGGGTCTTGCCGACCGCCCGAGTGATATTTGCCAAATGGCACACCGAGATTGAACGGTGTCCAATTTCAACGTCGCCGACGGGTAGTTCGCGCGAGCGGATGCAATCGATCCAATTCTGCATGTGCCATTTCGCTTGCCAGAGCGCAAGATTGTCGCTCCACTTGCGCTCCTCCTCTTCGATATCCAAGTACTTCAGGAGTTGTTGAGCGATTTCGGGAGGATTTGAAGTGAATTTATTGCGATTGATTTCCAGTTTTCCCTTTTCGCAAATAAAGACGGCGCCCCCCATGGGTCCTTTGCCCGGCTCGATAACAAAATTGACTTGAACCCCGTTGGCGTAATTCATCCGAACTTGTCCATTCGAGCCTTCGGACAGCGGGGACAATTTGACGGGGCCCGTCGAGTCCATTCCGAGCGCCCATTGAATTTGATCGACGCCATGAGCGCCCCAATTCGTCATTTCTCCTCCGGCAAAATCACGCCACTGCATCCAACCCATCCATTTGGCGTTGAATGGACGATCGGCAGCTTGATTGAGCCAAACATCCCAATCGAGCCCGGTCGGAATCTCTTCGGCCGGGAAAGGTTTTTCCGGTGATGGTGACGCGCCCGGATAACAGATGGCGCGGACTTCCCGAACTTTTCCAAGTCCACCGTTTCGAATAAGCTCGCAGGCGACGCGATTCATTTCCATCGATCGCTGCTGAATGCCGACTTGGAGGATCCTCTTATGGTGTCGCACGGCGTCGACAAGTGCCCTCCCCTCTTGGATGTAGAGCGTTAGGGGCTTTTCGGCATAAACGTCCTTGCCCGCTTGGCATGCCTCGATGCAGGGAACAACTCTTTGGAATTCACCGGTCGCAACGATGACCGCATCAATGTCCTTCCGATCTAAGACTTGGCGATATTCCTGATAAACCGACCAGTCCCCTTTGGCCTTGGCTTTGTACTCTTCCGCCCTCGGCAGATTGCAATCGCACAGCGCTACTAACTCGGCGGACTCCGGTAGCTGCTCCAGAAGAAGCCTGCCTCGATTTCCAACGCCGATCGCGCCGATCCGAATCCGATCGCTGGTAGGCGTTTTTCGTGAACGGGCAAGCACGTGACGCGGCAAGAACAGCGGCGCAGTCATCGTTCCGACTGCCAAACTTGCGGCCGAGGCAGTGCCTAAAAATTGTCGGCGATCCATTCGGTTGTGCCCGTTGGTTTTATTCATTGTGGCGTGCAAGGCGTCGCAAAGCATTAGTCCTGATTTCTTTCCATGACACGGTCACCACGGACGCAGAGTCATATTCAGCAGACCGCTTTTCTATCGCGGCTAATCCATTCGCCCGAAAGTTGCGGAATCGAATCTTAGGGTAAAGTATCCCAAAACGCGTCGATCAATTGAATCCGTTCACCAACCGGCAATCGGGCTGCATCTGCAAGTAAGGTTTCAAGTTTCTTCATATACGTTCACGCTCCGACGGCTCGTTTGCGAACAAAAATCGGCTTGTCACAAATTACCGCCAATATGATTGCGTCGCTTGCACGCGCCACAAACGTTCAGTAATCGGTCCAAGGCGGTTTCCGTATTTTATTTGTTTGAAGGCCGGTCAGCGGTCCTTGAGCAAATTGAGCGCGATGGTTTGAAGGATGCGGCCGTTGCTCGACGAATTAGAAAGCGGATCACTACGACGGAAAGGGTTTGTCGGCGACTGCCAAGTCGAGGAATCTCGAAATATCCTCGCCACCTCGCTCCCACACTTGGCTGGAAAGGGCAATAAGTTTTTCGCGATCGATTGCCTTGATGTTAGCTTTGATGACACGGCGCAAATCCACCGCGTCCTGTTGCTTCTTGTCCCAGGTCCGATGTGGAGAAATAACTGCCGCGTACTTGAACACAATGGCGGCTTCCAGTGTCGGGATTCGGTGTCCAGTTTTTTCGTCGATGATAACATGCTCCCGCAAAGCCGTCTCCAGAAACTTGCCCCAGGGCAACATGATATCGATGACTGGTTTGGGGCGACCTTCTAAATCGGGGTCACCGGGATCCAGGAATCTCACGACTTGCGAGAGTTCAAGTTTTTGCAGCATTGGCCAACGCTCCGCGATCGCATTCACTGCCCGTTCTCTCTGACTGTACGGTACCATCACGTCAACGTCTTGAGTCGCTCGCGGCATCGGCAAATAGCCAACATAACCGTGAAGCCCCATTAACAACCAATCCTTGACACCCGCGTCGTTGAGGCAATCGATTACTTGTTGCGGTGTGACGTCCACGGCTTGTTTCCTGTGGGTTTGCCGGTAGTAACTCGTCAGTCGCGTGGAGGTATGGATTCCGCAGGCATGGCCGGACGGCGACTTAGGGTCAGCGTCATCCATGCCCGCATACCCGTTTCCTTGACGGAGCAATGCTGCATTTCTGACCGCAATGTATTCGGGATCAAACAGGTCGAAACTCATGCTGGAAAAACACTTTCGATTCGTTGGCTTCGTCAAACATTTGCCTGAGTGACGGTTACTCACCATTCTAGCACGGCGAAGCTCAAGAGAATTGATTGCTGGGTTTATCGGCCCTTGAGCAAATTCAGCGTGACAGTTTGGAGGATGCCGCCGTTGCGGTAGTAGAGTAGTTCGACGGGGGTGTCGATCCGCACGGTGGTGAGGAATTCCAATGATTTCCCGGCGCGCGTGGCGATCCCACGCATGGCGCTGCGTGGCTGAAGACCGTCGGTGAGGTCGGGAAAATCGAAGACCTCCTCGCCATTCAAACCAAGGGACGTCGCCGAAGCGCCGTCGAGGAACTCGAGCGGCAACACGCCCATGCCGACCAAATTGCTGCGGTGAATCCGCTCGTAACTCGATGCGATGACAACCCGCACGCCGAGCATGAAGGCCCCTTTGGCCGCCCAGTCACGACTGCTCCCCGAGCCGTATTCCTTGCCGGCCAAAATCACCAGCGGAACGTTTTCCGCGCGGTATTTCATCGCCGCATCGTAAATCGTCAGCAATTCGCCGCTGGGCAAGTGCCGCGTCCAACCACCTTCCTTGGCCCCGGCCAACAAATTTCGAATGCGGATGTTGGCGAACGTGCCGCGGACCATGACGCGATCGTTGCCGCGGCGCGAACCGTAACTATTGAAGTCCAAAGGCTTCACGCCGTGCTCTTGCAAAAATCGTCCGGCGGGGCTGTCTTTGGCGATCGAGCCCGCGGGCGAAATGTGATCGGTGGTCACTGAATCCCCCAGTAGAGCCAGACACCGCGCCGATCGAATCGGCTGAATCGTTTTACGCTCGCTGGATAAACCTTCCAAAAACGGCGGTTCTTGAATGTAGGTGCTCTCGGGATCCCAAGCATACAAATCGCCGGAGGCAACTTTGATTTTGTTCCACGTCTCGTTCGCGGTGAACGTGTTCGCGTATTGACGCTGAAACATCTCAGAAGAAATTGAATGGCCTACGATTTGTGCGACTTCTTCACGGGACGGCCAGATCTCTTTGAGAAAAACTGGCTTGCCGTCAGGGTCTTTGCCGATCGGTTCGTTGACCAAGTCGATATCGGTCGTGCCAGCCAGCGCGTAAGCGACCACAAGCGGAGGGCTCGCCAAGTAATTGGCTTTGACTTGTGGGTTGATCCGGCCTTCGAAGTTCCGGTTGCCGCTCAAGACCGCCGAGACAACCAGATCCCCTTCGGTGACCGCGCTGCTCACGGATTCGGGAAGCGGACCGCTATTGCCGATGCACGTCGTGCAGCCATAGCCCACCGTATGAAAGCCGAGCTGTTGCAAATACGGGGTCAAGCCAGATTTGTCGAGGTAGTCCGTAACAACTCGCGACCCTGGGGCCAAACTCGTTTTGACATAGGTTGGCACTGTCAGGCCGCGGTCGACGGCTTTCTTGGCCAGCAATCCAGCCGCCACCATGACATCCGGATTACTTGTATTCGTGCAACTCGTGATGGCCGCAATCACCACTGCGCCGTGACCGATTTGAGTCGAGTGACCGTTGTCGGACACTTTTCCCGTTCGCGCCAAGTCCGCATCGCCAAGCGCAAAGCCTCGCTCTGCGACGGGCGCAGTTAACGATTGGTGAAAGGTCTTTTTCATATCGCCCAGGCGGACTCGATCTTGCGGACGTTTGGGCCCGGCCAGCGAGGGCTCGACCGTCGAAAGGTCCAGGCAAAGCGTCTTGCAATAAGTCGGAACCATTTGCTCCACCGAAAAGAACAGCCCCTGATCCTTGAAATAGCGTTCCACAAGGTCGACTTCTTCTGTGGTACGGCCGGTGCGGCGCAAGTAGTCAAGCGTCTGAACGTCGACCGGGAAAAAACCCATCGTCGCGCCATACTCGGGCGCCATGTTGGCGATCGTCGCGCGATCGGCCAGCGACATCTTCACAACTCCGGCGCCATAAAACTCGACAAATTTCCCGACAACCCCCTCCTTGCGCAAGATTTGCGTCACGGTCAAGACCAAGTCGGTTGCGGTCGCCGCTGCGGGAAACTCACCGATTATTTCAAACCCGACGACTTCGGGCATCAGCATGTAAATCGGCTGCCCCAACATGGCAGCCTCGGCTTCAATACCTCCCACGCCCCATCCCAAAACTCCCAAGCCATTGATCATCGTCGTGTGGCTGTCTGTTCCGACGAGCGTATCGGGAAATGCAACACCATTGCGAACGAATACGCACTTGGCCAAATATTCGAGGTTAACTTGGTGCACGATCCCGACGTTGGGAGGGACCACGCGGAAATTCTCAAACGCTTGCTGGCCCCAACGCAAGAACTCATACCGCTCGCGATTGCGCTGAAATTCCATGTCGACGTTGGTTTGAAGCGCGGTAAGGCTTCCGAAGCGATCAACTTGGACGCTGTGATCGATCACCAGGTCGACTGGAATCAGGGGGTTGATTTTCTTGGGATCACCACCCAATCGGTGAACTGCTTCGCGCATGGTCGCCAAATCGACAACGCACGGCACGCCGGTAAAGTCCTGCAGCACGACGCGAGCCGGCATGAACGGGATTTCGTCTTTGGCGACATTCGCGGCGTCCCAATTCGCCAGGTTTCGCACGTCGGCCGAGGTGACCTTGAATTCGTCGCAATTTCGCAGGAGGGCTTCGAGCAGTATGCGAATCGAATAGGGGAGCTTTTGTGGATTGGGGCAACCCTGCTCTTCGAGTGCGGCCAAACTGAAAAAGCTAACCTTGCCTTGATTGAACTTTAATTGCCGCCTCGTGCGCTGCACGTCCAATTTCGTCGTCGTCATTTTTTTCCCTGAAGCAAGTGTCTCATCAGTTTCCGACTTCGTTACTTAACGATTTCCAGCAGTTCGACTTCGAAGATCAGCGTCTGGTTCGGACCGATTTCGGGTGGAGCGCCGGCGACGCCGTAAGCTAGGTCGGGTGGCACAACGACGCGCCATTTGCTTCCCACCTGCATTCGTAATATCGCTTCCAGGACACCTCGGACGCCGATGCCCCCAACCGCGATCGTGATCGCGTCTTTTTCTTTCGCGGTCGTTTCGAAAACTATCCCCTCGAGTGTCTTGCCAATAAAATGAACTTTGACTCGATC
Organism: Pirellulaceae bacterium; assembly: GCA_041745295.1. GTDB lineage: Bacteria > Planctomycetota > Planctomycetia > Pirellulales > Pirellulaceae > JANMEB01. Next base: position 58,944 of record JBGTJE010000050.1, on the reverse strand, counting down.
GGTGATTTTCGGGGAGGGTCCCTCTCCAGTCGCAAGGACTTCGTATTGCAAACCATTTTCCAATTGCTTGACACCGTCTTTGAGGGCATGCTTTTTGACGTAGGCTTGTCCCGCCCGCATGTTTTTGTCGGCAAGTTCTTGCATTTGCTGCTGTTGGCGCTTTTCCAACGCGCGACCAAACGAATCCATTACGGAGTTCATATCTTCCTCGGTTAGGACCGACGGTTTGCCTGCCGCGGCGGCGCGAATTCCGGCGATCAATTGCTCGATTTCGAACTCGACCAACCGTTCTTGGAGGTCTTTCACGATATCGCGCCCCATGATGTAGCTGGCTTTTTCATTGAGCGACTCCGGGGAGTTGGCTTCCTCTTGCGCCGCCGCAATGTTCGACCAAAGTGGTAGTATTGACACGAAAATGAGAAATCGAGTCATTCAATCCTCAACCGGTGCGAATCATGTGTCGCACGCTTTGGAAAAAGAATGTGAGTCACAACCGCATCCGTTGTAACGAATTCAAGGCAAATTGCGTATTGGGTGTCGCCACAAGCGGCTGAGTACCCGCCCGATCGCGGATGTTCAGGCGCCGTTTCAGATTTGTGCACTAGTTTTGCAACACCAGCACGTCACAATTATCGCTCCGTTCATAAGGCTTCGCTCGTGTTGGATTACTAATCAATACCGGACAACGCTTACTCGCATTTTGCCGCTCTGGCGGTAAAAATTAGGTAGGTGCAGTTGTTCGGACAAAGGTTTGGTGTGTCCATTCCATGCAGCAACATTTAGTTCGCTTTGGCGTGATGGGTTGGATCGGTCGATTTGGGTCGGCCGAGGCCTTGCAATATGCGCCGGGCGACCGAGTCATCTGCCGGTCCTTTCGCGGCTTGGAAATCGGCGATGTCTTGAATGACCAAGTCGTAGACGAGTCGCTGGCGCATTGCGGCGAGATCCTGCGACCGGTCGCTGCCGAGGACCGGTTGATTGTGACTCGATTAAACAAGCATCGACTGCGGGCGATCGATGCTTGTGGGCGTATGTTGGCCGAGCGAGGGATCAGCACCTTGCTCCTGGACGCAGAACAGACGTTTGACGGAAAGAACTTGTTCTTCTATTTCATGGGTGACGTGACGCCCGAGATCGAGGCCATTACGGCAGAGCTTGCCGAAACGTACGAAGCCAAAGTCCAAATGCGCAAGTTCACGGATCTGGTTATTCACGGCTGCGGACCGGAATGCGGTGCGGGGGCGGCGAAGTGCGGCACGGGTGGTTGTGCCGGGTGCGGAGCCAAAGGGGGCTGTGCGAAGCCTGGTTAGGACTCCAACAGCCGCAACAAAAAATGCTCGACGAGCGGTGTCAGTTTTGGTGCGCTGCTTTCGCGCGGTCCGGCGATATTGAGCACGGCAATCGCCGACTGAGCCAGCCAACGTTGTACGTCTTCGACTTCCGCCAATTGCGACAAATCGATCGCCAAGCAGGGTCGGCGGTGTTTTCGAGCCAAACGCTCGGTCAGTTGCGAACCCCCGCTGATCGCCTTCCAAAATAAAATCAAGGTGCCGTCGGAATCGATCACGTTCCGTTCCGTTCGCTCTGCATAGTCCGACGATTCAGTTTCTCGAAGTCGATAGATTTCCGGAATCAATCCATCTTCGGCAAACCGGCCGGCCGGACACCAACCCCCATGCTCGATTCCGAGATAGATCGCAACGTCCAGTGCTGCGCGATCCACGCCAGTCTGACCTCCCGAAACAATTTTGCGAATGGGCGTGTCCATCGTCCGCTTTGTCGTTACTTTGCGATGATATCCCAGGGCCATTGAAGATTACCAAAAACCTTGCGCCGAATCACCCGTTTGCAAAGTCGTCTTTTGCTCGGCAAAAGAACGTCCTTTCCGGGAATGAAAGTCGACTATCAAAGCAAATGAACCCACCAAGTTCGAAGCACGATCAATCTGCGGCAGGGTAGAATCAATTTGAAAATCCGGTAGTGGGTCAGTTTGGCGTTTGCCTTAGAACGGAATTCAGTCCGTTACGAGAATATCCAACGGACTAAATTCCGTTCTACGAAACTGACCCGCTACCGAAACTCGAGTGAGGGTTAAAGACGCGTTTGAGAACCATGCCGCGCAAGAAATAGTGATTCCGGCGTCGGCGGAAATCCAAGACCTTGAAGTATACTGCGGGTTCTATGAAGTTCTTCACTTGTACGGTACTCCTAGCCCTATCCATCGCCGCTCCCGCGTGGAGTCAGAGTCGGGACGCAACGGCGGAAGGGTATGTCGAACTTCGCCGACAGGTGATTGAAAAATCAAAGCAACTTCGCGAGATCGTCGGGAGCGAAGCGGATTTGCAAAAAGGGCCAAACGACGCCTTATTGGCCCTTTCCGTCGCCGACCTGTTTCTGATGGGTGCTGAATGGGATTTCCAGCATCCGCTGGAACTCGCCCAAGTGATTGGGGCTTGGAAACCCGCCGCTGACTCGGCTGATTCCATCGCGCACGAACTACCTTTGCGCGAATTGCGCGATTGCCTCGCAATCTTGAACGACGCACTCGATCGTGTGAACTCCGCGCGATCGGCGAAATATCGTTCCGCCGTGGACCTAACGTCTACCTCGTGTCGAATCGAGAACGGTTATTACCGAACTGACGGGCGGATTGTATTTCCCTACTCCATTTTGTGGTTGCCACTGGCAGCCGATCGAACATTCTCACAGTTCGAAAACTCTTACCTTCACCCAGCGTTTTTGCATTCGTCCAAGCCTCGAATCTCGCAGGGCCAGCGCGACTGGTATCGATCGCAACTGGATGAAATCGGCAGTGCTAATCGCGCGGCGTATCTGTTTTTGGGTCACGTGATGCCCGATTGGGCGCTGCAATCAACGCCTGAATTGGCCCGCGGAAGTACTCGATTCGTCGAATACGACATCGACCATCCCGCGGCCGAATCGAGTTGGAAGGAACTTTTTTCCACGATGGGGTCCGAATTCCGCGGGCATCCCGCCGCGTTGAAAAACTGCTTGTTGGCAAACGAACCGCATTGGTTTTTTTCGGAGTGTGGCTGGGGAACATCGATTTGGTCAGATCGCACTCAAAGCCGTTTTCGAAAATGGCTTCAGTCGGAACACGGCACGATCGAAGCGTTGAACCGACGATACAAGACCCACTTTCGCGATTTCGACGAGATCAGCGTGGACTTGCCGATTTCAATCAAGCTGCAAGGGACCGCTTCCTGGTATGACATGTCTCGATTTAACATGTTTCGGGTACGAGCATGGTTTGCAATCGTAATCGAGACGATAGAATCGCTCGATTCTGAGATCCAAACGCATATCAAGCTGCCGGCGTCGCTGCTGTTGGATACACCGCACACGCACGGGATTGACTGGTATGGACTAGGGCGGCAGCAAGGGATTTTGGGGATCGATTGCACGACGACATCGCGGGGCGGCATTTCAGACAGTTTTGCCGAGTTGTCGCCAACTCGTCCGTACTCCATTGATTGGGTTGGTTCGCTTTTTGCACTGGACTTTTTGCGATCGATCGAGCCGAACAAGTTGATTTTCGATTCGGAATGGCATGGCGTATCCAATATTCATTGGCGGAACCCCGATTTGGATCCCGCTTATCTTCGCGTTGGGCTGTACCTACATCACGTTTCCGGAATGGGCATGATCCAGGTTTGGTATTGGGGTCGCGAGGCGGATGGGCATCCGATCGAACGAAATCAGGACGAGTTTTTTGGGTCGTTGGCAACACAGCCGAGAATCTTGAACGAATTCGTTCGAACGATGCTGCAACTAAACTTGCACGCAGACGCCATCGCTTGTTTCGGCGGTGGCCTTAGGCAGATCGGCTTGTTCTATTCGGAGGACGCGGCGATTTGCGACCCACAATATCTTCCGCAACTCTCCGCTATCTATCAATCGCTGAAATTTCTTGGATTGGGAGTTCGCATCGTGCCGTGCGAGGACTTGGGGCAAGCTGCTGAGTCGATCAAGGTCTTGGTGGTACCGCCAACGCGATACATTCAGGACTCGCACTTGAGCCAATTGAAAACGGTTTCCCAAACAATTAAGCTCTTGCTTGTCGGAGACGAGCAATTTCAATATGGAGTGTATGGCGAGCCGTTGGTGAGCGACGGCGACATGTGGTGGCAAGCCTTTCCCAAAGTGTCTCCGGGGTCGCCGGAACAAATGTTCGGTGGATTCTGCAGCGAACTCGCCGATCAATTGCGGGACGCAGCTGTTGTCGGCGAAACGGGCGAGCCGGTCTTTGGACTTCTTCAATGGACGTCGGAAGCGGCCGGACAAACGCGCGTGTTCTTGGCTAACGTGGGAACGAGCGAAATGCATTGTCGACTTCGATTGTCGGGATCCGTACGGGAAATTCTCAGTGGCACGAAATTGGAATCGAGTCAGTTAGTGATCGAGCCGTTGGGGATTCGATTGTTCGAAGTGAGCGTAACGCCAGAGCGATAGCCTGTGTCCGCCGCCGCCTGCGGCTTGCCGTTAAACAAAGGACTCGACGATCACTTGTGCGTGAGCACCAACCGCACGCCGGCGGGGAGCTTGGTATTGGACGTCACGCCGTCGGGCAACTGATTCGCGTTGAGTTCGATAATCTCCACGTAACGAGAGGCCTGGCCCAATTGATCGCGAGCAATTCCAAACAACGTCTCGTTGACTGCGGTGACATACGTTTTCGCGGCCAAAAGGTCGTTGTGTACATCCGGATCCCCGGTGCCTGATGGCCCGAGTTCATTCGGCATGAGTGCCGGAAACTCGGCTCGCAACCGCTCGAGGCTTGGTAAGCGAATTTCACTTCCGATTGTCGGTTGAGCGGAGGTCGTTTTATTGAATCCGTTGTACGCGGCGAGCGCCCGAAAGTATTGTCCGTCACCGTATTGCTTTTGGGCGACCGCCCACAAACTTTCATTCGGCGCCAATCGCACGACCATTTCGCTTTCCGCTGTCGGCCCGAAAGAATCGGTCGCATTGCCGACCGCTTCGATGCGTCGATTTCCGACCGGGATATCCACTTCCGAATCGACACGAACGGCCGGAATGGGCCGGTTGAGCACAGAATTCGGTTCGTTCGAATGGACTTGTCGAATAGTGGACCGCATTGGCGCCGAGACAGGTATTCGTGCGTTATGGTTTCTGGTGACGGCTGTAGAGAAATCTTGTTTGTCGTCTATTGTCTCGGGGACCAATGGCGTTGGAGTGAAGTTTCGACGATTTTCGGAAACTTCCGCGGGAGCGACCAGAGGCATATTGGTATCGGATTTGCGACCCGTGATTTGCGCCGAAGGATCGTCGGCCGGCTCGGAATCTTTTTCCGGCAACTCGGAAGCCGGGATGCTACTTTCGTTAAATACTTTGGGAATGGGCATGGGAGGGGCTTGCGTCGGCGAAGTGTCTCCACGCTGGGGCTCGACTTGATCGACCACGGAACGCGTCGCGGCTTGGATTGCGGCGACGGTTGCATTCGTGGCATGGGTGCGTTGTAATTGCGGATTCAGTGTCGACGCTGTGAGGTTGGCGGCGCTCCCCAACTCCATCGTGCTGCTGAAACGCCCGCTCATTTTGTAATAGGCGACAACGACGAAAACCGCGAGGGTTGCGCCGATTAGCGTCACCCCGATTCTGGCTTCGCGTACGAATTGTCGCCTCAATGCTTCTTCGCGGTCCATGGTCGAATCCATTCGATCAAGTTAACGAGGCCATTTATTCCGGGACTTAGAGGGTTCATTCGGTAGGCGCTTTCGGGCAACTCGCAGCCGAGCGCTCCGTGCGCGGGGGTTGTCAGCTTGTTCGTCGTCGTCAGCCCGAATCGGCCGTTTGGTCAAAACGTCCAGCGTGGGATCACCGCGGAACGCAAACTTGACGATTCGGTCCTCGAGTGAATGAAAACTGATTACGGCGATTCGGCCGTTGGGCCGGAGTTGTACAGGCAAGGTCTCCATCGCGGTTTGAAGCCCCGTCAATTCGTCGTTGACCGCAATTCGCAATGCCTGAAACGTCCGAGTGGCTGGGTCGATTGCATGACCACGGGAACGCGGCACGCAACGACGAACCAAGACCGCCAGCTGATCCGCGGAACGGATCGGCTGCCGCTGTCGCTCCTCGACGATGCGCCGCGCAATGCGGCGACTGAATCGTTCTTCGCCAAACTCGTAAATCACGTTGGCCAGTTCCTTCTCACTTAGTCGCTGGATGAGTTCCCAAGCCGCTTCGCCTGACCGCGGATCGAACCGCATATCCAATTCGCCGCCGTCCTGAAAGCTAAATCCGCGTGCAGGGTCCGCAAGTTGATCACTGGAAAGTCCTAGATCCAACAGAATCGCGTCGACCGCGTCAATGGAAATTGAACGTAGGACCGCCGGCAAATCGACGTAGCTGGCAGTGAATAATTTCACGGGCACACCCGCGAATCGGCCGCGCACAGCGGCCATGGCGTGCGGATCCCGATCCAAGGCAATCACCACCCCGCCTGGAGAAGCCTTTTCCGCTAGCAGCGCGGCGTGTCCGCCGCCCCCAAATGTCCCATCCACGATCGTCATACCCGGGACGACGCCCAACCACTCGACGATTTGTTTTGCTAGAACGGGCTGATGGACGGTCATGATGAATTCAAAAAAAAACGACCCTGGTACTTCATGTACCGTCGGGTCGTTTGCCGCCGACTGAACGTTGTTGAATGTTGCAGTCGCTCCCCGGTTTAAAGTTCATCCTGTGCTTCGGCAAGTCGGTTGCCCTGTGGTTTAACAACGTGACTTGATTGACGCCGCGGACTTACGGACGGACGTACCTGGTAGTATTCCAGGAACGAGAAAGGAACTCAGAGCCGATCGAAACCGCGTACCGGATACCAATCAGCCTGAAACGGAAAAGATAAATAGAACGGGATCGGGGTCAACGTGAATTCGGGAAACTTCTTGAAGATTGGTTGCTAGCGAGTCATTTTCGGCCTAATTTCGCGGCGCGAGGCAAGAAACTTTTTTCTCGTCTCGGTAGGCAAAACGGGAAGGAATCCCCCACCCAAGACGGAGGGGCCCTCTGGCGGCTTTTGAGGTGATGGATGCGACGACTAGAGTCTAGAGTGACGTCTTTCATATTTGACCTAGCGGACAAATGACGAATTCGCGACCCCATTCGAACCCGGTGACGGAATTGAATCAATTCGAATACGAATTGCCCAAGGACCTCATCGCGCAACAGCCGCTCGCGAATCGAAGCGATTCCCGATTGATGGTCGTCCGTCGCAAAGACGCGACGATCGAGCACCACCATTTTCGCGACTTGCCGGAACTCATTCGCGAAGGAGACGCTCTCGTCGTAAACGATTCGCGCGTAGTCCCTGCGAAGTTGGTGGGTTACCGCAAGGACACCAAAGGGCGTTGGCATGGTCTGTGGCTTGAATCCGACTTGCAACCGCAGTTGATCCGCCTGCTTTGCAAGACGCGATCGCAACTGCAGCCCAATCATCAAATTGTTTTGCAGGACCGCAATGGTCGAGATTTTTGCGAATTGGTGATGTTGGCTCGATTGGGCGAGGGATCCTGGGCGGCACGGCTGCTGACCGATCTTGAACCAGCCCAAGTCCTTCAACAGATCGGTCGCGTTCCATTGCCGCATTACATACGAGCGGGAAATATGGTGGATTCCGATTTCGCCAACTACCAAACGGTGTTCGCGAAACATCCGGGATCGGTCGCGGCACCCACCGCCGGTTTGCATCTAACGCAATCGATGCTCCGACAATTGGTGGATCAGGGGATCGCCATTTGCCCAGTGACACTACACGTTGGGACCGGCACGTTTCGTCCCATCGCCGTGGAACGGCTGGACGACCATCGAATGCACGCGGAGTTTGGAATCCTTCGTGCCGAACACGCCGATCGATTGAATCAGGTCCGTGCAGCGGCTGGTCGAATCATTGCGGTTGGGACGACCTCCGTTCGGGTATTGGAATCCGCGGTCCGATCGGATGGAACGCTGATGGCCTGGTCCGACATGACCCAACTTTTCATTCGGCCGGGGCACAAGTTTTTGGGTGTCGATGCATTGGTAACAAACTTTCACCTTCCCCGGTCGACTCTTATGGTACTGGTGCATGCGTTCGGAGGGAGTGCATTGATGCGGCGGGCCTATGCGGCTGCAATTGCTGAGAAATACCGCTTCTTTAGCTACGGCGATGCCATGTTAATCCTATAAAATGGACCAACGCGTGAAGTGCCATTCTTGTCATCCGGAAGTTCGATGCAACCAACCGATCCAGCATTCATTCAGTGCAAAATTCCGCATCGCCCGCCGATGTTGCTGATTGACTCGGTTGTCGAGCTGCACGAGTCGTCGATTCTTTGTCGCAAGACGTTTCGGGCAGACGAGTTTTTTTTTCACGGGCATTATCCCGGCCAGCCGATTGTGCCGGGACTCATTTTGTGCGAATGCGCGGCGCAGGCCGGCGCTTTGTTGGCAGCATGCTGGGGAACAGCGACGGCCGGTATTCCCGTCTTAACTCGAGTGAACGACGTTCGCTTCAAGCAACTGGTTCGGCCTGGGGATTCGATCACGATCTTGGTGGAACGCGAAGAGCAACTGAGCAATGCCACTTTTTTTGCGGCCTCGATTAAATTGGGCGAACAATTGGCCGCGAGTTTGCGATTTGCAGCGATGATCAGGGGAGTCGAATGAGCGTGGACTATTTGCAATTGAAAGATCAGCGGATCGCTGTGTTTGGCGCGGCGAATCGAAAAAGCGTCGCCTTTGTCGTCGGTCAACAATTGGAGGAAGCCGGAGCTCGCGTCGTCTATGTCGTACGGTCCGAGCAACGTCGCGAGACGGTGGGCAAGCTTTTGCCCGGACGCGAGATGCTCGTTTGCGACGTCGAATTTCCGGACCAGATCGATCGCGTTCGAGATGATCTTGTCGCGGGCGGCAAGCTCGCCGGACTGGTCCATTCGATCGCGTTTGCCGATTATTCGGGAGGCCTTCGTCCGTTTCACGAGACGGGAAAACAACAGTTCTTGCGGTCGTTGGACATTTCCTGTTACTCGCTCATTGCCCTATCTAATGCGCTGAAGGATTTGCTCAGTTCTGACGCTTCGGTGGTCACGATTTCGATTTCGACGACGACCATGGCCAGCGAGAACTACGGCTTTATGGCGCCCATTAAAGCGGCGTTGGACTCGTCGCTGGCGTTCCTGACCAAGAGCTTTTCGCGGTTTTCCGAAGTCCGCTTTAATGCCGTGGCGCCGAGTTTGCTGAAAACGTCGGCTTCGGCCGGGATTCCCGGTTACGCGCACTCGTACTTGTACGCGGAACAAGTGATTCCGCGCCGCCGCGCTGTAAGCACCGAAGAAGTTGCCAACGCAGTTTGTTTTTTGCTCAGCCCACGCTCGTCTGGGATCACGGCACAGCGCTTGGTGATCGATGCCGGAATGAGCATCAACTATTTCGATCATGCGCTCGTGGAAAAGGCAATGCGCGAATAGTGCTTTGTCGACACTGAGACGCGGAATTGACCGGGCAACTGTGCTTTGCGGGCCGAAGGCCCAGCCGTTTGCCTAGCTCAGGCCGAAGGCTTCGCAGGCCTGGGATTTTTTACACATCCACGCAGAGGGCCAACATCATGCGGAAAATAAACTTGCGGAAATCGTCGTTGAGTCCAATCCTATCAGTTGACCGTGACCCAATTTCCGGGGACCGAGAACGCGTCCGTTCCGATGCCGCCGTCGGCGACGCCTGGCAGCGCGATCGCTAATTGCACGCTGATCAGATCATCGCCGTCGAGCGCGTTGATTCGAACTTTGTCGCTCGCATCGTTGATGATCGAATCCAATTCGAGAATGACCGCGCTTCCGACGTTTCTGCGCTCAAACGTTTGTTTTGTAGGCGTCACAAATCGGAGCCGCAGATCGTCTGCGACCGAGGTTCCTTCCAGAATATATTCGTCGGCGCCTCCATTTCCAACCACGAGGTCATTGCCGCCGCCACCGTTGAGGACGTCGTTACCTGGGCCGCCGCGCAACGTGTCGTTCCCGTCTCCGCCATTCAGAGTCACATTGCCTGAAAAGCCAACAGCGATGAGAAGGTTACTGCTGGGTCCGCCGGTCATCGATGCCGTTTCCAATTCGGAGAAGAATATACGGCCATTGCCTAAACTGCTGAGCACGCGTGAATGGTTGATGCGCCAATCCACATCGCCCGTGACTGCCAACAAATCGATCTCGGCCCCGGCTCGATAGCGGAATACGCCTCCCAACACAGGAAGCAATAGATCAGGGGTATCCACGTAAAACTGGTCGGACCCATTTCCTGTTGTCACATTGACGTCGAACAGCCCGAGCGCTTTTAGTCCATCTGGGGCTACGGACACGTTATCGTTAGCCAATGCACCTATTCCATCCGTCTCGGCCGTATCGAGCGTAAAGTATGGCACGTTGTCAAAGGTCACGGTCCCGATCGAGATGCCCGAGCTTGTACCGGTGATCCGCGTCGCGTTGACGCCGTCAAATCCTGCGGCTGGAGAGACGTTTAACACGTCGGTGCTGCCTCGTGTCTGCAGCCGGAACGAACTCGATCTCGTCAAATTGACGTTGTCGATGCCGTTTAACAAGATCAACCTGCCATCCCACGTGAAGCGACTCGCGTCGATCAAGTTTTTGGACGGACGATATACGGTCAATTCTCGTGTGGTTCCGACATAGTTGAACGTGTCGCCTTCACCCGCGTCACCGGAAATGACCAAAGGGTGAACCGTCGGGAAGGTTCCACCAAACTCGAAATCGACCGTGAACGCGTCTGCTTCGCCCGATTGGCCGTTAAGCTGAATACCGAGAACTTGGTTAAGGACTGCTTGTTCGACAACGATCCCAAGATTTCGATCGAAAATCTCAATCATGGCTCCATTGCGCCGGACGACGATGTCGTCGGGACCAACCCCCGACGTCGTGAAAACGAGTTCCTGCGTCAAACGAGCGAGGAACCCATCGATCCTGCCTTCACTGGTTAATTCGCTTGTTCCAAGGCCTGGGTCGAAATCGACTTCCCTACGAAACGCTCCGGCCACGTAAATGAATCCCAAGCTGTCCAAGCCAATGGCGTTGCCCGTATCGTCATCGTCTCCACCGAACGACTTGACCCACGAAAGGTTGATGGCGTTGTCTAGTCGAAGCACGAAAACGTCCGTGTCGCCGTTGCTTTCCAGAAGATCCACGCCGACACCGTAATTAAAGAAATCTTCAAAATCTCCCGTCACGTAAATGTTCTTGTCGCCATCCCTTTTTACGTCGCGGGCGGCATCTGCACCGCTACCTCCGAAGCCGCGCGCCCATACCAGATTTCCACTCGTATCCAGTTGCATCAAGAAACCGTCACCCAATCCATGGCTAGTCAACTCAACAACGCCTATTCCCGGATCTAGGTCTGCGTTTCCGAAAAATGTCCCGGAAAGCAACACATCGCCGAGCGGACCTACGAGCATTCCGAGCGAACTGAAGTCGTAATCGCTGCCGAATTGTTTCGCCGATATTAACACTCCACTAAGGTCTAACTTGACGAGGAATGTGTCCGCGCCAAAACCACTCGAAAGGATCAGCGAAAAGGGGCTTGGATCGAAATCGACGAGTCCGCTAAAGCCGCCGGACAAGTAGATATTGCCAAAATTGTCTAGACCTATGCTGGTAACTTCGTTCGGGCTACCGAAGATTCCCGTAAATGAACGCGCCCAGATTAACTCCCCATCGCCGTTCAGTTTGGCAATAAAGGTGTCGCGGAAACCAGACTGAAGAAAATATCCTGGTGGCTCCGGATCAAAATCCACGAAACCACCAAAGATCCCCGCGACGTGCACATTGCCGATACTGTCAACCGCGATCGCTCGTCCATCATCGACCGAGTTGCCGCCCCTAAAGGATTTTGCCCAAATCAGGTCTCCATCACCATCGAACTTTGATACAAAAATTTCTTCCAGCGATGTTGCAGGCAACCGCACTACCCCTGGACCCGGATCGAAATCGTTGGTCGGAATGGGAGATGCGAAACCTCTGTTGTAGGAGCCCGTAACATAAATGTTGCCCGAACTGTCAACGGTGATCGCATTGCATCGATCATTGAGACCGCCTCCAAAGCCTCGTGCCCATACCAAACTCCCGGCGGAAGTGTACTTAGCAACAAAAGCTTCTTCGGTTTTCGGCGAGGCGTTAAAAAGGAATAAGAACGGCTGGACCGACGTTTCGCCCGTGTCCGATTCAACGGTATTGACCGGACCCCATTCGGTGCCATCCCATTGGATGTAATGAAGCGCGCGGTTTTCGTCCTGCACTGCGAGCATGATTCGGTCGCTCGAGGAATCAGGCGCTAAGGCCATCGAGTTCGGCACGGCGCCGATGTCCGGCCCCGACAATTCATCAGTCCAACCGCCGCCCGTCCACAGGCGGTAGAGGACGGAATTCGTCGCGGCTACGCCATACGTCGCCACAACCCTCCCCGTTTCGCGCTCGAAAGCGACTGCCATATTGAGAACGGCATTGGCCGAAGATGTTGAGGTTGCCACAACGTCGGACGTCCAGGCAGCGCCATCCCAAACCGAAAACCAAACTTCATTCGTTTCGGTCAGCACCCCGAGTGCGATTCGATCGCTGCCCGGGTCGGATGCGAGCGAGACAAAGTTAACGTCGCTCGTTGAGATTCCGGCCGGCGCATTCAGGACAGTCGCCGCGCTCCAGGTCCCGGCGACCAAGGTACGATACTCAAGGCCGCCACCAAGCGTGGAGTTATCGTAAACGACGAGGCCTTGACCGGTTGTTGATTCAAAAGCCACTGCGGAGTCGGTCGTTCCCAGCGACGGGCCCGCCCCCAGTATGACGCCGTTGGTCCAAGCGGTGCCGTTCCAGACAATCGCGTAGTCGTTCGCGAAGTTGTTGGTAACGACCATGAGGATTGAATTGGACGTCGGACTTGCGGCAAGATGGATCTGCTTGGCAACACCTGCCAGCGGTGAGGTCACCGTTTGAGCGCCGGACCAACTCGTGCCGTTCCAAATGCGATAGGAAACATTGTCCGCGCTCGACGAGCCATTGCTCCAAACCAGCAAAGCCAAGCCACTGAAGCTTTCGTAGACGACGTCGAAACCATGTTGGTTCGATGCCGCGCCTGACGCGATCGAAAACGGCAACGCGGTCCAAGTTCCGTTGGAATACATCTCGCCGGAGATCACGCCCGACGTGCGGACACCGACCACGATCTTTTCATCGCGGGTTGGTGACTCGGCGCCGTCGATGATTCGCCACTCTCCGACATTGGCAGAGTCCTCCTCACTTCCAAAGGAAGACCCGTTCCAATCGGAATAATTCGGAGTTGTATCGCCGTCGGCACGCCAGATGGCCGTATCGCTGCTGCCCGCGTCGAGTATGGCCTCGGCAGGACCGGGATCAAAATCGACGGTCCCCGAAAAATATCCGGTCAAATAGGTATTGCCGGACGCGTCTACGAACATATCCTGCACGGAATCGTTTGTTCCGGCTCCGAACTGAATTGCCGAAACGAAATCGCCCGTCAATAGATCTCGTGATTCCAAGAATTCACTCAGCAATGCCGAAGGGATGGCGCGATGGCGAAGCGAAAAATGGTCGGCCCTGGTGCGGCGACTCAGACATTTTGAAAGCCACCCAAAATGTGCGGCGTTGATCATCGTTTTTCCCTTGTAGCAGCGAATGAATGAATGCGATCTTCAATATGGCGAGGTCAGTCCTCAGCCTTGGAAGGAAACTAAAACCGCGCTTATCTAGAATAACAACGGATTTCGCAGATTGGAACCTTTTCTCACCTTAAGTATTCCCTCACAAGTAGCCCGAAACTGGACTTTTCGTCGCTCCTGAGCAGTTTAAGGTCGTTGAAAATTCTACGAAATATTCGTTGGCGGTTCAGCGTTGGGCTCCAACGCGCGGCTACCGCGGCGCAGCCAGGCTTTCGTTTTCTCTTCCGCCTGCGACGAATCTTACGCCTCCGCCCGACGAACAGTAGTCCACTTTATCCTTTTGGACGAATTGATTCCCGGCCCAAAATCCCAACTCCTGGCTTGACGGAAATGCGGCGGGGACAGCGCTCGTGGCGTTGAAACTGATAAATCGGCCCAACCTGTCGCGAGCACCGCGAAACTTTGCGTCTCGTACATTTCCCCCGTTAAATCGATCCGCCAAAGCCAGCTTGGGTTGCTATAATTCGAATGGTTGATTGCCACGCCCGGCCGGCCGAGACGTTTTAGCGGTTCATTCCTGCAATCCGAATTTGGATCGTTTGAACAGACATTCGACTTGTGGTTCGACCCATCTCAATTTGATCATAAAACTTTTGAGCGAGTTCGAATTGTATGGAGATTCGCGTTCCGTGCACGCATTGTGGCAAAGTCCTCCTCGTGCGAGACGAATTAGCCGCTCGTGTCGGGATTTGTCCGAACTGCCACAATAAGGTCGTGATCGCGCGCTCGGGTCCCAACGACACTCCCACCCGTTCGGCCGATACGCCTCCCACGTCGGGTGTCCTCCGCAAAACAAAAGTGTCGCCGGCTAAGAGTGCTCCCCCTGTGGAAAGTTCGAATTCACTTGGGGACAAGGGCACTAAATCCACGGCACGCAGCGAACCGTTCGCGGGATCGAACCGGGCGTCGCGTGACAGTTCCGCGAAGGTGGGCGAAGCTGTTTCAGCGCCAACCACTCCCAATCAAATTCCGACGGGTTCATCAAATCTGGACCCACTGGCGGAAATACCGGATGCCGTTTGGTTTGTCCGTTCACCCGGTGGGGGCCAATTTGGCCCCGCATCCAATCAAGTCATGCAAACCTGGATTAATGAGGGGCGAGTGGGTACACAATCGTTAGTCTGGCGAGCGGGCTGGGGCGATTGGCTTCCGGCCGATAGAGTTTTTGACTCGATGTTAGATTCGCCAAGAAGTGTGGGGAGCCCTAATGCCGCTGCCACTTCCAAAGCGGCCGCGTACTTGGAGAAAAGACAACAGCGACGCGCGGTTGTACCTACGGTTTGGATCTTGATTAGCTTGGCCCTGATCGCTGTGACGGCGTTTCTAATTATCATTTTTTGATACGAATACTTGAGGAGTTGCCATGAACCACTCGACCGTCACCCTTTTCGCAATGCTCATTTTCTGCGAATCGTTTTCGTGCCTTGGTACTGCGCAGGACAAATCCAGCTTCAGGTCCGACGCAACGTCAAACGAGAGCCCAAAGGATTCCGCTCAAGCCCAGGATGCAGACGACGCGAAAAAGCCGGAACCGATCTCGTTTAAAGTGGCCGATGGGCGCTTGGAGATGACCGCCCCGGGAGATTGGAAAAAAATCGATCCGGCTGTGACCATGATCGAAGCGGAATTCTCGATTGAACCGGTGGAAGGCGAATCCAAAACTTCACGTTTGACCGTGATGGGAGCCGGTGGCTCGATCGAAGCAAACATCGACCGTTGGCTTGGGCAAGTCCAACAGCCCGACGGCAAACTGTCGCGCGACAAAGCGACGATAACGGCAAAGGAAGTTGGCGGCTACAAAATTCACTTGCTCGACGTGTCGGGGACGTACATGGATCAGCGTGGTCCCCAGGCGCCGAAGGTAGAACTCAAGGACCATCGCCTATTGGCCGTGATCATCGAAACCGATTCGCTGGGCAACTATTTTGTGAAGCTCTACGGTCCAGAAAAAACGATCGCCAAACACAAAGAGGCGTTTGTCAAAATGATCGAAGAAGCCAAACTCGTTGAATGATCGCCCCCGCCGTTAGCACCGACACCGCAGGATAATCAATGTCGATCAGGCTTGTGAATTATCGCCTCGCACGCAACATCTTGTCGTGGGCAATGTTGCTCGTCCTGGGCATTGCAACCACGATTGCAGCGCAAGCGGCTGACGAGCGCTGGTGCGTTTATCCGGAAGGAGAAGGACCGGGAAAAGGTCGCCATATCGTCCTTATCTCCGGCGATGAAGAGTATCGCTCCGAAGAAGCGCTTCCCATGCTCGGAAAAATCCTCTCCCAACGGCATGGGTTCAAGTGCACCGTCTTGTTCGCACAGAATGCCGACGACGGAACCATCAATCCAAACGAACAACATAATATCCCCGGCATGGAGTCGCTCGCATCCGCCGATTTGATCATCTTAGCGCTTCGTTATCGCAGCCCCTCCGATGACCAAATGAAATTCTTCGTCGACTATGTGAACTCCGGTAAACCGATCATTGGGTTGCGGACTTCGACCCACGCATTTAATTACCCGGCCGACAGCAACAGTCCGTACGCCTATTTTGGTCAGGAGGGGGGCAAATGGGCGGGAGGTTTCGGCAAGCAGGTTCTGGGTGAAACCTGGGTCTCGCACCACGGAAACCACAAGGTGGAGAGCACCCGGGGCGTGATCGTCGATGAAAACAGCGGCCATCCGATCCTTTGCGGCGTCGACGACATCTGGGGACCTACCGATGTGTACGGCATCCATCATTTACCGGAAGGCACGACCGTTTTGCTTCGCGGCCAAGTGCTGCAAGGCATGCAGCCCGGCGATCCGCCCGTCGTTGGCGCGAAAAATGATCCGATGATGCCATTGGCTTGGGTCTTGCCGTACCAATCTGAATCGGGCAAAACGGCGCGCGTTTTTTGCACCACGATGGGTGCCTCCCAAGATTTTTCCAATGAAGGCCTACGCCGCCTTGTGGTCAACGCTTGTTATTGGTGCCTCGCATTGGAAGGCCAGATTTCTAGGACCAGCGACGTGAACTTTGTCGGCCCCTACGAGCCAACCCCGTTTGGATTCGATGGGTTTCAGAAAGGAATACGACCTGCGGACCACGCCCTTGGCAATACACCCGCCGCCGAAGTCAACGACGTGCGCTTGGGGCCGCTCAAGACTCTGGACGATCACTTCCCATTCGATCCGCCGCAAAATGTGGAACTGTGGCAAGCGCGGTCCGCGGAAGTTCGCGAGCGTATCTTGGTGGCACAGGGACTCTTTCCATTGCCCGCGCGTACCCCGCTTAACGGAGTAATGCATAGCCGCGTCGATTGTGGCGATTACTCGATCGAGAAGGTTTACTTTGAAAGTTTTCCCGGATTCTTTGTCAGCGGCAGCCTTTTTCGACCCAAGAACAAAGTCGGCCCCTTTCCGGGCGTTCTGTGCCCCCACGGGCATTGGAACAACGGCCGATTTTACGACGCCGGTCCAGAAGCAGCCGCGCGCGAAATTGAATCAGGCGCCGAATTTGAACTCGAATCGGCGCGTGCGCCGTTGCAAGCCCGCTGCGTTCACCTCGCGCGCATGGGATGCGTCGTCTTTCATTACGACATGATCGGCTATGCCGATAGTCAGCAAATCACGCAGAATCTCGCGCACGGATTTTCGCAACAGCGACCGATGATGAATTCGACAGACGCCTGGGGTTTGTTCAGTCCCCAAGCTGAAAGCCGGCTTCAATCGGTGATGGGCCTGCAAACCTGGAGTTCGATTCGCGCCCTTGACCTCTTGGAAAGTTTGCCCGATGTCGATCGGTCCCGAATTGCCGTGACAGGGGCTAGTGGCGGCGGAACGCAGACGATGATTTTGGCAGCCATCGACCCGCGTCCCAGCGCCATCTTCCCAGCGGTGATGGTGTCTACCGCGATGCAAGGGGGATGCACTTGTGAAAACGCGGCGCTGCTGCGAATTGGAACGGGAAACGTGGAATTCGCAAGCCTGTTTGCTCCTAAACCCCAAGGGCTTTCTTCCGCCGATGACTGGACCAAAGAAATGTCGCGCGACGGGTTTCCGCAATTGCAGTCCCTCTACCGGTTGTTGGGGCATCCTGACAACGTGCGACTCTGCGAGCATGTCGAGTTCGGACATAACTACAACGCTGTTTCGCGCAAAGCCATGTACGAGCTGTTTGACGAAGCGCTACATCTGAACGCTGACGTCACAGAACGCCCGTTTCCGCGGAAATCTCCGCAAGAACTATCGGTTTGGGATGCCGTTCATCCGCAACCGACCGGCGGTGACGACTTCGAACGGAAACTGCTGCAGCACTGGAACAGTGATAGCCAAGTCCAATGGGAAGCATTGCGACCCAAAGGCCAATCGGGTGCGCAGCGCTTCAAAGACTCTATGAAGATTGCATGCCGCGCGATGTTCGGTCGAACCGTTCAAACCGAAACCGTCGAATGGAAGGTGAATTCGAGCGATTCTAAAGATGGATTGCTCTGGGAGCGAGGCCGGTTCGTGAACGCGTCGCGCGGCGAACAAACGCCGGCGATCCTGATCCGACCACAAGCCGATTGGAACTCACGATACGTCATTTGTCTCAGCGAAAACGGGAAAGCTGGAGTCGCCGACAAGGAAGTCCTCTCCGCTGATTCGCAACGGTTTCTGGATGCCGGGTATGGAGTTGTTGGGGTCGATTGTTATTGGCAAGGCGAATTGCTACCGCCAGGCGCGGACGCAGCCAAGGGACGCCTCGTTGAGAATGGACGCGAGGCTGCCGGGTACACATTCGGGTACAACAACGCCATATTCGTTTGCCGTGTGCACGACGTTTTGAATGCAATCGCAGGACTTGCCCACCAGCCAAGCACCAAAGTCGATCTTCTCGCCTTGGACGCTCTAGCTCCAGTTGGCGCTGCCGCGCGAGCACTGGCGGGAACCGCGGTGCAACGAGCTGCGATCGACACAAACGGATTCCGCTTTGCAAAGGTCACCGACCTGCGCGACGTGAATTTTCTCCCTGGCGGGGCAAAATATGGAGACGTGCCGGCATTGATCGCACTGGGATCACCGAACCCGCTTTGGCTCGGCAGCGAAATGAATTTTGACAAATGGATCGACTGCACGTACCGAGCGGAAAACGCGGAGGACCAATTGCAACGGGCGACTTCAAGCGGCAACGCCCTCGATTGGCTGATTCATGGAATTGACCAACCTCGCTAATTTTCCCGGCACAAAATGATTTGGCTTTTGACCGCCGGCCTCGCGACGTTCATGGCGGTCCAATGGATTCTGGTTCGGCGGTTTGAGAAATACGTCGCTCACAACAAAGCGCCCGATGAGATTGCGGCCTTTCAGCCGGCAGTTGCCGTAGTTCTCTGCGCCCGCGGAGCGGATCCGCATCTGGAAGCTTGTTTAATCGCGCTGGCGCAGCAGGACTGGCCTGATTACCGAGTGGTTTTCGTCACGGACCATGCTCAGGATCCGGCCGTCGAAGTATTTCATTCGGTACAAAAGGCCAAAGCGATGGATCGAATCGAGCATTGGGTCGCTGGTGAACACGGACTTGATCGCAGTCTGAAATGTAATTCGCTCGCTTGGGCTTGTGAGCGGCTCGATTCCCGCCACGACGTGATCGCACTAATCGACGCGGACGTCGTACCCGAGTCGCAATGGCTGCGGCGTTTGATGTCGCCGCTTTCGGAACCATCTGTCGCCGCGTCGTTTGGAATGCGTTGGTTCGAACCGTTGTCCCCTCGAATCGGAAGCCAAGTACGAGCCATTTGGAACGCCGCGGCCATAGTGCAGATGCAGGCGTACAGCATTGCCTGGGGCGGTTCGCTCGCCATTCGCCGACAGGCCTTGGAGAAATGTGGATTGCTCGACCGCTGGCGGCGCTCTTTATTTGAGGATGTGATGATTGCCCCGCTATTGGCGAAAGAGGGACTGGCGACCCGGATGTGCCGTGATCTCGTTGTCGTCAGCCAGGAGAGCACAATTCTGGCCAGCGCGGCCCGTTGGATGACAAGGCAACTGCTTGACGTGAAACTGTACCATCCGTCATGGCCGCTCGTTTTCTTGCACGGGCTCCTGACGGGAATTTTACCCTCGGCCGTTTTGGTTTTGGGTATCGTCTATTTCTTAGTGGGAAGGTGGGGCCTTGGGGCCTTGTGCCTGGTGCTATTTTTCGGGTTCCAGGCACTCAATATCGCTCTCTTGCGCCGCATCGAGAAGTCTGTTTCCGCGGCCCGGCAATTCGATTCTGCCGCGGATCACGGCCCGACAAACCGTGGCGACTGGTTCATGTGGATGTTGCTACCTATAACGCAAATGACTCATTTGGCGGCCGCAATTGGGGCGGCGATCAAGCGACGCATCACTTGGCGCGGCGTGGCTTACGAATTTCGCGGAGGGCAGATCGTTCGCTTGCGCGAGTATATTCCCCTGAGCACAATCGTTGGGTCAAACCCAAGCACCGATCCAGCCACGCATTCGATTGATTGAAATCTCCTACTTTGTAGCCATCACGCTCCGCGTGATGAAGGCTGCCCCAGCAAGAATCTTTGAGCTTAGCCCGAAATCGCTTTCCTCTCGCGGATAGCTTGTGAATTTATTCGTAGGACGGCCTTTCCAGGCCGTCGAATGACCGGAAAACGCGGCCCAGATGGGCCGCGCTGCATCCAAAATGAATAATTTCACAAGCTAGGAGCGAGAGGGCTACCGCAGCAGTACTCGTCAGCGTTTTGGCCCAAATTCTGGCGAATTCGGCGACGTTAGATGCTGTACCCAAGCGACGACACGGTTTATTTCGGGACGTTCATCGCAATGGAAGGACTGTTCGTTTCGGCGAAATTCGCCGCATCCAAAACGCGGCCAAACCAGTAGGACTCGTTCTCGCGGGCCTGGATTGGACAAAGCTCGACCGAATTCAATTGCAACAAATGCGTGACCGTCGGCAAGATTCCGCGTACCACGCTCCAACAACCCTGGCGATCACGCGAAAGTGTCCATTGGCCGCCACCCGGGCCAAGAACATCCAAGGCCAGATCAAAGTCCCGTCCGAATCTCGACGTCGCCACCGTCGTGCGTCGTGCGATCGACACGAGCGTGGATTCTACATCGATCGCGGCACTCGCCGGCTTGGCCCTCTTCTTACCCCATTGATCACTCGAACCGAAGTCCAGAAATCGGTGAATCATGGCTTCGTCGACGACCGGACAGGGCATGTGATTGCAAAATCGCCGGATCGCGGCACATTCAAACTCCGGATCACTGCGCTCGTAGTCTTGATAAATCTTCGTGTTGGCAAAAAACGACTTGGCGAATTCGGATTCGTGTCCATCCGCGGGCGAATTCGGACCTGCGTATTCGACGCCGCATGAGTTAAAATAGTCGTAACAACTGTCCACGATCGAGCGGGGCGTCGTTCGAACTTCGGGCGCCAAATGAATTGTTTCGCCGTGCGCGGCGGGCTTGTTGATCAGATAACAAATCACTTGCGAAACCCAATCGACAGGGACCAAGTTTCTCGGCTCGTCACCCTGCATCGGCAATTGAATTTGGGTGTAGTGCGCGCCAAGCGCATTGCGCTGTTGCTGGGGAACCAGCATGGCCAGCAATCGCAAATACAAGAATAGACCATGATAACTAGTCGTCGCACCGGTTTTTGAGTCGCCGACGACGACCGCTGGGCGATAGATCGTGACCGACTTTGCGTTGCAATGGTCGCGGACGTAGCGCTCGGCGACAAATTTTGAATGCTCATAATCGTTTCGGAATTGCTGCCCGAGGTCCAAGTCGTGTTCGAGAATGCGGCCGTCACGCTGGCCGCAAACGTACGCCGTCGACAAGAAATGGAATTGGCTTACATCGAAATGATCGCAAAGCGCGACGACATTCTTCGTGCCGTCCACGTTGGTCAACCAAGGTTCTTCCTCGCGCTCGCCAAAAAACGTCAATACAGCGGCCGCATGCAATACGCGATCACATGAACTTCGGACCCAACTCCAATCCTGGTGACTCAAGCCAAGGAGCTTTTTCCGAACGTCGCCCGCGATAACGATTGGGCGTGGTAGGCTGTGGCCCGATTCGCGCTCCCAGTGTTGCATCACCGCTTCGATGCGTTGCTGTGGGTCGCACTTGCGATCAGGCCGTACAACCACGGCGACGCGGTGTCCGGCAGTCAAAAGGTCTCGCAACAAATAACGCCCGACAAAGCCCGTTGCGCCGGTAAGCAGCAAGTACTTATCTGCCGAAGCGAGATTGGATTGGCACAGCCGCTGAATCATGGAGTAGTCGCAAATGTCGAGGAAAGCCGATCCATCGCGGAGTCAGGTCGGTCGATACGGGTCAGGTTCAAAAAGAGGCGGCAAGTCCTTTCCATTGTGTCAGCCGACTCTCGAAAAGATAGTCTTTAACCTGGCTTTTTGCGCTAAATCCTCGGCTCAAATCGGATAAAATCTTCGCTTTCCCCAGAAAAACTGCCAACGATTTGCCCGCACAATCAGAGCGATCAAAAGGGCCCACACCAACACCACGCGGACGATTCGCGATCCACGTCTCATAAATCCCAGTTTTGCGAGCGTGATGCGACTGCGTGGTTCACCATCGCAAACAGCGCAAAGACTTCGCGCCACGATCTTGTTGGTTCTGCCGGCTCAGGGTACGGCAAATTCCAGGGCGACGACGGAGCAGGCCGGGCCAGTTCCCGATCGACGCCTGACTAAACTCCGCTGAGTGCAGAATAGTCATTCCCTTAAAGGCCCGATTGTTCGTGTATCCGAGTTGCGCGACAATAAATCGGCTCAATCCAAACGGTGCCCAAGTATGTTGCGATTCGGCCTCATTCACCCAGAACTTCTCACCGTGTTAGGCGCGGCGGGGCACGGCGGCACCGTGCTGATTGCCGACGGAAATTATCCCGTTTCAACTTGCGTTGGCCCACGCGGTCGCGTGGTCCATTTGAATTTGGCTCCTGGAATTATAAATTGTGTCGATGCATTACGCGCCTTACTGACCGCCATTCCGATTGAAGCAGCCCAAGTCATGCAACCGGCCGATGCTTCGCGACCTCCGATCTGGAGTGAATTTGATTCCGTTTTGCGGACTTCGGGCTTCGCCGTACCGCTTCAATCGATCGAACGATTCGAGTTCTACCGGACCGCAAGTTCCGAGCAGCATGCGCTGACGATCCAAACCGGCGAGCAGCGAATTTACGCAAATCTTTTGCTGACCATTGGCGTGCGGCGGGATTAATTGTCTCGGATCGGATGCTACTTCGTGCTCAGCGAAGCAGTGCTCGTAATCGATCCCACTGTAGAAATGCACCTTGCGACGGCTTGCATCCATCGCCTTTTTGTCCTTTTGGTCAATTACGTCCCTGACCTTGGCTTCGATTACGAGTACGAGTACCGCGTCGCTGAGTACGAGCACGAAATAAGATTATCAATCGGTTATCTGCGCTCGGGCTGCAAAACGCAAACCGACAGCGGCGGCAGATCGATCGTAATCGAATGCGGGCGACCTTGGGCGACGATTCGCGAAGCAAACGCCCCCGCGCCGTTGCCGACATTCGAGCCGCCGTAATAAATCGAATCGCTATTGAAGATTTCGCGATAATAACATTCGACCGGAACGCCGACGCGATATCCGCTCCGCACGACGGGCGTAAAATTGCAGCAGACGACGACAAAGTCATCGCGGCCAGGGGCGAATCGCAGATACGTCAAAAGACTATCATCGGCGTTGTGGCAGTCGATCCATTCGAATCCTTCGCCCGAATGATCCAGCCGATGGAGCGCCGGTTGGGCGCGGTACAGCCGATTCAAATCGCCCACGAGCTTCTGCAAGTGCTGATGATCGACGTGCTCCAGCAAGTGCCAATCGAGTGGAGAGTCGCAATTCCATTCACGCCATTGTCCAAACTCGCCTCCCATGAAGAGCAACTTCTTACCGGGATGCGTCCACATGTAA
Source organism: Pirellulaceae bacterium (assembly GCA_041745295.1). GTDB lineage: Bacteria > Planctomycetota > Planctomycetia > Pirellulales > Pirellulaceae > JANMEB01. Next base: position 35,246 of record JBGTJE010000050.1, on the reverse strand, counting down.
CTGTAAAGCAATCGCAAGTTCGCCACGCGTTGCCATTGATCTCCGGGCATTCGATCGAGCAGCGACCGCTTGCCATGGACCACTTCGTCGTGCGAGAGCGGCAGCATAAAGTTTTCGGTAAACGCATAGATGAGACTGAATGTCAGTTCGTCGTGATGAAACTTGCGATGTACCGGCTCGTTACTCATGTATCGCAGCGTGTCATTCATCCAGCCCATATTCCACTTGAAGCTGAAGCCCAATCCCCCGCTGTACGTGGGCCGGGAGACGCCACTCCAAGCCGTCGACTCCTCGGCGATTGTCAAAACGCCGGCGAAACGGGCATGCACTTGCTCGTTGAACCGTTTGAGAAAAGCAATCGCATCGAGATTCTCGCGTCCCCCATAGCGATTCGGAATCCATTGGCCGTCTTTGCGGCTGTAGTCCAAATAGAGCATCGACGCAACCGCATCGACGCGCAATCCGTCGACGTGGTACTTGTCGAACCAAAACAATGCGTTGGCGATCAAAAAATTGGTGACTTCGGTTCGGCCATAATTGAAGACGAGTGTATCCCAGTCCGGATGCTCGCCTTGCCGTGGATCCTCGTGTTCGTACAGCGCCGTACCGTCAAACCGCGCCAAGCCGTGGGCGTCCTTGGGAAAATGGGCCGGCACCCAATCGATGATTACGCCAATTCCGTTTTGATGGCAGTAATCGATCAGGAACATCAACCCTTCCGGGGAACCGTATCGGCTGGTCGCACTGAAGTAGCCGACCGTTTGATATCCCCAGCTTCCCGTAAACGGATGCTCACTGACCGGCAAGAGTTCGATGTGGGTGAACCCCAGTTGCTTGCAGTATTCGACCAACTCAACTGCCAAATCGCGATACGAAAGCCAGCCGTTACGATTTCCCGCGCGATGCCGCCAGCTTCCCAAGTGAACTTCATAGACGCTGATCGGTTGGGTCAGCGGATCCGTGACCGATCGCGCCCGGATCCAGTCGTGGTCATTCCAACGGTATTGTTCGAGGTCACAAACGACGGACGCCGTTCGCGGCGGGACTTCGGCAAAAAATCCGTACGGATCGGTCTTGTCCACGGTCAAGCCGTCCTGGCCGACGACTCGATATTTGTACAAGCCACCAACGGCCAGACCTGGGACGAACAGCTCCCAGATTCCGCTGTCGCCGGATCGCTCCATCACGTGGGCCTGCCCGGTCCAGCCGTTAAAATCCCCGATCACCGAGACCGATTGCGCATTGGGCGCCCATACGGAAAAATTGGTTCCGGACACGTCGTCCCATTCGCGGCGGTGGGCACCCAGCAAATTGTAGATGTCGAAATGAGTCCCTTCGCCGAAGAGGTGCAAATCAAAATCGGTCAAGATGGATCGCCGCTTCAATGGGGACTCGGCGCGAATCTTTCGAGAGTCCGTTGCGCTCATCGTCGGCCGCGAAGTCTTTGCGGAATTGGGTCGCTTGGGTCGAGCCATCGGATTGCTTGAAAACGCCATGGGGGCCTGCCACCTACTATACAACGTTTGACGGACTACATCACCGCCTGCTCCCGTCCTAACGTTCAGTACCGGAAACAATTTTCTCGCTTAGGCCGAAGGCGACAGTTGCGTGGTCGCCTTCGGCTTGCCGTTAAACGATCTAAATTGGAATGATCGATGACGCGATGCGAGACAAATTTCGTATCCAGCGGCGCGCTGGATTGTCTCGTCGCCATGGCGTTGGCGGCGATTCTCTTGTCGAGAGATTTTTCGGCGGCGACCGCTCAATCGCGGTTTCGGGAGCAGCATCGCTCCATTTCCCGCGTCGGCATTGCAACTGATGAACTTGGCTGGCGCGATCGAGTCGCCGCCATAGATCGTCGTTGGTGATCGGCACTAAGTCGCCGAATCGCTCCCACTGCCAGCCGTTGTGGCGCCACTCACGCAATCCAAAGCCGAAACCGTGCGCGACGTAATTGCTTTCCGTCACGATCGTCACGGAGGAGGGCTGATCCAATTCCTCGAGTCCGCGGATCACCGTCAGCAGTTCCAGTCGCTCGAGCGATACGCTCGGCTCCCAATCCGTAGCGTCGAACCGTACCGTATTTTGTATCGATTGGAGGATGAACCGCCAACGACCCAACGACTGCCCTTGAAAGGACTCGAGTTCGGATTCCGCATACAATAAATACTCTGGGATTTCTGCAAGTTTGATCATGGCTGGTCTCACGACGGGACAAAACCAGTACTTGCCTCCTGCGTCCTTTGCGTTCGATCCATCCGACGCTGGTTCGTCAGTCCAGCTATCGGCATGGTTCCCGCAGACGATGAAGTCTTCGCAACCGTTTTTGCTTTACTAGATTTTTTCGGGCGGCACAAATGGCGCCATCGCTATTTTTGACACGGCCAATGTCGTGCCGAAGGGTGTTTCGCGTCTTTTCCGCAAAGCGTATGCACTCCGACTTTGACGTTTCTCAGGCTCCGCCGGAAGGTGTCCAGGAATTCGGCGCGTGCCGTTACTTGCCTTTCGTCATTCCGGGCTGAGTCCCGGAATCCAGGACCACGGAAGGAGAATTGCCAAGCAATCGTTGCCTTGACGAGTCTTACTTGTGCACAGATTTCGCCCAATGGGTCCTCATTACAAAGCCCCGGCGAGGGGAGGGAAAGGAACTTACGTCATTCCACGACGATTCCCTGATAGGATTGCACCGCATCCGGATATTGTGGATTGATTTCCTCCAGCTTGCTGCGCAGTAGCTCGCTGACCAACAGATTGCGGTACCATTTTTTTTCTGACGGAATGATGTACCACGGGGCGTGAGCCGTATTGCACTGCGTAATGGCTTCTTCATACGCGGTCAGATATTGATCCCATTTTTTGCGCTCCTCCAAATCGTTCATATTGAATTTCCAATGTTCCTTGGGATCGTCGATCCGGGCTTGGAGCCGCTCGCGCTGCGTTTCCTTGGAGATTAGCAAGAAGCACTTAATAATCACCGTCCCGGATTCCACCAGTACCTTTTCGAAGGCGTTGATTTGATCGAATCGTTCCGACCAGACGGATTCCGGAACAAGTTTGTGGACGCGGACGACGAGGACGTCTTCGTAATGCGAGCGATTGAAAATTCCAATATTGCCTTTACGCGGCACGACTTGGTGCACGCGCCACAGAAAGTCGTGATCGAGTTCTTCGTCGCTTGGACGCTTGAACGAAACGACTTGGCAGCCGCGCGGATTGACGCCGCGCATCACCGTGCGAATCGTGCCGTCTTTGCCGGCGGTGTCCATGCCCTGCAGGACCAGCAGGATCGAGCGTTTGTTTTCCGCAAATAGAATGTTGGCCAGCTCGGACATGCGCTCGGCGTTTTGCTTAATTCGTTTTTCCGCCGACTGCTTGTCGTATTTGGGATCGCGCTTGGCCAAATCAATCTTGGCAAGTACGCATTTATTTCCGGCTTTGATTGTGATAGGTTCGGGCATAGAGCTAGTTCATTGGGGGAAGTGTGATCGACGTCTTTTCTTTGTTTAACCGCCCGCTTTGGGCGCTGCGGACTCTCCACGCGGCCGAAGCGGCCGGTTCAACAACGCATGCTTAGCATTGCCAGGTGTCATTCCGGGCTGAGTCCCGGAATCCACGTTTCATGGATGGAGGAATCATTCCACCGAATTACGATTGTGAGCTGAGCGAATCGGCTTTTCAACCGCGTCTCAATCTAGGCAAAGTCTAAAAAAGATTTGTGGTGGTGGGGAAATCCCATGGATAAAAAAGACAAAAAACACCTCGAAGTCCTGCGACAAAGGCAGCAAAAAGTCCAATTGCAGCTGTCTGGGGCGCGACAACAGGCCGACGACCTAACGGAAATAAAGCAACTGGAACAGCAGATGAAAGCAATTCAAGCGGAAATCGAAAAAATTAAGTCGAAGGATAAATAGCCCAAAAGAGAAATTCCCCCGTCCTTGGAATTTGGATTCCGGGACTCAGCCCGGAATGACACGAGTTGAATTAGGGTTTAAGAATGTTTGCCCTATTGCCAGTCCACAAGCCGCGCGGATTCAATTCGCGGCGAATCGTCGACGCCGTGGCGATTGCCTCCGGCGACAAGGTCGGTCACGCGGGGACGTTGGATCCGCTGGCTTCTGGCGTTCTTTTGACCGCCATCGGCCCCGCGACGCGGCTGGTCCCCTACGCACAGCGCTTGGCCAAACGATACACGGCCCGATTCCAATTGGGCCTTGAAAGCGATTCAGACGACACCGAACGGGAATGCCGTCCCGTAACCGTTTCTTCGATCCCCTCGCGCGACGAGGTGGCCAACGCAGTTGCCACATTCGTGGGCTCGATCGATCAAACGCCACCGCCGTTTTCGGCCGTCAGGATCGACGGTCGGCGTGCCTATCGGCTGGCGCATCGCGGCCGAGAGTTCACGATTCCCTCCCGGCAAGTCACGATCTTCACGAGTCGCTTGATTCGTTACGAATTTCCGATTTTCGAGGTCGAAGTATGCTGCGGGAGCGGCACGTATATCCGAAGTTTGGGTCGCGACATTGCCGCACTGTTAGGGACGAAGTGCGTGTTGCTCGAGCTGTGCCGCGACGCGGTCGGGTCCTTTGTCTTGAGCCGCTGCGCCACCTTCGAGGACATTCAACTCGGCACGATTCACGACAAATTGATCAACCCGCTGGAAATTTTTTCAGGCTTACCGATCATTGCCTTAGGGGAATACGATCTAGAAAGGATCGCGCGCGGCATTAAGTACGAATGCGAGATGAGTTCGTCCGCCACTGAAATGCTCGTCACTGATCTCGACTGCCATCTCCACGCCGTGATGCGTCCGGCCTCCGACGGCAAATGGCGCCCCGCGTTGAACTTTTCCAAGTATTGGCGCGGCGGTCATGCTCATCTCGTGCGATCGGCCACATGAGCGAAGTTCGGTTCAAGCGTTAGACCGAGACTTGTCGGACTTCATCAAGAATCGCTTTTGTTATATCTTGGGTTCGAAATGGACTGGAATCGCGGCGAAGCAATTTGGGCCGCGAATCAATGATGGCTCGTTCGATCCGCTGTGCGACCTCGGGCAGTTTCCAATGAAAGCGGCAAAGGAGTGCGGCGCTCAAGACCGCGGCGGTCGGATCGGCAAGCAGTTTGCCGGCAATGTCGGGAGCCGAGCCGTGAACGGGTTCGGCGACCGCGATGTTGTCGCCCAAGTTGATCGAAGGGGCGACCCCCAAGCCGCCACACCAATTGGCGCCGACATCGGACAAGATGTCCCCGAAAACATTGGTCGTGACGATCACCCCAAATCGCTCGGGTTGGGAAACCAGCCGTAAAGCCGCCACATCAACCAGCATTTCGTCGATCGCAATCGCGTCGCCCGAGTTCATTTCCTGTTGAAGGACGCGCCTAACACTGTCGCGAAACAAACCGTCGGTTATCGGTAGAACGTTGGCTTTGTGGACGATCGTGATGCGAGCCAGGCCATATTGGCGAGCGACGTGAAGCGCTGCGCGGCCAATGTTCTCGGATGCTTCGCGAGTTATGACCCGCTCGGCAATCGCTGTCTCGCCGTCGGATTTTTCGCGGCCGACATACAAACACTCGGAGTTTTCCCGAACGACCACGAAGCGAATATCAGGTCGAGAATCGTTTGACCAACGGCCGTCGACCGGTCGAATATTGGCCCGCAGCCCCAACTCTTGGCGAATCGTCAGAATCGTGCTTCGATAACCGTCGACTTTTTTCGACGGAGACGAGACTGCACCAAAGAGTGCCGCCCGCGACGAGCGAATTGCATTCAGCGTCTCGCGTGGCGCCGCGTTGCCACACCGCTGGAACGTCTCCCATCCGGCGTCGGCCCGAATTACATTCAGGCCGGGCAATAGTGCTTGCAAGATCTCGAGCGCGGCCGGAATGACTTCTTGTCCGACGCCATCCCCAGGGATCGCGCACAACTTCAGCGATTGATTGACCGGATGCATAGAGCGTATCCTAAAACGACAATGGGTCAGTTTCATCGTAGCCATCTCGCTCCGCGTGAAGGATGCCGCCCCGACGAGCGGTTTTGCTTGTACGGTGAAGCGGCTTTCCTCTCGCGGAACGAGAGGGCTACCATCGTTCCCTCGCCCCCGCTTAGGTTTGCCTAATAACGGCACTGGCAGAGCCAGTGGCACACAAGCCAGAAGCGATTTTCCGTGTGCCACTGGCTCTGCCAGTGTTTTGGAATCACTGGATCAGCTTGACGTGCCGATCGGAAATTTTCCGGTTTGCCGCACGTAAGCGGCAATGCCGCCTGCTTGAACGATTTTTTGAGCAAATTCCGGTAGCGGCGGCAATTCAATACTTCCGCTTGAACGAGCCAATAAACCGGTGACCAAATTCAGATCGACTTGCTCCCCGTCTTCAAGAATCTCCACCGCAACTGCGTCAACAAAAATAGGTAATCCCAAGTTGATCGCATTGCGATAAAAGATCCGCGCAAAACTCTTGGCGATGATCGCTCCCAATTGTCGGCGTTTGAGCGCCAATGGGGCATACTCGCGCGACGACCCGCACCCAAAATTCTCACCCGCAACGAGAATATCGCCCGGTTGGGCTTGTTTATTGAAGTCAGGATGTGCTTCGATGAACGCCGCCGACCCGACATCTTCGTTGGGCCGCATGAACGGCGCAAACCGTCCCGGAACAATTTGATCGGTATCGACATGATCGCCAAATTTCCAAATCCGAGCCATTAGATTTCACCTTAATGTTCTCGGATCCGCGATCGATCCGCAAACGGCCGTCGCCGCGGCAACCGCGGGCGACGCCAAGTAAATCTCTGAATCGGGCGATCCCATTCGACCGCGAAAGTTGCGATTCCCGGTCGACAGACAAACGTCCTTGTCCCCGAGAGTTCCTTGGTGCCGGCCCATGCAGGGCCCACAACCTGGCGTTGTCAATGTCGCCCCGGCATCGAGCAGCGTATTCAGCGATCCATCCGCAATCGTTTTTTGCAGTTCGCGACTGGAAGCAGGACTGACAATCAATCGCGTGCGCAGCTTTTGTCCGCGCACAATCTCCGCAGCTTGGCGAATGTCCTCCGCGCGGCCATTGGTGCACGTCCCCAAAAAGACAACGTCGATCTGCCGGCCGACGACCTCGCTGATATCCACCACCGAATCGACGTGATGGGGAACGGCGACTTGTGGTTCCAACGCTTCCAGATCGACGTCAACGGTTTTCGAATAAACTGCGGTGTCCTCGATGGTCAGCCAATCGGGTGTTGAAATGGTATTCCACTCCAGCCCTTCCGGCGAAAACAAGCCGGCTTTGGCGCCGAGTTCGATCGCCATACTTGCCAATGTTTGCCGCTCCTCCAACCTCATCCAACTCATTCCTTGATATTCGATCGCCTCGTACGTCGCGCCGTCTATCGTCAGCATTCGACAGAGTTTGAGAGCCAAGTCTTTGGCGTAGACACCAAATCCTAATCGGCCGCTGACTCGAATCCGCATTGTTTCCGGAATGCGAAACCAAGCCTTTCCCGTTCCCCAACACAGCGCCACATCGGTCGAACCCATTCCGGTGCCGAATGCTCCCACAGCGCCATAGCTCGTGGAATGTGAGTCAGATCCGATGACGATTTGACCGGGCCGAGCGATTCCCTCTTCGACGAGCACTTGATGACAAATCCCTCGACCGACTTCAAAAAGTCGAATTCCCTGTTCCGAAGCGAACTGACGTATCACGTTGTGTGCGTTCGCCACCGCGACAGTGGACGACGGTGCCACGTGATCCAACACAAGCACGACTTGGTGAGGATCGTGCACGTTTTGAATGCCTAACTCCTCGCGCATGATCTTGATGATCGAGGGAGTCAGCGAGTCATGTCCCATCGCCACGTCGGGAGTCACAACCACCAAATCGCCAACTTTCACCGGGCGGCCTGCGGCTTGAGAAAAAATTTGTTCGCTCATCGTCTGGCCGATGCGAGCCCCAGCCAAGCCCGTTCCCCGAACAGTCGTTTCGGGCAGCGGATTGAATGTGGATTGGGTCATGAGCTGCCTCCTAGAGCATTGTTGGCGACGAGGCCGTTTGGTTCGGCGTCGGATGCTTTCAGTTCCTGGTGTTTTTCGTAGAGCAAACGATCAACTTCGTCCAACGTTATGGACTTATCGTCTGCCATTTGCTTGATCTGCTGCGTGATGAGTTTGATTTGTGATTCGCTCAGGTCGAGATTGAGTTGTCGGGCGCGATGTCCGATTGCATTCCAACCGGTCAGCCGATGGGCCACGTGAATGTATCGCGTTAAGCCGAAATCCGTGGGGTCGAGGATCTCGTACGTTTCCGGGTTATTCAGCACTGCTTTGGCGTGAATTCCCGCCTTGTGGGTGAAAGCCGAAAAACCTGTGATGTAATTGTTGAATGGCACATCGATGTCGACCATCCGCGCGACTTCGTGATCCAATTGATGCAGCAGCGGCAAGTTGTATTTTTGCACCAGCCGGCGATCCGTTGCGTAGAGCCTCGCGATCAGACCTCCGAGAGGAGTGATTCCATTCCGCTCGCCGATTCCCAACACCGTCGTATCAACATACTGTGCTCCCGAATTAAGAGCCGCATACGCATTGGCAATCGCGCATCCCGAATCGTTGTGACCGTGGAACTCGATGTCGGCGTTCACATTGGCTCGAACTTGGCGAACTAACTCGGCAATTTGTTCCGGAGTTCCGATCCCGACGGTATCTGCAATCCCCACGCGATGGACGCCCATGGCATCCACGGTTTTGTACACACGCAACAGATCGTCCAGGTGGCTGCGCAGGCTATCTTCGGTGCTGAAACGAACTTCGACGGCTTGTGTTTTCAGCCAGCTGACGACTTCGGTCGCCAATTCCAAGATTTGGTCGATGCTCTTGCCGTGTCCAAATTCACGCAGAAAACTGGACGTTCCGATGACGACATCCACTCCCTGAACCCCAGAATCAACCGCCCTTTTGGCGTCCTCGATGTGGCAGCGAATGTGCGTGAGAACTTTGCATTTCAAGCCCAATTGGGCAATACGAAGACAGTCTTCAAAACTTTGGGGTGATGCACAGGGCGAACTCAATTCGATGTACTCAACGCCGAATTGATCGAGCAGCGTGGCAATTTGAACTTTTTGGTCGGTGTCGAAAAAGGCATTGATAAATTGTTCTCCCTCACGCAGCGTCGAATCGATGATGCCATAACGGCCGATCGAATGGGCAGCCGCCATCGACGACTGGGCCGGAATCTGATGCCCCGTGAATAATGGTTGGGTCACAAAGTTTCTCGTTCGTTTGGGTTAATTGAATTTGTGTTGTCGGGTGCGTTTCTCGAGTTATGGATTTGACGTTGCCGAAGTCAACAGACTTTGGGCAAAGTCGCTCCAAATGCACCGAAACTCAGGCGAGTTCCGCTACGACGAGTCATTCCCGTACAGGGGGGATTCCAGTTTCAGACGTTGGCTATGTCGCAAGTTCCCCTTCCTTGGAATTTGGATTCCGGGACTCAGCCCGGAATGACGTCCAGCAATGTTTGATGTTCAAATTAAGGGCCTTTGAGTGATTCACCGAACGGCAATAAAAAAAGCCTTGCCGACTGGCAAGGCTTTTTTGTTTCTTTTTTTGTGCACCACACAAAATCACCCTAGCCGGTCGCAGTAGTTGCGCCGCGCTTGGACTTCTTGGTAATCTTTTTTGCACTGTGATTCATAGGGCGTGAATCTAATCGTCGGTCCGATCGTTGTAAATAGCCATAGCAACATTTGTTTCGCAGAAAAAAAACTAGGGGAGTCCTGGAATTCAATTACCGGCTTTTCGGACGGCGCTTGCGATGCCACTGTGCCGAAAGCCGCGCAGACGTCATTCCGGGCTGAGTCCCGGAATCCATCTGCCACGGATGGGGATTGGCCCCTGTTGAGACGATTCGCGAGCCAAAACGTTGAAGCATAAGTGTCCCAAGGGCGGAATCTGTGCACGCGTAAGACATGTCAAGTCAAAAATTGCTTGGCAATTCTCCTTCCGTGGGCCTAGATTCCGGGTCTCAGCCCCGAATAACGAAAAGCACGCGGCCGCACTCGCCCAATTCCAGGACACCCTCAGAAAGAAACTGGTAATAAACCCCGCCTACGCCACGCCGCGTTGGGCGTCGGTGGAAGCTGAATCATCGCGTTGGGCGGCGGTCTCGGCGATTTGGCCGTCCTCGCCGACTTCTTCAAACCGGACGCTGACCCGCTTGGAGATGCCGGACTCTTGCATCGTCACGCCATACAGAGTCGTCGCTGCGGTCATCGTCTTTTTTGAATGCGTGACGATCACAAACTTGGTCCAGCCGAGAAAACTGCGGAGGACATCGATGAATCGACCGATGTTAGCCTCGTCAAAGGGAGCGTCGACTTCGTCGAGCACGCAAAACGGGCTGGGACGGAATTTGAAAATCGCCATCAGCAACGACACGGCAGCCAACGCTTTTTCGCCGCCGCTAAGCAATGAATTGTTGAACTCAGGCTTACCCGGAGGGGTTGCGATGATATCCACGCCGGCGTCCAAGACGTCTACCCCTTCTTCGAGTACGACATCGGCCCGGCCGCCGCCAAATGTCTGACGAAAGAGTTGCTGAAAATTGACGCGAATTGCATCCAAAGTCTCCAGAAATAGCCGCCGGCTCTCGTTGTTAATCCGCTGAATGATCCGCTCCAGCGTCTCTTTGGACTGAACTAGGTCGCGATACTGTTCGTCGAGCGATTTATAGCGCTGTTCAAGTGACTCAAGTTCCGCCAATGCATCCATGTTCACCGAGCCGATACTACCCAACTTTTGCCGCAGATCGGCAATTTCCGCGTCAACTTCCGAGCGGGCAGCTTGTTCCGACTCCGATTCGTCGCGGTGACTCAACTCGGTCAAATCAATCCCGTAATCATCCTTGAGGCGCTGCGCCAATTGGTCCTTTTCGAGCTGCAATTTTTCCAACCGCAAGTCAATTTGGTGAGACTCGTCCTCACGCTGGTGTAACGCATCGCGGAGGCGAGTTGCGTTCTCGCGTGCTTGCTTGCGTTGCCGTTCGATCCCTTCGCGATTGCGATTCGCTTCGTCGAGCTTGCCCTGGCATTCGAGTTTGGCGGCTTGCTGTTGCAACAAATCGGTTTGGGTGCCGGCGATTTGTTGAACCGCCGCGCGACAAGCCCACAATCCACCGGCCAGATCTCGGCGGTTCGATTCGACGGCTTGGCCCAGATCATTGAGTTGTGCTTCATTATTTTCCTGAATTCCCCGCTGCGATTGGACTCGTTGTTCGGCCTTGGCAAGCCGTACCTTGAGCGAAGTCATCTGCTGGCCGCTGGCAAGTATCCGCGACTCCAATACATGAAGCTGCTGCTCGCCGTCCACGAGGCCCGCATTGAACTGCTCAAGCTCCGTCTCGCGCGCGGTCAAAGCTCCGCGATCGCCACTCAACTGATTTTCGATTTTTTGATTCTGTTGCCTCACCCCGCTCAATCGACCGTCGACATCTGAGATATTCGCCTGGACTTGGTCCATTTGTTGACGGGATACATCGGCTAAATGTTCCTGTTTGGACAAAAGCTTGGCGGTTTCGGTGTGTTCCGACAACAGCTGGTGCAGGCGCGATTGCTGATCAGCCAATTGCCCGCGCAAGCCTTCGAGCGTCGCAGTTTTTTCTTGAATCGCTTCGGACAACCGATGAATTTCCCGACGCAATGCCCGCAATTCGCTTCGTCGCGAAACGATGCCGACCGTCGATTGCCGAGCTCCCAGCAAAATGGTCCCGTCGAAATCAACAACTTCGCCATCCAGCGTCAGCAAACGGATCTGTGGCGCAAACTTTGGATGCAAATGCAGCGCATCCGAAAGCCGCTTTACAATCCAGGTCGTACCCAACAGGCGGCGAATCAATTCTTCGTATTCCGGCTTAGTTTGGACCAATTGGTCCGCTCGGCCGATGACGCTGCCCATGCCGGCCAAGCTAATCTTGGCCCCGGCCGCCGGCGGGTGCGGCGACTCCAGCGGTAAAAGCCCAACTCGGCCAGGCACCCGAATCCGCGCATCGCTGATCGCCCGAATTAACTGATCACCCTTGACGACCACAAACTGGGCATGGTCGCCCAGTGCGATGTCGATGATATTCGCATGCTCGACGTTGACTTGGACCAAATCCGCGACGAGTCCGACGACATCCGACCAGATAGGCGCGGACGCGTTGGCCGCTTCGGCTAAGACGTGTTTGGCCCCTTGATTGATTCCTTCCAGCCGCTGCTCGACTTCGTGGATAACTTCCGCCCGCTGACTCAGCCCGACGTGCTCGGTATTAAACCGCGCAATCTCGTCTTGTCGCTCCTGCAGAGTGGCCTGCGTTTGATCGACGTCGCGCCGCGCGGCGGCCAAATTGGAATCGATTGCCTCGGCACTCTTTCGCAAGCGATCTTGTTCTGCCAGGCAAGATTCGCGCTGCTGGTTCAGTATGATCAACGCAGACTGCTGCTTCGCAAGTTCCGATTCGAGTTGGCGCCGACTCTCGTTGCCCAACGAAGCCTGCGAGGTCAAGCCGCTGATCTGCTTGCCTAGCTCGTGGATTAAAGCCGAGAGTCGGGCCAAAGTCGCACGCGATTGCTCGATTCGCGCGCGCAAGTCCTGGGCGGTTCCCTCCAATGATTTCTGTTCCCGCTCCAGGGTCTGCAGTTGAATTTGAGTTTCCTCGAACTCGCGTTCGGCTGCTAAAAGCTCGGTTTGCCCGTCGGCGATTCGCCGATGGATGTCCGACAACTGGCTAGAAATCTTGGTCAAGAATTCGCGGACCGAAACGTTGCGTCGTCCAAGTTCTTCCGTGCGAAGCTGACTATGGGCGAGCCGCGATTCGCCGTTGGCGATCGCTTCGCGGATCGTCGCGCTTTGCTCTTGCCACTGGGCCAATTGGGCCGAGATCGCCTCCCATTGATCGTCGCAATGCTGGGCAGCCATTTCCACTTGCAGGGACTCGGTTCGTAACCGATGGAGATCTTGCTGCAACGAATCTTTTCTCTGGAAAAGGTCCGTGGTTTGTTGGGAAAACTGCCGCCAGTCGTGTAAGCCGACGTGCGTGCGGAGTTCTTGCAGGCGTTGGGTATACTCGCGATAGCGAGCCGCTTTGGACGCCTGAGACTTGATGCTGCGGTAGCGCGATCCGACTTCTTCGACGATATCGCGGAGCCGAACCAGGTTTTGATCGACTCGCGAGAGCCTCCGTTGGGCGTCGATTTTCTTGGCGTTGAAGCGACTGATTCCGGCGGCTTCTTCAAAAATCGCGCGGCGATCGTATTTCGAAGCTTGCAACAGCCTTTCAACTTTGCCCTGTTCGATCAAACTGTAGGCGTCGGTTCCGACACCTGTTCCGCGAATCAAGCCGCGAATATCTTTGAGGCGACAGGTCTCGCCATTGATCAGATATTCGCCTTCGCCGCTTTGGTAAACTCGCCGCGTGATGTGAACTTCGTCCGAGTCGAGGGCTAGCTTGCGATCGGCGTTTTCCAAAATGATGGTTGCCGATGCGCTCCCCGCCGGTTTGCGGCCATTGGGACCTTGAGTCCCTTTGAAGATGACGTCGGCCATGTCCTTGCCGCGCAAGCTCTTGGCACTTTGTTCGCCCAAGACCCATTTGATCGCGTCGACGACGTTCGACTTGCCGGACCCGTTCGGGCCGACGATCACGGTAATGCCTGGCGGAAACTCAAAGCGCGTTTTGTCGGCGAAGCTTTTGAATCCGACAAGTTCAAGCGCTTTAAGCATCTAAACTATTTCCCAGTGAACCAACCCTTCATTGTAGCAAAAAAGCCCTTGGGGGGAGCGTCGGATTGCGGCTCGTCGGGATAGGCATTGTCCTCGCGCGCAGCCGCGGCGTCGGGGGGCCGTTCGAACAACGACGGAAGCGATCTCGAGTGAGCGGACGCGTTGTCGGGTTCGATGCTTTCATCGGCAAACGGCCCTTTGTGTTCGTACATGCGTTTAGAAGTGGGGACTCGATTGACCAGGATGCGACAGTTGAGCGTATTCGACTTTTGCGCATCCTTGCACATCGTCATCATCGTTTCATAGCCGCAGCCCGATTGCGCCATCATTCGAACAATTTCGGCAATGGAATTCTTGCACTTCATTTTCGATTCGCCCTTGCCGGGTAAATAGCGAATCATCTCGACGATGCCATCCGGAAGACCCTGCACAGTCAGTCCGTTCTCGATGTATATGAATTTCTCCGAAACGGGCAAATCTCCGCCGAATACGACCATTTCAGCTCGGTTTTGCATGGAAAAATGAATCATCGTCGAACCGGTCGACGGGACGACGTGCAAAAAGAACTCGCCGGGGAACCATTCGCCGGCCATCAACGGGTCTTGCGGCGAGCGGGCCAGCATCGCGCGAAATGCCCCGTAACGCGTCTCCGCATTTTCACTATGAAGCAAATCGGTAAGCGCCGTTCCCGCCGCCAATTCCTCGGAGGAAGCCAAGGCCGTCAGCGCGTGCCAACGGTAGTCCGGAACTTTTTGGGCAGCGGCCTTGAGTTCGCCAATGCCGTCGCCTTGATCGAGATAAGCCAGCGCTTCGGCGGAATGGAAACGGACTTCTGGGTCGTCGCTTTGCAACGCGCGCTTGAGGGCCGGGATCGCTTCGCGCCCAATCGCCTCGAGCTTCAATGCCGCATCGCGGGCGAGTGCGGGCTCCTTCAACTCCATTTCCAATTGCTCCATCCGATTCAATCGGTGTTCCGCCGTTTCTTGGTAGGCCATGTTCACGATCACTTGAACGTACCGGCCGATGTTTTGGCGGTATTCTTCGGGAACAAGCAATTCGATCGAGCGGTCATTTTTGGGCGTCGCCACGCCGATCTTGCCGGTTTCATCGTAGGTCGTAAATCGGGCGTTGATCGCTCGGCCAATGGTTACGGCTGTGCGCAGCGTTGCAAACTCGTCGCGAATTGCTAGACCCAACTTTCGATCCTCCAACGCGACACCGCCTCCCAAGATATATCCATTGTTCTCCAGCATCGGGTCGTCGCCACCCTCGAACATCGCTTTGACTTGGATCCGCCCTTTGACGAATGCCGTGTCGTGGCCGTCCTTCACCTTGCCTTTTAACACGGCCTTAGGTCGAAGCGTAGTTTGCATCACGAAGCCACCGCGCAAGCTCGTGGTTTCCGAATTGGGCATCGTCGTGACGAAAACATCAAATCGTTCGCCTTTACGAATCCCTGGCGACAAGTTCGCGGCGACAATAGCCATCGATGTGGAATCCGATGCCAAAATCTGTGCCGCGTTTTGTACGCCTTTGGCCTGCATGTCTTTGACCAAGTCGTCCCGCTGTCCCGACGGTGGCGGGTCACTCCCCGTGCCGTCGAGCTGCGTGACCAGCGCGATTCCTTCGACCATGGCAAAATTCATCCCCCAAACTGCCGTCGAATCGCCGATGTATTTTGTCGAATCGCTACCCGGCTTTTCCGCGACTTTGTCCCCGTTGGCATCGCTGCTCTGGCCACGCCACATAATGTTTTGACAACCGATGGCGGCAAACATAAGGCCGGTCAGCAGAACGCACACCCGCACGGTGCTCGTACACGATCCTCGAATCCGATTCATTCGCAACATGATTCATCCTTGAATCAAAGTGACACAATTCGTCGGCGCCGACAAAACTCGGCGCCAAATGGCAGCAAGTCGAGAGAAAAACGCGCCAGACCATAGCCAGCATCCACCATGAGGTCAACGCCGAAAGAAGGGGAGTGTTCAGTTTTCAGTGTTCAGTTTTCAGTATTTTTGGTTTGACTGGTTTCGCTACCAATGCCATTGCCCGCGCAGGCGGCGCCGAATGCCGTTGCCTATCGGTTCGCCGTGTGTTGCTAACCCTAAAAACAAAGGGTGTGTGCTGTCTAGCAGGCAAATAGCATTGGCGAAGGTTCAGCCGATACGATCCCAACCCTCCTTTCGAGTGCAAACCGACGTTCGGACGGGCTTTACTCTGGCGTGACTTTCGATCAAAATTGATTCAGCACAAAATATGTTGTCCGACCTGCCCGTTTGGCAGGTCGTATTTTTTTGCCTTTGCGCAGAGTGAGTTCGCCATGACCCAACGCGTCCCAATGTCCCAAGAGGGCTACAACAAGATCAAACAGGAACTCGAACACCTGGAAACCGTTGAAATGCCCAAGATCGCCGAAAAAATCGGAATCGCTCGATCCGAAGGAGACCTCAAAGAGAACGCCGAGTACCACAGCCAGCGCGAAGCCCAAGGATTGATGCAAGCCAGAATTAACGGTTTGCGGAGCAAGCTGGCGATGGCCACAATCGTCGATCCCGCCAAGATGCCGCGCGACGAAGTCGGCTTTGGAGCGACCGTGATGGTTGTCGACATCGACCAAAAAACCGAAGAGACGATTACGCTGGTCGGAGCTGGCGACGAAGACTACGACGCCGGCAAGTATCTGATCACCAGCCCCGTCGGCCAAGGGTTACTCGGCAAAAAAGTCGGAGAACTCGCTGTGATCACCGTCCCCAAAGGGACGCTCATGTTCAAGATCATCGACATCCAATACCACATCTAGTCCTCGTCGTTGCCCAGCGCCCGGATGGTTGTCCTGAGACGAACTAAATCGCCAAACGGCAAATGGACGACGCGAGAAAACACGACTAAAAATCGATTTGTCACTTGGACCGTTCGATGTGCACGATCGATTCGAACCCGCACCTTCCTCATGCTTTCCGAGGCCTCGACCGTTAACTCGTCGTTCGACGCATCGATCGATCGAACAACGAAACCTTCACCGGCCAGCCAATGCGGAACTTCGGAACTCGCGCTCGCCATGAATTCTTCGTCGAACGATTCGTCGGTTTCAGATGCTGACATTGTTCGCCGCCGATAACAAACTTGACACCCCACATTTATTCCCTATCGTCACCCTGGCCCCGCATGTTTACGAAGGACTTGTAAAACGCGCTCTAGAGCTCCAAGTCCAGGTTGGACAGTTCGGTTCGAAGTCGAACAAATTCGCGTTCGAGGGAGGCCAAGGCCATCGAAGCACGCACCAAATCGTTCCTAACTCCCATGCTTTCGAGCTCGCCAGCAACGTTGCAAATCGAATCCCTACCCAGGTTCTCCAGAGCCCCTCGCATAGCGTGAGCGGCCTTCCGCAGTTCATCGGCGTCGGTCCCGTGCACCGCGGATCGAACTCGTTCGAGCATTTGGGGACTATCTCGCAGAAACAGACTAATCAGTTCTTGCAACAGCCCTCGATCTTGCCCGACGCGATCGAGCATTGAAGAAATGCGAGAACTTGGCGACGATTGCTCCCGCGGCTCAGGTCGCTCCAACGAGATTCCTGGACTGACGCCAACTACGCCTTCAACAACCGCGAATAGCTCGCGCGGTTGAAGTGGTTTGGCCACATAGCCATCCATGCCCGCCGCCAAGCACTTCTCTCGATCTCCCTTTAGCGCATGCGCGGTCATGGCGACGATCGGGATATGCCGATCGGTTCCGCGTTCGTGCTCGCGAATCGCTGTTGTGGTTTCGTAGCCGTCCATCTCGGGCATTTCGATATCGAGCAAGACCGCATCAAATGCTTGGTGGTTCAATGCATCGAGCGCTTCGCGACCGTTGTTCGCAACGACTGTTTCGTGACCGCGTTTCTCCAACAAGCGGACGGCCAATCGCTGGTTAATGATGTTGTCCTCGGTCAAGAGGAGCTTCAGGCTCCGCGCACATTTTTCCCGCGGGGGCCGTCCGACCGATTCCCCTGATTGACCATATTGGCGCGGTGCATTCAGTGCTCTGTGAATTGCGTTCAACAATTCCGATTGTCGGACGGGTTTAGCCAAATATGCCGCAACGCCAAGTTCGTGACAACGTTCCACATCGGCGTTGCGATCTGCGGCCGAGAGCATCATTACCGTCAGCGTATTGAGATGGGAATTTTCCCTGATCCGCGCCGCACAAGAGAATCCATCCACTTCGGGCATCGCGTCGTCGAGCAAGACCAAGCGATACGGCGAGTCGGCGTCGTGGGCGGCTTGGAGGGCGGCCAGAGCGGCCAACGCATTGTCCACGACCGTGGGAATTAATTGCCAACGGGTAAAAATCTCGTGGAGTAGCCGCCGCATGATTGGATGGTCGTCGACGACCAAAACTCGGGTGTTGAGCAGCGATTTCACTCGTTGCTCTGCCCCGATCAATCGAGGCGCACGAGCCCGTTCGAGCCGGACGGTAAAATGAAATGTGCTCCCTTTGCTGCCCTCGCTTTCGACCCAAATTCGTCCGCCCATTATTTGGACAATCTGCGCCGATATAGCCAGACCCAAACCCGTGCCTCCGTATTTGCGCGTCGTTGAACTGTCGACTTGCGAGAACGCTTGGAACAGCAACTGCTGCTTGTCCGTTGGGATGCCGATTCCCGTGTCGGTGACTCGAAAATGAACGACTTGATCGCGTTCCTCCGGAGGATCTAATCCAACCTCCAGGATAATTTCTCCCTGATGCGTGAATTTGACGGCGTTGCCCAGCAAATTGACGATGACTTGGCGAAGTCGCACCGGATCGCCAGACCATCTGTCCGGCACATCCGGCTGCACGTGACCGATCAGCTCCAAACCCTTGCGATGTCCGCGGTGGGCAATGGTAGCCAGCGACTCGTCGATAAGTTGACGCAGATCAAAATCAACGCGTTCGAGTTCCAACTTTCCAGCCTCGACTTTCGAGAAATCGAGAATGTCGTTGATGACGATGAGTAGGTGTTCCGCCGAGGTCTTGACCATTTCCAAATAATCGTGCTGTTCTGTCGTAAGGTCGGTATCGAGCGCCAATTCCGTCATGCCAATAATTCCGTTCATGGGCGTGCGAATTTCGTGGCTCATTTTGGCGAGGAATTCACTCTTGGCTTGATTGGCGGCATCGGCGGCCTCTTTGGCGAACGTCAGTGCTTCCTCCGCCTGCATGCGCTGAAGAAACTGGCCGATTTGGATGCCGAGTCCACGAAAAATGGGGATGAGTTCCTTGTCCGGCAGGCGAATTTCCCGACTAAAGAATTCGATAACTCCGATCACTTGGTCGGACCATTGCAACGGGAAGGCAAAGGCACTATGCAAACCACTCTGTGCTGCGAACGGAGCGCGGGGAAAATTTGCATCGACCACGACGTCCGAAATCCAAGCCGGTTCGCGGTCTCGCCAGACGCGTCCAGGCAGCCCCACGCCGGGATCGAAACTCCATTGCCTTGTCGCCCGTTCAAATGCGTCGAATTCAGCCCCGTCCGTATGCCACATGTCCAAGCAGCGGAGCCGCCCCGTCGCCGAATCCACGCGCCAGTACGTGCCGAGTTCCCATCCCATGCTCTCGCAAACAGCCTGCAAAGTACGCGGTATGGCCTCTGCGAGCGTATCCGATTCGGCCAAGATCCGCACGATTGCATATTGCATCGCGAGTCGCCGATCGACCTGCTGTCGGACGGCGATCTCCTGTTCGAGAAGCGAGTTGCTGGTCCTCAATTCCGAAGTTCGCTCGGCGACTCGGGCCTCAAGCATGGTCCGCGCTTCTTCAAGTTCCTGATGCAACCGAGCATTTTCGATCGCAACCGATGCTATCTTGGCAAGTTGCACCAAGATTGCTTCATCGGTCTCATCGAACTCTCCGTTGAACTTGTCCGAGAGTTCAATCAGACCCAGATTCTGACCATCCCGACCGACCAAGGGAGCGGCCAACCAGCCGCGCATGGGTGGGTGCGCATGCCGCTCCTTGCCAAATCCACGCCAGCGTGGGTGTGCCTCGAGGACGGCTTGCGTCATGCGTGCGG
Source organism: Pirellulaceae bacterium (assembly GCA_041745295.1). Taxonomy (GTDB): domain Bacteria; phylum Planctomycetota; class Planctomycetia; order Pirellulales; family Pirellulaceae; genus JANMEB01. The sequence goes on along the minus strand of JBGTJE010000050.1, from coordinate 15,449 downwards.
TGCAATTCAGTTCGCAAATCAACGCGTAAATTCCGGAGCCGTCGGGCAATTCTGCATACGTCCGCCAGGCCGCATACTTGTCGCTCAGCGACAACGCGTTGACCGCCTGCGCGAGATCGGGACCCAACGTTAAACTGGTAACCGATTGATGGGCACCGATGATCAACCGAGCTTGATCGGTAATGATTTGGTGGATTTCATTGAGCGCGCGTGTGGAATTCAATGCCAACGTACATTCACTGAGCCCGTGATAGTACGATCGCGCCCGCTCGAGTTCCGAGCGATGGCCCGTACCTACGGCCGGCGTAACGTATCCGACGATTCCGTTGACGTCGACGTTGTGATCGAAACTAAATTGGCCAACATCCTGGACGTGCACCGAACTTCCGTCGGATCGCACGAGTCGATAATCGATGTGGAACGGCCGCTTGCGGCGCAGGTTTTCAGCACATTCCGCTTCGTATCCCGACCGGTCGCCTGGGTGGATCCGGTCTACCCAACAACGAAGGCCCCCTTCCAACTCATGCGGACTCCAGCCCAACAAGCGCGCGATGTTTTCGCGGTAATGAATTTGACCGTTGAGCGGATCGCCTTCGTACACGACGCGGTTGGGCAACAGATCGCCCTCAGCAAACACGGGCAAAGTTTGCCGCTCCGTTGCACCGGCATCGGACGTTGGCTTATTCCGATTCATGTCTCGATTGTACGGGTTAATTTGCTCGCCGTCTAACAACGAGCATCCCTCACCGGATTCAAACCCACCAACTTCGCGGGCAACAGTTAAGGTGGAGGCGTGGCGGTCGAGGCGCGGGAGCGTGAATCCGGGGTTTGCGCAAACCCTTCCCAGGTGGCGACCCACGAGTTCCAGGAATCGTTGGTTTGCGAAAAGACCATCGCGACCACGTCGACTTGCGGCGGCGCGACAATAAATTTCGGTTGCGGTACGAGCGTTTGCGTCGCCCCTGCGTCGCGGAGCTTATACTGCACGCAGCCGTCGAATCGCCGACTCGTCCAGACTTGCAGGCCGTCTCGGTTGAAGTCGTACCACGCGGGATCCGATGAAAGCCCCAACCCGCGGATCAATTCGTCCCATACCAAGTCAATGCCGGCATAACGGTAAACGCCTCGGAACGCCGCGTGCATTGATTTGCGCTGCATTTCGCTGAGATCGGCCGCCCAACCCAGCGAGACGATGCGAACCAGCAACCAACCGCCGAGATCCGCAAACATTACTCGCAGTGGCCCTTCAGTCGCGTGATCGCGCACGATGTCGATTTCCATTTCATTGCACGAGAGCCGAACCGACTGAATCTGCAGGGCAATGTCGCGCCAAGCGCGCGACTCGTGCAGGAGGGCGATCCATTCGCGTTCGAAAAAGACTTGGATGGCGTGTTCTACATGCTGCAGCCGGTCATGCACTTTGACGATTCCCCGCCGATTGCCCGTTTGCATGGCCTTGCGCCAAGCGCGGCGCAATTTGGAAAAAAGTTTGGGCACCGTTCCGGAATGGAATCCCGCACGAAGCAGCCGAGCGAGCGTTTCGCCGTGGCTGCCGAGCGGGATGCTGTTCAAGTTCTGACTGCGGTTAGCCGCATACAACCTCCAATTCTCTTTCAATTCCCAAGCCAAAAACCCAAAGACGCCCGGCAACAAGAAAACGGTTGTGCCCGCGATCGTATTGGCCAAGAGAGTGCCCATCGGCGCCAACGGCGCCGCCAGCAACCGGGTCAGCTCGATACTGAACGGCAAGATCATCTTGTGCGAAACGGTGACCACCGGAAAGTGCTTGATCGGGTTGATTTGCGGTTCGATTAACAGCGTGATGTAAATCCGCACCACGTAGCTGACGATCGACCAGAAAAGCCCGAGAAACGCTTTGACCACGATCGTCGGCCAATTCTCCCCCGAGCGGAATCGAAGCAACTCGTCGACCGTATATATGACCTGCTCAATCGTGCGAAGCATCCATTGAAACGAGTCGACGATAAAGCGAAACGTCGCGGCAAATACCTTCAACCGCAACTCGCGCCAACCGCGGCGCAGATGGTCCATGACCAAGGCGTCCGCGTAGCGTCCGATTGGCGAATTAAGCAGCAAATTCACCGCCAAGAACGCAATCACCCACCAAATCCATTGCGTAAAAACTTTGGGGACGATCGCCAGATGTGCCTCCGAGACGATGCGGCGATCGGGCAGCCATCGCCAAACGCGATCGACGAGCAATAGGCCAACCCCTGTGACGATCAGCGGCTTCAATACGTAATTGATAAACGCGACATACCACGGGCTATCGAACATCCGACGGACCCAAGGCAAACGCAGCAAGATCTCGGGAAAATCCCGAAACAAATACACCCAAAACTTTCCAAACCGTTTCAGTCTTTCCAAACACCAGCTGCGAAAATTCGAGTTTTCGATCAACAGCATAAGGAAGATGCCAAACACCAGGACGAATGAAAACGCGGGCAATTGCAGGCTCGCGATACCGTCCATACTGACGTCGGTGCTGGAGTCGGTCGCCGGAGCGTGGGCAGCGCCGTCAAGCGAGGTAGCCTCGACTTGCGGAAGCAAAAAATGAAGGATGTGGCGGAAACTTTCCAACACCAAATACGCCCCGCCGAACGGAAGTGCCACGTACCGCGTCATGATTCGCCCGAATTTGGTGCCAAATGCAAGCGAACTAAGGCGATGCGACATCCGCAAGTAAATCGGACCACGGTGGTACACTCCGTCCAAAGCCGTTGCCAATCGGCGGTCAATGCGCAGCAGTTGATCGCCGGTGATCAGTTCGCGAATCTGCAGTAGATCCGGCAATTTAATGTTGCTTTGCGATATCGAGTCTCGCAAATGCCCCATACTCAGTTGCCCATGTTCGACGACTCGGTCGAGAATTTCCTCGACGACTTTTTTGAATGCCGTGAGTTCAACAACGTTTTGCGCCCGGCATCCTTCCTCCAGAAATACCTGGACGATCAGCGGACGCACCTGATTGCGCAGGGATTTTCGGGCGTGTTCGACGTAGCGTTCCAAGATCGTCAGCAGACGCTGGCTATCGGCGGTCCCCAGCCCAGAAATCTGCAGTTTTTGCAGAGCGCTTTTCAAGTGCCGAGTTACGAGGACTTCGCGAAGCAACGGGAGCGGTCGACGGAGCGGCGATTTCCCCAGCGATGCAATCCAATACCACAGGTCGATGGCATAGACGCCTCGCTCGTGTTCGGTACAGACTTTTTGCAAGTCGTAAAGCAATCGTGATTCAATTTGGCGAAAGCCGCGGTCGGCTCGAGTCAGGACTGGCTGCAACGCATCCGCCAATTCCGTCGCTTGTCCTGCGGGCAAGTCCAGAACTTTCGCCAGCCGATCTGCAAAGCGGGCGAGCGAATCCTGGGCAAGGGCTTGGGCTGCGGTCCGTTCTCCGATGGGACCATGCCGCGCCGCCATTTGCCGTAAGATCGCCGCTTTAACGAAATTGCCAACGCGATCCAGGCGATTCGAACGAGCCATCCAGCGGTGATAAGCGCGCGGCTGTGATTCCATCGAATCGGCATGCGTCGAAAGAGCCTCGACCGAAGGCACTTCACCCGATCGCGCAAGGTCCGGCGGCAGCGTTTGTTTTTCGGCGGCACCTTCCGGCCGCGTCGATTGGTGCAAGGCAGCATGGTCCAAGTCGGCTGCAAAGATCTCCGCGGCCTGGCGAAAATCGCGAATCGACGGGAAATGGACGGCCAACTGTTGCGGAGAAAAATACCAAATCTCCAGAAACTTGGCCGCGAATTCAGTATACATCGACAGGTAATTGATCGGTGGCAGAAGCAATTCGTCGTTGCGCAAAACCGCGCGCGCTTCGGCAAACGGGATCGCTCCCAACGCTTGCAACCGCTCCAGCAGCCGATCACTGTCAAACTTGGCGGCGACAGCCTGCTGCCGATATTCGAGATGCACTCGAATATGAAACAACAGCCGCCAATAGTTAAACAGCGATTCCCCTGCGGGACGCTGATCTTCGTCCTCGTCTCCCAAAGCCGGCAATAGGATGAGCATTTCGGGCAGATCCCGGCCGAGTTCCAATTGGTATTCGTAACGCGTAGTGAACTCGAGCAACCGCTCGCGGCGAATGAAATAGCATTCGGCGTGCGGAACAGCGATGTCGAGCGTCGAGAGCCGCCGGTCAAAGCGAATGATGCGTTGCAGAACGCGCTCGGGAACGAGCAGGACCCGGGGATCTGCCCGTTGAAGCGCCGTCGTTAAGTCCAGCAACGTTGCTTTGGCAGCTTGATTCGTCATGGATACCGAGTATCACGAAGTGCCGCAGCCGACCTTCGCCCCAAGGAATTCTTGTTGTCGCGGTTCAACGAAAATGTATCCGAAAACATCGCGAACACCAACAATGGCTTGACCGGGAACGCGTTCGTGAATCTTGACTTCGCGGAGCGAAAGACGACTATGCACAATGCCGACGCCTATCATTGCGGTCCTCCCGCGCGCATTCGTAGAATGATAAGGAGGTGCGACCTTGCGGCGCACGCCCATTAATCGGTTCCTCAATTACCCTACCAAGGAGCGTTGGCGATGATTGTTCGTCGAATAGTACTCGCGCTGGTGTGCTTGTTGCTGACGATCGCATCCACGGATGCGCAACCGACAAAGTTTGTTTTGGACAACACTCACACGTCGGTGGTTTTCGGGATCGGGCATCTCGGCCTCAGCTATACCTATGGTCGTTTCAATAAGGTCAGCGGCGAATTCACGCTCGACAATTCCGACCTAACCAAATCCATGTTCAAAGTCTCGATCGACACCGCGTCCGTCGACACCAACGATCCCAAGCGAGACGAGCATTTGCGAACTCCCGAGTTTTTCGACGTGGCAAAATTTCCTGCGATGGAATTCGTCAGCAGCAGCGTCGTCAAAACCGACAAGGGGCTAGATGTCAAAGGAAATATGACCATCCACGGTGTCACCAAGGAAATCACGATCCCGATTGTGAAAGTCGGCGAAGGCAACAGTCCCTTCGGCGACTACCGCGCCGGTTTCTTGACGCAATTCGCGATCAAGCGGAGCGAGTACGAGATGAAGAATTTATTGAACGTAGTCGGCGACGACGTTTCGATCACGTTCAGCTTTGAGGGGATCAAGCAGCAGTAGGCGTCTACCAGCCCATCACCATATTCGATTCGATCGCACGGCGAGCTTGTTCCAAGTCCGTGCCGGTTTCGTGCATGTACAAGCGAATCGCATGCACTTTGTCGCCAGACGCTTTGGACAAGCAATCGCGTGCGATATTGCACGGATCGACCGCGCGTTCTTTCAAGCCCAAGACGCCTTTCGAGATCACCCAACTATCGCGCGGTCGTTTCGTAAGTCGTACAATCGATTCGGAGGGGTACGATTCACTTGCGACGCTGGTCGCCAATTTTTCGTTGTCGGCCCAGGTGATGATGATGTGTGCGTCAGTTTCCACTTCAAACAAAGGCATGCTTGGTCTCCTTGCGAATGCTCCGAAGGTCGATAGGACGGCAATTGAGGAATGCGAGTTCGAACGCTTACCACCTGCCAGACGTCCGTTCCCTGTAGGCAGTACATTTTGGCACCCTGAGATAATCTTGGCCAGTGGATCGCCCAACTCTCCCGCGGATTTGTCGGAAAATGTTCGTCGCCGCGCCGGGTTTTCCCCACGGGAAAGCAAGTGCGAATTTGCATTTTTTGTTGAACTCGGTAGCTTTGTCTATCATTCGATCGGAATGATCTCGACGGTTCCACTGGAAATTGAAATCGATCCGGAATCGGTCGCCACCAAAAGCGACCCTGCGTCGTCGATTCCCGCGCCGTCGCCGATCAAGCACTCCCCCTCTCGAAGGACCTGAATTCGTTTTCCGGCCAAATAATCGGCGCGACGATACCGCGCTAATAACTCGGCGCCCGTGGTCCGGTTCGTGAACGCGGATTGCAATGTCGAAATCAAGCCAACAATCAGCGGAGTCAGGCCGATCGGCCTCTGCAACGTGTCCGCTATCGAAGTCGCTCGCTGGCGCATCTCCGGCGGCGCTGCATTACAGTCGTTGTTGGCATTGATTCCAATTCCGACGACCAACACGCTCGCCATCGGGCCGGCAGTTTCCAACAAGATTCCCGCAACTTTTCGTTCGTCCAGCATCACGTCGTTGGGCCATTTGAGGGCGAGCCGCTCAGGCGCGATGTCCGCCGAAAGTGCTTCGCGCACCGCCACGGCCACTGCCAATGAGTAGATCGACCGCGGCGAAATCGTCAACTCGGTGCGCCCAACCGCAAGGCTCAATGTGATGCTCCCGGGGCTAGACCACCAGCGATTTGACCCTCTTCCTCGCCCCTCGGTCTGCTCGTCGGCCAACATTAGTAACGGCAATTCGCACGATCCGGAGGCCACGAGTTGCGCAACCAAAGTGTTCGTTGATGTGACGACTCGCTCGTGAACGACCGTTCGAATCCAGGGATTGGCGGCGATAATGGCAACATCAATTTGGTCGTATGCCATGGAAGACGAAACGCGTGTCGCGGTGTTGTGCTCCAGGCGCCACTCGGCGACAACTTATTTGCTCAACATAAAGCTGCCGCCGCCACCGATGTTAGAACTAGTTGCCGGGGCTGTGCTCGACGGCAAAGGAGCCGTGGCTGCGGGCGGCGCCGATGGCACCGGCATGACAAACGGCTGTACTTGGCCCGGTGCAATTCCTAGGGCCGGTGGTGCCGTACGAATGCTTCCCGGCGCGTAGCTTCCTTGTGATTGCAATAAGACGTCCGGCAAAGAACTGTTTTGCGACGAAGACGACGTCAGATTCTCGCTCGAAGGCGGTGACGGTCCAGGATTAGCCGACGTCACGGAGATTTCGCTGGGAGCGGCCTCGAGCGGACGAATATTCGGCAAGCCCTTGGTCGCTGGCGCCGGCGTCGTCGGCGGCGACATGGGCCGAAGTGGCGACCCGACCGAAGGGGACGCAGTCGACGTTTTCGGTGCAAACGCGTTGTACGGCGTTCGCGTGTAAACCGAAGCATTGGACGCGGCACTGTCCGAATCGGCCGGCGCGGAGTCGTTCTTCGCCTCGGGCATACCGTTTGACGGTGCGCCTTGGTCAACATATGGATTGACGTAGCGCAACGGCTTGGTGTCTTGAGCAACGTGTGCGATCGGCCGATCGCCGGCGGTCGGCTGCTCGGTCATCGTGGCTGAGGATTGATCGGAATAGCGCGGAGCGTACGAATCGGGAATCTCGCTAGACTTGTTGTCTGCGACCGTCGAGCCAATCGGCTGCGAATTCGTCGAACCCTCGGGCGGACGAGCCGCTCCATTGGGCTTCGTTGGATCTTGCTGGCTCAATTCAAATGAACGAGGGGCGGGTGGTCCCGACTTGGCCGAGGAATCCTTGTCAATTTGATAGGGCTTACGAACGGGTTTCGTAGTCGAGTCGGCCGGCTCTACTGCGGCGAGGCTGTCCGAAGGCGAAATGGTCGTTGAGGGCGGAGCCAGATCGTTGTGCCGCGTGCCCGGACCAGTGGCGTCTTTTTTCCACCAAGTGAGATTCAACTTCGGCAGCGAACCCGGTCGCGTGGCGGTGCATCCACCTCCCCAAGCGATAGTTCCCGCCAGACCTAAAACGATCCACCGTTGGCAAGTCGCAGATGACATACGATTACCTTATTTATTGTCAAGACTTGAGCGAAACGACATCAACCTTCGCGGGACGTACTGTTTCATCGGCTCCGTAACCACGAGAAATCATCGTTTCTCCACGGTCGCTCGGCGATCTGGGTGGGGGGCGAGATATTAGGACTCGCAAGAAATCTCGTCAACGTCGTTTCCCAAGTGCAAACGGCCGTCCGAAACCGCTGGCAGGCCGCCTTTTTTTCAACGCGTTCGTCGGGCGGCCAAAGCGCATTCTCTGATGGTGCGCATTTGTGCTGCCATTCGATCAATCGGTGGCAATTGAAGCCTGACGCGCTTGCGAAGGAACAACATCCCAGACATTGCACAGGTGGTCTCGCGAGCCGAGCGAGATCTTGTGCTATCACGGTTTTACCAATTCAATTCGTCCGGCGCTACGGTCTCGTAAAACGCGCATTAGCTCGCCGCGAATCGCGCTGCCACCGCTTTCCAGTCGATCACATTAAAGAAAGCCGCAATGTAATCGGGCCGGCGATTTTGATAATTTAAATAATAAGCGTGTTCCCATACGTCGAGACCGAGTATCGGCTTTCGGCCTTCCATTAACGGGCTGTCTTGATTGGCCGTGGCTTCGATCGTCAATTTGCCTTTGTCCAACGAAAGCCAGGCCCAGCCGCTGCCAAATTTACCAGCAGCCGCGTCGCCGAACTTCTTCTTGAACTCATCGAAACTGCCGAACGTGTCGTCGATCGCCGTCGCAAGATTCCCGTCTGGTTTGCCGCCTCCTTGGGGGCTCATTAAGGTCCAGAACATCGAATGGTTTGCGTGGCCACCACCGTGGTTCCGAACCGCAGTTCGCTTGGCTTCGGGAACTGCGCTCAAATTCGAAATCAGGTCCTCGACGGACTTTTTTTCGAACTCGGTTCCCGCGATAGCTTCATTGACTTTAGCGATATACGTCGCGTGATGCTTGGTCAAGTGAATCTCCATCGTGCGTCTGTCGATATGTGGTTCCAGCGCTTGATACTCGTAGCCGAGTTTTGGTAATTCGTATGCCATGGCTATGCCTCGTGGTGTGGAGTATGCGTTGCCGAACAGCGTCACCAGAAAGAATAGACGATTGGCGCCCAGGTGACAATCGACTGTGACGAGTCTATTCGCGACCGGATTGCCTGCCGGACGAGTGCGATGGTTGCGAACTTTGGAGCATGAGAAACCCGCACAGGGCGCGCATCACAACATCTGCCTGTTGCTTGACGTCGGCCTGACGGCGATCGCGAGGCCGCAAAAGGCTGATGGTAATTTGTAATTGAGTTCTTCGTCCGAATCGGCTCGTGCCTTCGGCGAGTCCGGTCATTTCTTGGGACTGCAAGTCAATCTTGAAGCCTGTCCGTCGATCGTTGGTGCGACGGAACAACCCGACCGCTTCCTCGCCGGTGTGGATGACAACGCGATTGCTCTCCACCAACGCGAATTCCGCTTGATGCTCTTGGACAAATCCTTCCAGCTTTGCCGCCAGAACTTCCATTGGGCTGTACGAGGTAAATTCTTGGCAAAGCAACGCTTCATCGGTCGGCAACCAACCGTCCGCAACTCGACCCGCGCTCACAAACTTTGTTCCGCCGTCTTCGTGCCGACGGCTCAAAACCACGCGATTGCGCCCATCTTCTTTGGCCCTGAGCAATGCTTGATCGGCGCGGGCGAAGAACGTCGACGGCGTGTCGTCGCGGCAAAATTGCGTCACGCCGAAACTGGCGGACAGCGCTTTTAGCGCCAAACACGCCAGCGGTGTATGTTGCAAACGGCTGCGGATTTTTTCGGCGCAATCGACGGCCGATTGGCCATTGCAGTCGTTGCACACGATCACAAACTCTTCCCCTCCGAACCGCGCCAAGAAATCCGCTTCGCGAATCGAGCGCTGCAGAAACGATGCAAACAACACCAAAGCCTCGTCGCCGATGGAATGGCCGTAGGTGTCGTTGATTCGCTTGAAGAAGTCGATGTCGCAGATGATTAAGCTGAGCTCGGAGTTGGAAGCTCGGTAATGCTGGCAGCACGTCTCCAGAATTCGTTCAAATTCGGCTCGATTCGCAATGCCGGTGAGTGGATCACTAATCGACTTGGCCATCAGTTCTTGCACTTGTTGTTGCAAGTTCACTTTGTAACTGGCGTCGTGAATAAAGATCAGACTTCCGAGGCAAGCGCCCCTCGGTTTAAGCAGCGGAACGACTTGGATGTCGACCGGTGTTGGCAGACGTCCGCCCACGGCCATCGTGGCGTACTGCATAAGCTCGACTTGGTCGACGACCGCATCGCGGACGGTGACGTCGCTGGCGTTGTCTATGCGACCCTGCCGCGGCCCCAAATGTAAGTGGGCGAGCAGCCCATCCAAATCGCCGGCAACCTGGCCATTGATTCCGATTAACGATTCGGCTGCGCGATTCCAGGCCAAAATTTTCTGGCTTGCCCCGACGAACACAACCGCTTCGCGAATGTTTTGGAGCACGTATTGGAGCAGCAACTGATTAATCGACTCAAAGTCGCCGGCATGTTGGGCCGATGGATTATCCGCCAGGGCCACATCGGAGCGAATTCCGCTCGGTTGCACCGAGTGAACCTCGGCAAACCCCGTCGTATCGATGTGGAGTTCATTCGAATTTGTCATGCGTTGTCCGACGTTGGGTCGTTTCGTAGCGCGGATGTTGTCAACGCAAAGGCGCCCCCCTTGGAGAGGGCATTCGGGTCGGTCGTTGACGTTTCTGGCCAAAATTACGTCACCGAATCCAAGAGTCAACCATCAAGACCTGATAGATCGTTGGGTTGAACGAGTTCGTCGCAGCGCGACCGCAAATCCGCGCCGACCGCTATAGACTGACCAGGTGCCCAAAAAGGACCGGCGATTCAAGCGAATCAGCTTTGCGATTTGGCTCGTGGGTAATGGCTCCGTTCCGCAGAACGGAATTTATTGCGTTGGTTATTTCCGTAACGGAATAAATTCCGTTCTACGGCGGACGCCACACGGCCCCACTAAAGGCTCGTTCTGTTCCGCTTTGGATTCCAGTACAATGCGCTCGAATTCACCAAGCCGAAATGAAACCGAAATCGGTGTTTGTGATCCACTCGGGAGTGCCAGGCACGATGCGATTTGCGCGATGCGAAGTTGACGGCCAGACGATGATCGGGTCCAACGAGGGCAATGCGTTTCTGCCGCAGCTGGATTCCGATGCCAATCCTTTCCGGTGCATGCGGAAATTCATCGAGGCTTGGTCGAGTGCGGCGCGACCCAAAGCTGGCAGACCCGTTCCGATCAGCAATGTGCGCTTTCTGCATCCCGTCAAGCGTCCTGAGAAGATCTTTTGCATCGGATTGAATTACTCAGATCACGCAGCCGAAACGGGCGCGACTGTTGGGGATATTCCCGTCGTGTTCAGCAAATTCTCCTCGGCGCTCCTCGCTCCAGGCGAACCCATTCGGCTTCCCACGATCAGCGACAAAGTCGACTTTGAGGCCGAACTCGTCGTGGTAATCGGCAAGGGTGGACGCAATATCCCCCGCGATGTGGCCAGCGAACACGTCTTCGGATACTGCTGCGGCAATGACGTCTCCGCCCGCGATTGGCAGAAGGGAAAGCCGGGTGGACAGTGGTTGCTGGGAAAGACGTTTGATACGTTTGCCCCGATGGGTCCGGCAATCGTTACCGCTGATGAAATCGGCTGGCCCGTGGAATTGAGCGTTCGGTCGCGGCTCAATCAGTACCTGTTGCAGGACTCGAACACGAATAAACTGCTTTTTCCAATCGACTTTCTCATCGCCCACCTTTCTCAGTTCTGCTGCCTCCGCGCGGGCGATTTGATCTTCACCGGAACTCCCAGTGGCGTCGGCTCGGCGCGCACTCCGCCGCTCTTCCTAAAGCCCGGCGATGTCGTCGAAATTGAAATCGAACGAATCGGAACCCTCTCGAACCCTGTCGCTGCAAGCTAGGGGTAGGGATTTTGGATTGCAAATTGCTGATTTCTGATTCGGGAATCAAGTCGTGTTGTGCTTGGAGCCTTGTTCCCTCCCCCGACGCGGGGAGAATTACGGAGGGGGCGGATTCTCTCACTCGTTTTCTTTCGTGATACGCGCTGTACACCACTGCCATTCACGGGGCTTTGCCCAAAAAGTGACATCAAAGCACTGGCAGAGCCAGTGCTGTTTTTGGGTAAAGCTCATTCAGGATGTACGTAACTTACGCAAGCATTAACGAGGGCAAAATCGATCCTGGTCAACTTGCCCGATTTTGCCCCCAATCCGGATTGCACGACCGCTAGCATGAAGAAGCCGTTTTCAATATGCCGACGGTAATAGTCTGCGCACTCACTTGGCAATTGCTTGCCCTTTCTTTGCGCTAGCCGCGATGCCACCGACTAGGAACGTACACGACGGACATGGAATCCAAACGAAGCGACAATCGGCGGCGGCGCGTGCTCTACGACGAAGCCGTCCAGCAGACACCTCTGCCATCGAATGCGGGGGTGGACGCCTCAACGGTGAAGCGGCGTCGATCCAACGGCTATAGTGCCCGCGGCGGCCACCAACTCAAAACAAGCGATTTGATTCCCACCCGTTGGTTGGCACTGGGTTTGATCGCCTGTGGTTCTTTGCTTGCGCTCGGCATCGTCAACCTACTGCATTGGTTCGCCGCCAATCCGGTCAATATTTTGGACGATTCCACGCGTGCAGTCCTCTTGCTTACCTCGCCCAATGGATTGGCGACTTGGCTGGCAACCGTGATGTTTCTCCTGGCCAGCTTGTTTAGTCTGCAGAATTTTGCGATGCGCCGGCATCGTCGCGATGACTATCGCGGTACGTACCGCGTTTGGCTGGCGCTCGCCGCGTTGTTCCTGATCGCGAGCATTCAATGCGTCGTGCCGCTGGATCGCTTGGGCACTTTGTTGCTGGCCCAGGCAATCCCATCGCCAGCGTTCGCGCGGGGCGAAGTCGGCATCGTCTCGATCAAGCTTGCGCTGGTGTTGGCCGTTTTCATCCGAGTACTCGTGGAAATCCGCTTTTGCCGGTCGGCGTTGGTCCTGCTTGTACTTTCGCTCGTGATTTATACATCCGCCGCGCTCTTGGAAATGCCCGCGATTGCCGGTGCCCTAATGACCAAGTCGCGTTGGATTACGGATAACTTGCATTTGGTTGGCGCCTTGGCCGTGCTGCACTGCGTGATGGCCTATTCGCGGTTTGTTTGCCTGGATGTTCAGGGGATGCTCAATCACCGCAGGCGGCGCAAACGCAAACGGAAATCACGTTCGGCCAAGAGCCGCGCGTCGCGCGGACCTGCTGTTTCTGCCACCCCAATGACTCCGCGAACGCAGCCTTCCCCCGTCACTGCCTCCAGTCCCTCCAGTACACGGCCGCAAACGAGTCCTCTCGCAAAACCTGCCGCGGGTCCGCTACCATCGTCGGCCAATCCGCGCGAAGCTACTAAACTTGGACCGCTCAAGTCCAAGATACAAGCGCTCAAGTCCAACTCTCAGACCGACGTTTCAGATGACGACGATTCGTGGGACGACGACGACGGCGAAACCAGCGGCACCGGCAGCCAACGACTTTCCAAAGCTGAACGCCGGCGCCTGAAAAAACTACATCGCCAACAGAGAAATGCGGCGTAGGGGCGGATTTCGGATTGCTGATTGCTGATTGCTGATTTAGGAACTGAACCGCGCGTGCACGAGATTGGCGGTGTGCGCAGCCTCTTGTTCCCTCCCCCGCTGCGGGGTCGGGAGACCCGCGCACAGCGCCGGCAACTCAATTCAGAATCAGGGGACTCCCGTCCCCCGCTCGCCAAGAGAAGGCGACTCCTACGTGATCTCTCGCGGATTCGCTATCTTGTAAGTCCTAAGTCTTCATTTTGTCAGCAAAGTTCAACATGCCCGTCCGAACTCGATTCGCCCCTAGCCCCACTGGATATTTGCACATCGGCGGCGTTCGCACTGCGCTGTTCAATTGGCTGATAGCCCGGCAAGCGGGTGGACAATTCATTTTGCGAATCGATGACACCGACCAACAGCGAAACGTCAGCGCGGCACTTCAGCCGATTCTGGACGGCTTTCGTTGGCTCGGGATTGATTGGGACGAAGGTCCCGAAGTCGGCGGACCCCATGGACCCTACTTTCAGTCACAGCGCGACAGCTATTACCGGGCGGCAGTTCATAAGTTGCTTGCCACGGGCGCAGCATACCGTGACTTTGCAACGGCCGAAGAATTCCAAGCCGAGCGGCAAGCCGCTGAACAAAACAAACAAACATTTATTTACAGCCGCCGCTGGATGGCCGAAACCGATGCTCAGGCCGCCGAGTTCGAGCGGCAAGGCCGCAGTGCCGTCGTGCGATTGAAGATGCCACGCGAAGGAAAATGCGAATTCGAAGATTTGGTTCGCGGCGAGATGTCGTTCGATTGGATCAACGAAGCGGACCACGTGATCCAACGTGCCAACGGGTCGAGCTTGTATAACTTGGCGTCGGTCGTCGACGACATCGAATTTCAAATTACGCATGTGGTCCGTTCTATCGAGCACCTTTCCAACACCGCGCGCCAGGTGTTCATTTTTCGCGCCCTTGGCGCAAACTGCCCGCATTTTGCCCACTTGCCCTACGTCGCAGAACCGGGCAGCGAAAACAAACTGAGCAAGCGCAAGATCGCGCAATACTTGAAGAATCCCGATTTCAAACGACTCTACGACGAAGGTGTCGAGACGATGGAGCGAATGGGATTGGCGCATTCTGCCGATTCGTTCAACCCGGTTCTCGTCGAGTTTTACCAAAAAGTCGGCTATCTTCCGCACGCGATCAACAACTACTTGCTGCTACTGGGCTGGTCGCTCGACGACAAAACCGAGTTTTTTTCGCTCGAAGAAATGATTCGGCAATTCTCGCTCGGCCGCGTCATCAAAAGCCCCGCCAGCTTCGATCCAAAAAAACTGGTCGCATTCCAAGCGCACTACATGAATCAACTGAGCCTGAGCGACAAAGTGACCGCAGTCATGCCGTTCTTAGTGCAAGCGGGGTTGGTCGCTGAGGTCAACGAAGCGACAAAGAGCTACGTCGAAAGAGTCGTGTATTCGGCCGATCAGCGATTAGTGATTGCCGGCAACATCCTCAACTTCCGCGACTTTTTTGCCGACGACCAGCGACTGGAGATCGATGAGGCCGCGTTTGAAAAACGGGTTATACAACCGAGCGAAGCCGGGCACTTGCTATCTGAATTCAAGAAGTGGATTGTCGGCATTCCCGATTTTTCGGCAGCGTCAATAGAAAGCGCCATGGCGGAATTCGTCGGGCAATTTCAGATCAAAGTCAACCAAATTATTCACGCGCTCCGCGTGGCCCTCACCGGCAAGGCCGTTGGCTTTGGGATGTTCGAGACGATGGAGATCCTGGGCCGGGACCGCTGCCTGCGTCGCTTGGATGCCGCCCTCTTCCGACTAGCGTCAGCGCGAACCAAGACCGTGCGCTAGGACTCATTAAAAATGCCTGGCATGTCGTTGCGTCATTCCGGGCTGAGTCCCGGAATCCAAGTTCCAAGGAAGGAGGAATTGCTCGCACACGTACTACTGATACTGGATTCCCGCCCCCGCCTTCGCGAGGGCAAGCTCTGCGCGGGACTGACTTAATTAACCGCTTGCCATATATTAGCGCAGTCTTGAGCCTACAATCTCTCAATGCAACTAACCGTTCGACTGTCGCGTTTGCGACCCCATCGGCCTTGTGCCGATGGTGAAGGTGACTCGCAGCTACACCAAGCCGCCCTCCCAGAAACCGGCAGCCGTCCC
>JBGTJE010000049.1:0-33465 GCA_041745295.1 Pirellulaceae bacterium | reverse complement strand
GCTTTGTCGATGTCGCTGATTGTTTGGGAAAGTTCAATAAGCACCTTCCGCCGTATCGACTCTGCCCGCAACCGTTCGGAATAGAACCGCGCGTGCGCAACTTCGAATTGAGAATTGTTCAGGATGTTTCTGATTCGATCGTGACCGATTTCCTCAATGAGCCCTGCCGTCGTCATCGCGTTTAGCAAGTGCCGGCCCGTTGTCGGTTCGCCGGCCGCGTGCAATGCCATGATTAAATCAAATAGTTTTCGCAACGATGGACAAGTGAAATCAGCGCCGACTACTTGCGCCGCTTCCGCCGCGGAACTGTCGACGATGATGGACGCAATAAGTGCTTCCTCGGTTGGAAGGTCCGCGTGATGTTTGATCGGAGCGTGTAGTTGGTTCATGGTTACTGCCTGAAACTGACTGGAGTTCTATCGATGGTATGGCCATTGCCTTCATGCACGGCCCAGGATTCCGGGTCTTCGTCGAATCGATCGTTATGGAGCCATGTTGCCGGATGCGGCGTGTATTGCGCTGGCTGGCCAATCCGAGACTCTGCAAATTGGCGAGTCCGTTCCAAGAGAAATTCGAAGCTGTTATTTTCCCCGCGCGACAGGATCATCTTGAGCTTGATCCGGAACTCTTTTGCGGCGCTGGGCTTCGAAACTTTCTTGGGATACTCAGGCCACCATTTCTCGAAGAGAGTATTTACTTCTTGTTTACTCTTCTTGTTTGTGTCCACTTTTGATTTGTTTGGGTGGTCCTCGTTCGTCGTTTTAAGTCCAGGGAACAGCTTATTTTCTAGGTATTCACCGTTTGTTTTTGGTGGTCCACTTTGGTGGTCCTTTGGGTGGTCCTTTGCTGGTCCTTGTTCATCCTTCAGTGGTTGATAAATGCCGTAATTCGTAATGCGAATCCGCGAAAATTGGTGGTCCTCGAAAATCGCAATGCAGCCAAGTTTCACGAGGCGCGATAGCCGGTTTCGAATTGAGCTTGGCGGACATGTGAATTCAGTTGCTAGGCTACGTCGTCCGGTGACGAATTCGCCGCGACCGACGTTTATCATTCGCGACCCTCGACCTGATTTCATGGCGACCGACTTTGGCTTGTGATTGGCCTTCAGGACGCAATAGACGAACAGCTTGAGCAATTCAGCGTCCGCAAAGACCGGATGGCCAATCAGCGATCGATACAAGCGAACGTATCCTCCAGGGGTCATTCCGGCCCCCCGGGTCGACGACGTGCTGGTCGATCGTTCGTGATTGTGGCATCCATCGCCGCGGCCCTTTTACAATCCGAGCAAGTCGGTTAGTTTCTCGATCGCAACAACATATGCCTCGGAAGTTCCGAGAACCGTGAGTTTCGCTCTCCATCCGACGTGGCAACTCAATTGCCGTTTGAGTCGCTCGAAATCGCGCCAATCTGGATTGCGAATCGCTTGGGCCCGCTGGAGGATCGAGAGGACTGCCGGCGATAGAATGCAGATTTGCCGAAGATTTATCAGCGGTTTTGGAACCGCTGAGGTTTCTGTTGACGTTGTGTGGTAGGTCGCTATATTCACTGGGACCGGACCTCTATTCCGGCGTTCCAAAATTTGAAACACGTGGCGGCCGGACTGCTTGTTGGAAGTCCGGCTGTCAGCGTTTCTTGGTTATGCTGGCTGCAAGTTTCCTCGTTTATTTGATCTCGATGCCATGTACGAATCGAGCGCTGATTGAGGAACAACCCAAATGCATCTCAAATCGCTGCCGACGTTGTAGCCCTCAATTGCGCCTGCCGTGATCCGATCGCGAATCGTGTCAGGGTGCAAATGAAGCAATTTCGCGAGTTCGCGAACCGTCAATAATTTTTCACCTGCGACCATCTTTCGCCTCCGCTTTTCTTGTCTGAGGTTTCATTAGCCTGAGCTACGGACGCAAACTAATACACGCGGCAGAAAGCGCGAAATGAGTTTTCAAAGATTTGTTACAGGTAGCAGCGGCAGGTGTTGTTTTTAGGCGCACGCAATGGGACGCGATATTCCGCAGACGGCCGCATTTCCCCGCAATTTAGATACTCTCGCTCCCTGCCAACTCCACTCGGTAAATTTTTTTTGCGTAGCACCCCCGATCGAAGGAATTCGCATCAGCGGCAGACCATCCGATTCACCGTTGCCCTCCACTTTTTGGGATCGAGTTTGCGCCAGGTCATCGGCTAGGATCCAACTTGCTGCCGCCGATCATGCGCCCGATGAATTGCGTTTAGTCAAGACTTGCCCACGGCGAGTACTCGGCACGCGGGCCCGTTCGGCGAACGCTCCGGAAGAACCTATGGCGGCCGCGCCACGAGTGGGGCTAAACCGGTCTGCCTAGATCAGCTACACCACAAGTCGCGAGCCCGCTAAATGCCCGAAAAATAGGCGTTTTTTTGGCAAAATGCGCGGTAAAAAGTCATTTTCATTACACACACGCCCTAAGGGGTACTCCCGCGTTAGGTCGGGCCGTTGCGAGCTCGGAAAGAACCTACCCAAAGCCCGCAGTTTGTATAGCAACTCACTGCACACGCGCAGGCGCAACGAGAATGCCACCGCTTGGCACGATTGGCGATCGTGTTCCGGTTGCGGGCCCGCCGTTCGATCGCCTCGCCTGGGCAAGTGTTTGATAAAAACGGGTTTTGGTGTCCAAGGTGCGATGCTTCCAATAGGTTCTTCCCGCGTTTCTTGTCGGCGGCCCTGCCCCGCGAGTACCCCTTAGGGCGTGTGTCTTTAGAAAAACTATGAACCCGGCTGAGTTGATGAAACATACAGCCATTTTCTCGCGGATCCAACAAAAAACGGCAGCCCGTTTCCAGTCGGCCGCGGGTGGTGAATGGATCGCTATTTCGGGGGTGCGACGTTGTTCCCGAATTGGGGCAATAGTTCGGCGCGACGGAGAATCTTCGAGTAGGTGTTATATAAATAACTCATCAGGTACGGCCAAATAAAAACCCGCTCGCGCGCAGGCTCGCGAATCATGTCGATGGCCTCCAAAACATGCGGCGGGACAAAGCAAACTTTCGCGTCGGTTTCGCCCTTCCGCGCATCTGGCAAAAAGATAATCCTGTCGCTTTGAATGTCGGAGAATTTCAATTTCATAACAGCGCAAATCGGCGCGCAGGTTGACCAGATAATGCATTGAAAGGCAAGCCACCAGCGATTCGAGGGCACGCCACCATAATCAGCCGGCGGTACGTAGTTGCAGGAAATCCGCAGCCGCCATAGTTCTAATGCCGACCACGCAGCCGGAATGTGCTTAGGTTCGGGAATGCTGCGACTCGCTTTATCCGCTCCGTTGCCGAATTGGGGCAGTAGGTCCGCTTTGCTTGGAATCATGCGAACATCGAGATATGCGTTCGTGGTTTTGGCGTCGGCATGTCCAAGGCTTTGTGTCGGATCGCCGCCAAGGGCTTTTAGATGCGTGGCATGACTCCTGCGCATTCGATGAAACTTAGAGCGCGAATCGGTTGACAGTTCGGCTCGCGTCAGAATCTTTTTGTAAACGTGATAGAGATAATTTTCGCTGTAGGGCCAGACGAAAACTTTGTCGCGTTTCGGATTCCTGATTGCCTCGAGCGCATCGAGACAATACTGCGGTGCGGAACAGACGTTCGCCTTCACGCCGCCTTTGCGATCGCCAGCGGGGAAAATGATCTTATCGCCTTGGATCGCGGAAAAGTTCATTTTTAGAATCGGTCCGATCCGTTCACCGCAGCACCACAACACGCAATGCAGCGCGAGCCACCAAAGACCGGCCGGCACTCCGCTGTATTCTCGTGGCATGTATCCGCAACTGATTCGCAATCGCTGCAACTCTTCGAACGTCCACGCGCACGGCACGACTTCAGGTTCCAAAATCGGCCTGACTTCTGGGAACTCATCGACGTACTTTTTCCGCGCGCCCAAATTCCATAACGCGAGAAGTTGCGACCGCTCTTTGTTTATCGTTGGCGGGCGCAAGCCCCTGGCGAGCAACTTCGCAAGATGTTTGCAAACAACGATGTCTGTAAGGTCATCCAGCGTCGGCGGTTTGCCTAGCGTCTCGCCGAACATCTCGATTGATCGACGATAGGACTTATCCGTTTTTCGCGATCGCCCAACAAGGCGCAAGGGCGAATATATTTCATCGAAAAATTCGGTCAGTGTCATGCGCCCATTGTCGCCTTTGGATTTCTTACGCATCGGCCGCCTCGCTTTCCTTATCGTCGCCGTCTTTGCCGTAAATATCTTCGAGCGTTTTGGGTCGCAGGAATTCCGCGAAGTCATCCGCCTTCGCAAGGTAGTGTTTCGCCAACATCCGACAGACGCATTCGCGCCGTGCAATCGACGCCTTGAAATTGATCTCGGTTTTTTCTTGGCTGCATGGTTCTAGCATCAGGTCCGCTATGCATGGCGCGTCCTCGTAAGTCGGCGTGTGGCCTACCATCGCGTCGGCCATAAGTAGCTCGTGTTGGTACATCTCGTCGACTTCGCGCATGACTTGCGCTCCGTCGGCCTTTTTTTCCTCTCGGATTTCCTGTTGGTTCCGATCGTCTTCGGAGATTCGGGTTCGGCGTCGTTTTGCTTTTGCTTTTACTTGTGCCATTGCGGATTCCTTTCAAGTGAATGTGAGAATGGAGAAACGAGACAATCAGCCGGCCACGCTAACAGCAAGCGTGACTCGTCCGGTCATCTCGTAGCAGTTGCGAGAGTCAACCTAGTTGGCGATTTGAGATAGTGCTTTGTGGCTATCGACGAGGGCTTCATCGGAAACGGAAACGAGATAGCCGCACACACCGTCGTTGATTAACCCGACGAAGATCATGGAAATATGCGCGGACGTTCCCCTAATCCCTTCGGTTTGCAGCGGGAACTTTTCAGCAATCTCATCGCGCGACTTCTGAGAAAGCCGCCCCCAAAGCGCGTCGAGGTCGGCCTTTAATTCGTCTCTGTAAATGAGCCGCATTAGCGCCCAGTGCACTTCATGCGAGAGAAGGTTGTCGCATTTGGCGTTCAGCCTTAGCTGCGGTGTTTTTGCCGGAATGGATTTCGTTTTTCGTTTCTTCGTGGTCATCGGTTCCCAATCACAAGTAGAGGAGATTAAAAAAAAGCAAACGCTATTCCGAAGTCGGCATGTCGTACCGCTTCCGGATTTCCAATTCCATTTGTTGGCGAATCGCGACAAGCGATCGCGTGATGTCGGTATCCGTTCCGGACAAACGATCCATCAGGTCGAGCAGCTCGGCACCGCCGGGGATCTCTGCCCTGATCGCTCGATTGATGATGCCGCGGGTTTTCCCTTCCCCGTATTTGTCCTTGAGGTCCTTTGTGTTCATTCGTTGCGTCTCCCTTCGTTGGCCTGTCTCATCAGTGCCGCCAGGCCATTGGCGACAGACCGGGCGTTGGGCCCGGTTTCGACACTATGCAGCGATCGCAAGGCGTCGCTTGCGGATAGCAACGGCCGGCCGAACCAAGTCTTCGACTTTCACGCTACCGCGAACCGTTTGCGAAACTTGTTGACGCAAGGCCGACAAGAACTCTCCAGCGTCCTTCGTCGCTTCGTCCGACGCCTCGACCGTGTTGGTCTCGGCAAAGTGAGTCAGGACATCGCGCTTCACGGCTTCACGCGTTGCACCATTCAGCTTGGAAAGAATCAGGCCGACAACCTCGTTGATCTTCGGGTTGACGGAGCTGGCCCGAGTCGACTCATGGCCAACGGTCATCGAGCAATCAACGGGCAGTTCGAAAGCGTAGCCGTCGATTTGGCCGCTAATCGTGGCGGAGACGTGGAAGGCCGATCCGTCGTTTATCTGGTCGCGATCGCTCGCGTCGCCAAGGGTTTTCGACAGGGCCAAAAGAGCTGCGGAGCGAAGTTCATTAGCGTTCATTTCGAATCTCCCAAAACAAGTTGGAAAGAGCTTTGATTGCGACCCCATTGGTCGCGTTGATTGGTATAGTATCCGGTACGGAAACTGCTTTGTCAATATAAATTCCGTAAAACTCACGAAATTAGTTTGCGTGCAAAATCTCACTCGAAATTGGGCTGTTTTGGGAGTCTCGGCGTGATGATCGATACCAGCAAATATGCGACCGCCTCTCACGTTGCCGGCCTTATCGGTGAGCCCCGAGCAACGCTGATCTCTGCCGTCGACGCTGGCCTCGTGGATGCCGTTCGGCTCAAGTGCGGTACTTTGTGCATCGAGATTTCATCGGCCCGCCGTTGGGCCAAATCGGACCGCAAGCGAGGAAGGCCGCCCAAGGCCGACGCCGATACCACGCTCGATTGCTCTGGTGCCGATCAGCCCAACTATCGGTCGGTGGCCGCGAAGCTGCGGAAGCCGAAAGCAAAACGGGCAAGCCAGCGAAGGAGCCCCGATGGACAAATTAGTCGCTGAGATTTTGTCATTTGCGAAATCTGTATGGTCCACCTTCAGCAATGTAATTTGGTGGATCCTGAGCTTCGTGCCTGACTGGACCGGCCTTTCTGGATTTGGGAAAAGCAGACTTATTCGATCCTCGTATTTCTGGATTCCAATTGTCCCATTGTGCGCCAGGATGTTCCGTCAAGTTGAGGACATTCACCCAAAGATTTTTGGCCATACGTTCGATCTAAAAATAGGTTTGCCATTCTCATGGCAATTGTTTTTCTGGGCTGCGGTGTGCTTTGGCTGTGCAAGCGTCGTTTACTCCGGATTTTGTCCGAGCATCATTAAACGGTTTAGATCGGCTGCTGCATTTTTGGAGGACAGCAATGGATTTCGAACGCTCCACTTCTTAACCATTCCATTGCTTTCAAAGCAATTCGTTCGACTGAGCAACACGAGAATCTTGCCCACGCGCACCTGGTGTTCCAATTTTGCGGCTAAATACTATCTGGTCATAAACTCCCTCTCTAGCTGGGACGACAGCAGTTTCCGCGACTACTTCCGTGATGCAAACATGAACCATACAGGAGGCACGACCACTCATTCTGCCGACAAGGAAGGTAAGATCCCCGAAGCCTTTCCTGAGGTCGTTCAAATCGCAAACTTTTCGTGCTTGACTGCTCGAACCATTTGCACCCTGCTTTATGCAACTGCCTTGGTGCTGCTGGCGATTGTCGTTTACAAGAATTGCTACTACGTGGCCTTCCAATACCCCAACCGTTAGGAGCCGAGCCGGCAGAGCCTTGGTGCCGATTATCAATTGCAGGAAGCTTACGGATTCTTTTCAGCGTTAGCCGCCGCCGGTTTTGAAATAGACGCCCAATGCGATACCGACGGCCAACCAAAACAGTCGACCGATTCCTGAGAATGCCAGGCCAATGATCGATGTGCGCCAGAGATAGTCCTTTATTTCGACGAGCCTTGCCGCGCCAAGGGCCGTGATTCCAGCATCGCTTATTGCCGCCGGCATCATTTCTTTTGTATCGGGGATGATTCGACGCGCAATATCGCCGAACACAAATCCCGCTTTCTTAAGTTCCCGATATTCGCGATCAAATTCATAGCCGTCGCACTCGATCCGATCGAGCATTTGCAATCCACAGAACTGCTCGAGGGTGGCAACGTAACGTCTAAGCTTTCGACGGCCCGGCGATTCGATTCGTAGCCGATCAAACCATTTGGTCATTAGATTGCCCCTCCAACAGATCGAGACGATTGAGGCGACATTTTACTACCGCCGGCCAAACAGCCGCGAGGGGCGCGCGATTGACCTGATTAGGTCAGGCGACGGGACGTAGGCACGAAAACCCACCGGATCCTTCGAAAGAAAAACGACGAAATTGCTTTTCATATGACATGCGGCTTTAGGGGTACTCGCGTGCTAAGTAGCGTGGTTTCATCGGCCGGAAGAACCTATGGGAGACCATTCCTAGGTCCTTGGCATGGCTCAATTGGCGTGCAGGGTCGATAATGCCGGGGATGTCAAGTTCAAGTCCACAGGCATTGTGATGCAATTGCTTCAACTATCAAAATCGCTCATTCTCATGTTGAGTGCCACCCTGGCGCTGTCGGCACAAGAAGCCGATCCACAAACTTGGACCATCGACGGAAATCGCGTGGTCGCGAAGTTCAGCGCGATGGTTGCTGGGAATCTACTTTTCCGGGACGCGGGTGGTAAAGAAATCAAAACCACCATGAATGCGCTGCCGTTTGATCAGCAACGCTCGGTAATGAAGCTCTCCGGTTGGGGCCGCGAATGGAACGACGCGACATTCAAACACACCACCTTAGCGGCATTGTTCGATGTCGGACCAAATTCAGTAGTTCTTGAAAAGTCCGATGGCACAAAGATAACCGTGCCGCTGGAGAAGCTCAGCGCAAGCGATCGCAACTACGTAAAAAAATGGGTAAAGCCCACAGTTCCAATAGCGAGCTTGCCATCCGTTCAAGCAATCCCGGATCCTCCCGAGACCAACAAGCCAATCAGCGCGGATCCGTCGATAGTCGAATGGCAGAACGCGCCGCCGGCGAAGAAATCACGCGATTCATCAAGCCGAACGTCTAGCTCTAATAAAAAGTGGTACGATGGCGGAACACTCCACGATGCGTCTGCGCTTGAATGGCAAAAAGCGAGTGCCGCAAACAAGCTGGCGACTTGCGCCGATTTGGTCACCGTGCTCAAAGAGAACGACGCACTCAAGGCGTCAATCTCAATTAGAATCACGTCTACAGACAGTTTGAAGCCATTTGCTGCTGAGCTGGTCGACTTCTTGGACGCAGCATTTAAGCCTGATCCAGATTCGGAAACTAACTATAAAATGTTCGCCAATCAAACTGTTTCTGGGCATACGGCGATCGGCATCGTGTTAATGCGTTGGAACCGCTGAAGTTCCGATTCGTAATGCGGCGGTGATTAAGCCACTCCGATATTTTGCAGTGCGCGATTCATTCTGCGCTGTTCGTGCAATTGTTCGCCACCGTTATTACGAAGCCGGCGGGCATCCTCGGCGGCTTGCTTTTTCGCCGCCTTAATTTCTTCCGCGGTCATAAAGAAATACTCCGGATGTTCCTCGCCGCGAGCACGGCCTTCGCCTATAAACTCTAGCATCGCTCGTTCCTTCCGTTGCCTGGCTTGCTGAACCTGGAATATCTGCTCGGCTCGTGCGTTGATCGCGGCTTGCGCTTCGGCTGGGCTCCCAGGCGGGTTTAGTCGGAACCTCGCCTTCGAGCCTTCAATCGCTTGCCGTAGGGCTTCATTGCGAGCATCTATGTCAAGTTGCAGATCGCCCTTTCTCCCGAAAGCGTCAACCGTTTTCTCAAACGTGTCCCGTTGTTCCTCTGGATTGATTTCGGCAGCGGCTTTTTTCCGCTGTGCGGCGTAAGCGGCTGACGCGATTGGGTCCACTTCCATCCTAGCCTGGGGCTTAGCTATTCGTGAAGCAATATCGTCTGCCAATCGCTTTTCAGCTTCCGCAAGAGCATTGTGCGCATCGATAACTTTTTGATTTGCCTCCAGTAGTTTCTTTGCTTCGGCCTTCTTCGTAACTTCTTCCGGGTCCACCTTGGCGCGGACCGCTTGCTCGGCATCCAGACGGGCATTTGCCGCAGCAAGTTTGCGTGCCAATTTTCCACGTACCCTAACTGTGCTTTCTTCAATTGGTGCAATTGCCGCGGCAATATCTTCACCGGCTTGGCTGACATGCTCGCCAGCCCGTTCAATGCTCCTGGCGGTTGTTTCAGCCGCTTCCTTGATTGGTTTCGTGGCGGCATCGGCGGCAACTTGTGCCGCGGCCATCGCTTCTTCAGAGGCTTTCAGTTCGGCCTTAGCGGCTTCAACAGCCTGAAAAATTAACTTGCGCCTTGTTTCCTCTTGTTCTTCTTCAATCTTAACCGCTCGGGCTCGCTGCTCAGTTTCCCGTTTTTGCTGCTCATATTCTTGTTCCTTTGCTTCCGTGACTTTGCCGGACGCGGTAACTTCGGCGATATTGGCAGCTCTGGCATTCAACATCCCAGCGCGATATTCAAGTTCTTCACGCCTGTTCTTAAACTCTGGTTTGGCGGCTTGCGCGGCCTGTTGCTCAGGCGTAATAATTGGTTCGTTTGCCGCTGCCTTGGCTGCTGCGATAACTCTGGTTCCCGCTTCGGCAAAACGCTTTGTAAGTTGTTCCTGATTGAGGGTGTCGTAATTATCTCTTTCCAGCGCCTTGCGGATATATGCAAGTTCAAATTCAGCGCGTTTCAGCTCTTTTTTAGCCGCGGATTCAGTAGATCGCGCAAGTTCATCTTCTAGCGCAACTCGTTGATGAGCAAAGTCGACCGCTATTTTCCACGCGCGTATCGCTTTTGGATTCGTGTTCGTTTCTGCTGCTTGCCCCGCCAGCTCCTGTCGCAATATCTTTCGAGCGGCTAATGATCCTTTCGTTTCGTGTGGTGCGCGGAATCCTTCGCTCAATTCATCGCGCTCTCGATCGAGCAACCTTTGCCGTTCGGCTTGAACTTTGGTATCGTCCTTGAAATTAAACTTTTCCGCTTCCGTGGCAATCGAATCGAGCACTTCGAGCAATTGAATCTTCATCCGTTGTGTAAGATTCGTGAATAACAATTCAGCGTTGGTGGCAATGATTTGAAACGCCAAGTCCAAGTCGCCGCCACTAATCGCATCGCGGATTCCCTTCACGGCGTTCTGTGCCAAGCCGGCCAGCCCGCCAAACGTTGCTTTCCATTCGTCCCAAACGTGAATCGCGGCGGCCTTGAGCGTATCGAATGCTTTATACAACCCTGCGATCGCTAGAACCGCAGCAGCGATGGCGGCTGCAAGTCCAGCAGGTCCGAAGGCAGTAACCAAAATGCCGATCGCAGACGTAACGGCACCGACCAACGTTGCAACTGCGCCAAACGCTGTTCCGAGGATCGTCATTGCCGCAGCAATCGGTGACAGCAACACGCCGAAACCAAACACTGCAACCCCGATCGCGGTAAACCCCGCGATGACTTCCGCGATGATCGGAATGATCGCCTTGTGCTTATCGATGAACTTCGTCAGCCGGTCGAAATTGTCATTGAGGATCTTTTCGGTGCTGATGATGCCGCCAGCCAGCGTGTCGGCTAATTGAATCGCAACGAGTTTTGCCTTGGAAACCATCCTGCCGAACGAACCCCCGATACCGGCGTCCATTTCCTCGAAAGCGCGGGCCGTGGCGCCTGATTTATGCTCCAGCTTGTCGAGCAATTCGAGAACAGTATCGCCTTGCTCAGAGATAACCGTCGCCGACGTGATTCCAAGAATCCCAAATGCTTCTTCGAACTTCGCGGCGCGAGCGGCATTGCCCAAGCCCGCCGTTAGAATCTGAATCTCGTTCAAAACTTCGTAGAGCTTGCGAGCCTTCCCGGCAGAATCGACGAATGACGCTCCGAGAATTTGTTCAATCTCTTTTGACGTTGCAACTGAAATTGTCGCGATCCGTCGAACGGCCGTACCAGCTTCTGAGCCTTTGATGCCGAAATTCGCCAGCGTGCCAATGATGGCAAGGGATTCCTCGATCGAGTATCCGAGTTGGGCCAAGATTGGACCGGCGTACTGAAACGATTCAGTCAGCGATTCCACTGAGGCAAATGACGCATTGGAGGCAACGGTAAATGCGTCGACGACGCGGGTAATGTCTGTGACTGGCAGGCTGAATTGCCGCATTGCTGTGGCCGCGGCCACGGCAGCAGTCGTCGTATCCGTCCCAGTTGCCCGCGCAAGTTGCAGGATCGAAAGCGTCATCTTGTCGATGTCGTCGACAACGAAACCAGCCCGCCCGAGTTCGATCATCAAGTCCGCAACCGCCTCGGCCGAAAACCGTGTTTGGGTCGCAAATCGCTTTGCTGATTCGGTGAGTTGAATGAAGTCCTTTTCGCTGGCCTCGGAAACAGCGCGGACGGTCCTCATCTTGTCATCGAACTTGGTCAGCTCGCTTAGGGCAGCAGCAAACGGCAGAGCAGCCACGACGCCGCCAAAGACAATTGATCGACCCGCAGAGCGCATACGGGTGACCGCCGAGGTAAAAGCCGACGTGACGGCCTTGAGCCCGTTAAAGAACGCTTTGGTGTTGAGGCCGACGCTAACTGCCCCAGCGCCGATCTTGCTCAAACCAGTTGTGAGCCTTCTCAGTTCCCCTTGAAACGCGCTCCACTGCTTTTGGAACGTGGATTTGCGCAGTGATAGCTCGACATAGGCCGCAGCCGCTTTGATTGATCCGCCGAAGGCCATGTTTCACCTCGTAGATATAGAAAATGCTCGTTGGCTTCACTTCCACTTTTTGCTCACACACGCCGCAATAATGAACGGGGTCTTTTTGTTTTCGTTGCAAGGCTGAAAACAGTTTTTCGGTTGCTTCGCCGTGAACCGCACAGGTAAAGACTGGAATCCTAGCGCCCTTGCTTCCGCAGCAGGTGCCTATTTCGTCGCGAACGAACTCGCCAAGGTGCTTGCAGGTCATTTTTACGGTGGGGTGTTCGAGCCTACGATGGAGAACGTGAAGTCAGCCGTTGTCCGAAATCGTCCGACTGTTCCGCCAGTTGCCGGCTGAATATGGGTCATGTCGTAAAGGAACCGCAAGCAACATGGCGAGACGTACCCGCAATCAAAATTTCCATCCTCGCTAGATGGCGTAATCGGTGTCGGAAAGTCATAAAGAATGCGATAAGGAGATCCATCGGCCCCAAGGTTTCTAGAAATCGGCCCGCACGAAGCATCTGGTCCACCTGGATCGGTGTAGTAATCCACGGAACATGTCCTAGTCGCAGATACGCCGCTGGTCACATTGAAATCGCGCACCATCCGAACATGCGGAAGCAATTGATGGCTGCTTATACGGTGAATGGTTCGGAAACTGTTTTTCGTTCCTGTAAGTCGTTCCGCCAAGACAGACATCGAAATTTGCAAGCGAGTGACATACAAATAAGGCAAGCGCATTTCAAACACTACACCACCGCTGCATTGCTTGGCGTCGGCGTTCGTTGTAACTGATTCAGCAACAACGCGGCGAGATGTCACAACAAACGACGCGAATGCAGAATGCGAAAACGATTGCGTCCAATCAACCATCGATGGAATATCGGTCAGAATCGGATAGCTCGGGCAAATTGGATCTTCCTCGTTTTCGCACCACCCATCGGGCGGAACAACGGGAGGTTCAACGCTTGCGCTCGCATCGCATGGGCATACGTCGCAAACGATGACTCCGACATCATCAACAAGCAACCCGATCTCATTGACCCAAATCTTCGACATTGTTTCACCTCGTAGAATGGATAACAAAAAAAGGGACTGGCCATGTCGGCCGGTCCCGTTTAGGTTGGTTCGTCTGTGAGCAGGGATTCCGCGAAGTCGGCGACCTGCAGGCGCTGGTCACTGGTGAGCCGGTCCCAGGTCGCCCGGATCCGCTTGGTCACCCCCAAATCGGCCACTTCCAAAACGTCAGTGGCTACATTTGTGGCTACACGGCCGACCGGTTGCCCCGTTTCGTCGGCGTTTGCTATGCTTTTCGAGTCCAGTAACGCCCATTGATCACCGCGCCGCGCTTGATTTCTTTCGGGGACCGTGTGAAAAAAGAGCTGATTGTCGATTTTGACGAATTCGATCGCAATAAAATTCTGTACGATCGAGCGGCCATCGAGCGGGTCAACCCGCACCGATTCGAGATGTCGCTTTTGGACGGGATTCTATTTGAGGATCACTCCACAAAACGTTACGTCGGATTTTGCGACGCCAAGCCGTCCGAGTTCTGGACTCGCGGGCACTTTCCGGGCCACGCGATCATGCCGGGTGTTTTGATTTGCGAAGTTGCCGCCCAGCTCTGTTCGTTTGTGGCCATCAGCAGCGGGTTTCTTCGTTCGAAAATGATTGGCTTGGGGGGGCTCGACGAAGTTCGCTTTCGCGCTCCGGTTTTGCCCGGCGATCGCTTGATCATGATGATGGAGGAATTGCGCTCGCGCGCAAATATCCTGATGCAAATCCGATTTCAGGGACTCGTCGGCAACGAAGTCGTAACTGACGGGCTCCTCAAGGGAGTCGTCCTTCCCGATGATTCCCTCGCGAAGGAGTAGCTTGACGAATCGTCGCTTGCCCAGTAGCGGCACATAAGGTAAGAATGTGGGAATGTCCGACAATACGATCCAGCAAATCAATAAACTTTCGTTTGTTACCTCGCTTCTTGCAATTGTGTCGGCGGCCGTCGTGGGAATCCTTGGGATCTGGGAAGTGGTTGATACGGCAGATGGGCTTCTCTGGAAAGCGCTGGGAACTTGTGGTGCCGTTTTTGCCGCCGCCGTGCTGACCAATCTCGCGATCGCTTGCTACCGATCGCCCGGCGGGCATTGAATGCGATCGCAATATTGATGGCGTGGCATGCTGTCTGATGATTAGGCCCGCAAGGCCGCCTGCGGTCTGGGGCGAGGTTTATCGCCAACGTTTAATGAGTTTCGGAATACGCTCTAATGATCAACCAACAAAAACTTATTTCCAAAGAAATATCTGCATGGCCATTAAGCAAACGATGCTGACTAAACTGCGGCGGATTTGTCGGGCGCTGCCCGACGCGGTGGAATCCATCAAATGGGGCAAGCCGCATTTTTGCGTTCGCGAAAAAATCTTTGCCGGCTGCGATGACGCGGTCGATCGACTCGTCATTGGCTTCAAGTTGGCGACGAAATTCGGGACTGCGTCGAAGCAACGTCCACGCGTGAAAGCTGGCAGTAAATCTCTGAGTAAGAAATCAACATCGCGCAAATGACAAGGCGTTAACTTGAATAAATCGTACGTTAAGTCGCAGCCTCCTCCCTAGCCTTGCCCGCGGCGGGGGAGGGAACAGGAAGCCGATTACTTCGTCGCGCAAGAAGCGCCGAGGATGTCGCGCCACGTGCAACCCGCCCAAGACCAGCCGACGCCGAATCCGATCATCAGCGTGGTCATCTCGGCCGTCAACGTTTTTTCGCTGCGAAGCATGTCGATTAAGATAGGCAGCGTCGAAGAAACTGTGTTGCCCACGTCGCTCAAGTAGATCGGCAGTCGTTCGGCGTTGACGTGGAGCGCTTTGCGCAATTCGTGAAGCATCTTGTAGGTGGCCTGATGCAATAAATACAAATCGATTTGATCTTCACGCAGTTGTGCTCGACGCAGAATGTTTTGCACGACGACCGGTATGGCGTCCACGGTAAACGCCATCAAGCTATGGCCGTCCATATACAAGTCGCTCGGCCAGCGCTTGCGACCTCGCGGCCGAAGTGTCGTCTCCCCCTTTCGCGCTCCGCCCGACGCCACCAATAACGTATCGGCACCGCTTCCGTCCGTCCCGAACTCGAACGCCTGAAGCGACGGCTGGTCGACTGCTTCGATCAGCGTTGCCGCCGCTGCGTCGCTGAAAATGGTGCGCAAGCTGCGGTCGGACGGGTGAATGAACTTGGAATACGTCTCGGCGGTCAACAAAAGGCATCGCCGCGCCGTCCCCGATCGAATCAAGCCATCGGCGATTGATAAACCGTAGACAAATCCGCTGCAACCGAGATTGAAATCGAGTGCCCCGATCGTAGTCCGCAGCCCCAAACGATGTTGCAACAAGCAAGCCGTTGTGGGGAGCGGGTAATCGGGCGTTTGCGTGCAGAGCAAAAGGTAATCGACACTCGCGCGGTCGATCCCATGCTCCGCGAACAAACGTTCCGCCGCGGCGAATGCCAAGTCCGAGGAACATTCCTCTGGCGCGGCGATATACCGTCGATGGATTCCCGTCTTTTCCGCGATGGCTTCGAGATCCCATTCGGGACGCTCACGCTGCAAGTCGTCGTTAGTTTCGACGCGCGACGGAAAATGGACTCCGATGGGTCCGATGGCAGCAAACTTCACGAAATACTCGCTCGAAACGAAAGTCCGGCAGGTTACCTTCGAAAATATCGCCCCCTCACCCTACCCTCTCCCCCGAAGCGTGGGCGAGGGAACAATTTTGGTTTTGGGATAAACGCAAAAGACTAGCTTATCAAGATTGCCGGGCACTGCGTAGGCGCCCGCGTTAGGCCGATTTGCGGCGCAATTCCACCGCCTGGTCCGCCAACGATTGGATTCGACTTCCCGTCATCGGCTCGAATTCACCCTCGGCGTTTTGCAAAAATACTCGGCTGTTCGTGGTCAGCATCCGCGGTACGTACATCCACATTGGTGCATGAGCGGACAAGTCAAATTGGTTACTAATCAGCAGCAGATCCGTTTTGGTCAGTCCATTGGCACAAGTCGGCAGTGCCGATGTCGGATCGCCAGGCACTAGTTTCGGTTTGCATTGCGGGACGTTTAGCCGGCAATAGGCATCCTTAAATTTGATGCCTAGTTTGCTTTTGGGTGACGCCTCAAATAGGTCAATGCCGCAATAGGAAATAGGTCCGCCTTGGACTTTGACCGCTAACGCAATGAGTCGCTTCGCCCGCGTGCAGTCGCCCAATCCAATTTCGACGATCTGCTTTACCGAGCCGTTGGCGATCGCGGAAAAGAGGACTCGTTCCGCGGCCGGCTTAGCAAGATGTTTGAGATAGAGGCGCTTCAATATCGAAAGGCGCTTCACGATCGACTCCGCAGAAAAATGACCTGGGCACATGGAAAATCCCCGTCCGGCAAGTGGCGATGCCATTCCTTGGAATTATCGACGGACTCAAGGCTCAGCATCGACTTGATTTTAGGACTTGCGGCAAATACCTCCACGGTCTCGCAGAGCATGTACATTCGCTATTTTCCAGCCGGTCGGTGTCGCGTTTTGTCAACGTCGTTGCGCCAGTACCACGCTCGAGACGTGCAATCGAAGAACAGCGACTTTTTTTCGAAAAAACCGCGTTTTTGAGGTGCCTAGACTTATGGTTGCTTCGGCGGTTTCAACGTCGCATCGGTTGGTTGGTACCCGTTCCGCGCAGCCTCTCACTTTTCTCGAACGAACCGTTCCGAGAGTGATAGCGTAGGAAAACCATCTGAATTGCCACAAGGTGCTGAGACAAAGCACGGGGCAAGTGTCGCAAATTCGCTGCGCCCAAGGGATCGAGGCGTTTTCTTCGTCATTGATGACGCCGTGCTTCGGTCGCCCGCTTACCCTTTGGCCGTTCGTTCGCGCGAATGCATTCTAATGTCGGATTACCAAGGCACTCGCTGCCTCCAGCGCAGGTCAGTTTTCGAAACGTTGGAATCGCGTTTGGCGCTTTCGGCTCAACCAATGACCGACGTCGAGCTCGGCGTTGCGTTGCGTGACGACTTGGCCAACCAAATCTATGCGATGTCGGACGACCCACAATTTCAACAAGTCGCCAACATCCGGCAGCAATACGGATTTGACGGCAAAGGACAAACGGTCGCGATCATCGACTCGGGAATAGCCTGGGACCACGTTGCCTTGGGTGGTGGTTACGGCGCTGGCCACAAAGTTGTCGGCGGCTGGGATTTTGCGGAAAACGATGCTAACCCCTACGACGACGGGCCTTTTGGATTTCATGGGACGCATGTCGCGGGGATCGTGGGCAACAGCGATGCGACTCGGTACGGCGTCGCATCCGGAGTCGACTTGGTGGCACTCCGCGTCTTCAATGACAACGGGGTCAGCGATTTCAATTGGGTCGAACAAGCCTTGCGCTGGATCCACGAACACAAAAACGACTACGCGAATCCAATCACGACCGTCAATTTATCAGTGGGGACGCGAACCAATTTGCTCTCTCTTCCGGCACTCGCCAACCTGGCCGATGAATTCGCCACGCTGGAAGCCGACGGAATATTCATCAGCGTTGCGGCGGGAAATGCATTTCAATCGTATTTGACTCAAGGGTTGACCTACCCCGCGGTCAGTCCCAATGTCGTACCTGTTTCCAGCCACGATGCCACCGGCGACTTGAGTGACTTTAGTCAGCGGGCCGACCAAGTCCTGGTCGCACCGGGCCGCAACATCCTCAGCACCGTTCCCGACCACCTCTTCGCGGGAACGCAATCGAATGGTTTCTTGTCGGGGACGGGGACGAGCATGGCGGCCCCTTACGTGGCAGGAGCTAGCGCTCTGCTTCGCGAAGCCATGGAATTCATGGGCACAAAACAAATTAACCAAGATCTGTTGTACGATCATTTTCGACAGACTGCCGATCGTTTCTTCGACCCGTCAACCAGCCGGCTCTACCATCGAATCAACATTCAAGCGGCGATCGATGCGATCGTGCGCGACGACCATTCCGATCATGCCGTAAGCGCGGCGAGGCTCGGCACGATCGCGGATCGGTTGAATTTTAGTGGCACGATCGGCAAGCACAGCGACGTCGACCATCTGGCGTTCACCGCCGCTCATGACGGCATCGTAACCCTAACCGTCAATTCGACCCATGGCCTAAAACCGCTTCTGAGCATCGACGGCCAAAGTCAACAGCTGCTCGCCAAGCAAATCACGATCAACGTCAAGGCTGGACAGAGTTACGACGTGTCGGTGGCCACTTCCGATTCGACTGGACATTATCACGGAACGCTTCAGCTGGCTCGCTCGATCGAATCGGTATCGTGGGGGCCGGTCACGCAAAAAGTCTTCGATAATCTCGCGATCCAGGGCGAACAGTGGTTCCGATTTGCTGCGAGCAAGTCGGGATTGTTGACCGTCGAAGGACTGCAAGTCCAGGGCGTGAACAAATTGGAATTGTACAGCGATCGAATGCAATGGGTTGGAACAGCGACGACCTGGGGGAACAATTTGCGTTTGGATCGCGCCGCGTTAGCGGGCGAGTCATTTTTCCTTCGCGTGCTTGGAAACACGACTCAACTGGACGTGCGCGTGACGAATCTGGTTTCATTGGGCGATGGCTTGCTTAGCATCAACGGGACCGACCAAGGTGAAAGGATTGCATTGTCGATTGGCCCGGCCATGGACCTGTTCATTAACGATGTGAGCTATCGCTTTGCCGGCAATGATATCACCCGTGTCGAAATCGATGGCGGTGCCGGCAGTGATCAGATTCAGGTCTACGGAAGCCAAGGGGATGATCGTTTTCGACTAGACGTCGGTTCGTTGCGCGTAACGAGTTCTCAAATAACCGTTGCGGCGAAGAGCTTTGAGAATGTCTTCGCCGTGGGCCGAGGCGGGTTCGACGTGGGAATCGTAACGGATTCGCTTGGCGACGACGCCTTTGTGGATGCCGGCGGACGATCGCGAATGTACGGAACGGGGTTTGACCATTACCTTTTGGAATTTGAGCGGACGCGTGCCCTTTCGAAGTTCGGAAGTGACTCGGCCCATCTCAGCGATTCGGCGGGGGTCGATCGATTCATCGGCCAAGCCAATACTAGTACGCTGCGCTCGATCGGCCGCGCAATCATTGTCGATCAATTTACTCGCGTTGTGGTCCGTGCGGATTGCGGAGGATTGGATACTGCGGAATTGATTGGATCGGCCGGAGACGACCAATTGCGCGTTTCCAGCGGGACGACGTCGTTTACTTGCGCTGCTGCACAATTTCAATTGGCCGGATTTGAGTCGATTACCATCGACGCGCTCGGCGGAAACGACTCGGCTGAACTCAGTGACTTCGTCGATCTCGATCACCTTTGGGGCGATGGCTCGAGCTACGGGATGCGGCAACTTTTCGGCAACTTGCGCGGCGTCAATTTTGACAATCTTTGGGCGAGCGCAATGTCAGGGGCGAAACCCAAGTGCGAAATGAACGCCGTCGATTATTACTTTCGCCTGGTCGGCGATTGGCAATAATTCGCTTTGTCGTACTCGTACTCGAATCCAATCCCCGACCAAGATCACGGGCTTTATGCGATCGGGTGCCGAACTCGCTCCAAATATCAAGACGCAATCGAGTACGAGTACCGCTTCGCTGAGTACGAGTACGAATAGGAGTCCGGCGCGGGATTACAAATTCTTTTCAAAAAACTCGGTCACCATCCGCCACAGGTGCAGTTCTTGCGCCGGGTCCTGGACGCCGTGGCGGTTGCCGGGATAGACCATGAGCTGAAACTGCTTGTCGGCGGCCTGAAGCGCGGCGGCCAATTGCAGCGTGTTGCTCATATGCACGTTGTCATCGATCGTCCCGTGAACCAACAGCAAAGCACCGTGCAAGTTGGCAGCGGCCTTGAGTACGGACGACGCGTCATAACCGGCGGCGTTTTCCGCCGGCAGTTTCATCAGTCGCTCGGTGTAGATCGCGTCGTAGTTGCGCCAATCGGTGACCGGCGCTCCGGCAAAGCCTGCCTTGAATCGCGTGCTATGCGTCAGGGCGTACGACGTCATAAACCCGCCGTAGCTCCAGCCCCAGATCCCGAATCGGCTTGAATCGATCCACGGCTTTTGGCCGAGCCAATCCAAACCGTCCTCAATATCCGCCAGTTCATTTGCTCCCAAATTTCCGTGCGTCTTCCACGCGGCATCAAGTCCGCGGCGGCTGGCAGAACGATTGTCACAAATCCAAATCACGAAACCGCGCTGGGCCATCAACTGATGCCACAAATACGTGGCTCCCCGATATTGATCCCGTACGGTCGGGCTTTGCGGACCGGCATACACATGGCAAATGACCGGGTACTTTTTGGCTTTGTCAAAACTAGGGGGCAAAATCAGAAGAGCATCCATTGTTCCGCCGTCTCGCGTGGGGACTTCGACGAATTCCGGCGCTCGCGTTTCAAGATAAGCCACCGCGTCGTTGGGGTCGTTCCAGATCGAGCGCACCAAATTGCCGTCAGCCGATCGCAAATTGGTCACCGCCGGTACGCCCACGTTGCTGGCTGAATCAAAAAAATATTCTTTGTTCGGGTTGAAATCGATCGAATGATCCGAGTCAGGATCGGTCAGACAAATCAGTTCGCGGGTAGTAATTTCCAATCGATAGAGTTGCGATCGCAGCGGAGTATCCTTCAAACTGGAAAAGTATAAAAACCGTTCGTCGGTCGAAAGACCATGCATTTGCGAGACCTGCCAATCGCCTTCTGTCAGCGGCCCGACGTAAGTTCCATCCGGATGGTACTGATGGATGTGGCTGAATCCCCCGCGCGTGCTCAGCCAGAAGAATCCGCCGTCATTGAGAAATAGCGGCTGCCCAGGAGTCCGAACCCATGCGGTTGACTCGTCGTGCAGCAGGCGCTGCAATGCTCCAGTCGCCGGATCCGCCGCGCAAACGTCGATCCATGTCTGTCCGCGATCCTGGACCGAAAATATGACGCGACTCCCGGTCTTGTCCCATCCAACCGAAGAAATCAAAAGCGGGATACTGCCGTAACGTTCCAGACTGACTTGCCGAATGCTGCGTTGGGCCAGATCGGCGATCGCAAGATTTACTTTCGGCAGCGGGTCGCCGGCATTTGGATACGGCGAGAGTTCATTCTTGGACTCGAAGCTGCGGTGGTCGCTGATCGTGTATCGAGGAACCTCGGTCTCATCGAATTGCAGGAAGGCGACATGTGTTCCCGGCGAATTGAACCAAAACGCCGCAAATGTCCCTCGGCCAAATAATTCTTCTTGGTAAACCCAATCTAATTTTCCATTGAGGTGGTTGTCGTCGCCGTTGTCTGTGACTTGCCAAAGTTCTCGTTTGCCATCGGCGCAAAAAAGGTTGTTCCCCGCAACGATGCCGGCCTGACCGGGCTGCGGGCCAGCCTCAAATAAGTCAGCGTCGGAAGCGAGCTGGCCAATCCGAGTCGCCTGCTTGGATTCAATTGCGTACGCAACGATATTCTTTCCGGCGGCGAGCAGCAATTGCTTTTCGTCGGCGGATGGCTTGGGGGTTGACGCCAACAGGCTGCCGATTTCGTCGGGAGTGCACTCGATCTTTTCCAACGCGCCTCGCAACGATGCCTTGTCATTGGCCGGATTTCGCGCCAAGCTCCCGGTAGCGGTGTCGACTTTGACTTCGCGGCCATCCCAATCCAATACATACGAGCTGCCGGTCGGCAGCCAGCGCGGCCGGGGGGGAGATTTGGCTCGCAGCCCGCTGGGTCCATAGATCATCTCCAACGCGATTCGGTTTGACGGCGCGATTTGCGTAGCGGTCGATTTGGAAATCGGACTCGGATTGGCGATCCGGCAAACCGGAAAATCGGCTTGTGTCTTGAGATCGTGATCAAAGAAATTCCAAGTCACCAAGCCATCGTTCGACATTGGTTCGAGCATGTAGAAAACCAGCCGCCCCAGCGGTTGGGCTGTCTCAATTAGATAGCTGCCGGCCGCAATCGTTTTCTTTTCGGTCCGAGCGGTTGCGTCGGCCGAGACCATGCTGTGGCGCTGAAACGGTGACGACGATCGCTTGATATCGTTGATCGAGTAGATTTGCAGTTCGGCCGCCGTGTCGGCGTTAGCTTTTTCGATTTTAACACCGTGCATTCTCAGTCGGTCGACTTGGCGGCTGTGTTCGGCCGGAATCACGTAAGCCCACGGCAGAATCGCCGTTTTGACCGGTTCGTAGTCGCCAATGAAGGAGACTGCGAAGTCTTTCGGTTGGTTTTGCTCGTCGTAAGACTTGATCGCGAATTTTTCTGGAAACGCGACTTCTTTGGCGTCGAGCGAAAGGGTCACGCTCGCCGGATTATTCGCGGCGCGCTCGATAAAATCCTTTTCGGTGTCTTGAATCAGGCCGCGGACGGTTTTGGCGTTTTCCTGCAAGCAATTCAAACACGCATTCAGAAAGATTTCCGTGTCCAGCACGCGCGCTTTGTACGGATTGTGCGAATAGTCTTCGCAGAGGATCGACAAGCGTCCGCGGAGGCCGACGTACTCTGTGCTATAGCGCGGCTCGTGGCCGTACGTTTCCCAGGCGGTCTTGTTGCCGTTGAAATTGCCGTAATAGAAAGTCGACAGTCCTTCCTTTTCCAAGCGTTCGGTGACCGTCGGCATGAACTTTTGCCGCATGAAGTCGCGGAGTGTTTTGGGGGACGATGGATTATGCGGCACGTCGTACGTAACGCCGTAACGGTGCTTCGATCCGTTCGTCGTGTGACAGTCGACGAACAGGTCGGGGTCGAATTGATCGATCAAGCGAATGAGCGCCCGAGCTTCCGGCGATTCGAGCTTGCAAAAATCTCGATTCAGGTCCAAGTGCTGGGCGTTTTCCCGCAAGCCCATGCCGCGCTCGGGTCCGATTTGTCCCGGTCGATGATTCAATCCCATCCGATCGTTGCCATCCGCGTTGTAGTTCGGCGCAAACACGATCACCATATTGTCGAGCCACGCGTGGTCCGGGTTCTGGGCCAGTTTGCGCAGCATGATCAGCAGCGCTTCCTTGCCTGAGCATTCCCCGGAGTGAATATTTCCCAGTAGCAAGACCCGCGGTCGCTCGTCTCGATCGCCGATTTTGAACGGCTTTCGCGAGACGATCGCCCCGACTAGGTCTTTCCCGTCGTTAGTCCTTCCAAACGTAAACGGCTCGATATGTTTCGCTTGGGCATAATGCTCGACATAGCTTTCAACTTCGGCCGAAGTCGACGTCTGCGTGAAATTGCTCGTCTCCGCGACCGTGAGCAATGCCGTTTTGGCGTCCTGCGCAAAAATCGAGGCACCTGTTACAACGCAACACATTGCGATAACGGCGCGTACAATGGACTTCAAACAAAACATGGTTTGAACTTTCAAAAGCAAAGCGGCGTTGCTAATTTGGGAACCGATTGCGAAAGCTACGATTGGAACCAAGCCGCCTCGCAAATTCAACCGGTTGAGGGGCACGAAAAAAGTCCGAGCAATACAGTTCGAAGACTTGCGGTGTGAGATTGGCGTCGAGATA
Source organism: Pirellulaceae bacterium (assembly GCA_041745295.1). GTDB lineage: Bacteria > Planctomycetota > Planctomycetia > Pirellulales > Pirellulaceae > JANMEB01. Next base: position 9,816 of record JBGTJE010000049.1, on the reverse strand, counting down.
GGGATCATTCGCAGGCTGTTGTCGAGTAAGAAGAATGCAAACGGCAAACAAACCCACAATGGTGTTGGTCGGCGGAATTGCTCGATCGGGGAATCATTTGCTCCGCGGATTGCTCGACGGAGTGACGACGCTTGCCGTTCCGCCCGACGAGGATTTTTTTGCGCGAACGCTCGCCCGCAGTCGAAGGAATTTATGGCGTGCGTGGCATTGCCGAACAGAAAATGTCGTCTCGTTCTACCGTAAGATGCAAAAAGATGGGCACTTTGAACGACTCAACGCCGGCGCATCTGAAGATTCGCCCAACCAACGAGACCTTCTGGACTTGGAGAAATATTACGCGCGAGTCCAGGAAGAATTTCAGCGATTCTCGCTGCAACACGTTTGCGAAGCCCATTTTCTCGGGCTGCGCTACGCGTTGCGAAATTCCGACAAACTCCACGACCCGATCCGCGTCTCGGCTTGCCCACTGATTCCCAACGAAGACGACTTTACGAATGTTTGCCGACTGCTCAGCAGGTTTTACACGGTCAAGGCACTCTTGATCTACCGCGACCCGCTGGCGACCTATGCGTCGGGAAAAATCCGAAAGTATTTCGGCGGTATCGAACGATTTTGCGATGCGGTCGAGTGGTTTCCCGAGCAGGTTCGCACGGCCAAGGATCAGTTCGAAGTTGATGTATTGCCCATTGCCTTCGGGGAAATGCTGCAACATACCGAGCAGGTTATGCGATGCGTCGCCGCATTTATTGGGATACCCTTCGTGGCCCAGATGCTCACCTGCACGCAATACGGCGTAGCCGTGGAAAGCAACTCTTCGTTCCAGAGGACAACGGCCGTTGACCGTAAACGAACCAACTCAGCCGGCCCCGAGGCCGTTGGCAAGGTGTTAGAGCGCGATGAAATCGAACTCATTCAGCGTCGGTGCGGGCAATTTGTCGGGGCGATGCGCGGCGTGTCCTTTGGTTAGCCGGTATCCTGTGTATTCGTAGCGGAACTCGCTGTCAAAAACGAAAGAGGCAACTGTTGCCATGAACAAACGATGGTTGATCCTTGGCGGGGCGTTAGCGATGTGCGCGGTGGCGACGGGAGCGCTCGGCGATCATTTGATTCGGCCGAAACTACTGGAGTGGTTTCCCGCGGACGCCGAAAAGCGCGTCATGAATTGGGAAATCGCCAGCCGCTACCTCTTCTATCACGCTTTGGCGATCTGTGTGGTCGGCTTGTTGCCCCGCCAAGTCGGCCGCTTCGGAGTTCATCTGACCGGGTTTTTGTTCTTGATCGGCATCGGGCTATTCAGCGGATGCCTGTTTGGATACGTATTGACTGATCAGAAATCGTTGGTGCTCTTCGTACCGTTCGGAGGTGGTTGCTTCCTCCTCGGTTGGCTGGCGTTCATGATCTCCGTGACCTTTGCGGATAGGACTCCGAGCTGAGCATCCGCGTTGATTCACTGATTGGAGGCGAGGTGACTTGAGCGAGTTCGACCCGAAATACCCGCTGGCCTACTGCGCCAACGTCCACGCCGGCACCAGTTTCGCCGAGATGTTCGCAAATCTGTGCCATTGGGTTCCACGGGTGCAGGATTACCGCAGCCAGCGCGGACCGATGGGGATCGGGCTGTGGTTTTCCAATCAATCGGTAATCGAAGCTCAGCGGCCGGAAAATCTCAAGCGACTGCGCGATTGGTTCGAACTAAATTCGCTCGTGCCGTACACCTCGAACGCGTTTCCGCAAGGCGATTTTCATCTGCCGATCGTCAAGTACGACGTCTACCAACCTGATTGGTCGACCGCCGCAAGAACCGCATACACGCTCGCCGTCATTCGCTTGATGGACGAGTTAGCCCCGCGGGACTGCGAAATCAGCGTCTCGACATTGCCGCTGGGTTGGCCCACGCCCGCGGTGGACGATTCATTTTTTCAAAAGTGTGCGGAGAATTTGCTGGCGGTTTGCCGCGAGCTTCAGTCGCTTGAACAAACGATTGGCCGATTGGCGTATTTGTGCTTGGAGCCGGAGCCCGGTTGCATTCTGGATTCGAGCGCGGACGTCGTCGGCTTTTTTGAGCGATGGCTGTTGCCGAAGAATAACCAATCCGACTCCGTGCGGCGCTATATTCGCGTCTGCCACGACGTCTGCCATTCGGCGGTCATGTTTGAATCGCAATACGCTGCGATCGAGCGATTTCGCAGTACTGGAATCGAAATTGGCAAAGTTCAAATTTCGGCCGCCGTCGAAGCGAATTTCGTCGATCGCGGAACTGCAGATCGACAAACGATCATGTCGGCGTTGCACCAATTCCAGGAACCCCGCTATCTGCATCAAACCAACGTCCAGCGCCGAACTGGTGACGCAACGTTGTTTGACGATTTGTCGCAAGCCTTTGCGGAAGTACCCGATCCCATAAACACGCGCTGGCGAGTCCATTTTCACGTGCCGATTTATTTGAGCGAGATTGGACCGTTGCGCACGACCAACGACGAGATCGGGCAGTTCTTGCGTGGCGTCAGTGGACCCAATATCCCACGGCATTTTGAAGTCGAAACCTACGCCTGGAGTGTGTTGCCTCCGTCCCACGCCCCTAACGATTTAGCCGCGGGGATTGCCGCCGAACTCGATTGGGTCAGCGAACTTCGTCGCACTATGTGAGTTCCGACGATTTGAGCATCGGAGTTTTGCATCGTCGGCGTTCGCTCCGCAAAAGAACGTCCTTTCGCGGAGCGAAAGGAAACTATGGTGGCCCAAAAGTCGAGCCTCGTTTGGATTCACTGTTTCTCCTACGTCCCCAACGGATTTGTTCCGTTGGAACGACAGATTTGCCGGCTAAGGCTATGATCCTCTGCTCGGAAAGACCCCCACGAGCTTGCCTCGTGTGGTGAATCAGATTGAATTGGATTTTGGATCCGCGAAACGGTTTGTCGGGTCGTTCGTCCGAAATCTGGTTCACCAAACGGGACAAGCCCGTTGGGGTCGGGACTGGGACGTTACCTCGACGATTAGCCCGCGAATCGCTTGCTCCAACGAGGCAAGCTCGTTGGGGACAGAAACCGAGGCAGAAGGACAGCGAACACCTTGTCTAGCAGAAAATGCGCCGGTTGAATTCTCGACAGTTTCTTCGAGGACTCAGGACGTACTACGCTATCGATACGACTGCCCGCGAATTTCCGCCCCGGTCTCGTTGGCCATTTGGGGATCTGGAAAATTTTCGCGATTGGAGACCGTTCCGTTGACGCTGGACTCCGATGCTCGGATGGATTGCACCAAGCCAAGCAACTGCGCCGAAGGCTGTTGGACCGAGAATGTCTCCGCGATTTCCGGGTTTGACTTTGAGCGGACCACCATGATGATCTCGACTTCGCCGTTAACGCTGACCGGATCGCTCGGCGCACGGACATCGAGCCGATCGGGAATTTGAGGTTCCGCGGCAACATTTGCGACGGCCACGGCCGCCGTCGGGGCGTGGAACAAATGTGATAATTGAGCTTGATTCAATTGCCAGTAAATGTTTTCCAGCGACGTATAAACCCCTTCATCGACTTCGACCGCGGCGGCGTTGCAAATTCCGATCAATTGTCCGCCCGGAGAAAACAATCCTCCCCCGCTTCGTCCATCGACGGGTCGGCCGACGATATCGTATTTAGAAGCCCCGTCGTAAACTGCCGTTCGAATGACTTGCGTTTCACGCAGCGATGGGACTTGGCCGTGATCGCAACCAAATGAAAATGCCTGGTCGCCGGGTTGAATGGGCAATGCCTCGGGGCCAATGCGAACGGGTTCAATAGGTCGTTGAGCACGAAACGCGATCAATCCCACGTCGCGTGCGTCAGAATCGTATTTGATGAGCTGACCCGAGGTTGCTGCCAGTTGGCCGTCGGAAAAACCATACTCAACTGTAATCGTTCCGGATCCGCGTGATTCTCTGAAAACGTGACCGCAAGTGATCGCCAAGCATTCTTCGCCGTGGCGGTGAATGACGGTTCCGGTGGCGTACGAAGTACCTTGTGGGTCGTCGACTTTAATGCGAATGGTGGCTTGATGGGCTAAGTGCTTAGGTTGAGTCCAAGCGCTGGCGCTGGTCGAAGCGGGGGCTTCGACGCTTGCCGGCTGAACCGCGGTGGCGACGTTCGACGCAACGGGAGCGTTGACGTATGCATTTGCGCTGGGCAGCGTGGCGAGCTTGGTTTCGCTTTGTCCCGGGCGGAAGTTAACGGCATCAAAGAGTTTTACGAGGTCGCCGAAGTTTTGTGGGCCCAGGGATCGGGTGACGACTTTTTCATCGGCCACGAGGATCGTGGTTGGAGCTTGAGTGATTTGGAAATGGTTAGCCCAAGCTTCGTTGGCGACACAATCGATTTTAGTGACGGGGTATCCAGCCTGAATCAGGCGGTCAACGTCGGGCTCCATCTGTTGGCACGGGCGGCAACCGGGCATGCAAAACACATACAAGTGCGGATCATCCGACGCCCGGCAAACGCTGGCGGCCGCGAACAAGGCCAGGAAAATGGTGGCAATTCTTCGTTTCTGGCGATACGATTGTCGGGCGAGCATGTTTTCCCCTCCATGGGAATTTGCGGTAATCCGTGTCGGAGAAGATTTAGAATAGACTGAGAATGCCGTCGATACCCTTTCAAGGTGGGTTGCTGGCAGCGCGGCGATATCAAGCGCTCGCGGGTTCGGAAAATATCGAGACGAACTGACTCGGCAATGGAAAATTCAAAAAAAATGTGGCGAATTTTTCTGTTGGCGTTCCTCGCGATCGCCTCGATGTTCGCGGTGCGATCGGGCCACGCCCGAGGGGACGACAAAGTTCCCAGCCGAACAAAACCGCTTCCGACGAGCATCAAGAATCCTGTGTTGATCAAGTTCACGGGTGAAATTGACTATCGCAGGACTGCCTATTTGCGGGGCAAATTGGTTCGAGCCAAAAGCCTTGGAGCGGATTTAATAGTCGTTGAGATCGATAGTCCGGGCGGACTAAAAAACGAAAGCCTCGAGTTGGCCGAAGAACTGAGGGACATCGATTGGGCCTACACGGTCGCTTATGTGCCGCGCGAGGCCATCAGTGGTGCGGCGTTAATTGCACTCGGTACCGACGCGATTATTGCCGGCCCGAATGCGCGACTTGGCGATATTGGCGTGATCGGTTTCGACCCGCAACTATTCGCGTTTCGCCTCGCTCCTGCCAAGATCTATTCCGTGCTGGTACGACAGGCCCGTGACATTGCCGAAAGCAAGGGCCGCCCTCCCGATCTTGCCGAGGCGATGATTGACAAAGATGTGTTGGTGTATCGTCGCATCGATGCCCAAGGTCTAGCCGAATTCTCAACGCGCCGAGTTGAGCCGAATATCGCCCCGCCGCAGACGTTGGACGGCGGATGGGCGCTGATCCCAGAATCCGGGGCCGAGCGATTTCTGACGTTGAGCGGCGTACGCGCGAAAGAACTCGGATTAGCCCAAGTTCTGGTCAATTCCCAAGCGGAACTCGACCAACACCTCGGGCTCGATGTCCCCTACCGCATCTTCGAGTACAAAGTCACCGATACGTTGGTGTTCTGGCTCAATACTCCGCTGATCACGGCGCTGATCATCATCATCGGTTTGGTAGCCTTGTATACCGAGCTGGCCGCGCCGGGAATTGGCGCCGGGGCAATGATCGCAGGACTCTGCGCACTGTTGTTCTTCTGGAGTCGCTATTTGGGAGGGACTGCGGGACTACTGGAAGTCATGCTCTTCCTTTCCGGTCTGGCCTTTTTGTTGATGGAGATTTTTGTCATTCCCGGTTGGGGGCTATCCGGATTGATGGGCTTGGTACTGATGATGCTAAGCGCGATCATGGCCAGTCAGAGCTTTGTACTGCCGACGACCGACCGCGAATGGAATACTCTGCTGACGTCATTAGTCGTATTGCTGGGATCGACTATCGTCGTGTTGATTCTGGCCAGTTACATCACGCGCCGCCTGGGGAGTATTCCCATTTTTAATCGGCTTGTTTTGGCGGGTCCGGCGGCTGATGGTTTTGCGAGCGAAGCCGATAAGGCGTCCGGCAAGCCGATGCAGCCCGTTCACCCGGTTGTTTCCGTTGGGGATTGGGGACTTGCAGACTCGGTGCTTCGTCCCGCCGGCCGGGCGCGTTTCGGCCGAAACATCGTCGACGTGGTCAGCGATGGAAGTTTTATTGAGCGGGGAACGCAGATTCGAGTCACGGAAATCGAGGGAAGTCGCGTGGTGGTAACCGAAGTGGACCCGCTGCGCGACGTGCGTCCCGCGTAAGGCTTGAGCGACAACAAATTGGGTAGTAGGTCAGTTACTTTGTAGCCATCACGCTCCGCGTGATGAATGCGTCGCCGATTGATGACGTCGATTGTAAATGGAAATCGCTTTCCTCTCGCGGAGCGAGAGGGCTACTTCCGAAAACCGATTGATCACTTTCGAGCAATCCAATTGGAGCTTGCCGCATGGCGTCAGCAAAAAACATCGTGCTTGGGGTTACCGGCTCGATCGCAGCCGTAAAGGCACTCAGCACGGCAAAAGCCTTGCGTGAAAAAGGCTTTACGATTCGAGTCGCCATGACGCACAGTGCGCGGCAAGTCATCACACCGCAGGCGCTGCGAGCGGTTTCCGAATCCGCTCCGTACGTGGATATGTGGTGGCCCGACGACGAGGAGGGCGGCGAGCGGCATGTAGAAATGGCTCGCTGGGCTCTTGCCCTCTTGATCGCGCCCGCGACGGCGTCGTGCATCGGATGTTTGGCCAACGGGTTATACGACAATTGCGTAACGCTAGTCGCGGGAAATATGACCCCGACGCGCTGGCTGATTGCGCCGGCAATGTCGGAAGAAATGTGGAGTCAGTCCGTCGTCCAAGATAACGTGCGGCGACTGGTGAGCTGGGGTGCGACTTTGGTAGGTCCCGTTTTTGGCCAAGTCGCCTCGGGAGCCGCCGGGCAACGCATGACCGAGCCCGACGAGATCGCGCGAACGGTCAACCAGTGGTGGGAAACGCTGGTGTGAGGTTGGACGTCCATCCCGGCCATATAATCGGCAAATTCGGCAAAGCGCAGTTGACTTGGCAAACTTGGGCGCAATCATAACTGGAATCAAAAGTCTCAAGGTCGACGATTTCGACTCCGATGAAACGACTTGGCGTACTCGGAAATCGCCTTCGTTGTTCCCCAACCGGCACATTTGGCCTTTTCCAATGGTCAATTTTGATTATCATTAAGGGCAATCTGCAAATCTTTTCAGCAATCACGCTGATTGCGCCTCAATGATTAAGGGTCCCCGAATATCCCTAAGGCGAGTTCGCCTTGAATATCGGGACGGAGTTGCGTTTTCCGACGGTGCGCTGATCCGGTTTCCAATGGACGTCGGAACCCCCGGCACGCGCCGGACTGCCTCTGACAAACGACTTGGCACGGATCGTTGAGTCGAGAATCTGCGGCGGGTCGCCCTTTTGCGAATTTCGATTCGAAACGGAATTGATTATGAACCTCGACAAGCTTCGAAACATTGGAATTTCCGCTCACATCGACTCGGGCAAAACTACCCTGAGCGAGCGAATTCTCTACTACACCGGCCGCATCCACAAAATGGAAGAAGTTCACGGCAGCGGTGACGGCGCGACCATGGATTACATGGAGTTGGAAAAAGAGCGCGGAATTACTATCACCAGCGCGGCGACCACCGTCCGCTGGAATGACTTCATAATTAATTTGATCGATACACCCGGACACGTGGATTTCACCGTCGAAGTCGAACGCAGCTTGCGCGTGTTGGACGGTGCGGTGCTCGTGTTGTGCGCAGTGGGCGGTGTCCAAGCTCAATCGCTGACCGTTGACCGCCAAATGAAACGCTACCACGTTCCACGCTTGGCGTTCATCAACAAGATGGACCGAACGGGTGCCGATCCGTTCAAGGTCGTACAGCAACTCAAAGATAAATTAGGCGCCACGGCGATCATGATGCAACTGCCGCTTGGAGCGGGTGAGCAATTCGAGGGCGTGATCGATCTAGTGACCATGAAGGAATGTTATTTCGACGGCAATAAAGGGGAAAAAGTCCGCCTTGAGCCGATCGCCGCCGACCGCTTGGCAGAAGCCCAAAAGTTCCGCCAAGAAATGCTCGAATCGTTGGCGATGTACAACGATGAATTAATGGAACGGCTTCTTTCAGAAGAACCCGTAGCCGAAGAACTCATTCACAAAGTAGCCGAGCAGGCGGCCCAAGGGCAGGACGTGACCCTCGTGCTCATGGGCTCTGCGTTTAAGAACAAAGGCGTACAGTTGTTGCTCGACGCAATCTGTCGCTATTTGCCCTCTCCGCTCGATCGGGAAATCAAAGCTCGGAAGTACGACGCACCTGATGAACTCGTCAAACTCGAACCGGACCCGAGCAAGCCGTTCGTAGGCATGGCCTTCAAAATCGTGGAAGATCCCTATGGTCAGTTGACCTTTACTCGGATCTATCAAGGGACGCTCACCAAGGGCGAACAATATTTCAACCAGCGCACCGGTCGCAAGGAGCGGCTCAGCCGCATCGTGCGCATGCACTCGGACAAGCGTGAAGAAATTGATTCGGCGTCCGCGGGCGACATCGTTGCCGTCATGGGAATTGACTGCGCCAGCGGCGATACGTACGCCGCCGAGCCGAAAATGTGTACGCTCGAGAGCATGTACATTCCCGACCCCGTCATCAAAGTCGCGGTCAGTCCACGCGAGCGCTCGAACTCCGACAAACTCGGCAAAGCCTTGCAGCGATTTCGCAAGGAAGATCCGACGTTCCAAGTTTTCACCGATCCCGAGACCAATGAAATCATCATGGCCGGTATGGGCGAACTCCATTTGGATATCTACGTCGAACGGATTCGCCGCGAATATAAGATCGAAGTCGACGTCGGTGCGCCGCGTGTCAGCTACCGCGAAACGCCAACGATCAAAGTCGAATACGACTACAAGCACAAAAAGCAATCGGGTGGTTCGGGTCAATTCGCCCATATCGTTGGATCGTTCGAACCGCTTCCCGAAGATGCTACCGAAACCTTCGAGTTCGAAGAGTCGATCGTCAGCGGACGGATTCCCAAGCAATTCGTTCCGGCGGTCGAAAAAGGATTTCGCTCGATAATCGACAAGGGAACGCTGGCAGAGTATCCAGTGGTCGGCCTCAAGGTTCATTTGACCGACGGCTCCTATCACGACGTCGATAGCTCGGAAATGGCGTTTCAAATCGCCGCGAAGGATTGCTACCGGCAGTACATGCCAAAAACCAAGCCGGTTTTGCTCGAACCGATTATGCGCGTCGAAATCGAGTGCCCCGAACTCTATCAAGGTGGCATCGTCGGCGATGTGACCTCGCGCCGCGGATTAATCATTTCCACCGATATGCAAACGACGGGAACGATGATCATTTGTTGCGAAGTCCCGTTAAGTGAGACGTTTGGTTACGCTACCGACCTGCGCAGTATGTCTCAAGGCCAAGGCACTTTTGCGATGGAACTTAAAGGCTATCGCCGAGTCCCCGCCTCGATTCAAGAAGAAGTCATCGCCGAGCGTAAAGCTCAAAAAGAAAGCCAGTTAGTCGGCGCCCGTTGATCGGCGCTCTTGTGGCATAACGGCCTGGAGTTCTAGCCTTCTCTTGTTCCCGCGCTCCTGGCGTCCAACGATTTTCTTGTTCCCTCGCCCCGCTTCGGGGCTTTGAAGTTGCGCTTTTTGTTGGCTAGCAGGGAAGATTGAGGTTGCCATAAAAACGGATCCAGCCCATGACGAGTTCGTTGTGTTTTCACCCTTCACTGGTAGGATCCGCAATGATCATCGTCTCCGAATCC
>JBGTJE010000048.1:0-124568 GCA_041745295.1 Pirellulaceae bacterium | reverse complement strand
TATTTAAAACTTCGCGGCACTTAACTCCAACGAACAGCCGTCGCCTTCGGCTCGGCGTTAAACGACTATTGGACTATCCACGAAAACATGAGCACGATAATAGACACCACTTTTCCCTTTACCAACGTAGGGTTTGAGGCTTTTCTTGCCGCGCGCAGCGAGCCGCAATGGCTGGTCGAACAGCGCCGCAGGGCGTGGGAAACATTTGGCCAATTAACTTGGCCCAATCAGCGCAACGAAGAATGGATGCGGACCGACATTCGCTTGTTCCATTTGGATAAGTTCGTTGCGGGCGGGCCGGCCACGGAGGAGTCCCCTGCCCCGTCGTTGTCCCACGGCGTCGAGTTGGCCGGACAATCCATCACCCGCAACGGACGGAACGACCCGGATGAATTGCGATCCGAATTGCAATCCAAAGGCGTATTGTTCGGCAATCTCGATCACCTGATGGCCGAACATTCCGATCGTCTACGGCCATTTTGGAATCGAGCCTTCGACCCGAAATATGATCGATTCGCCGCTCTCCATTCGGCGTTTTGGTCGGGTGGCACGCTCCTCTTCGTCCCGCGCGGCGTGGTAATCGAACAGCCGGTACACACGATGTCGGTGCTCACCAACCAAGGTGTGGATATGGGCCGCACGCTGGTGATTCTGGAAGACGGCGCCGAAGCGACGCTGCTTTCGGAACTGCGAAGTCCCGATGCCTCATCGACCGGATTTCATTGCGGCGCAGTCGAATTGCTCGTCGGACGCGGCGCCCATTTGCGCTACGTCAGCCTGCAAGATTGGGGGCATGGCGTCTGGCACTTTTCACACCAAAAAGCCCTCGTCGATCGCAATGCCTCGATTCAGTGGACGATCGGGGCACTCGGATCGCGATTGGCCAAAGTCAACCAGCACGTCGCGCTAATCGGAACGGGAGCCCAATCCCAAGTCAACGGCGTGATGTTCACCGAAGGCCAGCAGCACTTGTCGTATCACACGCTGCAACACCATCGCGCACCCGAGTGCACCAGCGATTTTTTGTACAAGGCTGCGCTCCAAGATCGCTCGCGGACGGTGTGGCGCGGCATGATCAAAGTCGATAAGCTCGCCCAGAAAACCGACGGCTATCAACGGAACGATAACTTAATGCTTTCCAGCCAAGCCCGCGCCGATTCGATTCCGGGGCTTGAGATCGAAGCCGACGACGTGCGCTGTACGCACGGCAGCACCAGCGGCCGTGTCGACGAAGAGTTGATCTTTTACGCGCGCTCCCGCGGCTATTCGCGGAAAGAGGCCATTCAGATGATCGTTGCCGGGTTCTTTCAACAGATCTTCGACCGGATCACCATTCCCAGCGTCCGCGACGCGCTCGGGTCAACCATCGCCCACCGCGTCCGCGAAGTCGGACCGTAACACCCCCCGATTCCGCGTCGTGGGGTTGTTTGCATTGATTGTCGCACTTCGCTCCTAGGCTGTGAAATTATTCATTTTGGATGTAGCGCGGCCCTTCTGGGCCGCGTTTTCCGGTCATTCGACGGCCTGGAAAGGCCGTCCTACGAATAAATTCACAAGCTATCCGCGAAAGGGTGCTCTTGCGGTGCAAAAGCGACACTCCCCGATTCCGATCACGAAAATCGCGGCGTGTTATTATATTGGAAGGTGTTGGGAAGCACCCAAACAATGGGCTCATTCACCCAGACATATCCGTCATGGACGAGATTTGTTTGAAAGGGTCGCACGTATGTCGGAAACAAATTCATCGCCGTCTCGGGATTCGGGCGCCGATTCGGCCGTTCCGGCGGAATATAGTTCACTAGAACTCGATCCGGAATTTGAAGAACTCTGCCGTGCTCAAAACCGCGATCTAGCTGCCGCCACGGTGCTACGGCTCCTCGTTCCGTTTTTGTTTGTTGCCGTCCTTGTGACGATTGGCGCATGGGCGTACATCCAGTTCGCGACCACGCGAAACGAGATTCGCGCCAAAACGGAGGGAGATCCCGCCAAGGCGATGGAGTTGTTGATTCGTGCCACGGGCGAGGACGGTAACAAGGAGAATCTTTTCTCAAGAGGAAACGAATTCGAGCCGGTTGAATTCGACACGCACTCGTTTCAAATCCCGACCCTTGAGAATCCCAGAAAACGAAACTGAAGCCGTGCGGACGTAGACAAACACAACCAGGCGTCATTCCGGGCTGAGACCCGGAATCCATTTTCCATGGATGGGATAAGCTCTCAATACTCGCTGGTGTAGTCGGCGCCGGCGTGGGTTCCGAGGGCCTCCCACACGTCGGGCGTGATGTTCTGGCGGATAAACTTCGCGTGGCCATCGAGAAACACCGCGTTGATTCCGCCTGAATGTGCACTGCCGAAGCAGACTTCCTTGCCCCCGAAATCGATGTCGGGCCGTTTGAGCGAATTGATCGGCACGCCGGTCGAGCCGTACTGGTTGGAAAGTTCGGTTTCGCCAAAATAATGGTCGACCACATCAGTTTGGTCGGCGTTGGTGACTGTCAAATCTTGTAACCCGTCCGCGATGGCGACAGTGTGCGAAGTCCCGTCGTAGACCTTGCGCATGTCGGCTTCGGCAAAAAAGCCATCGCGCTTCATCAGCATCGCTTCCTCATTTTTTGCGGTGCCGCTCCAAACTCTGAGATAGGACAGGGCTGATCCCTCCACAGTGGATGGGTATTGGGCTGGGCATTGCCACAAGTACCCGGTGGTTGAGGACTGGTTTTCCGTGACATGCCCCATGTTTCCGTGCAGACTCTGGGATCCCCTGCCTTCACCGGCGATATTCTGAATCGCCAGTCCCAATTGGCGGAGTCGGTTTCGGCAATCCGTCGAACGGGCCGATGCCCGAACGGCTTGGACGGCGGGCAAGGTTATTGCCATCAGGATCCCGATGATCGCGATCACGACAAGCAATTCAATCAGCGTGACGCCGCTCGAGTTGCGAATCGCCTTCGATTGAATCGACTCCCCCGATATTGCCATAGACTCCCCTGCTCCTGTGAACCCCGTACGACCGATTCTAGGGCAATCGGCTTCAACCGTCCAATCGATCGGCACTGACAAATCCCGCCAGTCGGGAGTCGGTAATGGGTCAGATTGGTGTATGCCGACGACCGTTGAGGGCGTCGTGGAATTCAGCGCGTGCCGCCTCGTGCTTTTCGTCATTCCGGGCTGAGACCCGGAATCCAGGCCCATGGATGGAGAATTGCCAATCAATCGTTGACTTGACGTGTCTTAGTTGTGCTTAGATTCCGCCCTAAGGACACTCTCCCTTCAGCGCGTTGGCTCACGAATTGGTAGCAACATGGGCTCATCCCCATCCGTGGAAGATGGATTCCGGGACTCAGCCTGGAATGACGGCTGCGCGGCTTGTGGCACAGTGGCATCGTGACCACGACAGCGCCCGAAGCGGGCGGCTAAACAAATCGCCGTCGAGCAAGAGTATTGGGGCACGTTGTCAAAGTGTCGATCGTACCGGAGAATCATGTCGGTAATCCGACGCCTTGCACTTTGCAATTCGAAAAATGATGCCCAACGAAACCGAATCATTTCAATACGCTTGCCCAGTCGAGTCGTTAGCCGAAGGCCAAATGATGGCCGTCGAACTGGCCGACCGGGTCGTGCTATTGGTTCGCCATGGCGGTCGCGTGTATTGTTTGGATGATGTCTGCACGCACGACGGCGGGACGCTCAGCGACGGAGATTTTTCCGATGGACAAGTCGTCTGTCCGCGCCACGGAGCCCGCTTTGATGTGCAGACGGGCGAAGCATTAACCATGCCGGCAACTGAAGATACCGCTTGTCACGAAGTCAAAACGGACGGCGGCAAGCTTTATGTTAGAATTAAGCAACCGTAATATGGTGATTGTGGAACTGCGCTCCGCGTCGTTGGTTGGTCAAATCGAGCTTGAACAATGACCCTATCCGAAGAAATCGTTCGCGAACAATTAAAAAAAGTCATTGATCCCGAGTTGTTCGTTAACATCGTGGATCTCGGGTTGATTTACGTCGTCGACGTGACCCCCAACGCCGATGATGCGAACCAGTCCAACGTCCATATCGAGATGACGATGACCAGCCCGATGTGCCCGGCCGGTCCGCAACTGATTTCTCAGAGCAAACAATTCGTCAGCGAACTCGAAGGAGTCGCGGCGGTCGACGTCAAAGTCGTGATGGAGCCCCCGTGGACTCCGGATCGAATGAGCGACGAAGCAAAAGACCAACTGAACATTTTTTGAAGAGTAGGGAACAAATTTGATGTTCCTTCTCCCTGGCGCTTCGACAGGGAGAAGGTGGCCGAAGGCCGGATGAGGGGTTTCTCATATGTACGCCCGCAAAGGCGACATGACGAGCCCCTCACCCTAGCCCTCTCCCCGAAGCGGGGCGAGGGAACACGAAGGAAGCGAAACGCCGGTCGGCATCATCGACTCCTTCACCGTACTGCCGATAGCCAAGGAGAATGAAACATGAGCACCGCGAGCAGTTTCAAGCCGAAACCGTCAGCGTTGATTGCGAATGACCCGTTGCGCTTGATCGACGTTGATTATGTTCGTTTCTACGTCGGCAACGCCAAACAAGCGGCTTATTTCTACGCCCAGTGCTTTGGCTTTGAAATCGAGCAGTACAGCGACTTGACTACTGGTAGCCGAACCGAGGCGTCCTATTTGCTAACTCAAGGGAACATTCGTTTTCTGCTGACTACGGGTTTGACCGCCGATCATCCCGCCCAAAAAGAAGTCGTACTCTACGGCGATGGCATCAAAGACATTGCGTTCACGGTCGATGATGCCTCGGCGGCTTACGAGCAAGCACTGAAAAACGGAGCTCAATCGGCTCACGAGCCCATAGAAGCTACTGATGATGGCGGCACGGTGGTTACCGCGGCCGTTCGTGCGATGGGGCGCGTGATTCATACGTTTGTTTCCCGCGGCGGCAAGTACGACTTGTTGAAGCTTAAAGAACGCGGGCCCTTCATGCCTCGTTTCGCCGTCGCGACGGATTTGGCAATCAACGAGTACAACCGCAAGCATCCCAGCGGGCTGTTGTACGTCGACCATTGCGTGGCCAACGTCGAGCTTGGCAAGATGAACGAGTGGGTCAAGTGGTACGAAGAAGTCTTGGGTTTTCGCTTGTTCAAGACGTTTGATGACAAAGACATCTCGACCGAATATTCCGCGCTGATGTCCAAGGTCATGGATTCGGGTCGCGAGCTGATCAAGATCCCCATCAACGAACCGGCGGAAGGTAAACGCAAGAGCCAGATCCAAGAATATCTCGATTGGCACAACAACACTCCCGGCATTCAGCATCTCGCGTTGCTCACCGGCGACGAAATAAATACGGTCGGACAATTGGCGCGTCGGGGTGTCGACTTCTTGCGGATCCCAGACGAATACTACCAAGCGGTCTGGGATCGAGTCGGCGAAATTCGCGAGAACAAGGAGAAAGTGCGGGACTTACGAATCTTGGTCGACCGCGACGACAAAGGCTATTTGCTTCAAATCTTTACCAAGCCTTTGCAAGATCGCCCGACCTTGTTTTTTGAGATCATTTGCCGCCGAGGAAGCGAATCGTTCGGCAAAGGGAATTTCAAAGCCCTGTTCGAGTCGCTCGAATTGGAACAAGATCGGCGGGGAAATCTGTAATTGCTGATTGTGGATTGCTGATTGCTGATTTTCAAATTTCAGTAAGGCAATACTCGACAGCTTCTGGGCAATCCCAGCGCACACAAACGTCGATGGCCCAAGCGCTCGTTTGTCGCACGATTCCTGTGTGCCACTGGCTCTGCCAGTGCTGTCTTTGCGCAAAGCGAATCGGAGTGGTGAGGCTGGATAATAGAGCGCAAAGGGCCGGCCCCCGTTGGCCCTTTGTTTTCTCACGCGACGCACACCTGGCCTGTGAAGACTCCGGCCTGGGCAAGGCCAACTGCTGGGCCTTCGGCCCGAAGTACCAAATCAGAAATCAGCAATCATCAATCAGAAATTCCTCCGGGGTCGTCGTGGCCGAAGCGGCCGCGGAATTGGTCGGCCGGATACTTGGCGGCGTTTTTCGCCATCTTTGACGTGAGGGACTCGCTGATGTCGATTCCCATCACGTTGGCCAACGCGAGGGCGTAACAGATGACGTCCGAGAGTTCTTCCGCGACTTCGTCCCGCTGCTGGATGTCATTCGCGAGCGCGCGCGACGACTCCGTTGTGATCCATTGAAAATGCTCCATCAGCTCGGCGGCTTCGATGGCCAACGCCATGCTCAGATTCTTAGGCGAATGGAATTGCTCCCAATCGCGTTCGGCGACGAATTGGCGAACCATCGCTCGAAGTTGTTCGACGGTGGTCGCCGCGTCATGCTGACCTTGGCCGGCACTCACTCGTACAGCGTCCTCGTTCAATGAGAAGCGTTGGGGCGATCGACTATCGGATAATGTTTGGCGACGTTGCAGGCACTCCCGCGACCTGACCCTTGGCGTCCGATTGCAGGAAGTAGATTAAGTCGGCCACTTCTTGGGCGGATAGTTTGTCCAACAGACCGTCGGGCATCGTCGACTGGTTCAATTCGCCAATCTCCTCGACTTCGGAGATTGGAATACTGATGCGATCGCCGCTCGAGTTGAGCACGATCCAAGAATCGTCCGGGCCAATCGTCAGCAGCCCGTTCATGGTTTGCCCGTTGCGAGTTGTGATTTTTTTTCCGCGGTACTGGTCGGAGACGATCTTGGATGGATGCACAATCGCTTCGATCATGTCCACCCGAGTAAACCTACCGGCGAGCGCCGTGAGGTCCGGGCCCAGAGCGTCGCCGGTCGTTCCGTAACGATGGCATTTGGCGCATTGAGCGGTCGAAAATAGCCGTTGGCCACGGCTCACATCGGCTGGGCTGTCCAAAGCTGCCATTGCATTGATCAATTCTGTGGCGGTCCAACGGGTGCTCTGTCGTGGATCGGCGGACGCGGAGATCGGAGCTTCCTCGGGGAATTCTTGAGCAAACCAGTTTTTCCACAGCTGGATCGCCGTTTGCCAGTCGACCTCGCCGCTGCCGAGCGTTTGCTGGGTCCAATGTTCTAGCAAGGCCACCGTGGCGATCGCGCCAGAATCTTTCAGGCGCAGTCCAAGTTGAATGAGTTCGCGGTACTGCTTTCCCTCGCGCGGGCGTCGCTTGACTTCCCTCAATTTCATGAGCACTTCTCCCGCGGTGTCGGGATCCAAGTTGGGAAAACTGGAGACCAGATAGGCCCAGTTCTCGCCTTCGGGACGTTGGGCCAAGACGAGCGCTACGTCATTGCGTCGCAATTCTTCGTTTTGCCAAACCGTGTGCAGATAGCTTCGCGTCGCAGCGTCGTCACATCCCGCCAATAGGGCCAGGATTCCGGCTCGCATCTTGCGGGTTGCCGCATCGGTACGTTGCGTGGGAGTTTTGTCGATCTGGATCAAACGCTCGGCGATGTGCGTTGGCAGTTTCTCGGGCAACAAGTAGAACGCCGCGACCATGGCGTGTGGCCATTCGTTCCCGCGTTCCAGCACCAATTCGACTTCGTCTTTGGTGATCAAACGCGCGAGGCTTTCGGCAGCGCCGCTCAGATACGCGTAGTATCCGCCGCCGGCACCTTGAACGGCGAGTGCACGTTCGATTGTCAACAGGATTGCACGTCGGTCGGCGGGCTCCAGTTTTTCGGCCATCGAATGCAGCATCATCGCGGCGTAGAGTTTTTGTTGGAGCGAATCGGCAGATTCGATAAAGTACTCGGCATAATCTCGGGACGCGCCGCCGGCCTTGAGATAGGCGAGGACTTTGGCGAGTTCGCCATTAATTGCCGCGTTCTTGCAGGGGAACTCTTCGGCCATTCGCTCGACGAATGCCGGAATCTTTTCGGGGCCAATCTGGCCTTGCGTCAAGGCGAGCTGCACTGCGCGCAACAGATCGAGGAAGTCCGCGTCCGAGATGAACCCGTCCAACAGTTCAGCCGTGCGCGCCAAGATTTTGTAACCGTTCTCCGTGCTCGGATGCGCAATGGTCAGCGCCAGCGAGGATTGAATAACGACGCGAATGTCGTTCGATCGAAGTGCCTCGTCGCACCATTGATCGACGGGCATGGTTTCCAGCAGTCGCCGTGCTGCAAACGCTTCGCTTCGATCGGTTGATTTCAGGCATTGGGTGATCTGTTGAAGCGTCGGTTGAGAACCCACTCGAACCAGGGACTCGCAGGTCACGCGGCGCACCCATGGATTGGTGTCTTGTAAGAGGGCAATCAAGTCAGACTCGACGTCTTCGCGCTTTCGCATCCCCATCAGCTTGGCGGCTCGACCGCGAACCCGCGCGTCGGGATCCGCGACGGCCGAACGAAGGAGCTGCATGCTTGGGGTTGGCCCGTACAGCGTTAAGACTTCTAGGGCGCGAACTCGAAGCGGTGCGTCGAGGTTCTGGTCGCTCACCGCGGTCTCGAGCGTCGACTTCCATTCGTCCCCCATTTGCTTCTTGAGCTTGGCCAACGACTGTCGGCCCCACGCGCTCTGGGGTTGGGGAAACGTGAGCAATTTAAGGGTAGGCGATTCGGGGTTCATGACCTGGCTAGGTGTTTCTCCGAGCCAATTGATCCGGAAGATTCCGCCAGCGGTGCCGCGTCCGCCGGTACAAAAGTACAATCCGCCGTCGGGCCCGACTGCCAAGTCCGTGACGTTGAGTGGACGACTTTGCAGAAAGACTTCGGTTTTCGTCGTATACGTCCCGCCAGTTTCTCGCAGCGAAACATTGAGGATTCGCCCCTCAGACCAATCGCCTAAGAAAAGGCTGTTGTGGAACCGTTGGGGAAACGCCAAATGGTTGTAGACCACAACACCGGTTGGCGAACCGCGCCCCGTATCGGCGATTGGTGCGATGCAGTCGGGCTGATGCGTTCCAAAGCTCGCCCATCCGCTACGCCAGCCGATTTCTGCTCCGGCTTGGACTTGGAAAACGGTCGTCGGTCGGTACCAACCGGTTCCGATGTCGGTTTCCATGTCGCTATCATGAATGAACAATTCGCCGTTGTTATCAAAAGCGAGGTCGTACGCGTTGCGAATGCCACCGGCGTAGATTGCGACATCGGTTCCGTCGAGTCGGCAACGAGCAATCGTGCCGCCGGGCGCTTTGACGCCGACCGCGTGACCTCCCGGATCTTCAATCCGAGGCACGATGTTCGCTTCATAAGTCGTTGCATACGGACTGGGCGCAGTGGACTTGTCGGCGATTCCACTGGCGTTGCCGATGATCACGTAGAGATAACCGTCCGGTCCTAGCGTCACGCCATGCGGACCGTGTTCTCCCACCGTGCCAGTGAACTTGAGCAAAGTCGTAATCTGCTCCATCGTGCCATCGCTGTTGGCATCGGTCAAACGATATAGCGCCAATCCGTCGGGGCCTTGGCCAGTCACGTAGAGGTTGCCGTTGAGTGACAGGATGCCTTGGCAACCGCTGACTTTTTCGCAAATTGTTTTGATCCGACCAGGTTGATCCGCTGCGACTTTGAAGTCGACTCGCACAAGTCCCCCTGCTTCGAGCGAGCAGATCAATCGTCCCCATTCGTCGAACTCCATTGCGATCAGCGATCCGATCGAACTATCGACGACGGTCTTGACGGAAAAATCGGCGGCGATGGAATACTTGGCAGGCTCTTCCGCAGTGGCCGTTTCGCGAGTTGCGATTGGACCGACTGGGCGATTCGTCAGATCGTCGGTGGGGACTTGCGGTTGATCCGAGGCGCTGCGAAGTGACTGGGCAGCCGCGGCATTCGTCGCCGGCGGAGTGGTTGCGGATTTCGAGGTTTGGACGATTTGGCATTTACCCCAACTTGAGTCGTCGTGCTCTTTTGTCGTCCAGTCTTGGTGTCGTTCCGTACTGGCGTTCCAGGCTTCTCCGGTCGGCAGCATCCTCCATTTGTCTTCGCTTTTTTCTTTGACGACGATTGCCGCGGCCAATCCGGCAGTGGTTCCGCTTGTGTTATCGACTTGGACGGCAAGGACGTTGACGCCCGCGACTAACGAACTGCTGATATCAAACCGTTTGGTGTGCTCGCTTCCTTCGGCCGTGCCGAGGAAGCTGCCGTTGAGGTAGACTTCGCAGCGATCGTTGGCGGCGATCTGCAATTGTCCTAATTCTGGCTCGAGCATCCGGAAGGACTTGCGGAAGAAGCAACTCGCTTGCGGGATCTCCTTGGGCCGATGATCGGAAGTCCAAATCCATTGGACTTGTTGCCCGTTGGCTTCGCGTTCGAAGCAGAATCCCGCCACGAGCATAGCCAAGAACGTCAGGCTGAGGACCAATTTGCGGCGGTAGCCGCGTCGATGCGATACGTCCGATTTTTGAAGCATCATATTTTGTAGAGGACACGCGATCTCGCGGTCCATCCCCCGAAAATTGACAGACCTTCGATGGCACCGCGGTCGCGTACGTGCGCGACGACGCGTCCACCGCGTTAAGCCGCGCGACCAAACAATCGAGCGGCCTGAATGATTTGGAACAAATCAGCCGAGACGAGGACGTGTTCATCCGCGAAGTCGCCAATCCATGCGCGGTGGCTTTGCTCCGCTTGGATCAGCACGGCGATGAGCGTTCTCAAGTCAATCGAGTGCTTGAGGGGTTGCTGCTGTGGGCCAGCCGCCGACCCTGGTGACTGAGCGTTCGAGTTCATAACCATGCTTGCGTCCTTGCTGTCGTAAGCTAACTGGCGGCGATCGAAGTGTGCCATTCTGATCGGCGCTTACGATTCGCTATCGGCAAGAGCGGGATCGACCGGTTAGGCAAATTTTTCCGTTTAAGTGACTTTTGCATTGGAATGCGGTGAGGCGATTGCCGCGCCGGCGCACGTTGTGCAAAATGCTTATCTACCCTTGTTATTTGCGTCCATTTAGAATGACTCGATTACCCGTTTTCCCACAGGTACCTCCCGGTGAAGGTGTTGCTTAGCGAAGAGGTCGTGCGACATGGCGTGCGCAAGCTGGCGGTGGATATTGAGTCGGTATACCAGGACCGGCCATTGACCATTGTTGGATTGATGACTGGCAGCATCGTTTTGCTGGCGGATTTGATCCGCTTGTTGAAAATGCCGTTGCGGGTTGGCGTTCTGCAGACGAGCAGTTACCGCGACGGCACCGAGCGTCAGCAATTGCAAATCAACAGCGACTTGATGCTGGAAATATCCGACCGCGAAGTGCTGGTAATCGACGACATATTTGACACTGGACATACACTGAACGAAGTTCTGTTTCGTTTGCGGCAACTGAATCCGACTTCGATTCGCTCGGCGGTATTGCTCCGCAAATCGGGGCGGCAGGAAGTCGAGCTGCAACCGGACTTCGTTGTGTTTGAAATCCCCGACCAATTTGTGGTCGGCTACGGATTGGATTATTGTGATCAATATCGCAACCTTCCGTTTGTCGCCGCCCTCGAACCCGCCGATATTGGCTCCGTATGATTCCGTTGCGTGTGCTTGTGGTGACGGACCGTTTCTGGCCCGTCGTTGATTCCGATGCGTTGGCATTGGAGCAAATGTGCCGTGCCTTGTCCGGCCGCGGTCATTTGCTTCGCGTGCTCACGCGGTCGTGGCAGAAATATTGGGCCGCGCGCTTGCGGATTGGTGAAATCGACGTATTGCGACTCGCGTTCAGCGCCCGCAGTCGATTTGGAAACGTGCGGCTGGCCCGCTATCTGAACCAATGGCTCGAATCACATCGCGACGAGTTCGACCTGCTTGTGATCGATCCGCTGAGTGAATTGAATTCGGCAACAATTCAATTCGCGGCGCGGCATGAATTTCCGATTTGTCTTTGGCAAGCGGTGGGGGCGGACGCTGCGGCTTGGTCTGCCGCGTGGAGCAAGCTTCGTCGAAATGTCACATCGATCAGTACCCATGCCTGTTGGATCGTGACCGATATCCGATACGCCGATCAACTACGGGAAGCGGGCGCGAATCCCGCAAGCGTCCGTGTCCTGGGACCATCGATCGATTGCGCGCCGCATCCGGAACTGCCGCGCGCGACAGCGCGATCGGCCATCGCCGACAATCACCCGACGCTGTCGGTCGCCCCCAACGAATCCTTGGTGGTGAGCATCGGAAATTGGAATACGTCGCGCGGCGCCGGCGAATTGATCGACGCTTGGCGATGGGTGCGCGAATCCTTTCCGTCCTCTCGCCTCTGGCTGATTGGAAATGGAAGCGAGATTCACAAAATCGGTGAACAGATTCGGCTGCGGCAGCTTTCAAATGAAGTGATCGTGGCGGGCTGCTTCGATGAATGGAGCGATGTGCTGCGAGCAGCCGATCTGTTAATTCAAACCGAACCAGCGGTAGAGCCGCCGTTCGCGACGCTCGCGGCCATGCGCTATGGCCTGGCGGTACTGGCCAACAGGGGCGACCGCTCGATGGGCGCTTGGCTGCGGGTCAACGAAAATGGCTTTGGATATCTTCCGGGCGATCCGCGGCGATTGGCGCAACAGATCGTTGATATCCTGGAACGCCGCGCCGAGCGAGAAACCATCGCCGGGAGCGCCCGACAATTCGTGGTCCAGCGGCATAACTTGGAACAAGCCGCGATCTGCCTCGAACAACTTGGCCGCGATCTCGTCGAACATCGGGAGAAAGTACAGTCTTGAAGGCTCGAGTTTTAAACGTGATCGCCGACGTTGTCCCATTTGGGCCAGGTGAGCAAGCGATCCTGATTGCCCCTCACTTGCGCGAGCAATTTGCAATCGATTTTTTCTGCTGCTCGCGCGGCAATCCGAGCAATGTTGGTCCCGAAAACGGAGATGAATGGTGCGCCTTTGAGTTCGGAAAACGCAATTGGCTTGGCGCTGCGCGAAAACTTGGGGTGTTACTGCGGGGCAAGAAATATGCGCTTCTTCACACCTGGGACCAACGATCGGCCATCCTGACAAAGTGGGCATTGCTCGTCGCCGGGAGTACTTCTCGTCGCGCGGTTTGGATCCACCAAATACAGGACGAGTCGCCGTCGAACGTGGGATCCGACGACGGTTCGATTCCCGGACTTCGTCGGCCCGATTGGACAATGGGCGATCGATGGCTTCGGGACACCGTCTCAACCGGGGAGCCATCGACAGCAGTCCCATTGGCAATTCCTGACACTCCCATCGCGTGGACACAAGTGACGGGGCGAAAATCGTCTGTTCAACCCGCTCCCGCAGTGAAAATGATCGGAACCGTTTGTCCGCTCGAAGCTCGGGCCGGCCTCAAGCATCTGATCTGGGCGCTCGATCAAATGAAGTGCGTGCGGGATGATTTGCGGCTGGTCGTTTGGGGCACGGGATCGCAACGCACCGAGTTGCGGCGGTACGCCGACAAGATCGGCTTGTTGGATTGGATTCAATGGAGGTTGCCTGGATCAGGCGTTCGCACGGAAATGATCGATCTCGACTTTTACTGGCAGGCACCGCGCTCGGAGGCAATTCCGCCGGAATTGGTTGCGGCCTTGCTGATGGGATTGCCGACCATTGCACCTCGGTCTGCCGCGACATTGGAACTTGCCAAGACTTTCTCGACTTGCCTCGCGACGATTCCCTGGGGGGCACGGGATGAAATGGCCCGCCAAACCCAGCAGTGGCTGGAACACGGATGGACGCCCAGTTCTCCATCGATTGCTGCAGAATGGGTTCAAACACACGCTCCTGCAGTTGTCGCTCGCGAGTATGCGACGGCATATGAGCGAATTCTCCGGCGGTGACCGAAAGGTTGCACCCAATAGCGTTCGGCGCGACGATTCCCCGGATGCCATAGTAGAAACCAACCTAAGCATCCACAGGGCAAGCCTGTGGGATTCATAAAACGCCATGTCGAACGACCGCGCGTTGCCCTCAATCGGCACCAGCATCACATAGTGCTGGATCGAATCGGGCGCGCGTAGCGTTGGACGAGTCCGATCAAAATGAGCCCGCCTCCCGCGATCGTCGTCCAGTGCGGGAAAGCGTAATCAGGCGCATTGCGCCAAGCCAAATATACCCAGACGGGGAGCATAATCGGTTCGATCAACCCAATCAACGATGCTTCGTGGCCTGGGATGTGTCGTAAGCCGCGCGCGAAGATCACGTAGGGCAGCGCCATTTGCAGGGCACCAAAGCATGCGAGATAGACCCATTGTTCGCCGCGGGGCAACAGCCCGCTGCCGAGTATGAAGGGCAAAAAAACCAACGCGGTTACAAGATGATTTAAAAAGATCAGCCAGACCCCTTCGCACTCCCGCAGATGCCGTAGGGAGAGGACGACGCCGGCGTACATCATTCCCGATAGCAGGGCAAACACTAAGCCAATCGTCGGCGACTGGAAGGCTTGAAACGATAGGATCAAGATCACGCCGGCAGCAGCCCAGCAGAGCATCCGCCAGTCGGCAGGCGTGATCCGCTCGCTGTGAATCGCAATGCTTGCTAAAAAAACCCAAACGGGCGCGGTCGACTGAAGCCAGATGGCGATCGACCCTTCCACGCGCACCATCGCCGAGAGATAGAGCCAATTCATTAAGCAAAAGCAACAGACCATGGGCACCATGGCCCATTTCCATTCCACGCGGCGCACAAACAGGCTGAGGGCAGCTGCAGCGAAGACGGCCCGCCAAAACGCCAATTGCAGGCCGCGCGATTCCAGCGGCCAGACATCAAACGTGGGAGCCTTGGCGAAAAATGCGTTGGTGCTCCAAAGAAGTGCAGCCGCAACGACACACGCGTATCCAACCCAGCGAAATGTGGTCGGAGCGGCTGGCGGCTTAGATTCGGCCATGGCTACTTGCGATGGCGAATCCGGGCGCGATTGCGGCGTTTCTTGCGACCGATCTTGCGACGGCCTTTGCCTGTTTTCTTAGTTCCCACGAATTATCCCTTTGTTGTATGGCTGATCGAGACGGCCCACCAATCTAAACCACGGGCGGTCCGGCCTTCAAGGCGGACTGGACTTTGTAATTTGCGCAAGTGTAAGATGAAGGGGCGGCCGAGCGACCTGCCCAGCTGCCGCATCTCAAAAATCAGCCGCCGGGCACTGGCTCCCGGTTTTTTGACAACGGGATCAATAACCGGACGCTAACGTGTGGCGGCTGTTGCGCAATGATCGCCGTAGGGGCGTTCATACGCAGTTAGATCATTCGTGGAGAATTCATGCCGAAAGACGAAGCTTTTGAAGTTCCGGGGACCGTGACACAGGCGCTGGCGAATACTCGTTTTCGCGTTGCGCTGGAGAACGGAAACGAAGTTCTGGCGCACGTCGCCGGACGGATGCGCAAAAACTTCATCCGGATCGTTCCGGGCGACAAGGTACGCGTGGAATTGTCTCCTTACGACTTGACCAAGGGTCGGATCGTCTTTCGCGAACGGTAAGCTCTCTTACCTTGCTGGCAGTCAACGAACCAGTGCAGTCGTGTTCTTTTGTTTTTCATCGCGTGCTGAAACTTTGCCTACGGAAATCGGGTAGTTCCAGGAGTCGCCGGGCTGAATTCCAGAGTAATCGCCCTTGCCACACCAACTTACATGCGACCCGTTCTGTTCGCATTCCCGCGAATGATTAAACTCTTAACGGTCATTTCTTGAGTATTCCATCCGCCGATTACCTTTCAACCATTTGTTGGAGATTTGTTGTGAAGCAATTGTTCAAATCCGCGTGGGTTGCCGCCGCGATATTCGCATTGGTGGCAGCCTCAATGTTTCCTGCCAAGTCGCTTGCGCAAAGCGAGCCAGAGCCGGGCGTGATCGTTTCGGTCGCCAAAATCAAGGAACAACTGGACGACATTGGGTACCTGCTCGATGGTTCAGGGTTCGGCCAGTTCAAATTCATGATCAACATGCAGGCCAAAGAATTCTTGAAAGGCGTGGATACCGAACGTCCGGCTGGGGCCCTGTTGTACTTTTCCGAAGAAACCATGGTCCCCAACGTGGTCGGGTTTTTGCCCGTTTCCAACTTGCAGGATCTGTTGACCGTCGTCGGTGAATACGCCGAAGTGGAGGAACAAGACGACGGAGTTGTTTCCGTGTCGATGGACAGTGGGACGCCGCTGTTCTGCAAAGAAAAAGACGGTTACGCCTTCATCTCGAATACGGCCGAGAATCTCGCGTCGCTGCCCGCCGATCCGTTGGCGAACGTGGGTGATCTACCCAACCAATACAACGTCGCGGTTCGCCTCTTTGGCGATCGAATTCCCGAGGCGACTCGGAAGTTCCTGATGGATCGCATTCGCGAAGGCTTTGAGGGCCAACTGGAAAACCTGGACGAGGACATGGTCGAGCTGCAGCGGGCCAATATGGAAATGCAGATCCAACAGGTCGAATCGTTTATTAACGAGACGGAAGAAGCGGAAATTGGCTGGAACATCGACAAGGAAGGCAACCGCATATTTGTCGATGCTCGCTTGGTGGGCAAAGAAGGCTCCAAAATCGCGAAGCAGATCGAGTTGGCGAAGAAGCACCCATCCCGCTTTTCGGGATTCTTGATGAAAGATACCGCTTTTCACGGCATTTCGCATAGCGTCATCGCGCCCGAAGATCTGCCCAATATCGAAAAAATGCTGGATGATCTGAAGAAAGGTGTGACCGACAAACTTGCCGAAAAAGAAGAGATGAGCGACGAAGAACGCGAGGCCCTCCAGAGCTTGCTGAACACCGCGATTGAGACCATCAAGTCAACGGCCGAAAACGGCAAGGTCGACATGGGCATCGTCGGAACGACCGACGGTGGCCAAATCAATGTCGGTCTCGCATTTGAAACCGCGGACCCCAAGGCGCTTGAGGCGGAGATCAAAAAGATCGTCCCCATGGCCCAGAAACGCGCGGACGACAAGTTAGAAGTCAAGCTGAATGCGTTCAGCGCCGCAGGTGCGAATTTTCATGAGTTTAAAGTCGCCATTCCCGAAGGCGAGGAGGAAGCTCGAAAATTATTTGGCGAACAGCTAACGCTAAATGTCGGATTTGGCAAAGATGTTGCCTTCGTGGGCCTCGGTGACAAATCTCCGGATTTGATCAAGCAGGCGATGCAGGCATCGGCCTCGCCGGCCTCCGATCTGCCAATGACGGAGATCAACATATTCTTGGCCCCAATCCTCGATCTGATTGCCTCGGTGCAAGACGATGAAACGCTGACCAAGATGGCGACGAAGCTCACGGAAACCGGCAAGGATCGGATTTCGATCGTCGGCAGAGCGATCGACAATGGGATGTCTTCGCGGGTGGAAATCCAGGATGGCTTTTTGCAGCTCATCCAAATTGCCGCCGAACAGTTCGGCGGCGGTCCGCCGCGAGATTTTTAGGCGGGCGGTTATTCTCGTCTTTCGCGGATGGCTTGTGAATTTGTTCGTAGGACGGCCTTTCCCGGCCGTCAAACGACCGGAAAACGACGGCCCGGAAGTGTCGCTGTATTTTTGAAATGAAAAAATCACAAGTGCGGACCGAACGACAATAAAGGTCTCGACAAGAAACACAAACCGGCCGCAAGGTTCGCTTGCGACCGGTCTGTTTTAGAAATCCAAACGCCTGTTCACCAGGAATGTGATGGCGTTTTCGGCGCGGTCAATTACCAACTACCATAGCCATAACCGCCGTGCCCATGGCCACCGTAGCCATAGTTACCGTAGCCACCTTGATCATAGCCGCCGTAGCCGGAGCCACCGTAGCCATAACCGTCGTAACCACGGGAATCATAACCGGAACCATAGCCACCTTGGCCACAACAGCAGCGACGTTGGCCGCATCGATTGCATTGTGGGTTCGGACGCGGCGCTGAAATCGCAGCGATGTAGGCGCTTTCGTGCATGAAGTGATTCAGCCAACCGATCGTCTCCGGACTGATCAGAGCAAAGTCAATCGGCATCGCGCTGCGGTCACCCGCGGCGACCACTTCCACTTGAATGGCACCCAAACCGTCCGGGCCCGCCGCCCGCAATTCGTACGATCCGGGCGCGACATCGCTAAACTCAAACACACCGTAGTTGTCCGTTCCAATCTGCTTTAGGACTTTATCGCCTTGCACCAATTGAATGGTGGTCGTGCGAAGGTCCATGGGTCGACCATCGAGCGAGTTGATATGGTGCACGCGTCCCAAGAGTCGCCCATCCTCGGTCGTCGCAGCCGGGTGGCTGACGATCGACGTCGATGGTTTGGCTTCGGGCACAAACGTCCTAATTCCAGTGATGCCGTACAAGCGAGGTGGATCGTCGATGCCTTCGCCAAATCTCTGTCTTCCAAAAGGCCGAAAATGCACGTTGGGTGCATTGGTGGTCACCCAGTTGGTAACCGGCTTTCCGCTTGTGGCGATCGCCGGAATGTACAGCTCACGCGGCTGAGTTGTATTCTCGACGTACGGCATCACATTGAAGCCGAAGGCGAAAAAGCCCGACGGGCCGTAACCAACCAACGCATAATTCCCCGGCTTAACGCCTTGGAATTCGAACCGATTCCGAGCATCGAGCTTAGCGGTGCCCAGCAATCGTCCCCGATTCAAAAGAAACACATTCATACCGATTTGATCCGCGGCGGGCGAAGCATTGGTGGCCTCGCCATCGACGACCGTTGGATCGTCGGTGACCTTGGGTACGGGTTCCGGTTCAGGCGAGTCGCCCGCTTCGGAACTTGCAGCGGTCTTCAGCCCCAGCACTTGTCCGGCTAGAAGGCCATTGTCATCGACCATCACCCAATTGGCCCGCAGCTCGTTGGACAGTCGCTCGGCCGCGACGCCCTCACCGGAACCCTGCCAGCCGATGAATCGATCTTCTACGAATACTTCGACTTCTACCCTCTCTTGAACTGGCAGCGGCAGGGATTCAAGCTGTGCCGCAGCATCTTGTTGAGTGGCAGAATCTTGTGTCGCCTCGTCCTGGGCTCGCGCGGTGGTGAACCGGTGACCGACAGAACGAGTCGACTGAACCGCGAGTGCCTGTTGCCAACCGCTGAGGGTCAGCACGATCATCAAACTCCAAATCAATGGATTGTTCGAAATTCTTCTTCGCATCTTCCATGTCCTCCTAGCGACGTTGCCTCCAACGAACAATATGCTGAAACTCTAACACGCGATTTGGAAATCGCCCGTTGGGGAGGACCGGAATTCTAAGAACAAATCAGATCGTCTGCAGGACTTGTCGCCTGAGTGGATTGAACCAAACGCACTCGGTTTGGGTGTAGTGACAAATAGGAAAAGTCTGTCGGGAGCTCCTCCCGCCAGCGGGCTTCGATCTGTGGCCGCGCGACATTGACCGGTGCAAAACATGCGACCGCGAGCGTCACGTTTCAACGTCGCGATCGACTCGACCGGCAAAGTTTCTCAGCCGATTTTGGACTCCAGCTGTTCGATGCGCCGCACGGCTTGATCCAATAAACCCTGCAACGCTCGTAGCTGAGCCCGTAAGTCTTCAGAACCATGCGGAGGCGAAGCGCGCCGACCGTCGGTCGGCGCCGTCGGAATGCCGTCCAGATCGCCTTCGAGTCCTGCGACTGCCGTTTCGCGAACTTTTTGCAGCTCGCGATCGGCGTACAGATTGTGCGTGACCACTTGGCCGCGACCGGGCGGCGTCAATTCGACGAGCAACCGCTTGGCGATGAGTTGCTCGAGGACGGGTTTCAATTCGTTCATGTCGGCGATCGGTTCCATCCGCGCGGCTCGGCCGCGCAACTCCCCAACCGACTGTTGACCGCGCAGCAACAACTCCGCCATTACCGCCAATTCGACTTTGTCGACTCCCAGCCACTGATACATGTTGTGGCGATATTTGGGGACTCGGCCGGAGCCTTGAATTTCCGTGACCACTCCGATTTGCCGAAGTGCCTCCAACGCCGACTCGACTTCGGCGACTTCCAACTCCATGTGCGGCGCGCGATTGTTCTTTTGATTGCAACCTGTCGTGATTGCATTGACCGTCATGGGGTAGGCCTCGGGTGTGGTCTTGGCTTTCTCCACGAGGACGCCGGCGACGCGCCGTTGCTCGCGCGATAACGGCCTCCACATCGGCTCGGGAATGATTCGCTCGGTGTCCGACATTTTGAATTGTTCTGCCGATGAAACTGCTCAGGAATCGCGACCTCACCAGGACCATTATTCTAACGCTGCTCGGGCTTGCGCGTCACCAGCTGATTCCAATGGAAAGCCTTCGATTTCGCGCTGACCATGCTCGACACGCCAACCGTTGACGATCCGAAAGGGGTGTGTTAGTTTGCCGGCTTCCTGAGACCTTCCTCATTCCGGCACGATAGCTGTTACGAACGGATTGGAAATTCATGGCGCACGAAGTTACTCTTATCCGCGGCGATGGAACCGGGCCCGAACTGGCCGAAGCGGCCCGCCGTTGCATCGATGCCACCGGCGTCTCAATCCGTTGGGATGTGCAAGAAGCTGGCGTCGACATTATGGCCACTGCGGGAACTCCAATTCCCGATCAGACGATCGCCTCAGTCCGCCGGACCAAATGCGCGCTCAAAGCCCCCATCACAACGCCGGTCGGCTCCGGCTTCCGCAGTGTCAACGTGTACTTGCGGCAAGAATTGGGCCTCTTCGCTTGCATTCGCCCCTGCAAACAATACCCCGGAGTCCGAACGTATTTTTCCGACACGCCGATTGATATCGTGATCGTTCGCGAAAACACCGAAGATCTCTACGCCGGGGTCGAGTTCGAGGCGGGCAAGCCAGAGACCACGAAGTTGATTGACTTCATTAATGCACTTCCCGCAGACAAGAAAATTAAGACCGCGGGCAGCGAAACGGGGGTTTCGATTAAGCCGCTAAGCGTCAGCGGCAGCGAGCGGATCGTCCGCTGTGCATTTGAGTATGCGCGGCACAATAAGCGCCGCAAAGTCACCGCGGTTCACAAGGCCAACATCATGAAGTACACCGACGGGCTGTACTTGGCCGCCGCGACCCGCGTCGCCAAAGAATTTCCCGATATCGCGTTCGAGGAACGAATCGTCGACAACATGTGCATGCAGCTCGTCCAAAAACCAGAACTCTACGACGTCCTCGTGTTGCCCAACTTGTACGGCGATATCGTCTCGGATTTGGGGGCTGGAATCGTCGGCGGCTTGGGCGTTGCCCCGGGCGCCAACCTCGGACCTAACGGAGCGGTGTTCGAAGCCACCCACGGAAGTGCTCCGAAGTACAAAGGGCTCAACAAAGTCAATCCAACGGCCGTGATCTTGTCCGGCATGCTCATGCTGCGTCATTTGGGCGAACTTCAATCCGCCGACCGGTTGGAAAAGGCCGTCAGCGATATCATCGCCGAAGGCAAATACGTGACCTACGACCTCAAGCCCCATCGCGACGACCCAACCGCCGTCGGCACACGCGAAATGGCCGATGCAATCTGCCGGCGCCTGCAAAGCAAATAACGTCGCGTGCCGCACATGTTCGACGCGACCGACTTTCGCGAAATAATTTCCGGCCGCAAACGAGGCGCGATTGCTTCGCTCGCGCGAGGATCGCTCGCGGTCCCCGAGGCGATTTACGCCGCGACGGTTTTCACTCGCAATCGACTGTTCGATTGGCGGTTGCGGCTCGCACGGCGCGCTGATGTCCCCGTCATTTCGGTCGGCAATCTCACGGTCGGGGGGACCGGCAAATCTCCGTTTGTATTCTGGATTGTTTGCTGGCTGCAAGGACACGGGCTGACTCCCGCCGTGCTCAGTCGTGGTTACGGTGCAGCTCCCGGGTCACCCAACGACGAAGCATTGGAATTGCGGCTCCGCGCCCCGGAATTATGCCATCTCCAATCCGCGAATCGCGCCGTAATCGCCCACCGGGCCGCCCGGGAATTCGACGCCCAAATCCTGATCCTCGACGATGGATTTCAGCATCGGCAATTGGCCCGCGATTTGGATATCGTGCTCCTCGACGCGACCGAACCGTTCGGCTGGGGCCGGATGCTCCCGCGGGGCCTGCTTCGTGAACCGATCGCATCGCTCGGTCGCGCCGGCGCCGTCGTGCTCACACGCGCCGATCGGATTTCGGCCGAAGAACGGAACCGGATTCGACGAATGGTCGAGCGACATGCCCCCAAGGCCGTTTGGGGCGAAGCCGAATTTAAGCCGGCGATTCTCGTGGATGAGCGCGGTAGGGAACACCCCCTAAGCGAGGTAAGATCCGCCAAAGTTTTCGGCTTTGCGGCCATCGGCCAACCCGATAATTTTCGGCACACGGCGCAGGCCCTCGCGGGGCAGCTCGTCGGCTTCCAAGCATTTCCCGACCATCACCGGTATTCCGGCGACGAGATCGCCCAGCTGGTCACTGCAGCGCAAGCCGCCTCTGCGGAATTTTTAATCTGTACCTGTAAGGACCTCGTCAAAATCCCGCCGGGGAGTTGCGATTCTGTTCCCGTGCGCGCCGTTCGAATTGATACGTGTATTTCAGCCGGTCGCTCCGAACTCGAGCAGCGACTGCGCTCAGTGGTTGCAGCGAAGTTGCCCCGCTAATAATTTTCCATCGTTCCTGCAATGACCGAAATTCAATCTTCGACATGGTTGCAGAGAACGATGGCGTCGCCCTACTTGAGGCGATTGGTGCCGTTTGACGGGTCGGCCGGCGCGCGGGCCGATTCGAGTGTGCCCGCTGGCGTGAGTCCAAATTGGTCGTCGACGAAGCGCGGCCAATAGCTCTCCAGAATCCGCAAGCAGCCGACAGCGTCCCCCTGCTCTTGCAGCTTGTAGCTGGCCAAGTTCAGAAGCTGCTTGAGCGATTGGACTTCGCTTTTGTCGAGCCAACGATCGTGAATCTCAACTCGATCAATCCACACCACCCCGGGGCCCATCAAGTCAACGCCGATCCGCACTTCGCGCAAGTCGCTGGGGAGATGGTCAAAATGAGCGACCTGTTGGGTCCATTGATCCGTCGGCCCGGCTCCTTCGGGCGGACCCAAGTCGGAAAATCGGTTCACATTGGAATCGGCACTCGTCGCCTCCAAGGACATTCTCAATGGCGGCAATTGCACTGCTGGATCGGTCCGAACCCAAATGGACACAGAGACCCGTCCGGTCTGAGGCGCGGCAAAATAGTTGCTGCGAATCCCAACGACGCTCCCTTCGCCGCGCATCGCCAGTGCCGAGGCGCCGTCGTAGGCTTGCGCCGTATCCAGCGAGATTCGTCCTCGGTTGGCGTCCGTTCGCCAACCCGTCAATACCTCCTCTCCGGCCACCGCCTCAAAGCTGGGATTCTCCAGCAAGGCTTTGGGTTGGCCCGGATCGGCTTGGGCGAGCTTAGCCTTCAAGTCCTGGATTTCGCGTTGCATCTGCACGCCGGATTGGGCTGGCAGTTGAGTGCGAAAATCGAGCACCTCGGCCCGGCCGTCAACGACCGCCGAGATAATCTCAAACGGGGGCAATGAGATGCTGAGCCGCGCCGGGTTGTTAGGCGCAGGCAAGGTCAGTGATCGCGACGTGAGTGATCGAAGGCTTGTAAGCGCAGAGCCGCTAAAGTCGATCTCGGCTTCGACGGGCCAAGGCGAATGGTTGATGACATAGAAATAGGTCTGTCCGGCGACACGGCTCTGGCGAACCACCAAAGGCGCACCGTTGCCTCGATCCTTGGGGTAAACGGTTTCAAACGATTGGTTAGGCAGTGAAGCGAGCGCTTCGGCCCATTGGACTGTTGCACTTTCTTGTCCCAGCGGCATCGCTGAACCGCCGTCGATCATGAATAGGCAATCCGCTTGGGCCATCGCCGAGGCGTAGCGGCGTCGATTCCACATTCCGGCCGGAGTCAATTGCTGCACGCGGATAATCGGGGTGGTGATGCCCAGCGGATTCTGCTGTTCGAATTGTTCAAAATGCGCCCAGGAAGACGCGTGTTCGAACATGACTCCCGGACCGGGTTTGGCATCAGTACCATTCGTCGAGTCGTTGCCAAGACCGACGCTCCCGGCCGATTCTAGTTGCCGCACGGCGATCGAGTCGAGCACGGCCACCTGAGCAGATTGACGAAGCGCCGTCGCATCGATTCCCATTTGGGTCAATGGACGCGTTTTAGCTGATGCATCGATGGCTTCGGCAATCGAACGCAGCGGCACTACGTCCGTTGCTTCGTCCAACGGAATCACGAAGAGCTTTCCCGAGGGGGCATTTTTCACAACGGCAGATTGAAGTCGCAGGAAGAGCTCCGTCAATCGCTGGGCGCGCCACTTGTGCCAAAGATCGCGATTCTGATCGAGCAATCGTTGCCGGGCATCCCCCCAGGACGCATTTTGGAAAATCGGCTGATCAATCGCTTCATCCGTAGCGAAATCTCGCACGGTCGCGTCATCCCAGCCCCAAGTCTCATCGGGAAAGCCGACGGCGCAACGGCCATTCACGCCCAGGCCCACACCCGCAAACGAATTGTACTGCGCGTAGCGAGCGCTAATTTCTTCGATCACCTGGGCAAACTCAGATTGTACCGCAGCGTGAAGTGGGTTGTAGGGTGGCCGCAAGCGATGGCTCGGATCCTTCCCCCAGACTTGGCCATTGATATCAACCAAATCGAAAGGGGCCGGACCCGAATCGAGACGCTGATTTTCCAAACCGGGTAGTCGACCAGACAATTCGACGATCGGCACCAACGTCAGGCCTGCGCGTTCGAACATTCGAAACAGAAGGTCGAGCACATCCTTACGGAGTGCGTCTTGTCCTGTCGAGAAGTATGCGCCCCGATCCCAGCGCGGTGTCGGTTGAATTCGTTGGCTGGGGTAGATCGCGCTCCCATCGGCCGCGACCGACATGGCCAATCCCGAATAGCCGTTGGCTTGCAGGTATTGAACCAACCGATCCGCGGCGGTGTAAATCGTCGTCCAGTCATCGAGGACTTGATTCTGTTTCACGTCGATTACATGGGCCGCGTTCAGCGCCTGCGCGAATGTCGGGCGTTCCAGAAACAGAAGCCGTTGCCGACTATTTGCAGCCTTATTTGACGAACCCCGCGCCATTGACGTCAGGCGCCGCGGGCCGCTGAGGACGCGTATCCGTCCGAACACGGCACTGCGCCGCTGATCGTGATTGGCCAAGATCAGATAGGGCATCGATGACGAGGGCCAAAACGTGATTCGATGCGTTTCCATCAGAGGCTCGGATTCAGACATTCCTTGTACCGTCGAACTGGGGATTGCGATCCCCGAATCGACGCCGAGATTGGGCACGATCCCCAAGGCGTTGGGTTCCAAAAGGCTCAGCCCCAAGGAAAGAGGTCTCGATGCCAGATATTCGATTTCCAATACGTGCGGCGCATTGAGCTCGTCGATCGGAATCGGAATCGCTTGCCAGCCTTTGGGACCGAGCTGAACCATCGCTTGTTTGTCGACTTGCTCGATGGAGACTCCATTGCCCAGCAGCGCCGGATAGCGAGTCGGCAGCTTCCACTGATTCATTTGACGTCGCATCGTCCAGCGCTCGGGCCGGGTCGGATCGATCGCGAACGCTTCTTGCCACGTCGTATTCGCGGGATCGACCGCGGGCACTTGGGCAAGCGTAACAAACTGTACGCGGCGTGTGTGGATTTCGCGGTCGGAAATAAAAGGTCCCCGTTTTTGGCTCTCGATCAACGTTACTTCCCATTCGAAGACCCCCTCGGTCTCCGGAAGCTGCACCGCGATCGGATCGATCGGCAAGATCTCGCCCAATGCATCGGATTTGACAGGAACTTCTGACACGGGCAAGGGAGTTTCGCCGGAGCTAGCGCGAGCCACGATGCGCAGTTTCCCCTCGGACAATGGACTAAATCCCGTGGCGACGGGATGCACCGTGAGGTTTGTCGTTGCGTTCGTGGAAAATATCAAACGGTCTTGATCGAATGCAATGCGAAGCTCATCCGCAGGCGATCGTTGAACGACGATTCGGTTATTCTGCCCGTCCAATTCGAACGTGGACGAACCTCTGATCACATCGCGCAGCGCTACTTGGTGACTCCAATGAATCGAGGGATTCTCAAGACTTGAAAATTCAAAATTGAGCTTGGCGTCGAAATCGGTGTTGGCTTGTATATCGCATCCGTTGTACGTGCCGGGCGTCGACTGCCGGATCCGCAGACGTGAGCCCGCGCTAGCTATAGAAACGTTGTCATCGGTTTCGAGCCCAAGCGGCACGAGATTGGTAAACTCGCCCTCCGACACGCTAATCGAGCCGATCCAGGTGGTCGGGTGGCCCCCGCCCCACACGATCCGTAGGCCTAAGCCGTCTGAAACCCGATTCCCTTGGTCAGTGGCGATTGCCCCGTTTGCCCAACCCATTGCCAAGATCAGCGCGCACCAACAGAGCATTGCAATTCGGCGCGCGGCAAATGCAACACGACGTGCTTGAGCGGCAAACCGTTTCAACGGACATCCTTGTCCGATCATCCATGAGACCTAGCAGTAATCGCGGTCGATCATTCCTCATCCAAGCGATGGAATTCCTCCAAACGCAACGGGGACTTTAGCAAGCACTTAGTCCTGCGACCACGTCGAGATTTGCCTATCGCTAGCGGCTTAGTTCCTTCTCCCCAATTTCAACGCGGGACAATTCTGGCGACCAAAAATGCTTTTGCGTTGAATTGGGGGAGAAGGCTAGGATGAGGGGGCGCATTCCACGGTTCGTCCCCTCTCCCCAAATCGGCTTTGCCCAGAAAGTGATTCTCCAGCGCTGGCAGAGCCAGTGGCACACGGAAAATCGCCGCTGTCTTGTGTGCCACTGGCTCTGCCAGTGCAGTTTTGGGGCAAAGTCCCCCCAAATCCGCAGGCGACGATCTCAATCACGAGGTTCCGCTTACGCTCGCGAGCGCGAGCAATTGTTCCACAATCTCCGGGCAACGCGAACTCACATCATTGAACTCCCATCGATCATCGGGCTTGACGTAGAGTTCACGTCGGTCCTGATTTTGGATCAACATCCAATCGGCGGTCCGCAAAGCGCTTCCTCGATCGGACAGGCAAGTCGCGTGCGATTCTTGGGATGTTGGTAAAACAAGCGACTCGAGAACGTTTGATCCGCCGTCCCTCGACGCAAGCCACCCTTTTAGCACGTCTGCGACCAGCATCGGCTGTACGAGATTCTGCGAGCGCCAACCGATGGGCGATTCGAAATCCGCAATCATTATCGGCACGGCGGTCAACTCCGAATACAGTACGCGTTCCGCAAAGCCGACGACGCCATGCTCACCCAGCGGATATCCGCGCGGCGCAATGAGTGCCAGTCGAGTATTGGACTCGGTCAACAACTCGTTCAACAAAATTCCCAAACACGCGTCGAGTACTTGGACTTCGGCGGCTATCGCTTGATAATGGCGCAACTGCTCATCAGAATCGCGATCGCGCCAGAGGGCTTGCGGCGGCTCGGTCCAGGTTGGAGGTGCGGGATCGTCCTCTTCAACCATCTGCTCGCGCCAGGCGTATGGCGCATCCCAGCACGTTGTCAGCCCGGCGTAATGAGCCCATAGGACATGCTCGCTTGGCAACTGGCGTCGCGTCTCGAGTAACTGGGCAAAGTAACTTGCGCAATGTGTCAGCTCCCAAGTCGCGGCAGACTGGTCGACGATCGTCGCGTCAAGCTTGACCGATCGATCAAAGGAGGATGCGGCGATCGATTCCGGAAATGGCTGGCGGGCGTCGCTGAATAAAATCGTGGGAATTCCTTGCCCACGAAACGACTCCAAGACCGAGCGCGGCTGGCCGACCAAACCCAGGTCGCTGAATCCGGTGAGCATCGCCGCAAGCGACAGCTCAAGTTGCGGCGAGTTGGCGACGACATGCTCAAACAGCAGCGCGGCAGAGGCCAATCGATCGAACGAAGGCGTTTCGATCCAGGTGTTTCCGTAGGCGCCCAGATCGCGCGTTCCTAGTCCGTCGATGGAAAGAATGAGAGTTTTTTTGATCGGCATGCAAACGCGAGGCGTCGGTCCGCGGTGGTCGTCAATTCGGCCCGCTTATGATACAACCAGTTGGCAGTTGATTGTACTTGTTCCCAGCGGTGTCGCGACGAGGTCGCGATTTGGCAACGGTGTCCATGACCACGATCGAATACGATGAGCAGGCGCTACTCGAGTTGGTTCGCATCAAGGCAATTCAATTCGGCAAATTTCGTTTGGCCTCGGGCCAAATTTCCAATTTCTACCTGGACTGTCGCAAATTGACGCTCGATAGCGCGGCGACGAATCTGATCGCCGCCGGGATGTGGGAAAAGTTTCGTGACGAGGTTCCTGCCGCGGTGGGTGGAATGGCGGTGGGTGCGGTTCCCATTGTCGCCTCGATCTTGTGCTTTGCAGGTTTGCGCAGCGTTCCCATGTGCGGCTTTTTCGTGCGACGCGAAGCCAAAGACCACGGAACCGGAAAACGCATTGAAGGACCGGTCGAACCGAACCAAACTGCAATCATCGTGGAAGATGTCGTCACCACGGGCGGGAGCTGCTTGGCTGCCATTGCAGCGGCGCGCGAATTCGGATTGCAGGTCGATCGAGCGGTGACCATCATCGATCGCCAGCCTGGCGAGCATCGCGAATTCGAGCGAATCGGCGTGCGGCTCGAGTCGCTGGTGACTATCGACCAATTGGACTTGCGGCACTAGGCTTTGTTTCTCCATGGGTTCAAATCGAAGAATCTACGTCATTTCGGGCTGAGACCCGGAATCCATTCGGCATGGAAGCCAAGACGTGGATTCCCGCTATCGTGAGAATAGCAAGTATTTATCCTCGTTCCCTGGTCTGCCTGGGAACGCATCGTCTTCGAGGCTCTGCCTCGTCCTGGGCTGGCGGAGCCAGCAATGCAATGGGTTCCCGGGCGGAAGCCTGGGAACCAGAGCTAAACTTCTGGACTTGTGTGCCACTGGCTCTGCCAATGTTCCCCTTGGACACATTTGTTAACGCAACACTGGCAGAGCCAGTGGCACACGACAGTCGTAACGAGTCAGCGGGATGACGCCCGCCGCTCGCCAGGACTGAGAGATTCGAATCAATCATCACCGCCGTTAAACTCGGTATGATTCATTTCTGCGGATTTACGGGCAGGTTGCGCGCGATTTGGAACCGAATGCAACGCGCGAATCGGTTGGTGCGATTCTCGGAATTCTTTCCACCGTGTTTGCAATGCGGGAGATGAAGGTTGTTCCGAGCGTGGGCATGGAATTTCCGGAACCCCAGATCAGTTTCGCGCGATTAGTCTCGAATGTCGGACGATGAGACTTGTGGATGTTCTGCGACTTAGTCCGCGAAACCGTCCTGTGAGCGAAATACGCGTTCGCTCGATTTCAACCGCCCAGCAGGAAGCTTGGCGCCGAAGATCACGATTGTTCTGTCTTGTTAAGGAGTGACCAATGCGACAGATATTTGCTCGCGGGTTGGCGATCGCCGCCAGCCTCGCGTTGTTGAGCCCAGCCTGTGCTCAATCAACTTTCCAACCGACCACGAGCCGCTTCAACTCAATCCTATCCACCTTGGAATGGCCAGCCGCGCGAACGACTGCCTTTACGCGCGGACTGCAAGATCCTGCCCCGGCGATCCAAGAAGGAGATGCAACGTCTCAGCAGACAAGCCCCTCGGATAGAGTGCTTCCGGAAGCTGGACTAGCTTCAACGGCCGCCTCGGATTGCGGCGGACCTGGATCGACGAGCTACTTTGATTCGAAGGCCGGGTGCAACACGGGGGGCGGTTCGAATTGGGTCGTCGGCGTTTATGGATTGGCGTTCCGTCGCGATTACGAAGACGATGTCGGCTTGAGCGCGGTCCCGTCAAACCTGTCGCTTTATCTGAATTCAACCAGCGCCAAGATGGGAACGATGGGTGGAATCGAGACCGTGTTATCGCGGCGCGGATGCGACGGATGTGGCGTTGAAGTTCGTTACTGGGGCCTCTACCCGGACCAAGAGAGCGCGTACCTCAATGGCTCTCCTTACACCAACCTAACCGGTTTGTCCCAAGTCGAATTTGGGGGATTTCCAGTCTCGCAAATCTACAACGGATCGGTCTCGCATTGGGTCTATCGCGACAACACCTTTCATAACCTCGAAGTGAACGTGCTGCGTTGTATCGGCAACACCGATTGTGGCAAGCGGAGCTGGGAATGGCTGGCCGGATTCCGCTATTTTTCGTTTGACGAAGAACTGCAATACGCATCGTTTTCACAGAATCCGAATTATCCGCCAAGTTTGTACTACGAACTTTGCACTCAAAACGACCTCTATGGATTCCAAGTCGGGACGCGCACCGAGCGCTGCTGGGGCAACGGTCTTGGGTTCCAATTCGGCGCCAAATTCGGCGTCTATGGCAACCACCTGGAAGCATGCCAAGCGATTCATGATGGCGCGAACGCTTATGCCGAAATCAGCACCGGCCCCAACGCGGGATCCGATTACAATTTCGAATCCTCGAAAGACGATTTCGCTACGATGGGCGAGTTGAACTTGGGGTTGACGTATCAAATCAAGTGCGATTGGCGCGCAGTGGGCGGCTATCGGGCGCTGGGAATCACTGGAGTCGCGCTCGCTGCGGACCAAATCCCATATAACTTCAGCGATAGCCAAGATATTGCCCGGATCAAATCCAACGGCAGCCTGATCTTGCACGGCCTCTATTTCGGCTTGGAACACAGCTTCTAGAACATGACCTGTTGAAGGTATCGAGCAAAACGCCGTGGCGATTCCGATCGCCGCGGCGTTTTTGTTTCTTGGGCTCGCCGAGATGAATGCACTAGGTTTTGCGCACGACGAGGCGCGAGA
Source organism: Pirellulaceae bacterium (assembly GCA_041745295.1). Lineage (GTDB taxonomy): Bacteria > Planctomycetota > Planctomycetia > Pirellulales > Pirellulaceae > JANMEB01. Next base: position 93,941 of record JBGTJE010000048.1, on the reverse strand, counting down.
AAAATGCCCTCCTCCCTAGCCCTCCCCACGACGGGGGAGGGAATGAAACGACTGCGGCTTGAGTGGTCTTGTTTTCCCTCACGCCTCAGTCCTGCAGCCTCACGCCTATTTCGGTGTCACCGTGCACATGATGCGGCGCGGCTGGCGCGAAGGAGAGCCTTCGAGCTTGCCGAATTCCGAAAGCGATTGGATGACCTGCTCGAGGACTTTCTCGCCCTCTTCGATATGGGCCAACTCGCGCCCACGGAATACGACCGTGACCTGCACTTTGTCTTTATGCTGCAAGAAGCCGATCGCCTGCTTGAGCTTGAATTCGATGTCGTGCTGACCGGTTCGCGGCCGCAACCGAATCTCCTTCAATTTCATCTGATGTTGTTTGGACTTGTGCTGCCGCTTGTTCTTGTCGTACTTGAACTTGCCAAAGTCCATGATGCGGCAGACGGGCGGCTTTGATTCAGGCGCGACTTCAACCAGGTCCAAGCCGGTGCGTCGAGCCGTTTCAATTGCGTCTTTGGTAGCGATTACTCCGAGCTGATTTCCGTCCTGATCAATGACGCGGACTGGAGTAATCCGAATCTGATCGTTGATGCGATTTTGAATACGTTCGACGATAAACAAACCTTTCCTTTAAAAGTCGTGAAGTACTTGGGGACGCCCAGGCGTTCCCCTAATCATAGCATTTCATGGCAGGGATGAGGCAAGGACTCTTTTCCCGCCATTTCGTTTTCTTTATCCGTCGCCAGCACGTCATTCCGGGCTGAGTCCCGGAATCCATCTTCCCTGGATGGGGATCGACGGCAATCGCCGATTTGCGTGGCAGAGCCTCGAAGACAGTGCGTTCCAAGGCAGGAGCCTTGGAACGAGAGAATCGGCACTGGAAGCGAGCTAATAGTGGCACCCTCCGAACGCCATGACTAATATTCGTTTTTGACGCTGGCTGCGGATAAGTCCACACCCGTTTGGAATTTCTGTCGGACCCGCCGCTCGCGGACTTCGTCGGCCAACCGCGTTATGGCATCGGCCAACGGAATCGCCCCCAGATCCCCTTCGGTCCGATCGCGCAATGAAACTGTGCCAGCTTCTGCGTCGCGCGGGCCGACCACAAACATATACGGCACCATCTCGACCTGGGCTTCGCGGACCTTAGCCCCGAGCTTCTCGGATCGAAAATCGCCGCTGACCCGCAGCCCGGCTGCCCGCATTTGATCGACGACCTGTTGCCCGTAAGCCTCGGATTTTTCGCTGACCGTCAGGACGCGCGCTTGTTCCGGACAGAGCCACAGGGGGAACGCTCCGCCGAAGTGCTCGATGAGCACACCGATGAATCGCTCCATCGAGCCGAACGGCGCTCGATGGATCATGATCGGTCGATGCGGCTTGTTGTCCGGGCCGATGTATTCTAGCTGAAATCGCTCGGGCAAGTTGTAGTCGACTTGCACGGTTCCCAGCTGCCACTGTCGACCGATGCAATCGCGCACCATAAAGTCGATCTTAGGACCATAAAAAGCCGCTTCGCCCGGATCAACCGTAAACGGTTTCCCCAACGTCTCGGCCGCCGCCTTGCAAGCCGCCTCAGCCTTGCTCCAGTTGTTCGGTGATCCCACGTATTTATCCGATGCCGGATCGCGAGTACCCACGCGCACGCGATAGTCTTCCATCCCCATCGCACCGAACACGATCTTCACCAGCTCGATGCAGCCGTTGAGTTCGGCGGCCACCTGATCTTCGGTGACGAATAAGTGCGCGTCGTCCTGCGTAAATCCTCGCACCCGAGTCATCCCGCCAATTTCACCGGACTGCTCCCAACGATATACGGTCCCAAACTCCGCTAGGCGGATCGGCAGATCGCGATAGCTGCGTTGTTGCGAGGAGTAAATCTTGATGTGATGCGGACAGTTCATCGGCTTGAGCAGATAGCCTTCGATCGCACCTTCACGCATCAAGTTCGCCAATTGACCGCACGAACAGCCCTCGCTGCCCAGCATTTTGAGCTGTTCGTGATCGACCATCGGAGGATACTGGCTATCTTGATAATACGGAAAATGCCCCGAGGTCTTATAGAGTTCGAGCTTGCCGACGTGCGGCGTGAAGACTTGGTCGTAGCCCTGACGCTTTAGATGTTGCGAGATAAAATCTTGCAATTGCTGGCGAATAAAGGCGCCCTTGGGAGCCCACAAAATCAGGCCTTGGCCAACCATCTCGTCGATGTGAAACAGTCCGAGACGCTTTCCCAGCACGCGATGATCGCGGCGTTTGGCTTCCTCGACACGCGCCAAATGGGCATCCAACTCGGCTTGGTCGAAAAACGCCGTCGCGTACAACCGCTGAAGCTGCTGGCGGCTCTGATCCCCTTTCCAATACGCCCCGGCAAGGGAGAGCAACTTGAATGCTCCGATGACTCCCGGAGATGGAACGTGCGGACCGCGACACAAGTCCAAGAATTCGCCTTGCTGATAAAATGACACCGAAGGATGCTCGGCCAGTCCTTCTTGAATATGCTCGACCTTGAGCGACTGCCGCAGATCGCGACAGATGTTGATCGCCTCGCCACGCGGACGCTCGATTCGTTCGAACGGTTCGTCCAACTCGATCAGCCGCCGCATCTCGGCTTCAATGGCGGGGAAATCCTGTTCGCCGAGCGGCTGAGGGGACTCCATGTCGTAGTAAAAGCCCCCTTCGATCGTCGGCCCAAACGCTAATTGTATGCCGGGCTTCAAACGCATCACCGCGCGGGCCATGACATGCGCGCAAGAATGTCGCATGGTGGCCAACGCCCACGGATCCGTTCGAGTTAAGATCTTTACATCGACGGTTCCCTCATCGACGATCGGTTGGTCAAGCCCCACCGGCCGTTGATTGATTTCGGCCCAGATCGCGTCTTTGGCCAGGCGTGATCCAATGCTCTTGGCAATCGCCCGCGGGGTAACCCCTTTGTCGAATTGCTTGATGCTCCCGTCGGGCAAGCGGACCGAGAGTGCCTCTGTTTTTAGCTCGCTCATTTTGATTCCGGTGTGGGCTTTTGCGCTATTCAGTGTTGTGTACGCCCCCAGTATAGGGCGCGGGGGCCGTTTTCAAAACGTCGACCTTGATTGATATAAGTCACACTTCCCGGCCGCGAGTTCACGCGTTCTTATGCAGGCCAGTCTGTCCTCAGACTGATTGAAGCACAGGTGGACGGAAGCACGACAATTATCCGCTTCCGAAATGGTCTCGCCCATTTTTCATTGGTGCGACTCGAAGACTTGTGCCATCCTACAAGGAAAAACTCATCAAATTCGGCGACTCATCTCGACGGAATTTGGACCCATTTTTTTCAGCGTCTTTCGCCGAAATTCTTCCGATAGCCAACTCGAACCAGTCGGGCTATAATTTGGTCGTTCTTTTTGGACGGTTAGCTCAGTTGGTTAGAGCGCCACGTTGACATCGTGGAGGCCGTTGGTTCGAGTCCAATACCGTCCATTCTCGGAAACGCTGGCGAACTCCTTGTTTTCCAGCGTTTTTTGTTTGTCATTGGGGGGCTCCGAATCCAACAGTGAATTGTCCGGAATCTCCCCAAGTAGCCCCGTTTGGTCACCTTTTTGTGCGCAACTTGGTGTGCATATTGGAGCCACCTCAGTGCCTGGCTCACTTGGGCCGCGATCCATCGCATCAAACTTGGGTAACCGCTCTATCGCCGAACGCACGTTCAACAACTTCGGATCCGTGTAGTTCTCCATCGTAAGCCGCAGGTTTGAGTGACGCATTGCGGCTTGCGTCGTTCGAGGTGCGACCTCAGCGGTGCTCAACCAAGTACAGAATGTCGTACGCATTGCGTGCACATCGACCGAGTGCCCTCGCTCGTCTACCTTTGGGATTCCGGCAGCCGTTAGGTCCCGATTGAGGATTCGAAGGAGCCCGCTTGGCACATCGAACACTTTGATTTCATCGAGAGCCGGACGTTGCTCGCCTTGCTCTTTAGCAGACTTCGAAACCCGCCCTAACTTCTCATCGATCCAATTCCGAAGTTCAACCGCCAAATCGGAACGAATAGGTACGAGACTCCCCTTTCGATTTTTCTCATCTGCGGCGGATAGTTTGATGTGCGGCGAATCTCCGTCTAGTTGAGCTTGCAAAATCGATATCGATGCCAACTCGCTTATTCGCAGGCCGGTAAGTACCAGTGTCTTGTAGATCAATGCCCGTTCGCGACCAACGAGAATGAGTCTTGCTCGGGTTTCGTCCCGTAGTTTTACGCCTCGCTCTCCGCGTCGCTTGCCTCGGCGAATAGTCTCAAAACTGGCCAACGGTCGCCCCTCGGCGACAGTCAGTAAACGCCTAAGTTCATCCTCGCTCAGTGCTCGTCGGGTACGTCGCCGATCGATATTGGCGTCGTAGCGGGCGAACCCGTCGAACGGATTCGAGGCGATTCGCCGTTCCCCGTTGTAATTCGCGCGCTTGCCGTTCATTCGCTTACCCGCAAGCCAATGCCCAAAAGCTACCCAACATTCAATACGTGAGTTAAGGGCACCGGCAGAGGCCCCTTCTATCTTCTCGCCATCGATGATTTTGGTTTCATGTTTGTCATCCAAGTACCTCTGCAAGTCGTCGGCATTGAGGCCACCAAGTGTTTCCCAATTGCAGCCATCAGCACACTCAAGAAGGTAGCTCTTCGTGAATCTGATTCGCTTAGCTGCCTTCCCACGGCGGGTAAGGTATTCGATGTACTCTTCCACCTGGGCAGTGATCGACGACTTGGAAAAACTTGCGATGTCCAACTCTTCAGTCGTCACAATTCCCGCCGCGACTCGTTCGGCCTCGCGAACGAATTCGGCCAAACGAACCTGTGCTGATTCTCGGTTTCGGCAGCCGGTCGATTTGCTGACGATGAACCCATCCGCATCTCGAAACCGAGCCGTCCAAACTGACCGCTCGCATTTAATCGAATAAGTTCCGTCGTCGTTCAGACATGCTTCGGCCTGTTTTTTCCGTCCACCTCGGCCAACCCACTGCGCGACCAATTTTCCACCAGCCCGAACCACTCTTGCCCCTGCGGGGAGTATTCGTTTGTAAGTTCCTTTGATCAGGTTTTGCATCTGCTTCCTCCTGCTGCTTTATGTCCGTCAATGTATCGTATCGATGGGCCAATCAAAAATCTTGTTGTAAAGGAGGACCAAGAGGGAGCGTGGCATTCGCCCCCTCTTGGCTTCCTGGTTGAGTCAACAACCTCCCAAGAGGTTCTTGACTTTTCGTTAGCGGCGTCCGCGACGCATGTCCGGACAACCGTCCGCTATCCACTTCTCAATTTGAGCCTTCTGGAATTTCACCAAACGCCCCAAACTCACCGTCGGCGGCGTCGCACCACGGTCGGCAAGACGTCGTACGGTTGTCGGGCTTACTCCACAAAGCTCCGCAACCTCATTAACCGTTACCAATTTGCATCGGTTCTTTGCTGAACCATCCATGCGAAAACCCCCTGTCCTAATTGTCCCGACTTTGCCATCCAACAATTTCGAAACGAAGTCCGGAGTAAGAATCGATTGCCGCTTCGTCATCGAAAGTCAACGTATCGCGGAGGTACAGCACTCGACCGGAATTGTCTTTTCGCCAAGCCCTGCCCTTGCCATCAATGCCGAGACTACGGTCCACTGATTTGAGCGTGTACGGTCGGTGAACTATTCGGTCTCGACTCAGCGACTGCGAAATAGCCTTCTTGCTTCTTCCACAAGTCGATGGGTCATACGTCGCTTCGGCTTCGCATAGAGCCGACGCGAGAATTGAGGCGGGCAGCCACCGTGTTGTGGGATCGCCCAGCTCGGGAATGTTTTCGAGCGACAACCCAGGTTGTAACTCGCTCGGATTTCGATCCAGGCTTTCTATAGCACGGCCTGACGCGTGCGTTGTTTGAAATGTCGCAAGCGACATAACGATTCTCCGGAGTTATTCCACGCATTCAGAAATCGGCGCGAGAGAGTGCGTGCAGACGCACCGCGTAGCTCTTGGCGAGATTTCGAAAACGTGGACACGAATTGAGACCGCGCCGAAGTTGGCGAGGCCTTTTGCAACGCGGCCTGTGGCTACGCTGCACTCGATTCGTGTGGGCATATGATCGCCCACTTTTCCGAAGCTGCTTCAACGAACCGTGAAGCAACCTCAACGGCGTACATTAGGAGACGCCGCTCTTCCCCTCGGCCTTTTACCGAGGCAATCAACCACGTTTGTCTAGCCAATTAGACTTGGCGAAGACGTGGAACCCGCGACAGCAAAACAACAGCTGGGCATATTTCCACCTGGGAACATTATCCCGCGCTATCGCTCCGATTCAAGTCTCGTTTCAAAAAATTTTCCCTCGCCGACTTATCGAGAAATCACACGAGGTTTCCACCTGCAAAAGCCCACCGTCCAGCTTTGCTCGCGTGATAATAGCGAAGGTGCCTCGGGGAAAGTTGCCCTAGATTATTTTGTTTGGTTTCAATCGGCGAGGTGAGACGGTGGAATCAAAATGTGTTGAACAAACGTTCACGCGCGAAGAGTTCTATGATCTGGTGTGGTCTGCGCCGGCCACGAAACTGGCGTCAGAACTCGGATGCTCCGACGTGATGATCGGCAAGGTCTGCAAGGCATTCGACATTCCGAAACCGTTTGCCGGTTACTGGGCAAAAACGGTCCATGGGCATCAGCCTCCTCGCACGCCGTTGCCGTCCAATTCCGACCCCACTGCCCAAACGCTAACTTTCTTCAAGCATCCTGAACTTGAGGCGACAGTCAATTCACCGCCTCGCGAACTCAGCTTCGATGCAGACATTCTGGAGATGTTGGAAACTGCCCGGAAACTTGGACCAGTAATCGTCAGTGAAACGCTTCGAAACCTTCACCCCCTGGTGAAGTTGACAAAGGAACGTATGGAGCGATCCAAAGCCGAAAGCCGACGCCCAATCCTTGAGCGCGATTATGGTTGGATGGACGGTCCCCAGGGATTGTCGATCGCAGTGAGTGATGAACAGAGCAACCGAGCACTCAAGATCTTCGATGCGGTCATAAAAAGAATTGAATCACTTGGAGCGAAGGTAGAAGTTGGACGTCGCGACGATTACCGAAACGATATCGGCACCTTTGTCGTTATTGCCGGGGAACGAGTTACCCAAATCCGCCTTCGCGAACGGGACAAACAGGTTCGCCACACGGATCCGACCGCGAAATACGATTGGGATCGACATCGAACCGAGCTCGTTCCAACGGGACTCTTGTTGTTCGATCGTGGACCGTCCAGTTGGGACAAGCCATTCTTGACCGACACGAAATCATCGAAGATCGAGGACCGGCTCGCTGAAATGGTCGTCGATTTCATTAGGCAGGTTGGCAACGCGAGAATCGCAAAACGCGAACGAGCGGAAGCGGACCGTCGACGAGCGGAAGAAGCGAGGATTCAAAAGGAGCGTGAGGCAGAACTGGAGCAACGGCGTGCGGAATTTGAACAACTACAAGCGGACGAGCAAGCTCGTGTCGATGAATTGGTCGTTCACGCAGAGTCGTGGCGAAAGAGTCGTCTGATCCGCGACTATTTGGATGCTTTGTGCGTCGGCGCGGGCGTAGACCGAAATGGCGTGGTCCTCAATAGTCCGCTTGCCGAATACCTTCGCTGGGGATTTGAGCAGGCCGATCGCATGGATCCGCTCCGCCCAAGCCCTTCATCAATTCTGGACGAAGAATTTGACGAAGGCGATTGTACGGAGTTACCTCAGAAACCTCGCTAAGCAATTTGCGATGATTGCCCGAGTTTCGGCTTGGCCACGATTGTCCTTGGTTGGTCGATCATAGCGCACGACAAATCGCAATTAGCTGCCTATTATGCTGCAACCTAAGTCACGAACCGAAGAAATCGTGATTGATGTCTGCCGACTTATTTACTTTATTTCGATGCGAGGCACCTCGAATGTTACTCCCGCCAACAAAACTGCCTCGTGGGACCGTTCCGCCGGACGAAGCGTTTGCCAATCGCGTGAAACCATAGCATTCCAGAGTTGATAAGGCCCCATCCAGTCGCGTTTTCGCATTTGTGTTTCGAGAGTCCTTAAGGCGGCAGCAGGGACGGCTGAGTGGTCGAAGTTAATGCCCGGCTCAGTTTCCGGGGTAATGATTACTCCAAACCACTCCTCGACTTTATCCCATTCGATTCCTGGAAACAACCGTTGCTTCTCGATTAAGCTAAGTCCTTTTAGTATACGGATTATCCGGTGAACTTGAGTCTGAGCGTGCTGCATTTCTTCAGTTGCTGATTTGATTTCATTCAATTCATCGACTTGAAGAAAGGCTTTCGCCTCAACGATCAGGACTTGTTTCGGATATTCCCATTTGGTGGCTAATAGGTCGACTTCGGCAGTTTCACTTCCCTCAATATTCTTATTGAGTTTTACAATCCAGTCCTTACGTTCAAGTAGTTCTTTCAAGTTCCCAAGAAGTTGTACTTCCCGGTTTCCAATGATTCGGTCGGCCGTAGATTTGAGCGATGGAGTGCGCGCCATTAGTTTGAGCAAGTTGCGCTGAAATCTTGACGTTTGAACAATGAGCGGACTCCATGCTATCAACGAGGGACCGCAAAGAAGCGGTTGCAAATACACGTCCGGCTTTGCCGTCCGCCAATCGTATGTCAGGCGCGCAATAATTGTCTCGACTATGGATCGTCTTAATTTTGACGAACGGCTAATGGCATCAAGGAATCTAACCCTTGAAACAACCTGAGTCGGCATGCATTTCTCTTGCGGAACTCCTTGGTTGGATGTATTGAGATACAGTTCACTCGCGATGCCGCTCCAAGCAAGTAGAGCATGAAAGAATTGGGTGAAGTCCTGAATCGTAAAACCGTCGACGTCGTCGTTCTGAAAACTCTCCTGAAACGCATTCTCGCTGGCGATCCAGGCACGAATTGTTGGATCATTAAGCGCGCTATCGTCGTCAAGAACGATTCGCCCATCCTGAAAGTGATGGTTCAGCTGATGAATAATTGGCGCGGCCGCATGTTTTAGCTTGAGAGTATTGTCTTTGTGCCTCTTGGCGTCGTTGGATACGTCGTCATGAAAACCCCAGCTGGCGTTAGGGCTTCGATAATTAGGAAGGTAGTTAAATTGAACTGTCCTGTCTTCCGCATTTACAATTGCGCTTACGTTTCCCTGACTAAAATAGGAGTACATCGCACTTATTAGGTAGTATCTGGCACCGTAATCAATGAGTGCGGCTGCCTCGTCTATAACATCACCGTTTACAACGGGACGTGCATCGGGGATTTGTTGTCGCGGAAATAACCAACGTAGAGCCCACGTTAAACCTTCGAATTGGTACTTGAATTGCTGGACCTGCCCAGCACTTAATGGTGCACCTTCCTGTTTCTGACGCACGAATAGGTGCGTCACCAAATGGCCATCGCATGCGGCGAGAACGCCATAAAGTGCCACATCAGGGGGTCGGCTGAAAATTGGCAGTGATCGAAATCCATTGTCAATGAGCGTCTCGAATTCCCGCACTTTAGCAATGTCAGCTTTGGACATCGCCATTGGTCTATTCCTTTGTCAGAAGCGAACTTTGCAATTGGCTGACCGACGGTAATCTTCCATAGCCATTCACCAAAACTGACAAACAGCCATTTCCGAGCCGGCGCTGCGGCAAGGATGATCGAAGGAAGTCGATAACCACTCTGAAACAGCTCACGCCGGGCGGTCCAAAACTCCTCGGCCCGATCAATAGACCAAAGCGAATGACCAGTTGGAATGCACCGACTCTTGACCGCATTGTGCCCTAAATCTGACGCGAAAACGCGTCAGAATCCATCGGGTGCGACCAGATAGCTATTAAACCTTGAGGTATTCGCAACCTCTCACTTACAAAGGAGGAATAGCTCACGAAGCTGATGGCATTACTGTCGGACATGACAACCAGTTACGTCCGATCCTTTCGTCACCAGAGTGTCCGACACGCGGCCTGCTGCAAGGTGGGAAGCCCGCGGTGGTCTGAATTTGGTTGAGTAACAGTGACTCAACCGTTCAGCGTCGGAAGGCGAAGCGGATCAGCGAAAGCTAACTGCATGGGACCGTCAATTTTAACCCCGCAGCACTGTTGATGCGGGCGAGCGCAAGCTCGCGGGTGGTGGGACCTTCACATGGGGTCGTCCACGGTGAACAAAAACCCCGCCGGTCTTAAGAGCAGGATCCGTCTTCGTCGTATGTGGTGCCACGGGCCTGTACCACGTCGCGATCCCGTACCCGACCCGGCGTGCCCTCGCCCACGCGGTTCGCCTTCTCATTGATGCAAGCCTCCAACTCGATAGGGCCAGCGATCACGGCGCCAGCGAAGCGATTTATTTACGGGACCCAGACGACAATGGCGTGGAGTTGTACTGGGAAGACCGCATGACACATGGCCCCGAACGTCCACGGGAGAGCTGACCATGTTCGCACGACAGCTTGACCTAAACCGGTTGCTGAAGGACGTCGAGGCTTAGAACGACGCGCTCAGCGATGGATGACGGGCCAATCGACTCGTGCGCAATTCGCATTCGCGTTTGGGCGCTCGTATACTAACGGTCCTGAAATCCGCTGAGCCCGACCATGTCCGACGTCACCCGCATCTTGTCGCAAATCGAATCCGGCGATCCGTCGGCGGCCGAGCGGTTGTTGCCACTCGTGTACGACGAATTGCGAAGGCTGGCGGCGGCGAAATTGTCGCAGGAGAAACCAGGTCAGACGCTACAGGCGACGGCGTTGGTTCATGAGGCGTATATCCGGCTGGTTGGCGATGGGGAGCGCGACCAGACCTGGGACAATCGTGGGCATTTCTTCTCCGCTGCGGCCGAGTCCATGCGGCGGATTTTGGTCGAAAATGCGCGACGCAAAGGGAGTCTCAAACGGGGTGCTGGATTTGTTAAACAGCCATTGGACGAAGTAGAAATTGAGTCGCCGAAAAGCTCTTACGATGTATTGGCGCTCGATGACGCCCTTCGTCAATTGGCGGCCGCCGACATTCAGGCGGCGGAACTGGTCAAGCTGCGATTCTTCGCGGGACTGACGACCGAACAAGCCGCCGCGGCACTCGGCGTATCTACTCGAACCGCAGAACGAATATGGGGTTACGCGCGAGCGTACCTTTTCAAGTGCATGGCTAGTCCATAGGCGTAGCACGGAATATTGCCTTTTTTGACGATTTTTTGGCGGAGTCCGGCTGCGGAATGCGCATTGCCTTTAAAGGACAGGTGCGGAGCTATGAAAGAACGCGAGATTTTTGATGCGGCCCTGGCGATTGCCGATCCGGTCAGTCGTGCGGCTTACTTGAAGGAAAGTTGTGGTGGCGACGCCGCGCTCCGCGACCATATCGCAGGTTTGCTCGAAGCGCACCTTAAGCTGGGAAGTTTCCTGGAAATGTCTGGTGCCAATGGGGATTTCACGCGCGATATGGGCGTCAGCGAAAAGCCCGGCATGCAGATAGGCCCATACAAGCTGTTGCAGCAAATTGGCGAAGGAGGAATGGGCGTCGTCTGGTTGGCTGAGCAACACGAGCCGGTGCGACGGAAAGCTGCACTGAAGGTCATAAAGCCCGGAATGGACACGCGGCAGGTTATCGCCCGGTTCGATGCCGAAAGGCAAGCACTGTCGCTGATGGACCATCCTAATATCGCTAAAGTACTCGACGCTGGAACGACCGACTACGGACGACCGTACTTTGTGATGGAATTGGTCAAAGGCCAGCCGATCACCAAATACTGCGACGAGCACCAACTGACACCGCGCCAGCGGCTGGAACTTTTCGTCAGCGTCTGCCAAGCGATCCAACATGCCCATCAGAAGGGCGTCATTCACCGCGACATCAAACCTTCGAACGTGCTGGTGGCCGAGTACGACGACCGCCCGGTCTGCAAAGTGATCGATTTTGGGGTGGCCAAAGCGCTCAACCAGCCGCTGACCGAAAAGTCGATGTTCACCGGAATGGGTCAGATTTTGGGGACGCCCGAGTACATGAGCCCCGAGCAAGCCAAAGTCAACCAACTGGATATCGACACGCGGAGTGATGTCTATTCGCTGGGAGTGCTGTTGTATGAATTGATCACCGGCATGACGCCTTTCAATAAGCAACGATTGCGTTCAGCCGCTTGGGACGAGATGCTGCGAATCATTCGTGAGGAAGACCCTCCCAAGCCAAGCACTCGGCTCTCCGAGTTAAGTAGCCCTCACGCTGCGCGTGAGGAAAGCGGCACACGAAGTGTGCCGTCCACATTGGCCGCAATCTCGGCTTCACGCCATACCGAGCCTTCAAAACTCACCAAGCTGGTCCGAGGTGAACTTGACTGGATCGTGATGAAGGCGTTGGAAAAGGATCGCGGAAGGCGCTATGAGACGGCCAACGGTTTCGCGATGGACATCCAGCGTTACCTAGCGGACGAACCAGTCCAAGCCTGTCCGCCGTCGACGTTATATCGCTTTCGCAAGTTTGCTCGTAAGCACAAAGCGATTGTGACAACAACGATTGCGACGTTATTGCTTCTGCTATTGGGTACCGCCGGTCTGGCGATCAGCAATTCCCTGATTCGCCAGGAGCAGACCAAGACGCTGGTTGCACTGAACGACGCCAACGAGCAGCGCGACCGGGCAGTCGCCGCGGAGGGCGAGACCAAAGCGCGGTCCGACGAGCTGAAATTGGTCTCCGATTTTCAGGCCGACATGCTCAAGCAGGTCGATCCAACCGCGGCGGGGAAGCTGCTCACGGCGGACGTACAGGCCAAGTTCGCAGCGGCGCTGGCCAAGGCTAATGTGCCCGAAGCCGAACGAAGTCAGCGAATTGGGACGTTCACTGCAGAATGGAAAAATGTGAATGCCACCGATGCGGCCCGCGAACTGATCGATCGTACGATTCTCATCCCAGCCGTTGCAGCGATCGAAACGCAATTTGCCAACCAGCCGCTTGTCGACGCCCAATTGCGGCAAACACTGGCGACCCGATATCAGGAGCTTGGCTTGTACGAAGCGGCAATGCCGCTTCAAAAGCATGCCCTTGCCACTCGCCGTCGCGTGTTGGGCGAGGAGCACAAGGACACGATGACTTCGATTAACAACCTCGGCGAACTGCTGTACATGCAGGAAAAGCCGAACGAGGCCGAACCGTACATTCGCGAGGCCTTGGAGAAGAGACGCCGCGTGCTTGGTGAGGAGCACAAGGATACGCTGATGTCGATCAACAATATGGGCGCAGTGCTGTGCACACAGGGCAAACTGGACGAGTCCGAGCCGTACATTCGCGAGGCCCTAGAGGCGAGACGTCGCGTGTTGGGCGAGGAGAACAAAGACACGATCGAATCGATCAACAACATGGCCATGTTGCTGGAGCTTCAGGGCAAGTTGAACGAGGCCGAGCGGTATCACCGCGAGGCGCTGGAGAAGAGCCGCCGCGTGTGGGGCGAGGAGACCCCGGAAACGCTTTTTGAAATCGACCAACTGGGCCTTCTACTGTGGGCCCAAGGCAAGTTGAGCGAGGCCGAGCCGTACTGCCGGGAGGCCTTGGAGAAGAACCGCCGTATGCTGGGCGAGGAACACCCGCATACGCTTCGCTCAATCAATAGTATGGGCATCTTGCTGTGGGAACTAGGCAAGTTGGACGAGGCTGAGCCGTACGTCCGCGAGGACTTGGAGAAGAGCCGCCGCGTGCTAGGCGAGGAGCACCCGCATTCGCGGGCTGCGATCGACAGCCTGGGACTTTTGCTTCAGGACCAGGGCAAACTGGACGAGGCCGAGACGCTCTTCCACGAGGCGTTGGAGAAGAGCCGCCGCGTACGTGGCGAGGAGCATTCGGACACCCTAAATTCGATGACAAACCTGGGCGCGCTTTTGAGGGACCAGGGCAAACTGGACGAAGCCGAGCCTTACCTTCGCGAGGCGTCGGAGAAGAACCGCCGCGTGCTGGGCGAGGAGCACTCACAGACATTGAGCTCTATCATCAACCTTGGCATGCTCCGGCAGGCACAAGGCAAGTTTACCGAGGTCGTCGATCTGCTCGCCCCGATCGAAGCGATCGCCCGCAAAGCGTTCATCGGTGAACACGCCATGCGGCTTAGGCGGCTGCTAATGACCCTCGGCAAGGCCCGGACGGGGTTGGACATTTTCGCTTCGGCAGAAGCGAATCTTTTGGAAGCGCAAGCCATCTTCGTCCAATCTCGCAGCTGGACCCAATTACAAGACACGCGCGAGTGCACACAGGCGCTCGTCGATCTCTACACCTCGTGGCATGCCGCAGAGCCGGACAAAGGCTACGACGCTAAAACGGCGGAGTGGAAAACCAAACTGGATGAGCTATCGCATACGGTGACAGACGCTATCCCGGAAAAAGTGAAATGATGACGCCGGGTCCAAAAATATTTGACATACGGGATTTTCGGGAGAGCGAACAGCACGCTGAGCGGCGTTGCTTGGGTCGGTATCGATTCGGCAGGAGCCTCACCCTCCCTTTTGGAGACACAACCTAGATACAAAAAACCCGGCCAGTGAGCGAGCGGCGCTAACCACACTGCTCACCGGCCAGTACGTCCCACGGCGCACGGTCTGCGCGCTGCGAAAGGCGTTTTCATTTTATGCGGGCCGCTAGGAGCTATCCATGCGAGTTTCAACTTCAATCTGGTCCAATTACGTGAATCGCCTGTTCCGTAGCCCAGCAACGACCTCCCGGCGGCGCGACGCTCTCCGTCGGCGGGATCAACTTTCTTCGCTGACCCAATTCGAAGTCCTCGAAGACCGCAGCATGCTGTCGGGACTCGATATCCCCGTGCTGCACAGCAATCCGGTTGCGCCCACGACGCTGTTCCTGGATTTCAACGGTCATTTCGAACCGAACTACGGTGGCTACCTCAATGTCACGACACCGGCCTATGATTTTGATGGCGACCGGCTGACCTTCAGTGACGCCGAACTGGCGAGTATCCAGTCCAGTTGGAACAGCGTCGCCGAGGATTTCGCGCCCTTCAATATCGACGTCACCACGGTAGAGCCGGCCGTCCTGGCCGAGGGCACGCCGATCGCGAATGCCAACGGGGTCGCGCTGCGAGTCGCCATTGGCGGTACCAGCGCCGATTGGTACAGCGGCAATGCTGGGGGGTTCGGCATACTCAATTCATTTACAAGCCAGATCGCCAACGTCGTTTACGTTTTTGCACAAGGCAACAGCGGTGCGGGGCTGGGAAATATAGCGTCGCACGAAGCGGGGCATGGTTTCGGGCTGTACCACCAAAGTACGTACGATGCCAATGGCGTCAAGACGCTTGATTACAATCCTGGCGATTACTCAACTTGGGCGCCGTTGATGGGAGTTTCGTATTCAGCTGGCACGGTAGTCCAGACCTGGTACAACGGACCGAATTCCCAGGGTGCGAACGTTCTTCAAGACGACATGGCGGTTCTCGCCGGTACGACGAACGGGTTCGGTTACCGCAGCGACGACCACGGAAATACCACGGCTGCCGCAACGGCCTTGACCGTGACAAGCAATACCTGGAGCGGCGCCGGCATCGTGGGGACGAACACCGATGTGGACATGTTCTCGTTCAGTGTCACGACCAACGACACGTATCGCATCGTGGTCAACGGGGACATGTTCGCCGCCAATCTCGATGTCGTGCTCGAGCTGCGCAATTCCTCCGGCAGTCTGATCGGCAGCGCCAACCCGCAAGACACCCTCAATGCGGAAATCAGAAAAGGGCTGGCGCCGGGAACTTATTTTCTCGCCGTCAAGAGCACCGGGACCTACGGCTGGATTGGCGAGTACACCGTCAATATTGATACACCACCCGCGGGCATCACCGTCACACCGACCTCGCGCACCATGACCACCGGCGAGGATGGCCGCGCGACGTCGTTCAGCATCGTGCTCCAGACACAGCCAACGGCTGATGTGATCATTCCGATCAGCTCCACGAACCCCGCCGAAGGCACCCTGTCGGCCACCAGTCTCGTCTTTACGTCCGGCAACTGGGACATCCCGCAGATCGTGACGATTACCGGCGTGGATGACGGAATCATCGACAACGACATCGCCTACAGCGTGATGCTCGGGGCGGCAGTTACCGCCGATGCCGAGTACAGCGGTCTCGATCCGTCCGACATTGCGGTGGTCAACGTCGACAACGACGCGGCTGGCTTTGTGTATTCGGTCGATTTTGGCAGTGGCACGATTAACCGCTCAAGGCTCAGCGGTTCACAACCCGAAACGTTGGTCGATCTGAAGGCGCTGTTCGGCGCAACCGGTAGCTATTCGCCGCGGGGAATCGCCGTCGATCTGGCGGGCGGCAAAATGTACTGGACCGATTCGTCTCAAAAGGCGATCAGGCGTGCCAATCTGGACGGCTCGAATGTGGAAACCCTGGTCTCGTTCCCAACTGCGAGTCTCAAAGGCATCGCCCTCGACGTGGCCGCGGGCAAGATGTATTGGACCGATACCTCTGCCCGAAAAATTCAACGCGCAAATCTGGACGGCACGCTGATCCAGGACCTGGTCACCGATTCCTACGTCACGGAAATTGCCCTGGATACGGCCGCCGGCAAGATGTACTGGCTACCCACTTCGCAAGCCATCCGGCGTGCCAATCTGGACGGCACGAACATCGAAGTCCTTTGGACGGGTGTCAACCTTGCCGGGGCGCCGGGCGGAATCGCCTTGGATGTGGGCGCAGGCAAGATGTACTGGGGCGATACCGGTGAGAACGTGATTCGCCGGGCGGATCTGGACGGCGCGAATGTGGAAGTCGTAGTGAATAATGCGACGTTTACAGACGGCTCTGGGGTACGCGGAATCGCGCTCGACGTACCGGCCGGCAAGATTTACTGGACGGACTACCTGTCTAAAACCATATATCGGGCCAATCTGGATGGCTCGACGGTTGCCAGTTTGGGGTCGGGTGCGGGGCTTCAGGGCCTGGCGATCGCTCATTTGGCTCCCGACATCAGCGTGACCCATCGCACCGGACTGGTGACGAAGGAAAATGGCAGCGGCGACCTCTTTCGGGTGACGCTGACCACGCAACCGACCGCAAATGTGACAGCGGCGCTCAGTTCCAGCGATACGACCGAAGGGACCCTCTCGACGACCAGCCTGACGTTTACCCCCACCAACTGGAACATCACCCAGACTGTTACGGTCAGCGGGGTCAACGATGCCGTGGTCGATGGGGATATCGCGTACACGTTCGTCCTCGCGGCCGCAGTCAGCAGCGACCCCAACTTCCAGGGCCTCAACCCGGCCGACGTTTCCGTAGTGAACCTTGACGACGATGTGCTGCCAACTAAATTCTACGTCGTCAACGATGCCGCGCAGGATCAGACGTACGAATACAACGTCAGCGGTGGATCGGTCGAGTCGTATAACTTGAACAGTGGCAACACGGCTCCGCGCGGAGCGGCCAGCACGATTGCCGGCGACAAGACCTGGGTCGTCGACGCGAACCGCAAAGTTTACGTTTACAACACCACCGGCGGACTGCTCGGCTCCTGGACTGCCGGCACTCTGGCCAGCAATGCGGATCCGCAAGGCATTTCAACTAACGGCACCGACGTCTGGATCGTCGATGCCAAGAGCGACAAAGTCTACAAGTACGCGGGGGCTGCGACTCGCCTCTCGGGCAGTCAGAACGCCGCCAGCAGCCTCAACCTGAACAGCGGCAATACCAGTCCGAAGGACCTCGTAACCGACGGCGCTTCGCTGTGGGTGGTCAACGATTCCACCACCGATAAGGTATTCAAGTACAGCCTGTCGGGCAGCTTGCAGGGCAGCTGGACCATTGCCACGTCCGGCGCCAGCAGCCCCACCGGTATCACCATCAATCCGGCCAGCGTCAGCGACATCTGGATCGTCGACAGCGGAACGGACACGGTGTATCAGTACACGGCCGCAGCCAGCCGAACCTCCGGCAGCCTAGCGGCCGCGGCGACGTTTGCGCTGACCGCGGGCAATACCAACCCGCAAGGGATCGCCGATCCGCCCGCTCCGGGAATGATCGAGCTGGCCGGCATTCAAGTCGCGGCTACCTCACAGGCGCGCGTGTTGGACGTAGCGATGGAAAAGTGGCTAGGCGACTCCTCGCGTTCGCCATTAACCAGTTCGCGCCCGCTGAACGGCGCGCAACTCGCTCCGCTACCGATCCCAACGGCAATTCAACACCAACCGACGGTTTGGGCCACGACCCGATCCTCCCGCGGAGACGTCAAGCTGGCGATCACGCAGCCGACTTCGTCCCGGCCAGGGCATTGGACCCGGATTACGGATGAGGTCGTCGCGGACTGGTACGCCGACGACTACTTCGGCTGGGATGTTGGCGACGGTTTCGACTCAATACTTTCGTCGTCGGGATCTTGCGCTCGTTGAATTAGTTGTTGTTGCAATGGTTCACGTCCCGGACTATTGCGACTCGGGGAGTGAGCGGTCCCCATCCGCCAATTTCGCCAAGACCATGGGAGTGGGCGGGATGTCGCCGTAACGCTGAAACGGAGTTCCGCTCGGGACCGCCGCGATCTGAACGCGATGTTCGTGGCCGCCGACACCGCGATAATTCCGAAGTCATTCTCCGAACCCGGTGGACCTAAATTAGTCAATCAATCCAGTCATAATCTAGTGAGCGGATGTTTAGGCATTCTATAGTTCGATTGCCGAAACTAATCCTTTATGCTCCGAGCCGAATCACGCCACGCCATCACTGGTTTGGCCGATTCGGCTTGGGGCATTTTTGTTGACACACCATTTTCATAGGAGGAACTCATTGAGCCACATCGTGGACATTAAAACGGAAGTCCGCGACGCCGCGGCGGTCGGCCAAGCGTGTTTCCGGATGAAACTGCCGGCGCCACAACGGGGTCGATTCAAACTCTTCAGCACCGAAGCCGAGGGCCTTGGGGTGCGACTTCCTGACTGGCGGTACCCGATCGTGTGCCAGCTCGAAACCGGCCAGATCAAGTTCGACAACTTCGGCGGCCGTTGGGGCGAAGAGCGGCACCTCGATCGCTTTTTGCAATGCTACGCCGTCGAGAAGTCTAAGCTGGAAGCTCGCCGGAAGGGCCATTCGATCACCGAGCAATCGCTGCCCGACGGTTCGATCAAACTCACGGTCACCGTGGGAGGGCAATCATGAAGACGATCGAGATCATCGTGTCGCCCACGGGCCAAACCACAGTCCAGACGCATGGCTTCAGCGGCAGCGAGTGCCAACAGGCCAGCCGCTTCATCGAGTCGGCCCTGGGCCAAACGGTCAAGGAAACAAAGTCGGCCGAGTTCTACCGCGTCGCCCAGGCGCAAGCTGCCCAGCTTGGTTCATCCAATCTCATTCCGGAATGAGAATCTAGGCCAAGCGGCCGATCGAATCCATATTCACCCCCCGGAGGACACGCATGTCCAAACTCACCCGGCAACTGCGCGAATACGTCGCGGGTTGCTTTACCGCCATCTGGATCGAGAGCCACGAGCCCACTGAGGCGATCGCCGAGATCCAGGTCTTGTGTCGCGACCAATCGTGGCATCTGGCCCGCTGGAGCCTTGACCGCGGGCTACAAATCGGTTCGGGCGACACCACCGCGTCGGAAACCGGCGATCCCCTGGCGGCCATCAACACCGTCGCCGCCATGGGGAACCCCAACCAGACCACCATCTTGGTCCTGGAGAACTTCCATCGGTTTCTCTCATCCGCCGAGATCGTCCAAACGCTTTCGACCCGGATCCACGAGGGCAAACAGTCGCGGGTCTTTTACCTGATCCTTTCCCCAGTGGTCGAGCTGCCGGTGGAACTCGAAAAGCTGTTCGTCGTGGTGGAGCACGAGCTGCCCGGGCGGGACCAGCTGCTCGAAATCGCCCGCGGGATCGGGTCCCTGCCCGGTGAACTACCCGATGGCCCCGCGCTCGATACCTTGCTGGATGCGGCCGGTGGGCTAACCCGTTATGAGGCTGAATCCGCTTACTCCTTATCTCTAGTGCGCCATGGGACCATCCGGCCCGATGTGATCTGGGAGCTGAAAAGCGGAATGCTAAAAAAATCGGGGCTATTGAGCCTTTATCGCGGCGGAGCCGACTTCGACTCCCTGGGAGGTCTCATGGCCCTCAAATCGTTTTGTCGACAGGCCCTAGGCGGCAAAGGACGATCGGCAACGGTGAAACCTCGCGGCACACTCTTGCTTTCACCAAGCGGATGTGGCAAGTCCCAGTTCTGCAAAGCCCTTGGCGCGGAGACTGGTCGACCGGTCGTTGTCCTGAACGTTGGTGCACTGATGGGATCGCTGGTTGGCCAAACTGAACAGCGAACTCGCCAGGCACTACACATCATCGATGCGACGTCGCCGGCAATTTGCTTTCTTGATGAGGTCGACAAAGCACTCGCAGGTATCGCCGGTTCGGGACAATCGGACGGCGGTGTTTCAGCCAGGATGTTCGGCTCGCTGCTAACCTGGCTAAACGATCGTGAGTCCGACGTGTTTGTGGTTTGCACAGCGAACGACGTGTCGCGATTGCCACCGGAGTTTGCTCGCGCCGAACGCTTCGACGGCGTGTTCTTCCTCGACTTGCCCAAGCGGGACGAGAAGGACGCGATCTGGGGGATCTATCGTGAGCACTACGCGATCGATGTCCAGCAGGCACGTCCGGACGATACGGATTGGACGGGTGCCGAGATTAAGTCCTGCTGCCGATTGTCGGTTCTGCTGGGTACCACACTCGCCGAATCGTCGCGCAACATCGTACCCGTGGCCGTTACGTCGGCCGAGTCGATCAGCAAATTGCGCCGCTGGGCAAGTGGTCGCTGTCTCGACGCGTCGGCCGGTGGGATCTACGCAGGAAGCAAGAGCAGCAGGTCACGAAGAAGCGTGTTGCCCGGAGTCCCCAATCCCTCGAACAATTAGTTGCGGCGGATTGGGCGACACGCGGCAAACGATGTTGATTTTAGAATCGGGCCGGACGGCAACTTCGGTGCATTGTTTTGTTAGCTGGCATTCAGTGTCGACTTGCCACGCCAATTTGCATCACGGCTAAATACAAAGAATCCCTCCCGTCCGGGTTCATCGTCACACAGGTCATTTGGCCTGTTAGTGAATGAAACAGCAACGTAAACGCTGTGAAACTGATCGTAGTTGGTGACCGACTCGAATGCCTCGGCAATTGTGTCCGCGTCTGCATAACCGTGTGCATCATAGAGGAGTAGGAGCGTGTTGGCGGCATCAATGCCATGGTTTGCAAGAGTTCGCAGTTTCTCATCGATGCGTTCTTGAATAAGCGACGCTACATCTTGAACGGTTTCTTCGCCCCATTGAGCAGCGTCAATAATTGCGGCACCAAGCTTTGAATCTTGGTTTGAGCACTTTTTGATCGAGATGGTGCCACCGTTCACGTCAGTCAGTAGGGTTGAGGCTACCGCTTCATTGAGATCTTTGGTGCCCTCGACGTACGTCAAGGCGGTCTTGAGAAGTTGCTTGCCTTCCTTGGAATTTGGACGCGGTGGTTGAATGCTACGGGTGAAAACAATTGCGTAAGTTCCAGACAGCGTACCGCTGTCAATGGCCTGCCGTTGAACGAGTTTTTGAAACGCTATCGATTGAGCGTGCCGAGCAATGGCTGCGGTCATTGCGATGCTTGTTACTTCTACCGCGTGGACGTGGCCATCAACGCTCATCTCAAAGTCTGGCGGATCATTCTCGATGCGGGTTGGATGTGGAATCGTTGAGCCGCAACACGTGACGAGAAGATGGCGGCAAGAATCGATACACACCATTTCTTCATCGATGCGACGCGGCTGGCTGGATGCTGTGGTTCGATTATTCATGAAGGGACCGACACAAATGGATGTCGAAGGTTCGCTTGCCTTATAACGACTTTGACGATCAGGCGCGAGCGCCCGCTTGGGGGCGCTCGTGGCGTGCATCGTCTTGTTGGGCGGCGATCATACATCAACCGACGCCGTGGTCCCGCTGCGATGGCGGAAACATGCTTCCGCAGGAGAATCGCTCCGGAATCGTGGGTGCGGGTTCCCCCCACTCGTGACGGCACTCTCTCACCTTCAGACCCGAGCGACAGGGGCAGGGGTCGTTCTCTCCGGGCGCTGCAATTTTCCGCCAGCACTTCTCTCGGGCAAGCGCAGGGGCACCGCTCGTCAACCCCAGGTCATCGATGACGCGGAGCGCGGCATCAAGCGTATGTCGCAGCGTACGCATCGCGACGGTCACGCCTCGCGCCAATGCGATCCCGATGGTCTCTTCCGCAACACACGATCCATCACTCTTCTGGATGCTGGTCGGCCGCCCGCAGTAATACTGAATAATATGTGTCCCTGTGTCGTGGCGAAAGGGAGGTGACGAGTATACAAGCTTGTTGCCGATAGAGGGGTGGACTGTGTTACACAACCACTGGTAGTCGCTTTGGAGGTGTGGGCAGCCAGCTTTGCGGAGCTTCTCGACTTGCCCGAGCACGTTGGATCGCAGAGTCTTGCCATAGACTGCCTTCTCTTCGGGGGCGCGATCATCGAACTTGGCTCCATGGTGAACCTCTTGTAGCAGCCGAAGTAGATTCGTCCGTTTCGCGAAGAAGGTATTTAGTTGCTTTGATGGAGATCCTCCAAGCTTCATTTCCCCCCAGGCCGAAGCGAGTTTCTGGGCGTCAACCCAGGTGGCTGCGGCGGTCTCCACTAACGGCCGTGCGCAGGCTGCCGCGGCGATTGAATCCGAGTTGTCTGCGAGGAGAGCAGTGGCTCGCGCTAACTCACGTGCACGCCAGGCACACATGAGCCACCATGTCCCCATGAGAGAGTGCACATCAACGAGAAGGAAAGCATTGGGGTCACTTGCGTGTGCATACGTAACTGGCAGGGCCAAGCCAAATCGCTTCCCGCCGTCCTGGATCACGGTCACGAAATTCCATCGCCCATCGTCCGCGACCTGGGATTCGAGGTATTCGCTCCAAGCTTCCGGTGACGTAATCGCCTGAGGTTGCACCCAGATGGCTACAGCATGCGCATCAATGTCGGCGCCAACACTGTCGAGGAAGGTCTCAAGCTCATTCTGCGCGTTTCGCCAGTATTCCAGAAGCTCCGGATTCACTTGCCGTGTTGGCGCGCTCGAGCGACTACTCCGTTTGCTATCGTCATGCATCTAGTCATCTTAGCCTGCTCCGGCTTGCTGGACGATCGGTTGAAAGGCGCAACGCCAAAGAGTCTCAGCCAACTGGAGGCTGCCGAAGTTGGATGCGAACATTGCCGGAACTGGCTTTGTTCACGGCTTCTCCGGCCCGCCGAACGTTTCAGTACACCCGCCAGGGCCGCCGCAACGACCTGGCGTCGTGCGAGACGAAAATGCGGCCCCGGTCGGAGTGCAACGACTGGTACGGCGGGCTTCGCATTCCAAGCAAAAAACATGGCGGTAACGGTCGGCATCGTCACGGAGATTTCTTTGTCTTCACCGGCTTGACCGGAGCCAGCATCTGATCTTTGATGTCGTCAAAGAGGATCTTTTTGCAGTCGTTGCAGTAGTATCCAATCAACCGACCGATTCCATCGACGACTTTTCGGGTAGCCTTTTTCGTGCAGCCGCGACCCTTGCACTTCTTCGGGGCCGGTTGACTCGTCACATTGCTCATTGTGATTCCCTTTCGATGTTTGACTTCCACTTTCACCACTTACTTGTCTTCCTCGGCCATCTTCGCAACGACAGTCAGCCCCCAACGCGTTTCTGATCGACATTAGGCATGTGGCCTCAGCGGCCAATGCATGCGCTTGCTCGGCCCTCTCAAGCTTCTATCGGCAGTCTTACAGCAGATCTCGCCAGTCGCTCACGTTTCGGTAACGTGCTACCGGCTGCAATGCTTCTGCTGCATACCGCTCAGTAATCTTTTCCCATTTGTATTGACACTCGGAACTGTTCCAAAATACAAGCCAGAACTGCCCGTCATCGGACCGAGCAATGTTCCGAGTAATTGGAGGAGGAGTAGTCAATTCTAGGCTGACCAGATTCTTTATATTCTCGGGCAACGCACGGGCCCAACCGTCGCTCGGTGTTTGCGCAATGGGCTTCGCGGGCTGCAATTTATCGATCTGGCCATCCGCAACCTGCGAGTAGACTTGATCCCTCCGTGCGCGAAGTTCGTCGGGCCGAAACTTGTTGCCGCGTGGATGCTTGTCGTTATAGGATCCGATCTCCTGGTGGCAGTCGAAGCAGAGTGGGATGCCATTATCTTCGTCGTTTGAACCGCCCGCGGCTTCGTCAATAATATGGGCGGCTTCAATGTTTATCCCGCATTGCTTGAGGCATAGGCAACAACGCCGATTGCAGCGAATGAACATCGCCATCTTCACAGCGGGATTGAAAGTCATAGATCCTCCAAGGTTAGAAGTTTACTCAGCTCCTGTATTCCTGGCCGAGCTTCTTCGATCACGCGGTCGCGATGAGAGATTCTCAATTGCCCACCCGCCCGACTTCGCGACTCGTGTGCCTTGCGTGATCCTGCAACATCGCGATTGTTGGCCTCGGGGGAACCGTCACCATGGCAATACGAAATCCTCAACGCACTTCTTATCCGCCGTGCGTGGGTAATTCTTCTCCATGTACTTTAGCAAGGTTTCGAGTGTCGATTCAGCATCGGCCTGCCGCGATGCATTGAATGCGTCGATTTCGTCCGGCTCAAAATGCGATTTCGCGTTTTGAATATGGATGCGATTTCGAAGCTTGCGAAGTTCAGTAAGGGAGTCGTAGATTCCAGTACTGCCTCCCAATAGCGACTTGCTTTTCGCGTTGTCGATGTATTTTGCAAACTCGTCGATCGTCTTGGTTCGTATTTCATCCAATACGATCGGCGGAATGTTCGCGACACCCTCGCGTGTGAAAGAATTGATTCGCAAGTACAGATCGAAAAGGACGGCCTCAGCGATCGATGCGATTGTCACGATGATTGGTTTACGTAGAAGTTCTCGTTGTTCCGAAGTGCCTGCCTTCTGACTGGCATAAAGCTCGCCAAGAATTGAGAGATTGTGAACGATATTGTCACCGAGCTTAAAGCTGCCGATAAATCCGCTCGAAATCGTGACCATATATTTTCTTGTCGCAGAAAGAATCCATGAAGTCCGTGGGTTGGGGTCGCTTGTCGTAGACTGCTGACCAACCGTTCATCACGTGTTGGCGTGCGAAAAGTTCCAACCCCAAACCAACGGAGATCAACATGGACATTCTCGCGATCGATCTGGGCAAATTCAATTCGATGTTTTGCTTTTATGACTCGACCAGCCAATCCACCGAGTTTTTGCGGGCCGCCACGTCGCGGAGCTATTTTCTCTCGGTCCTCAAGAACCTTCCGGGCGCCGAGCCGCTCCGTTCGATCCATCGCCGCTTGGCCGCTGCCTGCAACTTCCGAACCGACCCAGCGAACACAGAATTCAACAGCCCACCAAAGTGTAGCTCTCGTTGATCCTTGTTTTGGATCCGTCCCCAATCCGAGGCGTCTCGAATCTTGAGTTGGACGGCCAACCAATCGAAGTAGTCGTTTCGGTTCCGTCTGGACGACCAGAATCCATGCGGTACCCGATCGAACAGCCACGGCTTCCACGAATGTTCGGGGAACGCGTCAAGGACAATGGCCGCCACGGACTGCAGTTTGTGAATCAGTCCCTTGCCGTAGTGTTGGCGAAGATCGGTACTGCGAACCTGGTACCAATCGATCGGTTTCTTGATGCCTAGTCGTTTGGCCAACCAGGTCATATAGCGACGGCGGTTTGGTTGCTTTTCCCAGAATGATCCGTGCGGAATCCGTTTCAGCATCCAGGGCTCGCACTCCAGCTTGGGATAGATCTCCCGGATGGCCCGGGTGAAGTCGCCGTCCCATTCGTCCACAATTACGTATCCGTGGTTCCTCGCAAAATCCCGTCGCTGAATTCCGAACCAGTCGGTCGGTCGGCGATAACCCAGCCGCTTGCCGAGCCATTTCAGATATGCGACCCGATGCGCCGGGTCCTTCCAGTAGTTGTGTTCAAGTTGGCTGAAGAGCCAGGGATGCCAGATCCGATTTAGGTATAGTTCGGCCACGAGCTGATGCGGTCGCATCCTGGCTACATGGAGTATCGCGCCACCGGCGTGCTCAGCGAAATCCTTGGCCTTCAAGTTGAGCCAATCCGTTGGTCGCCCGTAGCCAAGTTCCAGCTCCAACCATTTCATATACAAAAGTCGGTTCGTTTTCTTGCGCCAGAACCCAACTGGAACATGCCGAAAGAGCCACGGCTTGAAATCGAAGTCCGGAACTGCCTCTGCGACAAGTCCCCGTATAGTACGACCCGCGTCGCTGAGCAGACCCTTCCCATGATGTTGACCAAAATCCTCTCGCGAGACCTGGTACCAGTCTTCGGGTTTGATGTAGCCAAGCTGCTTTCCGAGCCACCGCATGTATCGTTGTCGGTTTTGTAGCTTCGACCAATACCCATGGGAAACGTTGCGGAAACGCCAGGGAACCCAATCGTGGTCGGGAAAGAGCCGTTCGAACATGCCGTGAAAGGATCGATGCCTAGCGAGCAATTTGATCGCTCCATTGGCAACGAAGTCGGCCACGGTGGATTGATACCAGTCGTCAAGTTTTTTGATGCCTAGTTTCTTACCCAGCCAGACCAGATACCGACGCTGATTGGCCGGATCGTCCCAAAATCCAATCGGGACTCGGCCGCGCTCCCACTCGGGCACACTCGGGCCGGCAAAGCGCGAATTGCCGGCATCGCGTCTCGTCGCCCGTCTTCGTCTTGGTGACTTCTTCTTCAACATTTCGGGCTGTAGGTAACTGCGTTATGGTCTCGTATTGGCCGACCGAGCAACTACGACTGCTTTGTGGCAAGTGCCACGCGGGGGTGACGAGACACCTTGCCACCAGGGCGGCTCGGAACAGAAAAAACTATAGGAGAGCAGATGCGAACTAGAGGCGAGGAAGAATTTATTCCTGTCGAGGTGAAGGTCAAATTTGAAGGCCTGCTGACCGTTATGGTTCCTAAGAACGTGCCGGTTAGTCGTCGTCGACCGCTGGCCGAAAACTATGCGCTATGTTGCATGGTGGCTGACATAGACGCCACGGATATTCCGGACGAAGATGCGATCGATACCTACGCGAAAGATTATGACCTGGACGGTGGTTTGGCCGAATGCGAATGGGTTGGTTGCTCGACAAATCGCGGTGTCGGTGGAGTCTGGACAACAATGACCCACGAGGAACAAGACGAGATGCCTGTATTGTAAGTGAATCTTACCATGCAAAAGTTGCGAGACCGTCATCCGTTGATGTCACCGCGCTCTCGACTTCTCCTGAACGCTCGACTTCGCCGCTCGGGTGCATTTTCTTGTTAGCCACCTATTGAAGCTTCTTGGCGGTGGAGATCAAACCTTCGTCGTCGCGAAGCTGGAGGTCACCATTGGAATCAAGAATCCAGTGATCACCAGCGGTGGAATCTCCCGGCTTATTGAACCGACGGCCGAGAGATGATTGGCTTTCGACGATTTCTGTTGTGCCACTGCTGCCATCTTTGTATGTGGATTCCATAAACAGTTTGCCGTTGTCGCGAAATATCACAATTCGTTTGCCAGTAAACGGAGATTCATCGAGCCATCGACCAATCTCATCGTGGTTTGTTGTTTCCGGTTTCGCGGACAATTTTGCGGCGGCATCGGCGGACAAACCAAGTATCCGGACATCGAGGTTTGGATTGTAATGAGTGGTTGCCCAATATCCTGCGTCAACCTGCATGTCGGGAAGGTAGTACCCAATAAAGGTGCGTTCGTAGTTGCTGCTGTCGGATGCTTTCACGGTCTTTGCAATTGCGTTCAACGTGACCTCTGACACGTGCTTATTTAATCGAATATCGACGCTGCGTTTTATACCGGGAAGCTTCGTCTCGTTGATGACGGTGAAAGTAACGTCGGCAGGGATTGCGGATGATGGAGTCGATGCCGTCACGGTGGTTGCGGGTGCCGAAGCGGGTTGTGACTTGGACGGAGTCGAAGTTGATGGTGCGTCGCCACACCCCGGTGCGAGAAGGAGCGAGATGGCAAGAAAGTTTCGAAGGAACATGTGGAGCTCGCTATTGGTGGCTGACGTTGGCGTTCACCGGGCCGCGGAGAACGATTTTCCATTGTAAAACCGCTCGGCTCCGCGGCTCCGTGTGCAACGCTTTGTTCGGCGTATTCCTGCGCATACACAAACACGACCTAGACCTCAAAGTCTATGGGAGCCTGTGGTAAACCGGGATCGTCTTCATGTATCCACTGATAGTTCCAGCCCAGTCAATTTCGGCTAAGTTAATCCAGCCGATCGCGTACAGGAGAAAAAAGGTTGCAAGTCCGAACCCCTGATTCTCGATTGGAAGCCAGACGTGTTCTGTATCCGCGTATAAGAAGGGATTGATCGTTCGTTTCGTACTCCCGTCCTCCATCACTTCTGTACGTGCTGGCATCAGACAACCATCAGGCGTGGCTACAATGTCAGTGGTCAAAGGAACGCCCAACGCGTCAATCATCGTCGGGAAGAAGTTGCTAGAGGTGAATTCGCCCCAGTCGATCTTGCGGCACCAAATAGCGGTGTACCATGGGTTGCAGTACGTGGGCATACCGGGCGCAGGCTTTACCTGTGCCCCCAAGTCGAAGTAATTGAACCTGTACCGAGGCTCCAACCGCTCGCGCGTCAATGCCTTGACTTCGTTCGTCTGCGCGGCCGCCTTGTGCAGCGACTGCGGTCCGATGCCTTGGATGCGCAGTGTGTGCTTGGCTTCTATGTATGCCAGAACGGCCTCCGCCGGCACCTTTTGCTTTCGGGACAGGTCTTCGCCCAGACTCCGCAAAACGGGGTAGCGATCGGCTTCGAACACGATGATGTCGTCGCCGGCCGTCGTCCCGTCCTTCGCAACTACAAATCCGTGGCAGACCCCGTATCGTCGGGGAAGCAGGTCCCGCAATACGTTGCATATAGCAATTTCGAACTCTGGGCCGAGGTCAAAGTTGTACTCCGCTTCGATCCTGCCGAAGGCGTCTTGAAATTGCCTTGTCACCGATGACAGCCAGTCTCCGTACATGAGTACACCTCCGCCACTTGCAATGCTCCGACTGCCGCCGAACGCCACCGTTCACCGAGCCGCGGCGAACGAAATTGATTTCATAAACCGCGCGGCCCGCAGCTTCGGTGCAATGGGTTGTTATGCCTTATTTCAGGCGTGTGTCGTCATTGATGGACCAAATACTTCGATACCATTTGTCGTATGTTGGGCGATCGCCGCAAGATTCGTAGGTGTTGCCTCTACGGTTGATATGGTGAAGTTGTCTTTGACGGCGGCATCCTTGGCCGATCCACCCAGATTGTATATGCGTTTATTGTCGAGCATGAGCCAACGATCGTGCAACGACGGTTGGACAACGAGTCGATAAGTTGTTGGAGTTCGCTCCCGAGAAAATAACCGCGAAATGTCGTGGAACGAGGTCCAGCGGCGATGATCTTGCGGCCGAGCATTTACATTTGGTTCACAGGTGACAAGCGTGATAGTTGCAGTGTCACGAACGTGTTGTAAATACCGATGAAAAAGCGACGAATCAACGTATGGATCTAACCAAATGATCGAGCTAGTCGCGTCAACCTCACAGAGTTCGCGCAACCGACAATACGCGGAAAATGGGCTACCAGCTTCAAGAATAACGGACGGTGAAGGCACTGGAATAGCATCTATGGCCGCTTGTGCCTTTGCCGCTGCGGCCGGCAAGAGGTCTTCGAGTTTCCTATCGTATTCCAGCCCGACTTTGATTTCGTCGAGAGCGTTGAAGAAACGCGAATGTTGAATTAGGTAGTCGTGACCGGGTTCGCCCTTAGAGAACGCTTTCATCTCATTAGCAAGGCGACGATGTTCGTCGCAGTATCTGGCGATGAGTCGTGCGGACTCTTGTTCGTCAAACTGATCCGGATGGTCAACCAGTCGATGCAATGGCCCAAGAAGAGCTCCTAGCTTGGTGAACAAGGCGTACTTTTCTTGGAGTCGATCCATCAGATGCTTGGCTAGTGAGGTTGCGACATAACGATCGTTGCTCAGCCGCGACGAGCACCCGAGGAGCGTTTCGATTTGGCCTTCTTTCGCGCGCGGCTCGTCGGCTGCAGTGCTTTTGAAGGCGGCGGTATCTCGCCATCAGCGAATCGTTTCCAGTCATCGTTGTCAACGAGCGTTGTTCGACCAATCGAAAGATGGCGCCAGCCGGCGATGGCCTGCAGCAGTGTCTTTACTGACTCGTATACCGGTCGCGGCATCCAGGGGTTCATCGTCACCTTCAACAGTGCATGCGGATCGAAGCGAACGTCTTTCGCCTCCAGCATCGGCGTAACGTCGTCGCAGATGATCCTAAACTCGCGTTCGTCGTGGAAGGGATATCGTTTAACAAAGGGTAGCTCTGCCGTAGCGGGGTGCGCCTGTCGAAGGTCCGCGATCTGTGGGTACTTCACAGATTCGCACTTGATTCCTGGAATCTTACTGACACTTCTAACAAGCGCATCCTTCGAGAATTCCAGGCAAACACCGGACGAGCGTCCGGCAAACACGTGCCAATGGTGATACGTTTCTGGGGATTCCGCAAAGCAAAGGGCTAACACTGAGCCCAGATTCTGTCGCTGACGATAGACTTCCAAATAGTAGGCATCGTTCTTGTCGTCCCAGGTGCGGGGGCTCAACAACGTCAAGCACTTTCGGTGGAGCAAGTGCATGAGCGGGGCGAGCTGAGTGTATCGACGAAGGGAAATCTGCGACATAAAACCCTCAACGCTTGTTGTCGTTTAGAGAATCAATGATGTCCAAGGACCGGGCCGTTTGGTCACTTCTCACTTTCCGATCGCAGGACATACCGCCGGAGCAAAGGGCAAAATACTACTTAAGAGCCTTATTGATTGTGTCGATCAACGTCCTCCATTGTTTGCGTTCTTCCTCCGTTAGGTCGGATGCCTCGTGCGATCGCGTCCAGCGTAGAAACGCCTTTGCCAGCTTGTATTTTGAGAAATCGGTGACCCCGGATTCGAAGATTTCCACAATTGGGCGTGCGTCCTGGGCCAAGGCGGTCGTCCGGATATCCCAACCAAGGTCAGTGTGAGCAATCTGCACCAACGTTTCGCGAAGGAGGTCCTCAATCTCGGGCTTTGTGACTTTGCCCAAATAGGCGTCCTTAGTACGGAGTATCTTCTTATTCCCAAGGGTATGAACGAGTGTGTCTTGTTTTGCCGCTTGATCACCCGCAGCGTCAGAGTCCAGCAGAGCCGCAACCTTCAACTTGTGGGCATGAAGAATGGTTGCGTAATACACGACCTTGCCAGCGCTGTTGGCAAAGACAAGTGCAATCTTCTCATCGAGGTCGACAACACGCGCACTGCGAAGGAGTTGCGCGACGGCCTCTAGGTACCAAAAGTCCGTCAATCCTTCCAAGACGAGGTTGCGGGTTTGAGAAAAAAGACTCTGCGCTAGATCGTAGCCGAGGGCCTCCTGAAGAGGCAGTAATGCTGCCGGATCGCCGGACGAAAGTGTATTGTGGATCTTGGTCCCAACATTTCGATCCGTCATGTCCACGACGCGTACCATATCAAGTTCGCCTGGGCCAACGAGGAACGGCGAATGAGTCGTATAAAGCGTCTGGTTCTTGGCAGCTAGGCGGGAGATCGTTTCTCGGAAGTCCCGTTGCTTAAGCCCGTGCAGGTGCAGACCCGGCTCATCAAGGAGCAGGATCGCGTTCTCATGTTCGTCGGCGGCTTCCGCAAAGAACACAACAAAGAACGATACGAGCCACTGAAAACCCTCTGATCGTTGATCCAGTTCAATCTCGACACCAAGCTCATCTTCGACAACGACCTTGAGGTACTGACCGTCGGCCTTGATCCTGAGTTTGCTCGCTTCCGCGCGGTCCGGATTTGGGTTCCAGACTGAGACGATCTCATCAGTGAGTTGAACGCTTGCCGCGTTGAGTTGGTAGTCTCGCTTGTCGAGCTTGTCCTGGTACGATTTGAGGGCTGAAGCATCTCCGGGCGCAGGCTTCGTGGCGTTCCCGAAGTCAGCAAGCTCCTTCGCAGTAAACCCGAGCAGCTTGAGCAAGCACAGGTTTCCATAATCGTACTGCTTATCGTCGAGCACGCCACTTTGCTGGCGTTGAGCGAGGTGCTCCAAGTGGATGCGCGGTCGCACGCGAAAGTAGTTGTTGAACAGCACAAACACAGGAAGGCGGCTGGCGAATTGCTTGAGCGCCGTCGCCAGTTCGTTCGCCACCGTACAGGCCCCCAGAAGGCGATCGTAGCGTTCTTCCTCGGACTTGTTCGCTTCGTCGATCAACGGTAGCACGACCTCAAGCCATGCCTTGAGCTTCGCCGCGTGTTCAACCCCCACGAGCGTCGCCTCGGTCCATCCATTTGTGAGTTTAGTAAGAGCCGCGCTGGGCGCTGGTTCGTCGTTCGCTTGGCGCTTATCGACGTGTGCACACAGTCGCACGAGGTCCTTTGACAGCGCGCCGTAGCTCGGAACGCTCGGTCCTCCGTCAATCCTATGCCACGACGTATTATCGAGCTTGCGACCGTACGTATAGGTGCAGCCCGCGAAACCTTCCGGGAGGCCATCTAGGTCACCGGGCTCTAGCGCGAAGTGACCTTCGACGACGGTGACTTTGGCGGGATCAACAATACCGCGCCCGATGTCCCGATTGTATTCGGATCGTGGATAGTCACGAAGCGGTTCGAATCCCTCGATCCCCGGTGGCGCGTTAAGTTGCTGGAGCGCCTGAAGAATGACCGTCTTACCCGCCTCGTTTGGTCCGACGAGGATCGTCTTCCCATTCTCGATCTCGAACTCGCCTGTGTCACGAATACTTCGATACTTTCGGATGTACGCCTTACTAAGTTTCATCGTGAATGATCCTTGTTTGTCCGACTTCTCTCGAAGCAAGGGTGCCCGGCCGTTTGCTTTGCTGCCTAAAGAATCAATGAAAATGCGTGGCTGGAGTTTCGGGTCGCCTTTTGTTGACTCCCCAAGCGCTAGTCACAAGTTTGTGTGCGAAAAGTTCGAACCCCGGTCACGCCATCATGCGAATGAGCATTCTCGCCATCGAGTTGTGCAATTTCAATCGGCTGACCTCAATTCGTCGTTGCGATCGACAAGTTCATTGGAATCGCCAACGGCTTAGTTGCCAACCGACCACCACTCAATCGGAGAAGTATGTCAACGACCATTCAATCCATGGCCCGGTCCAGGCGAGCCAACGCGACGCACCACCTTGCGACTGATCGACTTCGGCAGAGCTTTGCCGCCTGTCGAGTCCGTTTCAAATGGCTCGGAACCAGCAAAACACTCTCGCCCGAACAAAAAGATCAGGCCGCCGAGTCGTTCGACGCCGAGGGCGAATTCCTATCGGCCGGCAAGAAGCTGATCAACACCCGTGATCCCGTTTATCGCGACCTTGTTGCAATTCGTACGCAGATCCGGAAATTCTGGAAAGACAGTTCACTGCCGTTTCCCGAACCTGGCGTACGCCTCATCCGACAAGATCGGATCGATTCGTTCAACGAGGAGCTCACGGACTTCAGAACGCGCCTCGACGCGGCCGTAAGGAATCTGGAGAACGAGTTTCCCGAACTCAAATTACAAGCGCGAGAGCGACTCGGCTCGCTTTACTGCGATACGGACTATCCCGATTCGCTCGATGGCCAGTTCGCGGTTGATTGGGATTACCCTTCGATCGATGTTCCCGAATACCTTCGCCGTGCCAACCCAGAACTTTACGAAGAACAGTCTCGGCGTGTGGCTCAGCGGTTCGATCAAGCGGTCCAGATGGCTGAGCAGGCCTTCCTGGAGGAGCTCGATCGGCTCGTTAATCACTTGGCGGAACGGCTATCGGGTTCCGATGACGGAAAGCCTAAGGTCTTCCGCGATACGGCTGTCGAGAATCTTGGAGAATTCTTCCGTCGTTTCCGCGAACTCAACATCGGATCAAGCCAACAACTGGATGAATTGGTCGATCGCTGCGAACGGGTCGTGCGTGGGATAGAGCCTCGCCAACTGCGCGATAACGAATCGCTCCGCCAATCGGTCAGTACGCAGCTTGCCGCCATGCAAAGCAACTTAGATCAGATGCTGATCGATCGCCCACGCCGCAACATTTTGAGACCATCGCAGCCGCGTCCCGGAGATCGCCAATGAACTTGGTAATCGCTGCGGACGGGATAGTTCGCTGTCTATACGACGAGGCGATCGATCTCAAATCCATCGGAGCCGTGACGATCCGCCGGGCCAGTCACGTTGAGCCAACGACCGGTGGCCAGTGGATCGTCGATTTAAGTCCGGTGCGGGGACCGCGACTTGGCCCATTCCGTCGGCGCTCGGAAGCGTTGGCGGCCGAAGAAGACTGGTTGACTCGCCATCGTCTCTTGCCAGCGGTTCGCTAGGCAAAATCCGTTTGCCGCGCCATCGGCCGGACCGAATTCGTTCAATCCAACTGCCCATTCAAAGGAGGGACTGTGAATCCGTATTTCTTGATCGGCTGTTTCTCCGTGGCTGTCCTGATTGCTGTTGTCGCATTCCTTCGGGAACGACGACTGCGACAAGCCCTGGAGAAGCTGCTGCAACGCTTACTTCAAATTTGGAGGGCCCATGACAAGAGGAACCATTAGCCCATTCATCTTGCTCGCTGTCTTGGCGGCCTTGCCCGGCTGTCCCGATGGGGACGATCGAGTCGCCGAATTGGCAATTCAAGCAGCCGATCGACAAGCGGCACAAAACCAAGAACTTGCAACGCTTAATCGGGAAGTTGCCCAAGCGACGAAACAGCTTGTGACATCGACCGGCCAAGC
This sequence comes from Pirellulaceae bacterium, assembly GCA_041745295.1. Classification (GTDB taxonomy): domain Bacteria; phylum Planctomycetota; class Planctomycetia; order Pirellulales; family Pirellulaceae; genus JANMEB01. The sequence goes on along the minus strand of JBGTJE010000048.1, from coordinate 59,126 downwards.
GCGTGTCGAGTTTGTAGAATTGCAACGCGATCTTCAGCGACAGCAATCCGACGTTTCTCAGCAGCTGACCAATCTGGAGACCGAACGGCGATCCATCGCGACAACTCGGATGCGAGAACCACTAATCGCGGCAGTACTCACAGGTATCGCCTCTCTATTGATCGCATGCCTTCCCCTTGCGTTGGCGGCGTTTCTTTTGGGCCGTCATCGGAACGACACGGCCGATCCGGTTGCGCTCGGGGAACTTCTAATCGAAGAATTCGCCTCCGAGCGGCCAGCCCTACTACCGTGGCAGCCCCAAGCTCAACCGCAGCTTGGCATTAACGCACCCAACGAGCCCGAGAGCGCTTCATCAAGCACGCCTTGACCATTAGGTCCAATCCTAATCGAAGCCCAATTTGGGCCACCCTTAAAAACTCGAATCTCACTCTTCTACCCGGGGCAAATGCTTCGGGTTTTTTATTCCAAGGAGCAAACCATGACCCAGCGAGAATTAAATCGGCAGCTTGCCAACATGACCGGCGAATCGATCCGGGTGATCCGTCGCCTTGGGTTCGGCCTATTGGACGAAAGTTCTTTCCGGAATGAAGAAACAGACTTGCCTCCTCGGATCGTTGATTGGGATGAACTGGAGGCGGAACGAGGTATGACCCATCAAGCACCGAGCCATCGGCGTCGACGACCGCAGCTTCAGGCTGTGTGACCGACGGTTCAACTCGGTCCTTCACGCACCACATCTCATTCATTGAAAGGAATTTCTATATGAAGATTCTCGTGATCAATAACGACGGAGGGGGCTTCGCGGATTACATCGAAGTCGATGACGGAACCACGGTGGCCCAAATGGTTGAACGCCAAATCGGCTCAGCCAAGCCATCGAATTACTTGATACGCGTCAATCGGCAACCGTGCCCGGCCGATCAGGTCCTGCAAGAAGGGGATCGGATTTCAATCACGCCGACCAAGATCGAAGGCGCGGATGTTTCGATCTCGGCCGCGCAACCCTAGGAGGGAACCATGGCCCCCGATGATCGAACCCTGATTCGATTTGCGATCTGGATCCACGAACAACTGTCTGCCCGCCGGCCACAGATTTCCCACGTGTCGCCACCAACTGCTCGATTCGCCCAAGTTGAGGCTCTGCATCGTCGGCTGGCGTATGCGACGGAACGTGGCTGGCGGGCTTGTATCGCTTCACTTCAGTCTGATCTCCGCTCGGCGATAACGGGCCTGGGGACCGCATTGGATGAGCGGATTTGTCGTTTCGACGAAGATAAGATCGATTTCGCGCTTCCAACCGCACGCGGCATATTGGACGAGCTAAAGGGTTTGCGTGACGAATTTGACTCGGTTGAATTCGACCTTCGACAAAAGCAAATTCGAATCACGACCGAACCGATCGTGCTGGAGGAACTATCCCTTGGACCGTTTCAGATCGAACTAGATTTCAAACGTAAGTCGAACGGACTGACCGCCGGCTATCGGGTAATCGCAATCGAGCCCAACCCGGCGGCGTCCAACTCTAGCGTGACCCACCCGCACGTGCACTCCGACACTTTGTGCGAGGGGGACGGTCACATGGCGATCTACAGAGCTTTGGCTAGCGGTCGACTATACGATTTCTTCATGGTCGTGGCCAATGTGCTGCGTTCCTATAACCCCAGCAGCCCGCACGTATCGATCGCGCAATGGCTTGGAATCAAGTGCGAAGGCTGCGGCGACACTGTGAGGGAGGACGACTCCTCGTACTGTTCACGATGCGAATCGACCTTTTGCGGCGATTGCTCGAACTGCTGCAACGATTGCGATTCGAGCTTTTGCAGCGATTGCATGTCTAGCTGTCCCGGCTGTCACGAACGCGTTTGTTCGGGCTGCCTGTCGGAATGCAAGGGTTGCGAGACGGAATACTGCTCGCGCTGCCTTAAACAAGAAAGGTGCAATGCCTGTGAAACAGAAACCAACGAAGAGTCACCGGATGGATCCGACGACTCAAACAATGACACCGCGGACTCCGACAAGTGCCATGCTGCGATTTAGTCCTACGGCATGGGCGAAACTCCTTTACCTACGCGATCTGGGAAACACGGAAGTTGGCGGGTTTGGAATTTCGACGGCCAATGATCCACTGCTGGTTGAGAACATCCAACTTGTTCGCCAATTCTGCACGTTCGCAACTGTAAGATTCGACGACGAGTCGGTGGCGGATTTCTTCGACCAACAGGTCGATGCTGGGCGGAGGCCCGATCAATTCGCCCGGCTCTGGGTCCACACTCATCCAGGGAACTGTCCGCAGCCGAGCGGCACAGATGAGGAGACGTTCGCGCGAGTGTTCGGGCGGAGCGATTGGGCGGTGATGTTCATCTTGGCCAAAGGCGGCGCAACATATGCACGCCTTCGATTCAGCGTGGGCCCTGGGGCCGACATCGAGCTAAACGTCAACCTAGATTTCACGAGGCCCTTCGGTGGCTGCGATCATGAGGCTTGGCAGACCGAGTACGACCTGAATGTTTCGGAATTAGTGCCTCAGCCTTTGACGGTGACCAGGAATCCAGGAGAAACGCCCGACGGCTGGGAGAGAATGCCGACAGATTGGCGAGATTCGTGGTTCGAATATCTGGATGACGATTTGGCCATGGGGAGGCGCGATGAATTCACCTATTGATAATCCGCCGACCGAAAGCGACCGCTTTGTTCGCCAACGCGACCTGGTGCCGATGGAGCGACTGAACGATGTCGCGGTCACGGTGATCGGCGTGGGGGCGATTGGCCGTCAAGTTGCGATCCAGCTGGCCTCGATCGGCGCGCCCAGAATTCAACTCGTGGATTTTGACAGAGTCGATGGGACCAATGTGACCACGCAGGGTTATCTGAGGCACCAGATCGGCGATATGAAGGTTCTAGCCGGCATGCAGGCGATTGGACAAATCGATCCGAGCATCCGAGTTACGATGTTCGGCGACCGGTTTCGGCCCAAGCTCGAAGTCGGCGACGCGGTGTTCTGCTGCGTCGATTCGATCTCGGCCCGAGAGGCGATCTGGCGCTCCGTGAAAAATCGTTGTCGGTTCTGGGCCGACGGCCGGATGCTGGGCGAAACGATCCGCATTTTGACCGTATCCAATTCACAAGACCGCGAGGCCTATCGGGCCACGTTGTTCCAACAGGCGGACGCGCACACCGGCTCCTGCACGTCGCGCAGCACAATTTACGCTGCGAGCGTAGCGGCCGGTCTAATAATCCACCAATTCAGCCGATGGCTGCGGGATTTACCGACCGACCTAGATACGCTGCTCAACCTTTTGGCTGGCGAAATGTCGGTCGGCACGTCCGCTTAGGCGTTCCGGCCTATTCCTTGTTGTAAAGTCGTACTGATTGGAGATCATCCATGGGAATAAAAATCAATATCGGTGTCACGAAGAAGATCGGGACGCCCAACTACGGAAGTCGCGGAGCAAGTTGCAACGCGGAGTTCGAGCTCGATGGATCGTTTGATAACGGTGGGGCGGTTCGGTTCCAGGAAGCGGCCACGAGGGCCTACCAAGCCTGTCGCGCGGCCGTCGAAGCTGAACTGTCAGGCGAGCACGATCAAAACGAACCGCTGCTCCACGCCGTCGAGAAAAGTGGGGTTGCGACGACAGCGCAACGGAATCCAGCTGGTGGATCGGCAAAGCCGAAAAGTAGGCCTGGGCCCAACGGTGAGTCCAATGCTCGGCGTGCAACGGCCAGCCAGGTTCGAGCGATCCACGCGATCGCGAGTCGACAGCGGATCGACCTGAAGGAACTTTTGCCGAACTGGTATCAAGTTGCCAATCCGGAAGATCTGTCGATCGGGGACGCGAGTTTACTGATCGATGAACTAAAAAGCACGAACGGCGAAACGGCCAATGGCTCGCAGAAAGGACCGGCACATGACGGCTCTAGCGGCTAACCAATCGCTCCATTCTGCGTCGTCCACGCGGCCTGAGCGAGATTTTATCTCGTGGTCACAGCTCTCGACTTTTCGGCAGTGCCCTCTTCGTTACCATTTTCGGTACGACCTGCGGTTGCTGGAAGAGTTCACCACATCGAGTTTGCTTTTCGGCAGCGGGATCCATCGCGCGATAGAAGTCCTGCACCGAAACCAGCTCGAAGGGGATCCGCCACGGTCGCTCGACGAGCTGATGGAGGAGTTTTGGTCTGAATTCAAATTTCGAGCCGAAGACGCATCCGACGTGCACTTCAGCAAAAACGAGGACACGAGTTCGATCGGCGACTTAGCTCGGCGAGTCTTGAATAGCTTTCTGACGAGCGAACTATCCCAGCCCGGCGGAACCGTGATCGGAATTGAGGAAGAATTACGCGGGCCAATTGTCTCAGGCGCCAAGGAATTGCTGGCCATCGTGGATCTCGTAATCGACCGAGGCGACGTGTTGGTCATACGAGATTACAAAACTTCGCGGAGTCGCTGGTCGCAGAGCCATGCGGAAGATTCGGCTGAACAGTTGCTGCTGTATTCCGAGCTTGTCGGTCAACTTGCGCCCGATAAGTCGCTGAAGCTGGAGTTCGTCGTCCTCACGAAAGCTGCATCGCCCGCAATCGAGCTTTACGAACTGAATTGCGGGCCTGGCCGCCGCGCAAAAACGAAACTTATCGCCGAGCGAACCATTGCGGCCATAGCAGCTGGACACGTTTTTCCGAATCCGTCCCCAACAAATTGTTCTGGGTGCCCCTTCCGTCGCGCGTGCCGCGAGTGGTGCGGAAGATGACCCTGGATCAACTGTTCGCGGCGACCCGCTCCCGGCACCAGCCGGGGGCGGTTTTTTTTTTGCTATCCGTCAAGACATAGGAATGTCTCGCCGGACACGGTCGTCCCCAGCCGCTTTGTAGTCTGATAATTTTGCGACTAGTGCACCTCACAATCACCCACTATTTTCTTTGCGTATATGCGATCCGAAAAGCAATACTAGACGACACAATATCAATCGCAAATGACTCGTTTGACCCCTGGGACTTGAGTCGATCGATCGTGTGATCTAGCTGTTCTTGCACGTACTCAGCCGATAGGCCGGCCGTGTTTGCCAGCCCATTAAGCGTTGCAATTTGGTGTGCCAATTTGTCGCCGTCCATCGTCGCGCCAAATTTTTCAAATAACTGTGAATTTAGTGAACCGAATTTTTTGTCCGTTCTTAGCACATGTTCGAATGTTTCAGCTGAATTAACTTCGCTCGTCCTAGGGTTAGGTGGCAATGGTATTGCCTCGGTCCATTGCCCATCAACTTCGTTCGCGGATTGACCATCAATACTTAGAGCGATCCGAAAACCTGTGTCGGGACTATCCCATGACGGGGGCATCCATTGCCGATTTCCGGAACGGCATTCAAGAAACGAATTTCTGATTGTGCCCCCGCGTAAGACCTTACAACGGCCGGACTGTGGGCCAGTGGGATCACGCTCAGGACTTGTGCTGAAGTCGTCAATCCAATCCCAACACCATTCACACACGTTGCCGTGCATGTCGTACAAGCCAAATGGATTGGGCTTCTTTGTTGCGACCTTTTTCGCCAGCAGTTCATCGTCGTACTCTTGCGAAATCCACGCATAGTCGTTCAGTTCGCTAGGTCGGAACGACGATATCCCTTCGATCGAATATTCACCCTTGGTGCCCCCTCGACAAGCATACTCCCATTCAGCTTCTGTTGGGATTCGATAAATCCTCCCTTCGCGCTTGCTCAGTTTGGCGCAGAATTCATTAGCAGCGTTCCAGCTCATGTTTATTGCCGGGAAGTCATCACCCTTGGCGACTGATTCTTCTCCCTCCCAAGGTTGGGAATTCATAATTGATGTCCATTGTTGTTGAGTGATTTCGGTCTCACTCACGAAATACGGTTTGCTGATGGTTACCTGGTGCAACTTTCCGCAATCTTGCCAGCGTATGTCTCGCAATTCGTCTTTGCCCATCTGAAAGATACCGGGTGGGATCAGCACCATCTTCATTCCGATGGAATTCGTCGTCGTCACTTCTGTTCCGAGATACGTCGCCCAATCCGATTGCGCCGCCGAAGCCGCTTTCGCGGAAAACGGTGCCGTCAGCAAAGTTGGCGACGCACCTTTAGCCTCGGTGTTTACCCGAGCCGCAGCATTTGCTGCTGACAATTCGAGAGAAATTGGTTCGCCTTTGGGTAACCGCGAGACGATCCTCGCGCCAACGCCCAAGGCAAGTATGGCTCCCGCAATGCTGATAACCCATATTCTTATTCCGCTACTAGGCACCAATCGCCGACGTCTCGACCGAGCGCCTGATTCTGGATTGTTTATGAACGGAGGGGGGCCCCCTGCCGACGTGCCGCCAACCGTAGGCTTGGCCTCGGAGGGACTTAGCGCAAATGGAATTTGAGATTTCCCCATTTCACTGACGGGGTTCTTGGCACCGTTGGAATTCGCGGCTGTGAACAACCGTTCTGAATCGCGTGCGGTTGGATCAACTTTGGCGGGGAACTTAACGCCGGTCAGCCTGCGAGCTGGCACCCAAGCCCCCTCGGTTCCTTTGCGAATCAAATCGTCAGGGCCAGCCCGCCCGCTCGATATCAATGCTCGAAGTTCATCCGACGTCAGCGGTCCAAGTTGGTTTTCGCCTTTTTTGCAGTACCACTCGCTCGCCATTTTTCATACCGATCAACGTGGAAGTTTGGCCCCCGAGAATCGGCCATTCAATTCGCTCGAATACTGGTATTCAATTGAAAGGACGAATCCGATTTTGGGATATCCGATGATAGGTTGGATGATCGCTCCCGTCAATCAACGACGGCGGGCGACATGGATAAGAGCGTTTTCTCTCGAAATCAGAAGATACTGCAGGACCTTCTGCGCGAAGTTCGGGAGGAGGCTGGGCTCCGACAGCAGGATGTCGCCAAGAAGATTGGCGAGCCTCAATCGCTCGTCAGCAAATACGAGATCGGCGAGCGGCGGCTGGATGTCTTGGAGCTCCGAGAAGTCTGCCGCGCGATGGGAATTGGACTTGCGGACTTCTGTCGGCGGTTGGATCGTGTACTCAAGAAGTAGCGTTAGTTCCGCACGCGATCGCCCCAACTTTCGAACACCCAAGTAGCAAGCGGGTTCGAGCGCGGCACGCCAGAGCGATTGCGCCACTGCGATCGTTGGAGGCTGGCAACAAAAAACCACGGGCACTAATAAAAGCACCCGTGGCAGACCGTAACGTCGACGTGTGAGATCGGCGTTTATGGACTTATGTCGCGATCGCCAGTCTAGAGCGACCAGGATTCGTCGTCGTCCAAGTCGTCTTCATCGATGTCGTCTTCATCGATGTCGTAATATCGTCCGTCGTTAATCTCTGGATCGATACACCCATAGACCAATCCATATTCGCCTATGACAAAGTCGATAGGAAATGGACATTTCAACGAATAGAACCAATTGCCGACTGCGATCCAGTTTGCTCGCTCGCGATCGCACGATTTAAGTTTCTCAATGGGCTCAGCTACAGGCTGCTGCACAGCGGGATCGTATTGATCCTCGTCGGAATCAAAATAGTCAGCCATAGCAAGATTCAGTTGCCGAATACTCTCGGCAATTTCTTCAACCGCCTCGTCGATTCCCATCACTCGAATGTATCGCTTTCCCGCGGCGAAATCATGTCGGCCGACTCCTCGCTCCTCTTCTGGACATGCGGCCTCAGGCAGAATTCTACCGGTCTCAAAATCGAGGTACTCGGGCCAATCATCGTTGAACTCATGTTCCAAACAACTAACGTCAACCTTCAATCGAAAAGACTCTTTGTCTTTCAAAACTGCTCCTATCTAATTCTGAGGCGATGTTTAGTTCTGCCCGCCCCCCAAAAAAAATAGCTGAAACCCACGCTGGGCTTCGGCGAAACCAAAACATTGAGGCGACTAGCCAACGCCGCGTTCGCGGTCACTCGTTGCAGTCGCATTTCTTGAAGGTTCGAGATCAACCCATTCAGTGCATTGGGCTCTCGACCTATGGGCGAGCAAAAGATGCAGCTCGCCATTGAACCTGCGGAATCACCTTCCGCTGGCACCCGCAATTTTACCAGCGCGCTGCCAGCGCCAAGAAGCGCCTAAGAACAAGCGAGCGGTGACGAATGACAAGAAACCCCTGTTTCTTGCAAGAAACGCTGTCTGCCGAATCGCCGAAAATTTTTTTTGGACTTTGAGTTTGGCGATTGCCGCAGCCAAAACGGGCCATGGGAATCAACCAACCCAGTGGGCGCCAAATCCGTTTCGCGCGCTCATGGATTGACGTTGTTTCACTGTTTGGATGCATGGGACGAAACAAGTCGACCTAATGAACCGACGACCGGATGGCCACGCAAATTGGTCGGTGATCGCTCGTGGCTGGATTGTCAGGAAAATCGCCCGGCCGAACGATCGACTCGCATGACGCCTGCCAGTGCACGGCTGGGCCAGCGACGAACGCGAAGTCGAGCATCGAATCCGGATAGTCGTCCCTACCGTCACGGTTGAAATCAGCCCAGTTGGTGTCGATCCAGTCCTTTGGTTTGATCCATTTGAAGATCCCATCGCGCATGAATGCCTTGAAGGCTTCGTTGCCGTTTTGACTCTGGAAATCAAAATCGAAATTGAAATCGCCGATGGCCACGATCGGCAACGACTGGTCCCTCGCCCAGGCCACTAGCCCTTCGGCCTGCATTAGGCGAACCTGTTCGTTGCCCCGCGCCAAATGAACGGCGACCAACAAGAATTCGATTCCGGTTCGTTTTTCGCGCAGGTGGGCAACCAGCGGGGAACGGTGGCGGCCGTCGTTCAGTTCGTCCAGTTCGAGCCGTCGCAAAAGTTCAAAGCGATTCGGGTTGACGATGATCTGCACACGATCGTCTCGCCCAGTTCCTGTGTGGATCGACGGCCAGCCGCGGGCGAATCGTTCGAACTCGTTCGGAGATACTTCCGACAGCGCGTAGATGTCGGCCTCAAGCTTTGATAGTTCGTCCGCGATCGTTGCCGGATCACTTCCGCCACTTTCAACATTCCAAGCAATAATTGTTATCGGCAGTGAGCTCTGGGTCGAAGTAGTTGGGGCCGTTGGGTAGCGTTCGTCGAGCATCCACATGCGGATCGCGACCAAGACGCATGCGACAATGCCGACGATCAATAGCACGTCGAGAATCCGACGCAGCGATTTCATTGTGGAGGTTCCATCGGAATCTCTATGTTGTATCCCGATCGATGAAATGGACTATCGGGATCGTGGCAATGGGCTTCGCGGTGGCCATCGCGTGGTCCATGGTGATGCCAATCGAGACAATGCGGGCACCAGACACGAATCCGATGGATGAAGCCGTCGAGCAGGAGCGACTCGGCCCTTAGCGTGGGGGCCGCGTAGTCCCAAAAACAGCCTGGCTCGAAACAGATTTTCATTCTTGTGGCGTGATAGTTAGCCAACTGGCGTATCCATCAACGCATACAGCATTGGCGGGTGAACGGGGAAGTACTTCAGCGTCGCGGGGCACAACCATCCGCGCATTTGCATACCGTTAACCTCGCCTTGATACCACGCACCTTGTTCGCCGCATGCGCCGGCTACGACCGCTTCGGGCAACGACTCGAATCCTTCTCGGACGAGCAATGTCGCCAGCTTCCCGTTGATTGAAAACGGACTGTCGGAGAAATAGACGCCGATACCGACTGTCTTTTGTCGTTCAGTTGCACCAGCAGCGTCGGCCATTGCTTCGATAATGTCGTCCGCGCCGGAAACGAATGGCTCGCCCTGCAATCCAACGCTCGGATCGTCAAATAGCCACACTTCGTTTTCTTTTCGCGGTGTGATTTTGAAAAGGTTCGTCATTTGACCCTTTAGGCTTCTAAATAATTCGTGAGCGGCAAGGCGTAGTCCTTCCGGTGATTGCTCTATTGGTCGAACGAGATGGAGTGACGGCTTGGCTTTCTCGTGCGCGTCTTTGTCATTTCTGCCCATGATTGATCGCCCTCCGTTCTCAGCGTTGGTTCGACGGCCGCTTCATCATTAAATAACAATCAGACTTTGCCGGCTCCTCCACGCTGATATTCCCAAATTGACCAATCGAGTTCGTGCGCCTTGCGGCCAATTTCCCTAGAAACTGCGTTGAGGAGGCAAACTACTGCCTCGTCATTCGGTACGGACCCAATCACGCCTGAAACAAATCGCTTAATGTGAACATCGGGCTTTATTGTCTCAACACCGACTCGAATTTGGAGCCAGCGAAATACCGCCAATCCAAGTCCCGATACCTTTCCTGCGAAGTCTCGATTGAAGTCACTTTTCTCAGCCCATCCTTTTAGGGTTTCTTGATCAACGACGTTTGCGGCCTTGAAGAAATGGACCAGTCTTCGTAGCTGCTCGAGTCGGTTCCAGTATTTGTAACCCCAAAGTGCGATTGCAGCCTTTGTATTTCCGTCGCGATCGTCGGTAAACTCTGAAAGGAACCTTTCTAGGTCAGGGAACGATCGAATGGCGATCCAATGATTCTGGCGATAATGGTCCCAAGCGTTGTAAACGATCGCGTTGCGAAGTTGGTAATCAAGTACGGTAAGCAAAAGGTTTGAAATAAAGTCAGCTTGGTGATAGTCACCCTGCGGCTGTGGAAGGATCCGACATGCCTGAATTAGGGAATCGTACTGATTCTTTGTGACCCCAATTTCCGGTAGAAGTTCAACGCTTTGCATTGCGCTTTCTCGTTTAGTCGAGCAAGACGCTTTCGGCAGGGAAGGCGGCTCATAGTCGCGATATCAATCCAAGTACAAACGACGGGTCTCGGTGCGGATTTGATCGTAATAGGCTTGGTGGGAGATGCGTCGTTGGTTCGTGTGATGCGTGCTCAAGTAAATGGTCTCGTTCAGTTTCACGCCAATGGCACCTGATGTATTTGTCGCGTCCAACTGGCAGCGAAGTCGCTCGGGAACAAAAGGCCGCGTTCCAGCCATAATAACGACAGTTGGGGATAATGACTCAATCTGCTTGAGGATAAACGGACCAAAATCTTCGCCGGAACGGGCCAGACGTGAAAGATCTGCGCGGGCGCCGCCTCCACGCTTATTTATGTTGATGACCGCAACATCGCGAAGACAATCCGTGATTGGCGCTGGATCGTTTGCCCAATCACCCCATGGCGGAAGTCCGTTAAGGAGGCCGTGCGAAACACGGATGAGCAAACCAGCGGTCATCTTCCAACGGTTGTAGCCCTTCGAAGGGTCTCGGAGATATTCACAAAGGCTCCACGGACCGCCACCGTTCGGTTCTCGCAGGATCCACAAAATTCGCGGCGCTGCTCTGGCAAAACGAAGAGGATCAACGGCGCCGTCGAGGACAATGGTGGGATCAGTGGTTTGCCATTGAGCAAGCTCATTATCTGTGGCCAGGACAAGGTCGAGTTCAAGTTCGTAAGTGTTTGAGAGCATAGTCATGTTGTACTCGCCGAGGTAAATACAAAAGCGTCGTGAACGCGGCTAAATTCTCCAGATCATGTGTGAGGGTCGCATGACCGCGCAAGGTCGGAAACTGACTTAATGCCGGCGGCGACCGCTGAATCGAATTGACGTTCTTGTGCAAACAAGTAATTCCAGTGACCGTATTTGGTTAGGCTCATTTTGGCGCACCATTGAACGGCCGCCTGAGACTTGAGCCTAGTGTTCGGTCGGATCTCGCCTTTCGTCTCAGCCAGCCAAGTGATTTCGGCGCCGGCGGAATCGCGTGTGAAGATGATGAAGTCAGGGAAATACTGACGGGGGCGATTGTTCTCGTAATAGGTCACCGAAAAGCCGAATCGTTCATTCTTAAAGTAGCGTTGGACGTCAGATGCGCGGTCGAGGAAGTCGGCGAATCGTTTTTCCAAGTCGGTGTGGCAAGGGATTCGATTGGTGTGGCATCGCTTACCGTCGGCGAGAATGCCGGTCCATTGAAAGCGCCGCAATTGCGCGGATTCAAGCCATTCGGGTGAGCCAAGAATTGGAATCGTTTCGACGCCAGATGTACCAGCGCCTCTAATCCGAGTCTCGAGGACGTCATGCACCTGGCGACGCCAGAAGTAAATGCCGACATCGCGATGATCGGCTTTTTGTCCGTCGATCGTCAGCGGAATGACTTTAGACTCGAGGTAGGAACGGCTGACGTCTAGGAGTTCGTCGAATGTCGGGCCGATACCTAGGTCCGCCACGGATCCGGGGCTCGTGGATTCGAACAGCTCTTCAGCGAGTAAGAATGAAGTGCGCAAAACGGGCCATTCCTTTCGAACCTCGTCCAAGGTCATAACCGCTTCGGGGCGGCCTCCGACTACGGGCCGGACAAGTACCTCGGGGGGAGTGTGCCTCGGATTGATTTCAAGCGGGGGAAGGTTGTCAACACGGATCATATTCGCGAGCGAGTTTGAAACACCGACTGCCCAAGAGCGAACGTTGGGAACCCGAATGCAAAATTTTGCCTTTTTCGGATCTGGTTCAATCCAAAAGGGCGTTTGGCCCCATTCACCAGTGCGCGGACGCCTGCGCTTTTCCACCGGAAAGCCGACAAACGGAATGCCGAAGGCGTCGACAGTCTCTTCGCTTCCCTCTGGGCGCTCCGCAAGCGGTTGGTTGAGGACGTCATAATTCGTACGGCGCAATCCGCGGCCGATGATCTGTTCGGTTAAGAGGGGCGAGCCGAAAGCGCGGAGGCCGAGGATGTGGGTCACGCTCTTCACGTCCCATCCTTCCGAGAGCATGTTCACACTGACGATACAGCGGACGTGCTCGCCGGGTTTATTTTTTGAGCCGACGGTATTAACCATTTCACGCAATACGGCTTCGTTGCCTTTGTCAGCGTCGAATACTTTTGAATCGATTGGGATGGTAAGCCATTGAGTTCTCTCGTCGACATCGGGATTGCGAAGGAGTTCATACTCCTTGGTAAGGTGCTCGAAAAGCCATTTCGCTCGTTCGGCGTTGTCGGCGACGCAAAGAAGGACAGGGCTCGGGCCTCGAGCAAACTCGAGCGTGCTTTTCCATTCGTCATAGTCCTTATTCCAGGAGGAATAGATGCTCGCGATAGCGCCTTTGCACGACCTGAGGTACTCTTCTTTGGAGCGAGCTCCTTTCACCAGGTCCCAAAGATCGAGGAAAATGCTGCCGTGTGCGTCAGGATCTGGGAGGCGCACAACCTTCACCAAACCTGATTCGAAAGCGTCATATACAGAGAAGTCGCAAACAAGCCATTCGAAAAGCGTGCCTTCTGGTTTGGGGGAACCGGATCCATACCAGGGTGTTGCGGAGAGGTCGACGACGAGACTAATTCGCGCTGCTTGGGAGATGCGATCAAGAATCTTGCTCCACTTAATGTACCCAACGTCTTCACCTTTTCGGCCTCGCTTCTCGCCATAGACATGGTGTGCTTCGTCATTGATTACAAGGAGATCGCGCCAGCCACCAAGCAGGCGGCGAATGACAGAGTTTGGATCCTGACGGGAGCGGCGCTGCATCGCGCGAAGGACGGCTTGCGGGACAAACCGGCCGGCTTCAAGCGGGACGTCATCCTCCCCCAGCCAGTCATCACGGCGAGCCTCGAGTGGAATGCTTTGCCAGTTGCGCACGAGAACGTTGGGATGAAACTCTTCGCGGTATTCCGGAGGCACCATTTCAAAGAAGTCAAAGAGGTTGTGCTCGCCACCGGCGTCAAGGCCATCGCCACGAGGGACACCGCTCACACGGTCGCGAACAGTGAGGTTTGGGACCAAAACAAGAAAGTTGGAGGAAAGTGACGAGCCACTGACCTTGCGTTTATGCAGAGTGGACCAGGTTATAAGGAGAGCCATCACCACCGTCTTGCCGGTGCCCGTCGCGAGTTTCAGAGCGTATCGGAGGAGATCGCCATTTTCGGGCATCTTCCGACGGTGTTGAACTTCGTAAAGATAAATGACGGTCTCGATAGCCTCCTGCTGGCAAAAGAAAAAACGTCGCCCCAACGCAGTTCGTTCCTCATTGCGTTCAAACCACCATTCGAGCAAACGACGGGTAACCAAAGCGGTGCCTGTGTAGCCACCCTCGCGCCAAGCGCTTACCTCGTCGCGAAGTTGATTAACGAAATCGTTCAGTTCGGACGGAGAGGCCGAAAGATCGTCAAAAAGGCCCGCTTCGCGCCCGACAACACCGGCGATTCCGCCTCGGACATCCCGGGCTGCGGCAAGAAAGCGCATCGAGGGACGGCGAGACTCGACAAGCCTCGAGCGACTCCCAGACAAGAGCTGGTAATGCCGATCTGGTGCGCGAAAAGCATCGCAGATGACTACGCGATCGACAACATAGGCCATGCGCAAAACTCCGAGACAACTACAGCAACCAGAACCTTGTATCAGCCCTATTCGTCTGACATGTACTTTCGCATCTGACGACTGCGCTGCAACACGATCCCATGCTTGATTAACACGCTCTCGATTGCCTTGCCGACGTCTAAAAGGGAATGAAACGGAACTGGTGCCGACGGTTTGACGCCGTGAGTATCGTTTCGTTCAATTCGAACGACGCCACTGGCCCAAGCATGCTTCGGGATAACTTTCCCGGATTCTTGCGAAATGTTATTGGTCCAGAGGCGGATCTTGACTTCGATCATCTTCTCGCCCTGTTTCGCCTCTTTAGACGAAATCGCCAATCGTTTCTTTGCCATGCTGGTCGCTCACGAAATATAAAGGGACAACTCAAACCAATTCCTTGACCACGGTTGATTCATTTCCGTACACATCCACGACCTTTACCGCGATGCGCTTGTAGGTGCGGATGGGGAAGGATTCAGATGTCAATTTGAGCGTGAACTCCTCGGGGTCTAGATCGGTACGAAGTGCGGCCTTGATATTTGGAGTCTTCTTGAAGTCGAAGAACATCTGGCAGTCCACAAAGCAATCACCATCGTAGTCCTCGTCAAGATACCAGGCTGAGACATAGCCTGAGTCCGCGTGCTTGTATTCGGTGGTCCGGCGCTTGCGATCGAAGAGAGCGACACCCTTGAGCGTGACTTGGATCTGCTTATCATTGCCGTTTTTTGCCATCTTGAGCTCAATGTCTGGCATAGCCAACGGCGAGAAAAGCATTTCTGGTTGCGTCGCTTTGAGCCCCTCTGCAAGCGTGTCCGGGCGAATCATGATCAAGACGACTTTGACCTTTCCGCGCTTTTCGAGCTGCGACTTCACTTCGCCAACGTTCGCCTCGAAGGCCCAGCCGAGCACGTGCACCTCGAGGATGCCCGAGGCCATGGCGTCCTGGACGGCGTCGTGGATCTGCTTGCCGGTCACGCGGCCGGAGAGCGGCCCGACGGAGATCGCGATCTTCTCCTTCTCGGTCTCCGCCACTGCATGTACGAGGCCGCTCGATCCCTGGATCGCAGCCTCCCTGCGGTAGAGGCGGCAGATCGTCTCGATGTAGTTCTCGAGCTTCGCCGCCTCACCGATGCCCGCCTCGCGGACGACGTAGCCCTTCCAGTCCTCGACGGAGTAGCGGCCGAGCGTCATCACCTCGAAGGGACCGCACACCCGAAGCGAACCTGATTCCTCGAGCGGTCGATCTATTAGGTCAACGGTCTCCGGCTCTCTATCATAGGCCACGTCTGACGGCTGCGTTCGCCTCGCTTGCTCGTAGTGCAGTCCCTCGGAGACGCGGTTCCCTCGCAGCTTGTATGACCGAAACACCGTCTCGAGCAGTTGGATACGCGACACGTTGATCGCGACTCGCGACGTATCACACATGATCCACCGTCGACCGAGATTCTCTGCAGCCAGTGCGGTTGTTCCCGACCCGGAGGTGATATCAAGGACAAGGGCTCCGGGCTCGGTTGACATGCAGATGCAGCGTTCAATCACTTTCTGGGCAGTCTGGACGACGTAGCGTCGTTTGCCGACAAAAGTGCCCTTCTGCGTGTCAGTCCAAATGTCAGCCATTGGACGCCAATCGAAGTCCTCCGGATATCGCTTGTAACGAATCTGCTTTCCGATGGAGTAAATTCGTCCCTTCTCCGCAAGCGATTCTCGTCCCTCGAGCGCGTGCTTCCAGTGCGTCCCGGGCGGAGGCGCATACATCTTGCCCTGAAACTTAAATGGCTTCGACCCCTCCTCAGTCTCGCCATCCGAAACAAGTGGGTCGAGCCGAACTCGTCGCCCCAGAGGTATCGGATCAACTCCACTCAGCTGCGCGGAAGAGAGCTTGGTCATCTCGCCGCCGGAGCCCTCAACGTGATTGTAAAGGGGATCCTCGTCGGCACCGCCCTTCGACACGTACAGCTGCTTGTAGATGGTCCGAAGCTCGTCCTTGTCCTTCGCGTACCATAACAACGTGTCGAAGAGTGAGTCGAGAATCCCGGAGCCTCGGCCAGCGGCCTTGACGAATCGTATGTCAGCAACCCGGTTGGAGTAGCCGAACACTTCGTCCATCAGGGTTCGTACAAGATGCGAATTGTCGTCGCCCATCTGGAGAAACACCGACCCACAATCGGCCAGCAGTTCCCTGCAGAGATAGAGGCGCTCCTGGAGATACGACAAGTAAGAGTGGATACCTAAGGTCCAAGTGTCCCGAAAGGCTTTGATGGACAGCACATCGTCTGCATTGTCTTTCTCAGCGTTCTCCGTCGAATCTACCCGTTGCTGGAAGTTCGAATCGTATTTGATGCCGTACGGCGGATCGAAATAGATCATCTGCACTTTGCCACGCATGTGCTCATAGTGGAGCAGCGACTCCATCACGTGCAACGAGTCGCCGCAAATGAGTTTGTTCTTCCAGCCCTCCTCGTGGGTGTAGAACTCGACTCGCTTCTTTCGGTCGCTATCTCGAAGTTCCTTCTCGAGTTCGGCAAAGAGGTGTCCCTGCCGTGCCGCACCTGACTTTTGGTCGGCTTCTCGGCGCACCCGGTCGATAATCTGCGCAATGCGCGACTCGGACACAATCTCGTTTCGCTGCAGCGGCAAGACGGGCACTTCGCGGCGGTTGCGTTTGCCGGCCCAAAAAAGAACTGGGTCCGCAGCTGGGTCCATGTCGACGACCACTGGACGCGCGTCCTCGTCCGACAATTTGCCGACTCGGATGGCTTTGCTCCAGCCATTGTCCATGGGCAGAATTACCACCTGCTCGTCAGATGGCAAAAGGGGCGTATGCCCAGTCTCGGGTGTACGCGGCTCCTTAATGTCGTCGTAGGTATAGCGGGTGACCTTTTTCTCGGCCTTCGGTTTTTTTGCCATTCTGCGCTTCTCCGGCGGTTTAAGACGGGAAATTTTCCGCTTTTTTGACCGTGGACGCGAGATGGCGATTGTGCGGGTTGCTGTTCGTTTCGTATTACGGCGGCGCTTCGGCCTACGCGTTATCAGCTTTTTAGCCATTGTGACATCAGTTAGGAGGTGGAAAAGGTCTAGTATCGCCAGCCGGCGCGATACGCCAAAAGCAGAATCTGCGCACATGCCTGAGCATCCGATTCGGCGTTGTGGTGGCACAGGGGAATCTTCAGCCTGTAGCAGACGTTATCTAATGTTGCTGGACGAATCGCTAAGACTTCACGGGCGACCCTCACGGTGCACACGTAATCGCGGCACGGAACCGGAATTTGATATCTGTGGCAACTCGAATCAAGGACCCGTTGATCGAATGAAACGTTATGTGCGGCGACGAAATCAATGCCCTTTAGTTTCTGCGAAAGAATTGGCCAATAGTCCGCAAAGGTCGGCGCTTTCTTAACGTCGTGCCAAGATATTCCGTGAATCGAAGTATTAGTAAACACGTCATCCGGAGGCTGGATTAGCTGATGCTCGCATCGCGTAATTTCACCGTTCACAACGCTGACCATGCCAATGGCGCAGGCACTGTCGGGCTTGTTGTTTGCCGTCTCAAAATCGATTGCTGTGAAGGTATACATATGCTGTCTCGCGCGCTCGATCAGCTGGCCGTTGCATTTCGGCCGGCGGAGCACATTCCGCAATAGTCGCAATTGCGACATTTGTTCGGGGCCGGATCTGGAGGTAACGCACCTTGCCGCAATGCGTCCGCAGCCTGCCGTACACCTTTCTGAACATCGGCGATAAAGTCATCGTCGACCGTTCGTGCTTTGCGACGGCCTTCGTCCAACTCGTAGATCTCAACGAAGTCGGGACGGCGCCCGGTCAGTTCTTGGTATCCGAGTGCGTAAACATGGAGCTGCGTCTCTGTCACGGCTTCAGTCTGTGCACGATCGGATGATTTGAGATCGACAATCGTTGTTTCATTTGTATCAAGGCGCCGAACAAGATCGATTCGTCCAGTCACGGTCACACCGGAGCCAAGGTTGATCTCAACCTGTTTCTCGGAAAACTCAAGTTTGTCAAATAATTCACGATTGTCCTTCAGATAATCGCGCAGGACACGTTCGGCCGATTGCTCTAGCTGCTGACGCAGCGCTGGATAGGCATAAGGCGCATGTAGATGCGTACCGACGAGGGCTGGAACTTCGCTCTCGGCAGCGATGTCGCCGCGAATCGCCCGCGAATGGACTTCGGCCAGCGCATCATGCAGGGATTTGCCGTATCCAAGCGCCTCATGGATCGGCGCGTTAAAGCCGTACAGAACTCGCAGCTTGAATTGGTACGGACATTCAAAGAAGTACTTCAGATCAGAAAACGAGAAAACGACGTTGGCAACCCCGGCTCGAGGCGACGGAGGCAGACGCCGTCGCGCGGAGTAATCCGCTGGTCTCCGCTTTACAAAACGCGAAACAAGTATGTCATTCCAGAATTGAGACACCTTCTGAAATAGCTGGTTTCCAGTCACGGGAGCCCACGTCAGATGAAGAAACTTCTGCGCTCGCGTCATCGCGACGTAAAAAAGCCGCCGTTCATCCTCGATGGTTCCCTCAAAGCGAGGCTGTCCTAGAACACCGCCGCGCGGGATCAGATGCCACACGTTCCGGCCGCCTGGCTTCTTGGCCGGAAACCGATTCTTGAGAAGTGCTGGGACAAACACCACCGGCCACTGCATTCCTTTGGCTTGGTGGATCGTCATAATGCGAACGGCATCTGGGTTGGCATATTGGTTGTCCTGCCAGCCTTCCGGATATGCCTCTTCCGCACGGAATGCAAGAAAGTCAGCAAACGAATCATACTTGTCAACCGGTCGCGAATGGTAGTGAATTGATTCGAAGTCAGAAATGAGCTGACTGAACTTACCGAGGTTGTAGAACACGACCTCCCCGCGGCCATTGGGAACGATCTCTTCTCGAATTCCAATCTTCTCGAGGAAGTTGAGGAATACGCGTTGGATGGAATATTGTCCAAACCGTTGCTGGTTTGGATCGGTCAGTGCCGCCTTGGACGCGGCGGCGTCCACTACTGCCGCGCGAAGCACCGTTGGATCGAGACCAATATTCGCGTTGTTCCAGGCCTGGTCAACAACAGCGTCCGTAACGCCTGGACGGTCGCCAATGAAATAGAAGAGCTGACGCGCCGCTTCGGCTTCAGCCGTACCAAAGAGGTTTGTCATCCCGGTCACCACATACGGGATGCCGGCTTGCTGGAGTGCAGTTGTTATCGGTGCCGCATTGGCTTTCACGCTACGAAGCAGCACGGCCATATCGGACCACGACAAACCGCGCTCGCCACTATCCTCCGAAAATGCCACTCCTCGCAGCGACTGCGCATTTGAAACGATGTGCTGGGCCTCGGCCTCCGGCGTCGGGAACGATAATGCAATGATGTCGCCCGCATCAAAGGCTTGCGCACCTGTGGGCTTCATTGCCTTCGTTAGCCGAGCGGAATTTTGTTCGATAAACGGCCTGGCCGTTTCGACAATTCCTTCGCTCGACCGGAAGTTTTCTTCGATTGGAATTTGATCGACCCGCGGATATCGATCTTTAAAAGTTAAGATGCTTGCGACATCGCTTCCACGCCATTGATAAATGGTCTGGTCGTCGTCGCCAACCACGCAGATTCGTGCGCCAAGTTCATGGAGGGTCCAGACGATGGCTTCTTGTACCGGGTTTACGTCTTGATACTCATCGACGATGACGTACTTGATCCGATCACTCAGGCGCTGCCGAAGCCCGTCATCGTTCGTCAATGCTTCAACCGCGCACTCAAGAATTGACGAATAATCAAGATAACTGTGCTTATCCAGCAATTGCCGATATGCCTCCGACCCATCGACCAACGAACATCCATTGAGTTGGGCAGTGTCGAGTTCAGCTTCTCGCAGAATTGACAAGGCCGCGATATAGTGCGGCGTGTCTCTATATCGTTTTAGCGCAACTCCAACCAAATCGGTTGATGTCGTCAGGCCGCTCTGCTTGCTGTTGCGATCAACAAACAATCCTTGCTGAACCTCATTCAGCACTTCGTACTTCAAGTACTTCGGCGCCTCACTCTTGAGGAGCTCGAGACAATATGCGTGTATTGTTCCCACGAACATCTCGGCAAGGCCGACGACATCTCCCAGCGCTTGCCTTGCGCGCGTCACAATACGTTCCTTCAACTCTGCGGCTGCCTTTTCCGTGAAGGTGAAGGCGACGATGTTTCGCGGCAAAAGCGAATCCTGCTTTCCTGGCGTGAGTAGGTGTACTACACGGCGCGCGACAACTTCAGTTTTCCCTGATCCAGCGCAGGCAATTAGCTGGAGATTGCCGCCAGCGTGCTCAATGGCTCGCAATTGGGTGTGCGTTAGCTGCATTCTGATTGTTCAGTTCTGTGAGCTCGCGGAAGATCATCGCGCCTGGCTCGCCGACATTCGTATTTGATCATCCCAGTCGTTCGTCCGACTGCATTAACACATTTCTGGGGACGCCATTATCAATTGGGGACTTAGGTGCGGCAAGCGATACGTGCTTGTTCATGTAATGGCCTGTTTAGGTCATACGCATTTTCGGCTTAATAGCGTCGAGGTGTTGAGTACGGAGCGATTCACAAAAACTGGCTCGTCATCACAACTTGGCAAAGGATTTCGCAGTTTTGGAGCCAATTTTGCCTGTTTAATTCGCGCGATTGCTTAGCAAATTGTCCAATCGCTTTGGTCCGAAATTCTGGTGACGATGGCGGGGAAATATCGAAACTGGGACTGCAAACACACTACGGCTTCGGCGGCGTGATCGTGCAATCCGAACAATTCGTAGCCGCGACATCTGCATCGCCAGGAGTCTTAACCCACCACCTGGCGTTTGGTCCGTATGAACTTGGCGATCCATGCGATCGACGGAAAACTCGGCACTCAGCCCGCCGACACAGTTCTCCGCGACGTGTATGCACTATCGGTATCGAACCAACGCTCGCAACCGCAACAGGGACCGTCATACTTGGCTCGACGCAGATTCTGCGGGGGTTAGGATATGTAATTCGTTTCGCTGGGGTCTATTGGCAATCGCGCAGGGATGATTAACGAGGATTGCATGGCAACAAATACACGGGCTATCATTGCACGCCCCTTTCTCAAATGGCCGGGTGGAAAGCGCTGGTTTGTCAGCATGCACGGCGATGTCTTTCCACGCTCGTATCGGCGCTACATTGAGCCCTTCTTAGGAAGCGGCTCTGTGTATTTCCACCTTTGTCCGGAACATGCTTTGCTGGGGGATACGAACGAGGAATTGATAGCCGCCTATCGGGGACTTCGACTCGGATGGAAGAAGGCACACGCGCTGCTTCGTGAGCATCAAGAGAAACACGACGTGCGTCATTACTATCTTGTGCGCGAACAGGAGCCGCGTTGCAACATCGAGAGAGCGGCCCGGCTGATTTATCTGAATCGCACATGCTTCAACGGCATTTATCGCGTCAACCGAAAAGGCGAATTCAACGTGCCGAAGGGGACGCGTGATTCAGTGCTCTTTGAAACCGATGATTTCGCCGCAGCCGCTCGTCTACTTCGTGGCGCGGAGCTTCGCGTTGCCGACTTCGAGGTACTAGTGAACGAAGCAAAGCGTAATGACCTGGTATTCGCGGATCCGCCCTACACAATTCGCCACAATCTGAACGGCTTCATCAAGTACAACGAAAAGTTGTTTTCTTGGGACGACCAAGTGCGTTTGGCCGCGACCTTGGCTCGTGCGCGAGATCGGGGGGCTTTCGTCGTCTCGACGAACGCGAACCACGCGTCCGTGCAGAGGCTTTACAGATTGCACGGGTTTCGCCTCAAGAGCATTTCTCGGTTCAGTTCCATCTCCGCGACTGCTGGGAGCAGAGGAGAATTCGAAGAGCTTCTGATCTTGAGCGACTAAGGGTACACATGGCAGCAAAACCGGCGGTTTTGGCGGACCTTGTAAACACTGCGGTGACGCAGGGAAATCCGATCGGCGCGCTACGCGCGTTCCTTGAGAATGAGTCAAACTACGAGAAGGCGAAGCAAGTCGACAAGATGCGGTTCGTGGGTTACGTACTCGAGCTCGGGTACGAGACCGCAAAGATCATCACGTCAGACCCTTACAAAATCGCCGTCGGCGGAATCCCGCGCGGGTCGTTCCTGATCATGACACCGAACAACCAAGACAGGCTGCCCCCGCACTTCACATTACTACGAGTGACCGGTGTGTCGCCGACGCCGCTATCGAACCAAGTCCAGCAAACTTACTTCGAGCTGCACAAGAAGGCGATGCCGGAGTTAGACGTATGGACTCAGAGCGAGCTTCAATGGGGCGCACTGGACTGCGACGTGCTCGGGATGTTCTACGCGGATCCCATAGATACCCGCAGACTCCAATTTTCCGGCGACGTGAACAACGTCGTCAGCGCACACCGCTACAAGGTCTTCGCCCCCGATGAGCCATTGCTGAACATGATCGTGAACGGCACCGTAAAGCCGGTCAATCAGCAAGTGCTCGGAAAGCTGCGCACAATGGAGTGTGGTCTCGCCTCTAGCGCTGCCATGCCTGACATCCCGGTGATTATTTCCATGGCTGACTTCAAGGGGTGCCGGACCGCAATGTTCGGTAAGACTCGCCTCGGCAAGTCGAATGTGGTAAAGCTGATCGCACAAGGAATGCTCGAAGCGACGAAGAATGACAACAGCGTCGGTCAACTTATTTTCGACATCAACGGCGAGTACGCGAACGACAACCCGCAGGATGGAAACAAGTCGATTCGTTCTGCGCACGAGAAACGATGCCAGGTTTACGCACTAACGCAACGTGCTGCCACTCCCTCGAAGCCCCTCCGACTGAATTTCTACGAGCAGCCGGATTCCTGTATTCAGATCATCGCATCGATGCTTGCCCAGGATAACAAGTTATCCAATTACATCCGAAGCTTCGGTAGTGTTACGCTGCCGACCATTGAGTCCATTGGCTCACTTCCAGAAGGCGATAAGATTCGCCCCATCCGTAAGGTCCAGATGTACTGGGCGATTCTAAAGAAGGCCGGCTTTGCCGCAGATGAAGCGCGATTGAAGGCGCTAGGACTCGTTAGCAAAAACGTAAAGCACTTCGATCCCCACTTCAATAACGCGTTAAGGACGGCGGCCTTCCAAAACGTCCGTAGCACTCCCCCGCCGTCCGCGCCGACAGACCTCGATGAGCTAGTCGGCGAGTTGGAAGTGATGGCGCAGTTCCGCCGCGACGACAGCGGCAATCCAGCGCTAATGAGCGGCAGTAAGCCCATGTTCGACTCGGACGATGTGGCTTTGCTTGAGTTCTTAAGTCCTAGTGCCGGGTCTGGCCCCACCGTGCTTCGCGCCTACAAGGAATACCATTCACCGAATGCTGGCGACTTTCTCGCGGAGATTTTGCGTTTGGCCGACGCCGGAAAGACTATCATCCTTGATCTCGGCAACGCAACTGATTCCATCCGACGCTATTTTTCCGACATGCTCTCAAGGGCAGTATTTTCGCACCAGGAACAAAAGTTCGTGAGCAACAAATTGGGTGAACATTTCGTGCAGCTCTATTTCGAAGAAGCACACAATTTATTTCCTGTTGATGACAAGGACCTGACGGGCGTGTATGCGCGGTTTGCCAAGGAAGGGGCCAAGTTTCACATTGGCATGGTCTACTCGACGCAGTCTCCATCGACCATCAATCGCGAGCTATTGGCACAGACGGAAAATTTCTTCGTCGGGCACCTCGCGAGTCAGGACGAAACGAAGTCCCTATCCCGTGTTCAAGTCGCATTTGCGGGGATCGAACAGGACATACTGAGGGCTAAGACGCCCGGGTATATGAGAATGCTCACCCTGTCACACCGGTTCGTAGTTCCCATGCAGGCAAACAAGTTTGAAGCAGGATCCGCTGGCGGCGCGCCGGCCCCGGCATAGGAGTTTGGTATGCCATACGCACAAGGGACCCGGCTTCCAGGAGAATCCGCATCTAAGCTGGGGCACCTCGCCGTTCTAAAGAGCGACTGGGTACGCGCGCTCGTTAACGAGTTCGATTCCGACCAGCGAATCACGTCCGATCCCAGCAATACGCTTTGGTTAGAAGCCGACACCACAGGCTTCGAGCCGCTTCGAAACGTGTGGGCAGTCGACGGGTCCTTCGTACCTGTGCGGACGCAAGAGAATCCTCCGAAGGAAGTCGCATTCGTGAAGACGGCGCTTCTAACCGTCGACAGTGAGCGGCTCGCGAAAATCGACAAGGAGCATCCACATCCGTTATTGATCCGCGATGTCCTCACCGGTAGCGGCATCTTCCACGCGACTGTGTTCCCGTTGAAGAACATCCGCACGCCGATGGGAAGCAATTATGAGGCAATCCGGCACATAGTTCGCGACTCCATCAAGTTGGACGAGAACGGAGCGTTCTACGAGACGCTCAAATGGCTCACGTACGAGAAATGGGGAGGTGCCAGGTCAAAGTCGCTGTCATTTGGGTGTCCGCACTGCAACGAGGATCACCCTGGCCTTGCTTTTGACGCTGACGAAGGCAAATGCCCGCACTGCAGCAAGAGCGTATTCCTTACCGACATGCTTGGCTTCCATCTCGACATGGATGAGGAAAGCGCCCCCGACTCCGTGGCGGCCGCCTACATGTTGGTGATGGAGTGCCTGATGCTATTCACGGCAGTTCGCGTACTCTGGCAGCATTCTGATAAGCACGTGCTGAGCGACACGTTGTTCATCAAGGACGGTCCACTGTCCCTGCGAGCACAGTACTCCAAACTAGTGCCGAAAATCCGCGATTTCCTGCACCATGCGAAGCAAGAGAAGCGGCCAGTCCACATCGTTGGGCAGGAGAAAAGTGGCGCGTTCTTCGACCACCTGGCGTCGATTGTAAAGTTCGCGCAACCACAGGAACGTGGACAACAGGCCTGGTACGCGGTGCTTTCACATGACTACGTGCGACGCGAGGTTTACCGCTCACCGGATTTGTCTAACCCGTACGGTATGCGAACCAACTGGGGCGAAAAGGTATTTTTGAAATTTGACCCCGGCACGTATATGGTGCTCAACGTCCCCACAGGCCGTTACAACCCCGCAGGAGCGTTCCCCTCGGACGTCGACTTGATTGGGTTGCCTCGAATTGTCGCGACGCTACCTAGCCTAATAAGCCACAAGTTCGAGGGGGCGCTGTTTCCAGTCGAATTGGCCAACGGCATCGCATCGATGTCGAGCTATCCGTCAGGAAAGATTCTTCAGCGATTTATCGAGGACCCACATCGCGTATAGACACTGTCCGTTTATGAAACGATAAGGGTAGGCCCGGGAGACAGAACTCATAACTTCGTTTTAGCGGATCAAGCAATCGTTTATGGCCAAGATTTCCAATTTACAACGCATATACCAAGCCCTATGGGCTCGTTTTCGTGAATTGACAAGGAACTCACACGACGACAAAGGCTATGTTGCCAATTTAGAGGATAACTTGTTGCCGGGTGTCGACCCCGAGCTCATTCGAACCGACTTCGAAAAGGGAAATGGTAACGAACTAAACAGAAAAATCCTGGCGGTTCACTCCTCGTCCGCCCTTGCCGCAAATACTTTCGGATTTTGGAAAACTGACCCGGCCAAACTGATGATATTGAACCGAATCGGATTCGGTCCCCCGGATTTGGAATGGAAACCGGAAACGTGGTTCAATAGCAGCCCGCCGAATCTCGATGTGCTTCTTGAGTCAACAGAAAACGTAATTGGTATCGAATCAAAGTTTACAGAGCCCCTTTGCAAGACTCTCCCAGAAATTCAGCAAAGCTACATTCGGAAGAGCTTCATTAATTGTGACGATGCCTGGTGGAATCTTCTCGAAGCCGCCAGAACATGGAAACGGTCATATTTCGATGTAGCCCAAGTCATCAAACACGCACTTAGCTTGTTCAACACATTTAGGGATTCGCGACATGTCCATTTGGTCTATCTGTATTGGGCGCCCCTAAATGCTGTCGATTTTTCCGAATACAAGTTCCACGCGGACGATGTACAAAAGGCGACAGATATCGTCAGGCGAAGCGACGTGAAGTTCATTTCCATGACCTACTCCGAACTTTGGACGCAATGGTTAGGGAATCCCAATCTCAAAAACCACGCTGAAAACTTGCGTA
Source organism: Pirellulaceae bacterium (assembly GCA_041745295.1). GTDB lineage: Bacteria > Planctomycetota > Planctomycetia > Pirellulales > Pirellulaceae > JANMEB01. Next base: position 32,707 of record JBGTJE010000048.1, on the reverse strand, counting down.
AGCGTTACGAGATAACAGCATAAGTGTGGAGCTCGATGACACTTCTCAGCAAGGAACTGGTATCCCAGGAATTTCGTCTCCAGTTGCAGGGTGATCTCGCTCGTGCGACGGTTTGTCGTTTTCTTGTCGCATACGTTTCTGGGAGCGGTATAAGATCCATTGGCCGTGAACTACTCGTTAATGCATTAAAGGATTCGCGTTCTTTCGGTGTAAGCTCCCTGACTTGCGTGTTCGGCTTTGAGCCACTCCTTCGCTTACAGGAACAGTTGGGCGATTGCGGTGTGCGCCTGAAATACTTCATGGATCCCTTGAGTAAAGAGGAAGATGAACTTAAGGGATTGACCCTACTCCATTCCAAACTTGTATTTTTGGCGATGGAGCAGGAGCGAAAAGCGGTCGTTTACATCGGCTCTCACAATTGGACGCGGAGGGCACTCGGGCCTGGCGGTTCGCGAAATGCCGAGATATCGTTTCGGATCGAGACGGATTTTTCCCCGAATGATTTGGACGGAGCCGGCACCGGTCTATCCAGTGATGTAAACGGGCATCTCTTACGAGCTTTCCAGCTCGCAGCATGTTTGCCTGCAACCGAAGCGAATCGCCCAAGATTCGTGGAGTGGCAGCTAAAAGGATGTCGTAGTGCCCAGTCAACGGGTCTCGAACTAAATACAGTTGTGCTGGCAGTCCGCAAAGATGATGGAACGGTGGTTACGCCTTCTCATTGGGAACGCCTAAGGACTCGCGGAATCTACCTGCAGGCACTAGATGAAAATGAGGGCGGAAAACTTTACGACAATACGGCCCAAGTGCTGGTACTTGTATGGATGTCCGAAGCTGACCTCCGCGACGGCCGTCAGCCGACGATTCTCCGATGTCGTGGGACAACGCAAAAAGCTGGCCCGAATTCGCGGCGTCAAGGTACGAATCAATCCGTGGATCCAATCACAGGCTTTGACGCGGTTATCCTAGACGAGCGTCAGCTTGCCGCCATGCAGAATGGGGGGAGCGCGGAAAGGAAATGCGGGGCAACTTGGTCAGGGTATCCGGTCGAAATCTACGATTTTGAATTCCCGACGTCACGAATCAATTCGTCCCAGATCGATGGGATCGTCAAGCCAAATTATCAATACCATCTTGAAGTCGAACACGTCGTCTTCCCAGAAGACGGACAAAGGCCGAACCAACCTGAAATGGTGTGGGAGCGCGAGTCGTTTGCCGTAGTGAATAAGGCCTCCGAGGCCAAAATTGAACGAATGCCGGGTTTTCTAGTTTCACCCGAAATAGAGACGGCGATCAAGAAGTGCCTTGAGACCGAGTTTTTTCTTGACCTGAGCACGGCAAAGGTATTGCCAGTGTCATCTGTTGACCATGTAAGGCTCGGAAAACGATTGTCGCGTCATCCGCTTCACGACACGTTTATCGGGCCCAGCACCAAGCGTAGTCCGGATGTCTTCTATGAAAAGGCGCAATCAGGTTCGTTGGTGGCCGACGTTGACGATCAAAATACGGAAGACTCCAGACGATACCAGTCCATTTTCAAGGCATCCGTCGAACGAGTCCTTCGAGTGTTCACGATGCCGCTGAGGGAACTTGAATTCATGTGGAGACAAACGGCAAGACAATTCCAATCAAAGAAACGAGATGAGGGGAACGACAGTCTACGCGAATAGGACCTCGTCCAGCCCAGGAATCCTCTTAGGTTGATCGCTTGATTCCAGTTTGCAAAGACTCGGAAATGTCTCAAATGACCTTGATTTTGGCCCGTCATTTGATAGCACCATTGGGAGACATCCAAATTCAATCCGCACAAAAGCACGCCGATGATATTACCGGTTCGTCACGCCATTCCAATCCATTCAAAATCAACGCGCTATGAGTCATCAATCCACTGGTGCCGTTCTGACCCGGCAGGAGTTGTACGACCAAATATGGACGGAGCCGATGACAGCGGTCGCCAAAAAGTATGGACTATCGGCCGTTGGCTTGGCGAAAATCTGCAGGAGTTTTGAGATACCAAAGCCCCCGGTCGGCTATTGGGCACGACTTGTTGCCGGAAAATCCGCCGATCGACCAGCGCTTCCCGAACTCGAAGAAAGGGACAAAATTGAAATTCGAGCATTTCGTGTAGGGTTCGAACCGGACCTCGATTCGGAACCACTTGTAGAGGTCCCGACGGTCGTCGTTCCGGACGAACTCATCGAACCCCACGCGGTTGTGAAGCGGATCAAGAAGGAAATAAACGCCACGAAGGCCGACTATCGCGGAATCCTTGAATGCGATGATTCAATTTCACCTTCGTTCGCAGTTTCTAAGAACTCAATTTCACGGGCGTTAAGAACTCTTGACACAGTCTACAAAAGCTGGGAGGAGTTTGGCGGAATAGTTCGTTCCGATGATGGCGCGCTGGGCAACGGAGATGATTTCGTTCAACTTGCGATCACAGAAAGTTACCGACGAGAAGAAAAGCCCAAGAAGGATCGGTACTTCACGGAATGGGTTTATTTCGCCACAGATAATCTCATGCTTGAGATCAAGGGTTGGTGCCGCGATGGCATGAGGCGCCGGTGGACCGACGGCAAGTCGCAGCGATTGGAGCAGAAACTTGGAAACTTCCTCAGCACTGTCCCCATTTGGCTTGAGGAACTTAGGGCCAAACGGCATGACAAGGAATGCCGTGAACGCCAACGTGCATTGGCGGAAGCTCGACGACAAGTCGCCAACAAGCGCGAAGCGCGAGAAACTGCATGGCGCGACGATCTATTAATGCGTGCGCGAGACTTTGAAACCGCGGCGAGAATTCGCCGGTATTTGGCGGCCGTCGAAAAGGACATTGCTGACGGGATCATTCGACCAACTGACTCGGAAGGTTTCAAAAGATGGATGGACTGGTCGCATTGGTACGCGGACTTCGCTGATCCATCGGTTATGACGCCACCTCGCATCGACGGCGAGGACCCTCCAATAAACACGCCGATCGAATCGCTTGATCTGACGTCTGAGACTCGAGCGATTTTGATCGGATCCGAAATCAGGAACACCGATGAGCTCTACCAAAAGGCGAAACACGACTTGGACGTGATGAACAAACACGGCCCGTATCAATTCCATTACGAACTGACCGAGGTCCTCGAGGGTTTGGGCTATGACATGACGACCAAGGATTGGGTCTGGCGGCGAGAATAGAGCAGGCACAGGATCTCGTTTCACGGCCCAGCGGCATCTACCAACATCGAAGGCAAAACTAAGTTCATTTGGTGCTCATCTGATACTAAAGGTGTTGGACATGAACTCTCACGCTCTGCGCGCTAAACAGATTTTCGTACTTCAGGACCAACTCGCGAATTCCTACCCATTGCATGCATTAAATATTAGGTTGATTCCCTTTCCTGATACCGTGACCTATTCGCACTTCTGATTCCCCACTCCAGGCCGAGCTACTTCTTCGAGCGGGGACCCCATACTGCAACTCATACTCTAAAACGCCGGACAACATCCTCGCTTGTCAGACTACAAATACAACTGTGGCCGGATCTTGCCCTAAATTGCAAATCAAAGTTGGATCAGCTTTCCTAATCGGAAAACTCATCGTGGCAGGGCCGCAAAATGGCTTGAAAGCAGGGCACAACGTGGTTTTCGTAACCGTGTGGGGTAGAATCTGAGCTTTGCATTTCGGGATTCGGCACAGCCAATGCTTAACGAGCTTCGCACACAACTAAAATGGTTTGACCTTGTCTGAAAAGCGCCACGACCATATGTCGCAGAATGTAACGTCAGCAGATGATGCTGCCCTAGTTGTGGCCCTTGAACAGAACGAATTTGACATCGCCGGGCTGGCCGACTTCTTTGCCGAGCAAAAGTGCATTGACCAGTGCCTACGCCAACTGTACCAGATCATCAAGCGGAACCGCGAACCAAACGTCGCCGACAAAACGCTGCTGGCACAGGTGCTTGTTGGCATGCTCTACGTCGCCCGCAATGACTACGCGGCAGATTGTCAATCGGAGTATTGGCCGTTTTTATTTGGCCGGATTCGAGAAGCTGCATTTGCCGATCCAGAAAAGTTCTGGGATGACGCACTGTCAGGGGGGCAATACCAGTCACTGCTTGGTCGCTGGTTTCTCGCCGCGCTTGAGGTATTCGGCTATAGCGTCCCCAGCGAGGGTCAGAAGTATGTCGGCCCAATCGTCTTTCATGCGGGTATGCCATGTTCGTCGCTTCCAGGCGTTTTGTCGGTAATTGCAGCTGCCTGCGACCAGTTCGGTTCTCAAGCGGTCTCGTTGCCTGCTGACATTCGCTCAGAATTGGTGACAAACCATTTTCTTCACCGCAACGTCGAACGTCTTCTGTCCAGCAACCTACAGGGTGCAGCCCAGTTATGGGGTTGTTTGGCTCGGGTGGTACTGGCTTGGAAGACGCTCGGCGATTGTAACGACGAGCTTCAGCAGCTGCCGCTTGCCTTGGATCCGGACGAGGTACGTGCCGCACTGCCATCAGAATCGGAAACACCGAGAGTTGTACGGACGGCGCTTCCTCAGTTGCGGTACGATCCTGAGACCGGGGAGATACGGCTGACGTTTCCTAGCGATGCGTCGACGAACTGGCGAGTAACATCGGACCGACGTCCCATTGAGCTAACATGGTCGCGATTGCATCTGGGACTGACCGCCGAGTTCAGCGGGCCGCTGCCGCACCAAATCTTGATTGAGCCAACCAATCCGAATGGCGGATTTGGTCGAGCGTTCTCTCCTTATCCGTCGGATTGGCCGGGATACTGGTTCCACGCCCAAAACGGAAATCTCGAAGATGGACAGTCGATTGACGTCAGCGGCCTCGGCACTGGACGCTGGTACGTGGTCTTCGAAGGTACTCCCACAAAGTGCTCCGTTCCCTTCATCGGTCAGGTCCAGTTGAAATGGAGCTGGTTCAAAGGCAATCAAGACTGGACAGCATGGGAAGTCGAAGTCCCGTCTCGAACAACCTCGAAGACGCATTTGGAATGGTTCGTTGGCGACAACTGCTTCCGAGTTCCACTTGCACGGCGTCCCGGTCCCAGAGTTGAGTTCGCCGATGCTTCCGTCGCTAAGGCAGTAACACCCGACGGAATCCAGCTCGACGTTTATGCGGTTGCTCCGATGGTGATCCTTCGGCGGGAGATGTCGATCTCCCTGCAGCTTCTCAGAGAATCGACCGATTCCGTTGCGGTCATCGGGCGAGTCGATCTGAAGCCTGAAATTGCGGTTCGGCTACCCGTTACGCACGCCGGCATTTACCAGCTTCGTGAGTCACGAGGGGTTGGTCGAACTCTACTGCGGTTCGCGATCGTCCCCGAGTTACAGATTCAGGGGCCAGATTCTGACTCTAGAAAACTCAGGGCTACCGTCACGATTTCTGCTGCCGACGATGCAGGGCACATCTGCGACGATGTAGAAATCGGACTGACCAAAGCAGGACAACATTGGATCATCCAGTCCACAACTGTCGAGCCAATGCTTATAGCGCGGTGGAGTTGGTCAACGGATGACATTCCGCCGTTGACATTCCGCTGGCCCTTGGAAGCGATCCGCTGGCGGATTACTCACGCTGGCGATGAGTACTCGGGATGGACACGTGAGCCGTTGTTCATCAGTGCTAAGACGGTCGCAGAGCGCGACGCTCAACTTGAAATTCAGACTCCGGTTGGATCAGAATTTTTGATTAACGGAGAGACCTACACAGGCCGACTTCAAGCAAGTCCTACCGGAAACACTTGCGTCCTAAGTTTGCTCTCATACGGAGAAACGGTCGAGCTGGAGCATGAAGGTCAGCGGTATCCGGCCGTTTTGCAGAGTGAGCGTCCGCTGATCGACTCGTTCGAAGGTGACGCGGACACGGCATCGGTGATCGTCACTTGGCGGGCCGCTACGAAACAAACTGGCATGGTCGTAATCGCGTGGGACCCCTGCGATGTACTATCGTCCCCGAAAGTGTACCCTCTCTCCGAAATAGAACTGCAGTCTGGTGAATGGGCGGCTGCATGCGATGATCTGCCCGGAGAAAAGTGGACGGCTATCTCACTCGCTCGTACTGCTGGTGGATTCTTTCAAAAAATTCTGCATTTGGCGGCGCGCCGTTCTGAGGCGTTGGAGCCAGTTTCATTGTTGCTCAATCGTTCGATGGGTGAAATCAGGCCCTTCGACGGGAGAACAACTTCGTGGTCGGAGTTCCTTCATCACATCAGTTTGCTGCGACTGACTCGCAATGCCACTGATGGTGACGCCATTGCCCTATTGCTGGCGGGTATAGCTCCGCTCCACAATCTCGACCTGCAGGGCGCGATTCGCCTCTTGGGCGAATTGGAGCGGGCACTCAACGAGCAATTAACAAATGATCGAGACCGCCATTGGGCACAAGCGGTTTATCGAGCCGTGCTTGGACTCGTCCGTCGCATCTGCAGAGACAATCCCGTTCTTGCCCTGTCGCAGAATGAAGCTCCTGATCTTTTCAATTCGCTGCTCACACTTGGAATCCCGGTGGGCAGGTTCTATCCGTTTCGTTGGATTGCGACCGGTGATTTGCCCCCTGACACCTCCTCGTACCCCCTGACGTACATTCGCGACTTGTGGTTACTTGGCACTGGACGCCGACTTCTCGAAGAGCAACTAAGAAAGTCCGGCGAGTCTCTGCCACCGAACTTTAACGAAATGCAAACGGATGCTGCCAGTCGAGTATTGCAATTTCACAAGACGAATGCACTGCCATCCATTTCCGCATTTCTGCCGCTTGGTCGACGTACCTCAACGATTGACAGTACAGACCGAGGACATCGACACAGTTTTGCATTTCCGCCTCTCCCCGATTCATTTGAATCGTCTACGGAACTTTGCGAAGTGCTGGGGCTACAGGACAAGGCCCTTGACTGCCAGGCAACATGCGATGACCAGTTCTTTGACGACCATTCGCATGGTAGTCAGGGGAATAGCCATGGACGAGGTCGCCATTCGTCTGCACCGGCTGGATACTCGCTCTATTGGTGCGTTGACGAGAATCGTTGGGTTATCGAGACTCTGAATTTCTCACCGCCAACGTGCTGCTACACGAATACGCAGCCACTGATAGTGGAGCCGATCCCTGCGAGGGAACTCGCGAATCCATGTATCCGCGACGCCCTCGTCAGTTGGGCGCCCAATGAATACCTCGACCCAGAGATTAAGGCTGCATTCGCGTTCCTCGAGCAATACAAAGGCACACTTGTTTCCGACTCTGTCAGCGGGGCTCTCCATGCCGAACTTTTCAGGCCAGCAGAGGCGGAAACCAAGGAACTCTTCGGCCGCATGATTCAGGTGGAAACTCGGGCCGGTCTCTCATCGCCCGCCGTGATTGCGTGGCAACTCGCGTGGATCGACCGAATCTCGGCTTGGGAAGGTGACCTACACGTTCTCGAGCAGTCCGATGACAACTCCCCGGTTCAGCGTGAATTCCTGCGTGCATTGGCACTCGCTAACACCCTGTGGCCAACTTTGATGCGGCGAACAATTGCTCTCGCAGAACTTGTTTACTGGTCGCTGTATCGCGGTGGCCTTGGTGCGGCTGCCCGATTTCGATGTGATCACACCGAAGACGAACTTGCCGTGTTACAGGAACTTGCTCCATCACACGAAGCCGCGTCTAAATCGCCAGCCCTGCCAATGAAGCCGACAGGAGATCGCGCAAGCGGAGTGCCTGGCATCATCGTGGGATACAACGCCGGCATTGGCATCGTCCTCCTGCATCATCGAAGCTCGCTATCGCTCGACGCGACACTGGGCGACTATGTGGCGCATGGTGATGCGGAGCGTCATTGGTTTACAAGCTTCAAGTGGCGTGCCGTGGATACGCGTGCGCGTGCGCGTCTACAGCGAATGTACTCCCAGGGAGCGGGTCCGGGGAGCTCACGGTTCTCGACTCTTGCCGACGTGATGTGCGGATTGCGGGTCAAATGCGACTTGCAGAAGAAGCCAAAATGGGAGGCAGTTCAGGTGGAAATAGATTTCGGGACGGGGAAATCTCACCTTCCCAAACATCGACGACGGCAACCGAATTGAAGGAAGTAAGGAATGAATCCAATCGACGTCGCCAATCAGCTTCGCAATCAATACATCTCGTATCTGACGACAACTTTCGGTCTGAACGAGGGAATCACACAGCTTTCAGACAGATTCGGATCGCTTCTCTCCGAGCCGGGTCAGCTTCTTGCCGGCCCGTTTCTGGAAGCGACGGCACCTTATTTGCCGAGTGACCGAACGCTTCGTGGACTTGTTGATGAAGGTTTCCTTGTTCCTGAATTCGCAAAGCTCTTTGCAACGCCTCAGACTCAAACGGCCTCACCGTCGGCAACCACGTCTACCGGGTTCGGGCTACGTACTGGTCGCAGGCCTTCGACGACAGCCCCGTCGGTGGCGCCGAGTCGGCGTGAACGTTTTCCCGGTGATCGCACCCTCTATCGTCATCAGGAGCAAGCGATTGAGCGGTTGTGCCGCGATTCCACTCGCTTCGACCTCGACCGCCACACAGTTGTCGCAAGCGGCACCGGCAGTGGTAAGACGGAGTGTTTTATCATCCCAGCAATTGACTGGATACTTAGGCATCCGACGCGAACTTCCGGTGGGGATTTTGTCGGGCGCGGAATACGTGTTCTGCTCGTCTACCCAATGAACGCACTGGTCAACGACCAGATTCGACGGCTCACACAACTGGTCGGGTATTGGCCAAGCCGAGGAGACCAGCTTGTCCCAATCACATTTGCGCGGTACACGAGCGAAACGGCGAACACCCGTAAGAACGGACAAGACAAGGAGCCGAACGCACCGGTCAATCAGCTCTTGGGCCGCGATGAAATTATCGCCAATCCTCCGGATCTGCTCATTACAAACTTCGCCATGCTTGAGCAGGCGTTGCTTCGGCCGCAAGAATCTCCTTTCTTTGACGATGTCGATGATTTTGCTTGGCGCTTTCTAATCTTGGACGAGGCCCACAGTTACCGCGGGGCACAAGGAATTGAGCTGGCACGACTCATGCAGCGAGTTCGCGCTGCGGTGCGTCGTGGAAAACAGAAGCGAAAGGTCGCAGCTAATGATCCAGTATGTATTGCGACTAGTGCAACGCTTGCTGGTGCGAACATGTCGATTGACGAACGGCGATCAAAGACCGCCGAATTCGCGGGGGCCTTGTTCGGAGTGAAATTTGAGCAATCCGGAGTGATTTTTGGCGAGCGACTCGATCCGGCGTCAGATTCCGATCGCTGGGAGTTTGATAGCTGCGATGCAGAGCATGCGAGTGACAACGCGTGGGCTTCGATCCTACCAGATGTACTCTCAGATCTCGACCGAACGGCGGATGACGAGTTTTGGTCGGCGTTTAAGGGAGTTGCTCCGTCACAACTCTGGAATGAGGCCAAAGAGCAAGCCAAAGTAGATCGACGGGCGTTCCTTTATCACCTGTTTCGTGGACATCCACGTTTTCACTGGCTATGGGGCCGAGTGAAAGAAGCTCCACAGCAGTTCGAACGGCTGTCGACTGAATGGTCCCAAGACCAGACTGAAGAGTATTCATCACATCTTGAACGGCTTGTGTCATCGTGCAACGCAGCGAGACGGTGCCCCGGAGAGCAGGCACTTTTGCCGTGCCGCTACCACCTGTTTGCAAGCGCACTTGAGGGATTCTTTGTTGACTTGGCCAGTGACGAGGAGGTTGCCAATCCACAGCCTACTTGGGATGCAACAAAGCTTGGCGTAAAACGTGTTGCTGTCAGGCGATTGAAACCTACAGATCGGATTGCGTTTGAGATTTCACACTGTCGGAACTGTCGTTACCCGTTCCTTTCCGTTGATTTGAACCCCCGATCGCAAGGCCTCGACCAGCCACCGATTTGGAACCGTCCAGTTCAGTTGCTTGCTTTTGCTCCAGATTCGACTGTTGGTTCACCACTCGATGCCGTTCGAGTTGATCTGCGAGACGGTCTACTTGAAGGAAGTACTTCGCCTGGAAGCCCCGTCTGGCGCACCCTTTTTCGTGTGCCCGGCAGTTCGGATCACACGGATATCCAGTCGTGTCCACATTGCGGGAATGACCACCGTCATGGTCGAGTCACGGGCCGATTTCAGACCGGGCAAGATGCTCCGGTTAGTGTGCTTACGGAGTCGCTATATTCTCAACTTCCGGCATTGACGCCATTTCAACGGGACGAACTGCAATCTGATTTTGCGCACAGATTTGGCGTGATTTCAGATCCACTTACTGGCGGCGGAAGAAAGCTGCTGGTCTTCAGCGATAGTCGTCAGAACGCTGCCTTCATGGCTTCGTACCTGCAGGATCACTCACGAGAATATTTGATCCGCGAGGTGTCCTTTGATGCGATTAGGCAGCATGATCGTCCATTAGCCCTGAACGACTGGGCAAATGAAGTCATCAAGCAGATTGAACAACGTGGACTTCAAGTACCATTTTTACAGGACCGGGACCTCGCCGAGCTTAACGATAGTCCGTTCCAAGGGTCGTATTTGTCCAGCGTGAGTGACAAAAAGAATGCCATTCTGAACTACGTGCTCCGCGAAATTGTTGGAACGCAGCCATTGGTTCTCGAGGCTCTCGGATTGCTCCAAGCCGAGTGGCCCGATGCCATTAGTAGCCTCTTCGAAGAACGTCATGATGAACCGCTGATTCTCGACTTTCCGTGGCCAGGTCCCCAGCTGACCATTGACGACTTGCGAGATTTGGTGGATCGCGTCGTCCGGCTGATGAGACGTCAGTATCTGATCACGGTGCCGTCAGGAGTCGACCGCCCGGGATTTGCTTCAAAGCAGCATTACTTGGTCAAGGAAAAGCCAAGTGGAAGCGACGACATTTTACATGGAATGTGGAATGCGGCAGGACAGGACACGATGTACGTCGATTTGCTTCGTCGTTGGGGAAAAAAGCGAGGGGAAACGGATGTCAGCGATGCCACCATACGCCAATTCCTGAACTTCCTGTTTGAAGGACTCGTTCACGATTTTGGCGAACTGCTTGAATCGTCGCAGCAGGCCGGGTTGCCTGTCATTGCAGTTCGACATGATGGGTTGCGAGTTTGTCGTCCTTCACGGTTGTGGAGGTGTAGCGCGTGTGGAACATTTTCAACGACGCTCCTAGACGGCGTATGTGTCGAGCCACACTGCCAAGGTAACCTTGAATCAGTCGGCCCGGAGGACTTCCCAGAGAGCGATTTTGCCAACAACATGTTCACAGCTCGGTTTGTGCGGGGTACGCGCGTCGAGCTTCGGTGTGAAGAGCACACTGCTCAACTAGCTTCGGAATTGGGGCAGCAGACGCAAGAGGCGTTTCAATGTGGTCAGGTTAACGTTCTGTCCTGTTCTACAACATTCGAATTGGGAATCGACATCGGTTCGCTGCAAGCTGTGGTCCTGCGCAACGTTCCACCAAGCACAGTGAATTACCTGCAACGTGCGGGGCGGGCTGGCCGTCGTGCTGACGCCGTCGCGTTTGTACTGACATTTTGCCAGAGACGACCTCATGACCAGATGTACTTCTACCGCCCCAAAGACATCATTGCTGGCGATGTCGTTCCTCCCCGTATTGACCTCACTAACAAGAAGATCCTGCAGCGACACTGCTATGCAGAAATACTGGCGGAATACTGGCGATGGCTCGATCAACAGATCGTCGGCGGGGAGAGATCGCGTTTCCGCATGTCGGGTAACGTGGGTGCGTTTTTTGAAGATCGACTTGACGGGACCAACTGTACTCCTGCCGATTACTTGCGAAACTGGCTGAACGACACGAGGAATCGTGAAACTTGTGTATTGCGACTTTCAAGTGCGTTCACAGAGCTTCAGTCCGCAGACGTTGAGAATGTCCTTGACCTGATCGCCGATCCAAATGCACAGAGTGAGAACCCACTGGCGAAGGCATGCGACGACGCAGTTCATCTCATCAATAGCTTTCGGTCTGGAGAAGAAAGGCATGAGAATGTGGCCAAACAACTTGCCGAGGAGGCAGAGGGAGCTCGCCGCGAGGGGAACCAAGAGCTGGAAAGCAAGTTGAAGGATGAGCGAGATTCGGAGCTGACTTTGGCGAAGTCGTTCCGCAAACTCCTTCGGCAACAGCAGGATGAGTTTCTGATTACCTTCCTTATGAGCCGTGGGACGCTGCCCAGCTTCGCCTTTCCAGTGAATGTCGTAAAGCTGCATGTACTAAGAGAGGAATTCAATCCCAACCGTTCAGCGAGAGACTCGTCGCGGCTGAAGTTTGAACGCGATGGCAAAATTGGTCTTGGCGAATATGCTCCCGGTGCGGAAGTGGTTGCAGGAAAAAGGATCTACCGTTCCGTTGGGCTTCGCAAGTTCCCGGCCCTCGAATTCGACCCTACAAACTGGTTTCGCTGGTGCAGTCACTGCAATGCCCTTGAAGTATGGCCACAGGGAACCGAGAAACCAGATGAAGTTAAGCCGGAATGTACAACGTGTGGACAAGCTCTGATATTAGGCAATGATCGACCAATTCAATGGGTCGCTCCTCGATGGGGATTTGTTACCGATGTGAAAGAAAAGGGAAAAGAACCGCGTGGCCAGCGGCCAGCGAGGATTCATGCGACTCGGGCCTTCTTCATCCGCGACTGGGGGAACTCAGGGCAATCGGACACTTATTCAGCCGAAAGCGGGGAATCATTTCCCACTAAGGAAAATCCGACGCGTGTCGCGGGCAATTACCTACGTGGACGAAGCCTCCTCGTGCTTAATCTTGGTGACTTTACAACGGACCGCCATGGCATCCCAAGACGTAAGGGATTCGCACTGTGCGGAAAATGTGGTCGAGTCCACTTTGACCGCAAAGACACGCCGCGCAAACATCGCCCTCCGTATCATGACCGTGGTCAGTCATGCAATGGTCCGATTGGACTTGGCGGAAACACTCAGGGCCAAGCTGTTGCTTTGGGCCATCGTTATGAAACGGACATAGTTTGGCTCGAATTCCATGGAACCGGGCACTCCCGAGTCGATACCGGATTCTGGCTGAGTCTGGCGTATGCGCTGGCCAATGCTGCATGCCGTGAATTGAACATCGAACGTTCCGATTTGGAAGCGACCACTGTTCCACTTGAGAATGAGGCAGATCGTCATGCGATTGTGATCTACGATGCTGTACCGGGCGGTGCAGGTCACTGCCGCCAGATTCTCCGTTCGCTTCCAAAAGTGATTCGCAGGGCACAATCCTTCCTCTCCGGATGCGATTGCGATCCCGACAGCACTGGCTGCTATGGATGCCTCTGTGATTACCAGAACCAGTTCGCGCATGACGAACTGTCGCGCGGTGCCCCACTCAAGTATTTGGGGAGTCTGGTCGACGCATTAGATTCTGGACATCCAAATCCATGGAGAGATGCCAGTGCATCGCCCGGCCGCGAGATGGTCGATTCGCTAATGTCAGCGACGGGATCTGTATCACTGCTTGTAGACGAAATCCTTCCCGGCTCAATCCGAGGCTTTAACCGCGACTGGTTCGACGTCTTAAAGCAGCTCGCAAGTCGTCCTTGCGGGGCAGACAAGTTGTCGCTGGTTCTTGGAAAGGTGCCATCGGCAGGTTCCGAGGCTTCCGAAACTCTGGCCTATCATCGTGTTTCGGAATTGAAGGCGCTTGGCGTAAAGGTACAGTCTTGTGACCACGGTGACAGAGAATTTGCCACACTGACCATCCAAAACAGCGATGGAACTCTAAGCGTGGTCTGGAAGTGGCCATGGGAATGCCCGCTCGGTGCAGATGTAGATAACGTATGCAGAAACCGCCTCGGCCGAGAGCGAGAGGCGCATGAGACCCTTGACAATGCTCCCTCGACAAAACCGCTGACACTTCCCGTTTTGCGGGAGTTCAACGAGTTCATGCTTGAGCCGGGAAAGCGTCACAATCTTTTTTCACCGCAACTACTAGGCAACCTCTTGAAACATTTCATCGATGGTGCAGTCATTATTGACCCTCATATCGTTCACGGTCTGCAACAGGTTGCCGCACTCGAAGACTTCCTCCAGTTGCTAAAGGTTACGGACGATGTGGAGGTTATCGTCAAAGCTGGACGTGTTCGCGAAAACGAACGTCGCGGGAATTTCACACGTTGGTCTGAGCAGGATGCTGTAGCGAAAGCCACGTCAACAAAGTTCGCGTCTCATCACCTAACCGTCACATTCCCAGACGACGGGCACTTTGTAGACCATGACCGTTTGATCTACCTGAACACGAAGAAGCCTGACGGCAACCACTTCTACAAGATCATCCTCGGGCAAGGGCTGTTTGGCTTTCACTCTGCATGCCGACGACGCTCACACGGAGTGTGGTTTGAGATTCCTGAGAGCGAGTGGCAGTCCGCAAGGAATCAGCAGGCGATCTCCCAGAAAACACCGCTAAGAACGTCCTAGCTAAGTCAATTGCTGACCGTCACGGCGAATCACACGACTCTTGAGCTTAAGCGATTCATTCTTTCCCGGTAGCAATGAAGCTGAGTTATCGATTCATAGAACTGCCGCATGGCCTGATCGTGCCGCTTCAGCAAGAAATCGCCTGCTGGCTTGTCCCAGGATTTTGCCTCGACTGTCTCGTTTAGAGTGAGCGCCGATAGCCTGAGCCACGCAGTCGCGATTTGTTCGGCCAGGAGTCGTTCGATTGCTGATGGGCAAGATGCCCATCATCTCCGAACAACTTGACCAGTCGGGTTCATCTGCCAAGAGGGCCGGGAGATCGCGGAGCGAGCGCTGATCTCCCGCCTGTGCACGTCGGGAGAGGATGCGGGACACCGCCAGCGGATCAAGTTCAGGGGCGGCGCTCGGCCACGGGGTCGTGTTTGCTCGATATCCGGCCCGGTGTTGACCGCAGGGCGGCAGATCGAACCGTTGGGCTTTGTCGTGTGGCCGCCGGGCCTCGATATCCCGGGCGGTCAGCGGGCCAATACCGAGGAAACGTCGCCGAACCAATCCGATTGAAACTGTCTGGTGGCATCTCCGTGAGAACATGACCCAAAACCACTGTTGCCCGGAAATGTCGCAGCTGCTCGGCGACGTTAATGATTTTTTGAAAACCAATAACCACCATTACTTCGAACCGCACCGCGTCTTCGAACAAGCCGCGTAGCGTTTCTCGGCTCGTGTGGACCTATCTAGTTGAGCTCCAGACTATGGCCGTGCCGTTGACGGGCATTCCGTCAGCAAGAACCTAAGCAAGACCGACACGCTTCGGTCTTCCTTGATGTTCCCATTGAGGCACATTTGCATTGCGTCCAATGGCAACACCCACATCGGTTCCAGCACCTCACCCTCGTGGGTGGCAATCTTCTCGAAGAACTCTTGACCGCCAGCAACGTGGACGACGAAGTAGTACAAGTCCCACAAAACGGTCGCTCCACACACAGAACGATGGAATAAGGTGAATTGATTCTCATCTACGTCGAGCGTCGTTTCCTCGAACAGCTCCTTTTTGGCGGCGCTCCGAGCCACGTCAACGATGTTTGCATCCGTATGCTTCACGTAACTCACAAACTCGGCCACCGAATCGAAAACTTTGCCACCAGGCAATCTGAAGTCAAACTCAGCCTGTTCGGATCTAAATTCCTTGGTCAGCAGTATTCGCTGCTGGTAACTGACCAAGACACGAACGCCGGGCGCTCGTTCCGCCCGCTCGAAAGTCTTAACAGTTCCATCGCCAAACTGAACGTCTTGGTCGACTATTCGCAATAACCGCCCGCGATATCGTTCCCGTGGCTCCCCGATTGGCTTAACAAAACCATTTGACATCGTAATTTCCTTATAATTTCAGCTTGGGCATGTATTCGTAAACCGTTTCGGCCGCCTTTTCATTCGGCCATACGGATCGCCGCAAGGAGACGACCGATGAATTCGACGACTTCTCGGATCCCTAAAGCCTCGCGCGCTCCATAGTTGTGAATTAAACAGTCCGCTTGATTGATAATATTTTCTGAGCTGTCGCCCAAGCGGTAGGCAACTTCTGCGGGGCGTTGATGAACCAAATCGGGCGAGCGCGATAGCAGTCGCTGCTTGCGGACGGAATCCGGAGCATAAACACCAATGATGAGAACTTCGTCTCCTAGCCCGGCTGGCTGCACGCTTTTCGGGTTGTCGAAGAAAGCATTATTGCCAGAGATTATCGGGAGCATTCCGCGCGTCGTCTTGCCGAATCCGTAACGCTCTTCACGGTTGCCCTCCATCTTCCGAATCCAGTTAATGCCAATGTGGCCCGTGGCAACCAGTTGCTCAAACTCGGCGGTCGAGACGTAGCGGTTTTCGGTAGTATTGTCGCCGTGTCGCTTCGGTCGAGTAATATAACGGGTCGGCACTTCGACACCGTCATCAGCCAATTTGCATGAATTACGTACTGCGTCAACGACTACCGATTTCCCCGCACACGATGAACCGATCATGACAATTCCGCGCACGGTGGATACGTCGCGAATTCGACCGGCACGGGCGAGCTGAATGGATTTCAACCCCGAAATTAAAGAAATCATTGGGATCGGATAAGCAGTTTTCATGACATTCTCTCCTGTCAAGACGTTTTGATACTCGCGATTACTTGGCCTTCAGCCTTTTGAAGGCGTGGGCAAATGCGTCGATCGTCCGGTCGATTTCTTCGTCTGTAGTAAACCGATCGATGCCAAATCTGATCGTTGATTTCGCAACGTCGGGAGCTACACCCATTGCCAAGAGCACGTGGCTCGGTTGACGGCTTTGAGAATTGCATGCCGAAACGGAGCTTACGGCTATGTGACCGAGGTTGGCCATCAGACGGTCGATGACGATTCCGGGGAAGGACAGGTTGAGGTTGCCCGGCAATCGATCCACGGGATGGCCGTTGAGCACGGCGTTGGGAAATGCAGTCACAATTCCGCCATAAAGCTTGTCCCGCTGTCGTTGGATCCGCGAGATCTCCGCTTCCGCCTCAACACGAATGATTTCACAAGCGGCCCCGAGTCCCACATAGAGAAAAACCGGCTGGGTACCGGCGCGCAGCCCGAACTCCTGGTCACCGCCGTCGATCAGTCGCCGCATCTTAATTGGTTTGATAGCCTGGCGAACAACGAGCGCACCGATTCCTTTCGGTGCATTGATCTTGTGCCCGGATATGCTCATCAAGTCATTCGAGCCCCTGATCAGGTCGATCGGCATCTTTCCCGCAGCCTGCGCCGCGTCCGAGTGAAAAAGCACACCCTTTTTGCGACAAATGTCACTGATGTCCTTAATAGGCTGAATCGTCCCGACCTCGTTGTTGGCGGATTGGATCGATACCAGAGCTGTGTCGCTCCGGATGGCGCGATCCACGTCCGTGGGATCTATTTTGCCGTACTCGTCGACTGGTAGAATCGTGACATCCCATCCATCCTTCCCGAGGCTTGCGGCGGACTCGAGAATCGATTTATGTTCGGTCCGTTGGGTGATGATGTTACCCTTGCTTATTGCCGCGCCGGCGATCCCCTTCAATGCCAGGTTATTGCTTTCCGTCGCGCCAGACGTGAACACGATCTCACTTGGCCGCGAGCCAGCAAAGTGAGCGACTTGATCGCGGGCCAAATCCGCTGCATCGGCAGCATCCCAACCGAATACGTGCGTCGAACTGCCTGCATTCCCAAAGATTTCGTTTAGGAACGGTTCCATCGCCGCTCGTACTCGGCGATCACAACGCGTGGTCGCGTGATTGTCAAGGTAAATAGTCTCGTTGTGCATTTGACCGCCCTTTCTCGTCAACATTGGCTAACCAACAACTTCAATCCGCTGTTCACCGTCGAACTTTCCAATCGCTGTGAAGTAACCGGTTGCAGTCAACTCCGCAGCGGCGTTTGTTGAGGCGGAGACAAGCAAGCCGCCACTCGTTTGCGGATCGATGAGAGGTGCCAAACGATAGAAGTCACGGATGCCGATCAACGAGATTTGCTCGCGAACGTAGCGCAAGTTTTCCTCCAGGAACTTTGAGCGCAATGACGTTTTTGGAAGTCCGGCAATGCTTGGAAGCGTTGGCACACTTGCCAAATTGATGATCGCGCCCAAACCCGTGTTGATCAGCATCTCACTGAGATGGCCCAGCAACCCGAAGCCCGTCACGTCGGTCATTGCCGTAACGCCGGCCGCATTCGCTGCATATGAAGCTTTTCGGTTCGACGTTTTCATTACGTCAATGGCCTCAGCCAGAGCTTCATCGTCGACAATACCTGCCACGAACGCGCGCACCACTAACCCGACGCCGAGCGGCTTAGAAATCATTAAGGTGTCGCCCGTTTGCCCGGTCCGCTTTCCCTTAAATTTATCGACGTCCACGATACCAGTTACCGCGAGGCCGACCATAGTCTCGGATCCAATCACGGTGTGTCCACCAGTGATCCGGACATCGTCCTCTTGGCACGCGGCCCTGATGCCTTGCTGAACGAAAGCTGCGCGCTCGGGCGTCCAACCTTCATCGATAATAAGAACTACATCTGCGGCAAGCGGCTGGCCACCACATGCGTAAACGTCTGAGAGAGAATTCAATGCCGCAATCTTGCCTGCAGCAACTAAGTCTTTACCAACGCATGGACCAAAGTCCACTGTCGACAGGAGGAGCTTTTCGCCAAACTGAATAACGCCGCAGTCTTCGGCGTACGTTGGCAGAGCGTTACCACAGACAATTGGTAAATAGTTGGCGGCGAGCTTGCATGCGCATCCAGAATGCGTTGTTAACTCATGCTCCTTTAGTATGGAGATGCTTTCGTCACGCGAACAAGAAGGACGCTCAGCGTTGGATTTTCCCTTGGCGGAATCTCGTGGTATCATCTTGGTGCCTTTGTGTTACGATGCTCGAATGCAATTGGTTGTTGGACCGGATGCCACGCGGATTGTGCAGCCTCCCCTGAGTTGCTTAGGGAAAGTTGCGGCTTCCATCCGGGGCAAAGTTCTTGGTCCATTCACGGAATGCTAGACAAAGCCACGCGGTTTTGGCCGCGAGTTAGAACTTTGGTCAGTAGCGCATGGACGCGCGATTACGCGCGTAGTATCGAAAAGACGTGTGAGAGAACCAAACGTGCCGGTAACGAGTGTCAAGCTTGAAGCGGAGATGGTCGGTGACGCCCTCCGCATAATCAAAACAGTGGTCGTATGGCCGGATGGCGAAACTGTGCGTGCAACCGCCGCACAATTGAAAGGGCGCATCAACCCCGGCCCGCTCTTCGCATTCTTTGCCGCCTACAAGCTGCATCTCACTTCAGGGATCACCGATCAAGCATTCGACGTCGCTGGGCCGACCGGCAGTTATGTTGCATCCCTGCATCACTTGCTTGAGAACTGCAAGAAAAAAGGCAACTTTTGGCTCTTCAAAGTATTCGGTAGCCGCAAAAACTCGCCTGGCGAATGTCGCATCCTCGAACTAATCGAAGCTCCAGAACGACAGGGCAGTTTTGTTGCACGTCTTTGTAACGGCAATGAGCTGCCAACCGTTGAACTTATCGTAAACCGAAAGATGCTTGAATCGCCAGACGAACTCACATCCCTATTTCTGCGACTGGGCGCCAACTTCCCCGACTCGGGTCTTCCCGAATCCGAACAATCCGAGATTCCGCTGTATTGGGGATATCGGCCGGCAGCCCATGACGACATCCGACAGACACTTCTTGCGTGTCAAGAGCAATTAGTAATTGCGGGCATTGCTTTAACAACTGTCACTGGAATCCTAAACGATCCTCAAGTTGTCGAAACGCTGATCCCTCGATTATCAAGGGGATCATTGTCAATTATCTGTATTGTTCTGGGCGATGCAAATCACCCTCGATCTCTTGAAGATGGTGGTGGGGAACTCCGTGAGCGTTTGAAACTTGGCCGGAACGCACTGCGTCGCTTCTACGAGACGTCTTTGCGTAGTGGAGACTCGGTCGCAGCTTTGTCCGGCGACGCATTTCAGGTGCGCACATATGCTGACGGATTATTGCCGCGACATTTTATTCTTAAGTCCGACGACACGATTTACTTTGGATCATATTTGTCACATGAACCCGGAGCGAGTTCATACTTGCTCAAGCTTCGTGATGCGGGGCAAGGTCTTTACAACTTGTTGTCAAAAGAACTGGACCATATTGTGCGAAACTCTGTGGAGTACACCGACTATCGTTCGTTTGAGAGCAAACCAATGGAGAATGACTGATGGAATTCCAGGGTTTCTTTAAAGACGCTAAGTCATCAATTACTATTGTGGGAACCAATCCCTTAATACCCCACCTCGAGCAGGGCGCCCGTTTTCTTGCGGATCTGCTAATTCTGAACAAGGACCTACGCATCCTGATACTATGCGAGAGTGACAATGAGAATTTTAGTCAGGCTTTATGCACAACCCCTGAGCACTCGTCGCGCCCCATGTCCTTTGCTGCGCTCAGCTTACATCGCAATCGAATTATTGGCGCCGGCCCCCAAGATGGCCTGATCGCTGATATTCGGACTCTCGTAAAGGACGAGCCGCAAGCTGACGAGTTCTTGTGCCGCATCGAAGTCAAGCAGGCAAATTTGCGACTGCCCGTCAACGTAATTGAGGCCGACGGACGACTTTGGTGTTCGATTACTACTAACCGCCTGCCGGACTGTGACTCGTATTTTCCTATCGAAGATAATCACACGCTCCGAGCGGACCTCCTTGCCTTGCTCAACTTTTACACGTCGCCCGACAAAGGAGGTATCTACCTGTCGTCGCCCAAGGAGGTGCTCATACAGCTATTCGACCGACACGGAATTCCACGCGGTATTTTCCCTCGTGCATCCTTCTACACAACGGAGTTCTCACGCTATTCCATCTGGGGATTCGTCTTTAATCGCCGCGGTCAGATTCTGCTGCATCAAAGGAGCATGACCGCCATGGACGGTCGTGGCCTGTGGGATAAGTCTGTTGGAGGACACGTTGAACTCTTGGATACGTCGACTTCTATTACGGCTGAGCGTGAACTGGTTGAGGAAATGTTCTTGCCGCAGGCGGAATACACCAAGTATTTGCGAGCTGACTTGGGCGACATTATTAACTTCGGAGACTGGAATCCGAAGAAGCGCCCTGAGCGAAGTCTCAAGGGAGCGTTGGGTGGCCTAACCTCATCGGACTGGGCGATGTTTCGAGCAACCGACAGGTTGGGGGAGCCGCTCACGGTCGATCGCATTTCCGACCGTCGTCTCCATGAAAATGGAGACGGAGATAGAGTCACAATTAAGCGCACGGTATTCAGGAGCGACGTTTATTTCTTCATTGCGCCGCCAAACTACTTAGATACATCCGAGCAAATGCACATCCTACTTAGTCACGCGGAATTGTCGGGCGCGGCGCAAGCCCACAAGCTCTTGTCGACGGAAGAGTTGCGCACGTGGATTTCGCAAACCGAAAGGGATGGCGTGGATCGCGAAACATTTACTGACGACTTGTTATTCATAAATCTGCAATATCGAGAAATGCTTGAAGACTTTGCTGAGTTCGTGCGGTTCGCATCTAAGGGAAACGAGGAATGAATCCCAGGCTTTACATACTGAGTGGCGCATCCGGCTGCGGAAAAACGACCCTATTAAACAGTATTGCCGCCATCTCTCCGCAAGAGGTCAATGCAAACACACGCGCGGTACGCGCACCAAAATACTCCGAGCGACAAGTGCGCCAAAGGGTCGGCGAACTCGATGATGTGACGCATGTAGGCAATATTCGTCTCGGGGAGTTTGACATCGCCTATGTTATGAACAATATAAAATATGGTCTACGCCTCGAACCGATCAGAGAATTACTTCGGGCTGGGTATAACGCGTTCGTTGTTTTGAGCGATTTTAGGGTAGTGCGACAATTAAAAGACTCCCTCGGTCAACAGGCAATCGCGTTGTATGTCGCCTCTGCCATCGACGCCGACCGTCTTCGTCGGTTACAGCAAGAACGGCTTGGGTTTCGTCCGACCGAACAGCAAAAGGCCGTGCTCTCGTACCACTTTGCGCGAAGTAGCGCCGCAGCTCGTTTGGGATGGTGGGATCGCGTTTCGGACTGCATGACGGAATTAGACGGCGACTGGCGAGCATACGCGACTGACGCGAAGTCCACGGAAATTCGTGCGGAGAGGATTAGAGCTTTTCACGTACGCTATATCGAGCATTTGGCTATGTTCGATCATGTGGTCTTGAACTATGCCGAGAACAAGCCGGAGGAAATGACGGTTCAAGTACAAAACCTCGTTCGGGACATCGATGCGTTTGAGCCACAGAGGAGCTGCAGGCGGTATCCTCCGCTATTTGTAGTTGCAGCCGCATCGGGAGCAGGTAAGGGGGAATTGCTAGAAATGCTAACTCTCTTTGGTACGGACAAAGTACGAATAACGTCCAAGCTCGGGAAGCGACCATACAAAACTGAGGATCGCGAAGATGGCATGATCGCTCTCGGGCGAGCAGCGAATGATCCGGCCCCCCAATGGCCCGAGTGGTGGACAGCAAACATGAGGGAGACTGGAGCGCGCGGGGAGTTTCCCAATGAATACGACTTGGAATGGGAGTTCCACAAGATTCAGAATGCAGAACGGCGAGGCACTTTTTACGCAGTAAGCAAGCGGGAGATTCAGCGCAACATTGACGCGAAGATACCGCAAATCTTCGTTTCCAATATTGAACAGTTTGAAACGTTTCGGAAACTGTGGCCGAACAATGTGGTGTTTATCTATCTGCATCGGCTTGTTTCTGCTAATGAGCACCGAGCCTTTCAGCTACGGAAGTGGAAAGACGAAACGCAGGTGGTCGAGGCACGAATTGCCGAGAAGGAGAAAGTACACCGCGACTATATTCAGCACATTGCGGAGTTCGATCACGTACTCCTTAATACCTCATTCAAGGAAGATCTCTACGATCAGATGTTTCGGCTGCTCGAATTTCATGAACAGGGCTAGCGTTAGGCGATTTGCTTGGCGGGCGCAGCAAGGAACTTCGTTACGGCTGCCGATGGCACGCGGTTATTCGCAGGTGAACCAGCGAACTGAGCTTTGGCAGAAATGGTGCCCTCCATCGATCAAGTCTATTCACGCGGGGAACACACAACGTTCAACCCAATGGTGGCATAAAGTCGGGAGTTCGTAACTTCAGCAGTAGTCAAAGGCGGACAGAGATTCTACACCTAGACTTGAATCTAGGACTCGTGGACTAACGACTGTTGGTTTCAATTCGGCCGAATACCTGCCCGCCCAATCATCCATCGGTATTCCTCGAGTTGTCGGATCGATTCATAGAACTGCCGCATCGCCAGATCGTGGCGCTTAAGCAAATAATCACCCGCAGGCTTGTCCCACGACTTCAGATCTACGGTCTCGTTCAAGCTCAAAGCCGACAGCCTCAACCACGCGGTCGCGATTTGCTCCGCCAACAGTCGTTCGATCGGCGTTGCGCCTGGCCCCGCGAACAAGTTGGAAACTTGATCGGACTTGACCATCATTGCTTCACCGATGCCAATGTCTCCTCCAGCGAAGAAATTGCACCAACCTTGGCGAGCATGTCGCCCCACATCGCCAAACAGTTCGATGAGTTTGGGTTGATTGACCATCAATGCCCGCAACTCGTCGATCGCGGCGTGGTCGCCCGCTTGGGCGCGTTGCGACAAAGTCCGAAACACGGCGAGGGGGTCAGCATGGTTTAGGACAGCCTCCGCTGACTTGTCACTTGACGCGTCGAGCTGGGTATTCTGATCGCAGTCCTCGGTGGCGGGCGGTAGAGTCCAAGTGTCGCCAGGGTTGAAGCATTGGACATCGAGATTGCGGTGGCTGCTCTTTGATTTTCTTTTGGGAGCTTTGGTCAGCGTTGCGGTGTTTGAGATGGATTTGGCGTTGGGCATCGATTTCGACTTCCTTGTCTAAGATGGAAAACAAATAAGGAGTTATGCAACTGGGATTAGGTAGGACGGTCTCGACGCAGGCGCCACTGACGATTCGGTCGATGAAACCCAGCGGCCACCAGTGCTGCGTGCAGCACATCGCGAGTGACAGACTGCTGTTGATCAATCAGCCGGTTCATTTGGTCAACGCGAGCGCGAAGGTCGGCAAGTGCGAAACGATCCAGGTC
This sequence comes from Pirellulaceae bacterium, assembly GCA_041745295.1. Classification (GTDB taxonomy): domain Bacteria; phylum Planctomycetota; class Planctomycetia; order Pirellulales; family Pirellulaceae; genus JANMEB01. Next base: position 8,636 of record JBGTJE010000048.1, on the reverse strand, counting down.
GCGGCGACGCTTTCGAAGTGCCATGTCAAGTTCGGCCGTCGCAGCGCCGGGTCCACGGCCGAGATACTGCTTCTTGACGCGACCGTCCTGTCGGTACGAACGATAGAAATACTTGTTCGGGCCGCGAGATTCCCACGCCATAGCTTTGCTTCCTTGCGATTTGTTGGTGACCACATGAGGGCGTCGGAGTTGTGCTACACCAAAAGCGGTGCAACGGATTGGCCGACACCGTCCAGGCCGTGTTTTCATTCCGGAATGAACTTTTCCAGATGAACGTATTGTACCTGGGGGAGCCACAGCAGGGAACCGTTTTTGGTGGTCGCTAACGCGATCACGATTGGCTAGATGGCCCCGCCTTTCTGCAGGTTTCTGTCGGACGATCCCGACTCCCGAGCTTTTTCGGGATCGATCGGCTGGACGAGCATTTGATCGCCGCGTAGCCGGAAAAGTTCGAATCCAAGACACACGGCCATAGGACGATTGTTTGGACATTGCGTCCCGGCCGGGACAATCACTGGCTCGACTTCGTCGTCGGCGCGTCCGAACTTGCAGGCAGACCTGCGTAGTTTATTTGCAGTTTGGAAAAGGTTGGAAACCGGAGGTCGCGAGGGAAGGAGCCGTCGATGGCCGCAGTGCGGCTAGAACCAAGCCAACGATCGCTGATCCTGTATTTGTCATCGGTCGAAACGATAGCAAAACCGGCGCAACGCCGAAAATCCTATCGTTTCTCGGACGCGATTTGCGGCCGCTTGCCCGATCTCGAATCGGAGCCTACGATTTCAGCGAACCGATCACATGCATCGAACCATGCGAATCGTTACGCTTACGAGGAGGGTCAAGAGACAATCGGCGACTTTGATCGCCGAATAGCGCTCACGAAAGCCATAAGGCTTGAATGAAATGAAGGCAAAGTCGCGAAGTGAGCTCGCGATGGTTAACCAGGAGTTTGCCTTTGTTTCGAGGCGCCGATAGTGCGCAAGCACGTTGGCCACCGTGGACGGGTGTTTGCGCCCGACCGAAAATCCTAAAACTCCTGGAGCTCAATGTGAATAAAACATCTTTGGAGAATTCCGCTCTTCGGAATTCAGGCGACACGCCCCAGTCTATTGCCGTACCAGTCACTTCTGCGAAATTGCACGAATCGCGAGATCCCGATCATCGGCCAATTTTGATCCGGGCGGATTCGATTCAACCGAGCAATGTCGCTTGGCTTTGGCTGAAACGGATTCCGCTAGGTCGAATCACGCTGCTTGTCGGCAACGCAGGCGACGGGAAGTCATTTCTCACCATGGATATTACCGCCCGCGTAACGACCGGGGCGGAATGGCCGGACGGTACGACGCCTGACCCGGGAAGCGTGATTCTGATTTCTGCCGAAGACGATCCTGCAGATACGATTCGGCCTCGACTAACTGCACAGGGTGCTGACTTAACCAAGGTGCACTTGTTGCAGCAAATAACGCTCGACGACGTGGATACTATTGAGGCCGCGATCAAAGAAGCGGAAGACTGTAAGCTGGTGGTCGTCGACCCAATCGGCGACTTTCTGGTGACAAACGCCAATAGCGAAATCCACGTGCGCCAAGCCTTGCAACCGATCAATGAATTGGCGAGCGTCTTTGGTGTGGCTGTATTGTTGGTTGCGCATCCCTCAAAGGCTGGCGCAAAATCTGCTGATGACCGGGTTCTTGGGAGCCGTGCGTTTACCGCAGTCGCGCGGGCCGTTTGGCATTTGATTCGAGATGCCGAAGATGAATCGCGGCGATTGCTGCTGCCGGGAAAAAATAACTTGGCCCCCGCCAATACGGGTTTGGCTTTTTCCATTTGCGGGTCACCAGCGCGCGTTGAATGGGAAACTGAACCCGTCGACATCAGTGCCGATGACGCGTTAGCGGCCTTGAGAAATCGAAAGTCTAAACCTGGTCCGCCGCGGACCGAAGTGATTCGCGCGAGCAAGTGGCTTCGGGAAGCGCTCGCCCAGGGACCACGAACCGCAAACGAGCTTACGGATGAGTGGACTAATGGGCATTCGGGAAGTGAAAAAACTCTGGAACGAGCCAAGAAAGAGCTGAGCGTCAAATCGGAGAAAAAGGGGGACCCAAATTGCTGGATTTGGTCCTTGCCGAGTAAGAATGGGGGCCAACTTGGCGATCTTGTCGACCACGCAAAAAACACGGAGATTTGTGATGATTCGGATCGGGTGAGCCTAAAGAACGCCAAGTTCGATTCAGTAGCCGGGGACGAGGCCCATCGCCCAATGCGAATCCCGTTTGTGCATATTTGACGATCGGCACTGAAAACGGCAGGGCACCGAATGTTTTGCCCAATTCAAGGCGGTCTTGACTTGGCGCCCCTCAATTCCCCGTGACGCGATTGAAAGGACGGCCAAGAAGGTAGGTGGGCTGCGAGTCGTCGATAATCGGTGCGCTAGTTCATTCTGGAATGAACACATTGTGCTGCATTAAGATGAAGCGCGGATTGCATTGTGACTGATCGGACTCGGCAAAGGCTTCTGGAGCGCGCTAAATGACCAATAGACGAACGAACGACTTGGGCGCGGCCCTGGGGGAGCTCAGGGAGCTTCATGCGCTAGGACGCGAAATTAGCGCGCTCAGCGCACGTCCCAATTCACCCAAGATCGAGGTGATCGCGGAGCAGTACGGGATGCCGGTCCAAAGGACTCGGGACTTGGAAATATTCGCCGAGAAATTCAGCGCAGCGGAGCTCGCCGAGCTTTGCCGGGAATGCCGTGACGGAGGGTATGTGCTGAGTTACCGCCACGTGGTGCGATTGCTGGCCGTGACGCCAAAATCGGCTCGACGTAGGCTGCAGCGAGACGCAATCCGGAACCGCTGGACGGTCGCCCAGCTCAACTTCGCACTCAAACAACGGGGCGCGACCGCAGACTATCGGGAGCGACTTGAAGTCGGCGCAAAAATGGCTGGATACGTGCGAGGAAAGCCCCCGCGGGCGGTCGAGAGCGTCGCCGCACTTCAGGCGCAGATCTCCGTCGACGCTGTTCAATGGCGGCGGATCGTCGAGTTCCTCAAATGGCGGGATGCGATTGACCCGGAAGGTCTACCGACTAAGACGAGCGATTTCCTTTCTTGGAGCGAATTGTCGCGCGGCTTGCAGGCCAATCTGCGCGATTTGGTGTCGTTGTGGGATAAGTTGAACGACGGCGCTGGCGCGAAACGGGGACGTTGAACGCCTGTGGCCCCACCGATTCGAGCCAATGCGCCCCCGATCTTGCCGTCATCCGGATAGTCCGGACGTTGGCAAGATCGGTACATCGTCTCTTGGCTCGATTTCCTCCGCTCGCCGTTATCGACGAAGATGTGCTGGCAGGAATGCTCTTTCGGGCGTTGCACCGTATCCCATTCGCTTCACCTTCCATACGGCGTCGTGCAGATCACCGTGACAATGGAGTAACTTGAACGCTTCAAATTTAGTATACACGGGCCCACCCTCGAGACAGCTTTCAAGCGGCCCCGCGTTCGACGAATAGACGCGAAGAATACTCGGCGGATCCGGATGAACGGCTGCACTGTGAACGCTAGTGGAACTCGGCCGCCGCCAATACTCCGTGCCATCCGGCCCAATGTTTACCAACGACCAGCCCTTGGGAGCCAGGATTTCGGACCAAGTTGCTCGGGCGTTGAAATCGGCCCACGGACTATCGCCCTTCATGGTTGATTGCCTCGGCAACAGCACGGGTTTGCGAGGAACCGGCTCAGGTATTTCGTCGAACGAGCGAGCCGTGTCGATCAGCGTCGAGTGTTCATCTGTGGACAGCATGGGGATCTGGTCGAACCCGGGGCCCGCAAGCAGCTCGTAGTACCGCCCAGTTGGATGACAGACGGCTGGCGATCCCGGTGCCAATACGTACCCTCCAGTCCCCTTCGTTTCGATCAAGGTCTTGACGATGCGACGGCCATCTTCGATCACCGGCTTACGGGCCAACTTTTGGTTTTGCGGCTCAGAAGCGATCCGATAGTAAAGATGTTGACCGGGCCGGGGTGTCCGGACACGAACGAGGCGATCGATAAGCCCGGGACATCGCTTCTGGAGCTCGGCATGGAATGGTTCCACCAAGTCCCAAGTGTCGAGGTCCAAAATCTCGAGCCCGCCGCTGACGATGCCGCCAACGATGGCGATGCCGCATTGGGAGCCCGGCTTGTTGGAGTTGAACCAAGTATGGATTTCAATCGCCGTTGGACGCCGTGTCTGAAAGGCGGCCCATTTGCCGCCCGGCAATCGACTGGCGTCGGGCGACTTGCTGCCGTCTGGGCAAATCGGGATTAACGACAGCCCGCTGGAGCGATATCCTTCGGCGATCCGCCAAACAGCCGATCCCTTGGGAATGCAGGGGCCGGTTTCCCAGCTTCCCACCCCAGCAGCACAGCTAGTACTGCCATTTTGATTTGTTGTTTCTAACATGGAATGTTGTTCCTCTCTAAATGTATATGTGATATTGGGAAGTGGGATATAAGGATGGATAACCACCACTTTCTCGAAGGAAATTCATTTCCTGGCTTCCCACCTCTTCCCACCTATGCGATGCCGCAGACCTCCCGTAGGGCTTGGCGGCGGATCGCGATAAGCCGTACGTCAGGTTGCTTGCCAACTCTCGTCTTGAACGTTCGACGTCCAGATTCATTGGTAGCGAGCCATCCGTTGTCCCACCAAGTGCGGATCACCGCGTCGCTGTCGAATCCATGTTCGTCCAAAACGTTTTCGAGGTTGTTCGTTAGAATCCCCAGCCAGGGCCAGTTTTCCGCTCCCTGAACAACTTCTTCAGTATCGTCGGAGGGGACCGGCAGTTTTCGGACCCAACGCCCGAGGTAGCCGCCGTGAGGTAGCTCATTGGTACCGTCGCAATCAAACGACTTCTGATTGGCAACTGCCCAGTCAAAAGTGACTTCAAGTGCCGCTCGAGCTTGGTCGGCCTCTGCTGACGCGGATGCGATTTGATGCCAAAGCGGCTCAATGGGATCCGTCCACGCGAATTCGAACGCGAAGCATTCGTGGGTGATCCGCGAGGCAACTGCGATCGCTGCCAGACTTGGAGCCAACCGCGCGGCGAATTGATTGTTGACGGACTGGGCCCATGATGTGTATTCGTCAACGAAGGTCTTGTGTTGCGTTCGCCATGCTTCCCAGCGATCAAAGTTTGTCATCACGAATTCGACGAAGCGCGGCCCCGCTTGGCCGAAGTTGGCTTTGATTTGCTCGTCAAACTGTCGGGCTGTTTCGCCACTCGCTGGACTGAATACGCCGAAGGGACTTCCCCACAAGGCGATCGTTCTCGCCCGGGTGCCACCGTCCTTTGAAAAGCTAGTGATCGGCCTCTCGCCACTCGAAATGACAATGCCCTGATAATGTCCCGAGGTCTGAATCCCCGTGATCGTGCCACGCCCTGGTACTCGGCCTTGAGTTAGCGAGTAGATGCTCGATGCCACGAGGTCCTCGCGTTTTGCGTTTTTGGTATCGTCTACGACCAAGGGCAAATGGTTGATCGTCGCTGACGCCCGCTCCAGATACGTTTTTGTACTTCCCCAAGTTTGGACGATCGAGTTCGGCGAGGTCTCGTCCGGATTTCCCCATGGGCTCGCCGCAAATCGGAGCACGATAGTTTTTCCACCTGAGGTCCGGCCGCTGTAGTCAACGATGACGTTCGGAAAACAGATCACCGGATGAAGCACGGGTGCCAAGCTCGCGTAAAGCCCCAGCATCACTGCAGGAAACGCGCGAACCGACTTGACGGCATTGAGCCATCGCTTAAACGTTCCACCCTCGCGAAACCCGGCCACGATTTGCTGAACGCCCGGATCGGACGTATGGAATTCAACGGTCCCTGCGTCGTTACTGGCGGCAACGCTTCGCTTCGGTAGGACAAAAACGCCCCAGCCGTCATTCAGTCGATGCCCTAAAGTCGAGGTCACTTTTCTGGTGGGAATCCGCATTTCGTTTTGGGACTCGAAGCCAGCCAAGTACTTGACGATCTGTGCGGCATTGCCGCTATGTACCGGCATCCCAACGTCCGCGAGGGCGAGGATCTGTCGTGTATCGCAGATGGTTCGGCGGCTGACCAATTCAGAATGCCAGCCTCTTGAGCTCTTCCACGCGACTCGGACTTTGATGCCCCCGTCATCGATATCGATCAAGCGACTTGCGATCACGATGGGCACCGACACGAATGGCTCTTGGCCATGGAAGGCAATCCCCTCTTCGTCGATCCGAAATCCAAACGGGACATCCAAGCCATCGATTGGCAGATCGGCCACGACTTCAGCCAGAGATTGTAGACGGTGATTTGACGATGCTTGAGCTTCCCGTGCTCGACATTCCAACTTCTTGCGAGTCGCGGCAACCAACTTTTCCATGTCGCGACGCGTTTCGCCGACAATCCCGAGCGACTTCACGCGGTCAACATATTTCTGGCAACACATCGGGACCGTCTGTGGATGGAGCCACTCGATGGTCAACGCGGCTCTTTCCTTGAACACCCCCAGCTGCCGCGGGGTTGGGTCAACGAACGACCCCAATAGTGCCTCGTAGAAGTCGGAGCAGAGCCTGTTGTTGGGCCCACTAAACGTCAGCCGACCCTCAGTGCGGCTCACAATGGCGAGGACTAGTTCAAAGCATCGAATATCCCAAGACAAACAAGCCTCGATGGGAAGCAACGCCATTTTCTCGGCGTCGCCGATCTGATCGATGATCTCTGACAGATCGCTTTCGCCGTTCAAAGAAATCTCTGCACCGTCAATGACGAGAATCGCTTGCGCGACGGTGCGAGATATGTTCAAATTCTTCATATCCTTCTTTCAAATCTTGGATCGCCTTTGGTAGAGGCTCGATCCGGAAAACGAATACAGCCGTCATGCAAACGCGTGACGGTTTTTTTTTGCCAAGGCAACAATTGCCTTGCCACTCATCAGTCGCGATTGCACTTATTCGGAGGTGAGTTTTCCTCCGCCTCAAAGGCTTTCTGAAGTCGCTTATGTTTGCGACTGAGCTCAATCAAACTGGTCGCCATCAGAAATTCCTGGATGGCTCGGTCTGAGGTAACTCGCCGACCCGCCAAGAGCCAGGTTTGAAGTCTGATTCCGCGAAGGCCGTACGTGCACCAGCGATGAATCGAACTCGAATGTACAGGCTTGAGAAAATGTGGACTTCGAGCGGCCTCGTGCAACGAAATCGCATCACCGAAAATTGGAAATGGTGCCATGGTTCTCCTTAACCGCGTCGAATGGACGTTAGGTAGAAGAGCTCGAAGTGAGCCCAGTTAATGTGGCAACCCAAATTAGAAGTAGGGTCGCAACCAGCCTCGTCTAGATTTTCATCCTTTGGACGCGACTGGCGGTTGACGCTCGATCCTTGAGCGTTACCTCTATTGTGTAGATCACTCAAAGCTTGTCAATGAAAACTTTCTTGCACCGAAAAAAAGTTTTCTTCATCAAGTTTCGCTAGAGTTATCGTCGATTACCGGCGTCGGCTGCGCTGGCGACTCATGGCGATCGGCAAGCAACCGGGCGAATTCTAGAATCAAAGCCCGAGATGGATCGGCTATGCAGTCCCAAAGTCGGATCAATTCAATTAGGCGCGTGTCCGTGGAATGAACGATGGGCTCCGAGCTTCCTATGCGCAACTTGGTGTGCACAACCGCCGTCGGTCCTGCGGCAGGCTTGTTTTCAAGCCCTTTGATGAGTTCATCCTCCACGTTGACATCGTGGAGGTCGCTTGTTCGAGTCAAGTACCGTCCACTCATCAAAAGCTTTCCCAACGAAGCCCAGCCTTGCGATCATGTGGTCTGGGCGCACGAATTGCCTAGTTGTGGTCTACGACTTCCCACTAGAGTTTTATTGCAATTTGCTTTAAGCGCTGTTCCGAACACGATCTAACTGATTGACCCTCGGCCAGGACCGATTCTTCAGTGGGATTATCTCCGCTTGCCCCTGCGAGAAATGATCGAGTGGCGTAAAAAGGCTAACGAGCATTTCGAAGAAGAAGGATTGCCTCGTCGTCAGCGAGCGGTTCGGCCATTGATTGGTTCCAAACGATAAACAATTTCAACCAAAGAGTCGTCACGCAAGATGACAAGAGAACACACCGCTACGTATTTGAATGATCATCTGGCTGGCTCCGTTGCGGCTATAGAACTTCTGGAATATCTTCAGAAGTCACACGCCGGCACTTCTTTAGAAAGTTTTTTGCGCGGTCTGCACGACGGCATCGAGGCGGATCGCGACGAGCTTGAGTCGTTAATGAGTCGGTTAAACGTAACGCAAAGTAAAACGCGTAAGTCGGTGGCTTGGTTATCCGAGAAGATTAGTGAACTGAAGTTGCGGATGGATGACCCGGCAGGTGGTGCGTTGCAATTGCTAGAGGGACTTGAGGTTTTGGCTGTGGGGATCGAAGGAAAAAAAGCCTTGTGGCGAGCGTTGGCGACGGCTGCCGAAGAATCGAGCGAGTTACGAATAGCAAATTATGACCTTCTAGAGCGCGTTTGATTTAAGTGTAGCGGTATCCGGCGTGTCGGATGTAATTGCGGCACTCGACTTCACTGAATTTCGCCAAGAGTCTTCCACAGGTTGACCACAACGTTTCGACCGTTCGTTCCTTGGTGCTTCGTA
>JBGTJE010000047.1:0-1534 GCA_041745295.1 Pirellulaceae bacterium | reverse complement strand
AGGAAACACCCGTCCGGAATGTCGAGAGCCAGTTGGCAGCGGACGCGAAGATTATCCGCGCTGTGATGCCCGCGCACGTGGTACTTCGGGTCAAGCCACGAATAGTAAGCGTCTGCAAACGGGAACTGACTGAACCCGGCGAAGTCGTTAACCGGCAGCGTGTCCAGCATGGCGATGGCCTGTTCAGGAATCATGCCCGCGGCGTAAAAGTCTCTCGGAATCTTGGTCCCGAACGCTGACACGAATCCCTGTCGCCATTTGGATTGCTGAGACTCGTCGGTCCCGGCGTAGCTCATCGTCATAAACGATTCTCTAATCCGGAGGGCCTCTTCGCGCATACGAGCGTACCCACGCTCGACGAGCGGGACCCACTCGAAATCCGCCGGGTCGGGAAATGACACGTTGCGGATGCCCGGAAAGATCGGCAGCACCCAGGGGTCCGGGTCGGCGTCACCGGGCGGATTTGCCTCGCGCAAATCAGGCTCGTTGCCACGTAGGATTTCCAGAAAGTGTTTGACCCGATCCAACTCCGGCCCGCCGTCAAAAATCGACCGGAGATAACCTCCGGTTTCCATGATGCGGGTCATCGCATCCCAAATCATCTGGCGGGAATCGAGGTCTTCGGCGGTACGTTTCATAGAAGGCTCCTTGGGAATGGCAGCGCCGGAATTCACCCTTACAGGTCGCGGTGAACGGTTGAGTTGACGCGGCGGCGCGAATCAAAGCACCCTCCGCCGCACCAAGTTAGTTACGAAACACGCTCCCGCCGCTCGCGTCCAACGATTTGTTCGGCCCGTCGTTGTCTATTAAGTGTTCTTGCCGAAATGCGCCTTGCCATGCAACCAAAGCGCTTTATCCAACTCCTTGAATGAATAGTTCGTCAAGGAATAAAAGGAGCGAAACGCTTCGAGGGTCTGTTTGTACTTTGCGTAGTCTCGAAGATCCAATTTTGTGAAGTCATGAAATGCGTCTTGGGCTTTATAAGCGAGAAGAACACGTTCCACAAATGAATCGTAAATCGGATAGTTCGCTTGATCGTGCCAACTGCAATACTTGGTCGCAAACGAATAAACGTGCCGAGGTTTCCCGCCGAGTGTGACGTGCGCGATTCGATCAACGATCTCGGTGGAATGGGCGCGGAGATGTGGGTCAATATTCAACGCATAAATATGGCGAGCCATCATAAACGTCGCAAAGATATTGGTTCCATAGAGATCATTCAGGACGCTAATCTTCAGGAGGATGTCGTGCAGTTTCAGATTGTGTGGAAAGGTCTGAAATAACGTGAGTATTGCTTCGTCGGCAAGAAAGTATCGCTCGTCGGCGCGAAACTGTTCGACGTATCGATCAACAAGTCCCGGTGTGGGTGTTTCTAGCGACATGACAAAGGGCCGAACTATCATTCATCCTTAGTCCATTCGATATAGCGTCGTCGCAAGAGGGCGAGGAGCACGGGCTTGAGGTCTTCGAGGCGCTTGTCCATCTCTCCGGTAATCGCGGCGACGCTCCGCTTGCCGTCGATACGCAGGAGCAG
>JBGTJE010000046.1:0-5436 GCA_041745295.1 Pirellulaceae bacterium | reverse complement strand
ATCTCAGCCCCAACGCGAAAAATCCACTCTTTAAACCCACTTTCAACCACAATTCAACTGTTACCTATGTCCCTTCAACAACTGTTACCCATGTCTCTTCAGTGAACATCTTCGCAGGCCTGGGTTGCGGCGATAAACAATGATTCGAAAGGGCCAACGGCCCGGCGGTTTGCTGGCTTATTTCGCGCGGGAGAAGTCCTTCACGCAATGATCGGCTTGACCACTTCGCCAAACACATCGGTGAGACGGAAGTCGCGGCCAGCGTGACGGTAGGTGAGCTGCGTGTGATCGAAGCCGAGCAAGTGCAAAATCGTCGCGTGTAAGTCGTGCACGTGAACTGGGTTCTCGACCGCTCGGTAGCCGAATTCGTCGGTCGCACCGTAGACCATGCCCCCTTTGACGCCGCCGCCTGCGAGCCACACGGTAAAGCCCCAATGGTTGTGGTCGCGCCCACCAGCGGGCTTGCCGTCGACTAACTCCACCGCCGGCGTCCGGCCGAACTCGCCGCCGCAGACTACGAGCGTTTCGTCGAGCATCCCGCGATTCTTGAGATCGCCCAACAGCGCGGCAATCGGTCCGTCGCATTCGCGGGCCAGGTCGCGATGCGCTTTTTCCAAATCGTTGTGACTGTCCCAGGGCTGCTCGTTGCCGTGATAAATCTGCACGATGCGAACTCCCCGCTCCACCAATCGCCGGGCCAATAAGAGCTGCCGGCCGTGGACTCCTTGACCATACGCATCCAAGATGTATTGCGGCTCGCTGGAGAGATCGAATGCCTCGGTCGCTTCGGTCTGCATGCGAAACGCCAACTCGAAAGCCTGAATCCGGGCTTCGAGTTCCGGCTCATCCAAGCGGTTCTGCTGATGGGCTCGATTCAAGCGGTTGAGCAAATCAAGTTGTCGTCGCTGGTCGCTGCGACCGACCGATTGGTTATGGATGTGCTCGATCAATTCGTCGACTTTGGTTTTGCGCGAATCCAGATGCGTTCCTTGATAAACGCCCGGCAAAAACGCCGCTCGCCAATTCGAAACGTCGGCGACGGGAAGCCCCGGGCACATCGCGATGAACCCCGGCAAGTTCGCGTTCTCGGTTCCCAGGCCGTAGGTGATCCAAGCCCCCAGACTTGGCCGCGACAGCCGCTCGTCGCCGCAATTCATCAATCGCATCGACTGCTCATGGTTGGGCGTGTTGGCGTGCATCGAGCGGATGAAACACATGTCGTCGGCGTAGGCGGCGGTCCGCGAAAAGATCTGGCTGATTTCAATTCCGCTTTGTCCGTACTTAGCGAATTGGAACGGCGACGCCATCGCCGCGCCGGTGTGCCGTTCGGTCGTGAGATTCCCGGCGGGGATCGGCTGCCCGTGGTATTTGGCCAGCGCGGGCTTGGGATCGAACGTGTCGACTTGCGAAGGCCCGCCGTTGAGGTAGATGTGGATGATCGATTTGGCCCGCGGTCGAAAGTGCGGCGGACGCGATCCCAGCGGCGATCGATTGGCGTCGTCGCCGGCCAGCAGGCGGTTCTCACCGAGCAAGCTCGCCAAACCGAGCATGCCGAGTCCGGTGCCGGTGCAACAGAGCATCTGGCGACGTGAAATGGGCAGCATAGTTTGGCTCTCCTTAAGAACCCCTCACTCTACCCTCTCCCCGAAACGGGGCGAGGGTACAGGAATAGCAAACGGTCGGGCCGTTGGCCCTTTGTGTTTTGTGGGTTGACCATAACCCAGGCCTGCGAAGACTCAGCCTGAGCTAGGCAAACGGCTGGGCCTTCGGCCTGAAAAACGATTGCTTCCAACTCTCAACTCTCTAATTTCGACTCTTGCTTCCACTCTCAATTCTCACTTTGCAATTTGCACTTTTCAATTTGCAATTCTCAACTCACTCCTCAATCCACATACATCAACTCGTTGGACGACATGAGCACTTGCGCGAACTGCTCCCAATTCGATAGCGCCGATTGCGGCGCGGCGGGAAGAGTTACAAATTCGAGGCTTGCGTTTAATTCACTCTCGTCCGGTTCGCGGGCCAGCACCGCGCGATAAATCGCTCGGATCCGTTCCGACGAATCCTGCAAGGTCGCAATTTCCGGGCGTCTTGTGACGGCTTGAGCTTGGGAAAGTGCGAATGGCGAGTTGAGGGCAAACAGTGCTTGTTGCGGCATCATCGTGCGCGGCCGGCGTTCGATCGATTGATCCGGTGTCGCGAAATCAAACGCCCGAAAGACGCTCGGCATGCTCTGCCGATCGACAAGCCCGTACAACGTACGGCATGCCACGTTGGGATCGCCGATGATATCGATCGGCCGGCCACCTGCTCGGTCTTCCAATCGTCCGGCCACCGCGAGCAGCGTATCCCGCATCGACTCGAAATCGAGTCGCTGACGGTTCATGCGCCAGAGCAATCGATTTTCCGGATCGACCGCATTCGCGGCGGCGACGTCAGCCTCGGAAACTTGCGATGCCATTTGGTACGCCTTGGAGAGCATGATCCAGCGGTGCAGTTTTTTCAGCGACCAACCCTCGCTTACGAAGCGCGTTGCCAAATGGTCGAGCAATTCGGGATGCGTTGGCGGAGTGCTCCGCCGGCCAAAGTCACTGGGAGTCGAAACGAGTGGCTCGCCAAAGTGGTACATCCAAACTCGGTTGACGATGACCCGGGCCGTCAATGGATTGTCGGTTGCCGTGATGGCCTGAGCCAAATCCAATCGGCCGCTGCCGTTCGAAAACGGTTGGCGATCTCCCGGCGTGGCGATCGCCACGAATTGCCGTGCGACCGGGCGACCTAACAGTGTGGGGTTTCCGCGCGTAAATATCCGCGGGTGGACGGGCTCGGGTTTGTCAAACACCACCATGGCGCGCGGGCTTGCCACGGCCGAGATTGCCGCCATTAAATCCAGCTCGGCCAACTTGGCATAATATTGATCGGTCTCGGCCCTCGATGTGTACCGATGCGTCTGGCCGAGCGGAATGTGACAGGGGCTCGATGTCGACGTGAGCAGCGCCAGAAGCTGTTCTCGTGATTCCACTTCCAGATCAAAGGCATCATTCGCGCTCGCATGTTCCTTCTCCCCGGCCGGAGGCGGGGGAGAAGGTGGCCCCGGCACGGCGGGGCCGGATGAGGGGCCTTCGGCATTCGGGGCCGCCGCAACAATCGGTCGTTCAAGCGAACGATCATTCAGCCCCTCACCCTGACCCTCTCCCCGAAGACGGGGAGAGGGAACAGATTTCTCGTAAATTTCGACCAGTAACTTGCCGTACGCGCTTGCCACGTCGCCTCGATTATTAAGCGTCGCCGCTTGTAATGCCGCCAATACCAACGGATTGCACTGAGCCGACTCGGATCCTCCCGGAACCGTTGACCATTTCTCGAGTACGGTTTTCGCCGCGGTCGCGAAGGCCTCTGCAGTCGACCCGCTCGTTGCATCGTCGATTTGCATCAGGTCCTGCCAAAGCCCGAACACGGGATCGTCGGGCACGGCATGCTCGGCCAAATACCGGCGCCAGCGAATTACGATCGACGGCCGCAAATCCTCCGGGGCCAACGACAGAAAAAACACGGCATTCTCGAGCGGATCTTGCCGCTCAGCCGCGATCTTGACCAAGTAATCGCCCGTTCGATTCCGCGCGACATCCGAGAGAAACGCATGTTGGCTCGCCACAAATTGGTTCAGCCCGTATCGTTTGCCGTATAACGCGCACTCGAAATCGTCGCGCTCCGACGAAGCCTCTCCCAGCGCAATCGTCGGCAATTCGGCGGGAGATTCGCAGCTGGCCATTACGCCGTACAGCGAGTAATAATCCGCGGTCGGGATCGGATCGTATTTGTGGTCGTGGCAGCGGGCGCACGCGACCGTAAGCCCCATAAACCCGCGCGTCATCACGTCGATCTGGTCATCGATCACATCGTGCGTGTTGCCATCGTATTGCCGACCGAGCGTCAAAAAACCGAGCGCGGCCAATCGCCATGACTCGACCGGCGGCTCGATCAGGTCCGCCGCCAATTGTTGCTGGACAAATTGGTTATACGGCAAGTCTTCGTTGGTCGCCCGGACGACGTAATCGCGATAGGTATACGCATACGGCCGCAGCCGCGCGTCACCGTACATCAGCACGCCGTCCTTGGTGTCGGCGTATCGAGCAACATCCAACCAATGTCGGCCCCATCGCTCGCCGTAGCGCGGAGAGGCCAGCAGCCGATCGATGATCTTTTCAAAAGCGTTCGGCGATGGGTCGACGACGAATGCTTGGACCTCTTCGTAGGTCGGCGGCAGGCCGATCAAATCGTAATAAGCGCGGCGAATCAACGTCGCGCGATCAGCCGACGGAGCGGGCTTAAGATTTGCGGCTTCGAGCTTCGCCAGAACATACGAGTCGATGCTCGTGCTCGGCCAAGCGGTGTTCGTGACTGTCGGTAGTGGCGGATTTTCGATCGGACGGAACGACCAGTGTTCACGGTCGGCTTCGCGGACCACCATTTCGGAATCGGCGCGGAGGATGGGAGCCGCATCTTTTGGCCAAGGCAACCCGATCTCGACCCATTTGGTCAACAGCGCGACTTGCCCATCGTCCAATTGATCGTCGGGAGGCATTTGCAGTTCGGTTGCATAGCCGATTGCATTGACGAGCAAGCTGTTTTCGGGATCGCGTTCGACGGCGGCCGGGCCCGACTTTCCGCCGACCAAGATCGATTCCCGAGAAGTTAGGTGCAAATCCGACTCGGCTTTGTCGGGACCATGGCACTCGAGACAATGCTGCACCAGGATTGGCCGGATCTTTGCTTCGAAGAATTCCTCTCCCTCGTCGTCGGACCAGGCGATCGGCGGCAAGAGGCAAGCCAAAATAAATGCAGGAAGAATACGTAATCGCATTCCTGTTTCCCGATGGAAGACGCGGGACTAGGTCGCGATCTTATTGTAACAGCCCGTGAGATTCGCCGCCCGTAGGCCGCTGAAACAGGCTGGTAAAATGAGAACCCAAAGCCAAAACCGTTATTGGGCGTTGCCGGATCGGATTTCGCCGATGAACAACCGGCCGTCGGTGTGCCAAGGGTCTCCGCCCCCATTGTGCCCTTCGCGGATCTTGTGAAAGTCGGCGACTTCGTATTGCTCGGCGAGGTCTCCCGTTTTTTGCAAATCGCCGAACAAGTGATCGCGCTCGGCGTCCACGTCAGCGGCAATATGATGCGTGATCTCGCCGGTCGTATGACTCAAACCGACGCGGCGGTCGTACGTTGCGGAGCCGAGCCACACGGGTCGGCCGTCGGCAGCCAATTTGTCGGATTGCCATAATCGGACGTGGTGCCGCTGCTTGGGATCGTCCCCGACTGGTTGCTCGAACGCCAGATCTTCTTTGCGGCCGAACAAATACAAGTTGCTAACGGGAGCGTTGTCGTACGGTCGTTTGAGAACCGTAGCTTCGGCAATCTCCAGCGCGCTGACCA
>JBGTJE010000045.1:0-10754 GCA_041745295.1 Pirellulaceae bacterium | reverse complement strand
CAAAAGCGCAACGCAATCTTCAGCCCGCGCAAGAATGGAGTTGACCCTCGCAAGGGGAGGCCCAAGCGCCGAACCGAGTGGCCAGGCGGTCATGTGGTATGCGGAATTTGCGGCAACCCCTTCCGATACGATGGACTCGCCAAAAAAAAGCACATGCTCTGTCGTGGCGCAAGCGATTACAGTTGCTGGAACTCAATCACGCTAGGTGGGCCAAAGGCTGCGGAGAAAATGCCTGCGGCCATTCTGGACGAGATTGAGCGACTGTCCGGATTTGACGCAGAGTTGGTCGCTGCAGTTGCTGCCGAAGTATCGCAATGGGGATCCGCGCATAAAACTCGCGTTGCAGCCGCGGCGCGGGAGGTCGCGAGATTACAATTCGAAAGCGATAACTTGTCGGCCGCGATTAGGGGTGGCAATCCACCACTACGGCTGATAGTCGACATGCGCGAAAATGAGCAGCAACTAGCGGTCGCGACCGCGGCCAAGGCGGCGATCGAGGCCGAGCAACAACCCGTTTGCGATCTGCCCCCGATTGACGAACTCAAGCGGATTGCGCGCGAGGAGTCGTGTCGAGATTGTTCGACGTACTGCTCGATCTGTGAAGACCAAGTCTGCCAAGAATGCGCGGCGCGATGCCCTGGATGTGACGAATGGTTTTGTGCGGGCTGTCTGACGCCATGCGAAGGCTGTTCGATGGAATTTTGTACAACTTGTCTCAATGAACTACCGAGGTGTAACGATTGCCATGAAAGAGAACTTGAAGAAATCGAAGAGCTGGACGAAGGCCTGGCCGAGCCGTGTGCCGACCTTGCCAGCGCCGAAGCCTAAGACGCTTCGTTTTAGCCCAACCGCTTGGGCAAAATTGATTTATCTCCGCGATATCGGTGACACCGAAGTCGGTGGATTCGGGATATGGCGGTCCGTTCGAAATCGATGCCACTTTTGGGCCGATGGCCGCATGCTCGGTGAAGTCATCCGTGTTTTGGTCGCTAACGACTTAAATTCGAATGAGCGCTATTCACAGTCGCTCTTCCCGCAATCCGATGCTCAAGCCGGCACATGTACGTCCCGCAGCACCATCTACGCCGCCAGCGTCGCTGCGGGACTAATGATACACCAATTCACTCGCTGGCTGCGTCGACTGCCCCTCGACGCTGAATCCGTGTTGAATCTATTGGCGGGCGAGCACGTTGTTGTTCCGACGAGCGCATGACCGTGTCTATCCGCGTTACAAATGAACTGGTCGCCTTCGCGGCTGCCGGTTTTTTTTTTTAGCTATTGGCACTTCGACTGTACTTGTTCCCCACCAATCCGCGTCAAAACCTTTTTCGAAGACCAAAGAAGTGCATGACACGCCCGCCGCCTGGTTTCGTCAGGCAGAAAGTTGTTCGCCAAACGCGCCGAAAATTCATCGGCGACTTGGCGGAGTTTCAACGTCTGACCTGACCCCCTCACCAAAACTAGCCTGGCGTGTATTCCGCGAACAGAGAAGACTAATTGGAAATCGTAGATAATAGCGGAATTTTGCATTCGCGCACAGTTGTCTCACGCTCGCTCGGCTGACCACAGTTCTAAACATTTGTCACCGGTTCGAGGCCTTGCATGGAAGCATATTGTTGAGCGACGAATCGTAAGATTCAAACTGAATTGAATTGATTAAGGTCGGTGTCGTACGCTGCGAACACCCTTTTTTCACTTCCTAACGATTGAGATACACGAGAAGCAATGAGCCAAGTACAAGGATCAAGATTAGGGCTGCATCCGGCTCGATAATCCAAATTCGTTTTTCTGCGCGATAAAGCAAACACAAGATGGTCACGCCAGTCGTTAAGACCACGCTGGCGGCCGTTATCGCGTGAACCGGAAACACGAGCGAAAGCACTGGTTGAGGACTAGCGAAATCCGTAAGTGCCAAAATCAACATGTTGAACGCGTTGCTTCCGAAAATGTTCCCAATCGCCATATCGATCGCCTTTAATCGAATCGACGCAATCGTCGAAATGGCCTCAGGAAGGGAAGTCATGGTTGCAACAAACACCGTGCCAAAGAAAGTCCTTCCCAATCCAGTGATCGACGCGAGTCGGTCGGCGGTGTGGGCGAGATTCGGTGCGATCCAAAATATGATTAAGGCACAAAGCAAAAAACCGATGACAATTGTAGTGAGCGAATAGCGCGTTTGGTCGTTTTCATCGTTCACTTCGGAGACGATTTTGGACACTTGTTGGTCCAAATACAAAAGCCTGACGCAGATGACGTATGCCCCAATCACGGCCCAACTTGACGCTCCCCAAAAAAAAACGTCCACGGCGATTTGACGAGCAGGCCCAGCAAAACAATGGACGTCATGATGCAAGCCACTGTGCCCGAAAGCGCATGCGCGGCTGCCCTCCGAGAGAGAATCTGTCCTCGCGGTCTTGTCACCAGGTCGAGAAACGCGAGGATCATTAGATTAATGAGCGAACTGCCCAGGACGTCGCCTGCCGTAAGATCGGCCGCGTCCATTCGAACCGCGCTGAATCCTACGGAAAACTCAGGTAGGCTTGTTGCACCCGCCAGAAGAACAAGTCCGGTGATGAAAGTGCCCAGGCCAGTTTGGTGTGCAAGCCCATGCGCGAACTTAGCCAGAAATCGTGCACTTACCACGATGACGAATGCGAACACTACAAACTTGGCGAACAACAGCATTCGTTGGCAACTGGTTGATTAGGAATTCGCAGAACGACCATCATTCGATTTTTGCCGGTTTCGACAGATTAATCGCAGCAAAGCGGCATTCGATTGTCGCTACTTGGTCGCACCAGAGTATCTGGCTTAGGTTGAACTCAGTCTGCCTTGGATAGGAAATGCGATAATCGCTTGAGAAAAACTGCGAGCGCAGTGGGGTCCGATAATCGATACTCGGCGACGGGTGGGCAGTCTGGACCGATGCCAATCGTCACTCCACCAATTTCGCGTACGACGTCCAACGCTTCCTTGTCGTTGGCGTGATCGCCCGCATACATCGGCATTAGGTCGGTTCCGAGATGTGAAACGAGCCAGTGCACCGCCGTCCCCTTCGACCAGCCGAGATTTGGCGTGATTTCCAGCGACATCGGTCCGGCGATGACTCGAAGTCCATTGCCAAACTGATTGAGCTGAGAGTATGCCTGCGCGCGTGCATCGGAAACATCGCCAACGGCCACATCGCGATAATGCCACGTTAAGCCCAGAGGCTTTTTCTCGAGCCATGCACCTTCGCAAGATCGCGAAGTTTCAGTTAGCCGAACGAACACTTTTTCAAGCAATTCAAGGCTTTCTCGCGAGTCACCATGGACGATCCGTTGGCCGCGCAATTCGCATTCCAATCCGCTGGTGCCCACGTAGGACACGCCCGAAATGTCAACCATGGACTTCAAATCGTCGAGAGAACGGCCGCTCACAATTCCGACGGACACGCGCTGTCGGTTGGCCATATTTTGAAGAACATTGCGCATCTCTGGTGCCAACAAGGCAAGCCGAGGATGTTGCACGATCGGCACCAATGTGCCGTCATAGTCAAAGAGCAATGCCAACGTGCGTCCCGCGCGGTAGGCGATGTAAAGTCGGTCGAGTGCGTTATTGATGTTATGAGTCATTCGCGCGTTCGAAAACGGTTCCCTTTTGTAAATTCTGTTTTCCCCACGAGCCTAAGTCAACGCCCGCCGCTGGTCGAATGCCAGCTATGCAACCGGCGATTAACTCTAACAGTAATTTGCCGCGCTACCGATCGACATTTTGCTCATTCAATTGCATCGCGCTGGCATTCGATTCAGACACCGTGCACTTGAGCGGGCTCGTCAGGGACGGTAGCATGCCGAGATGCTGGAAAACGAACCGCTTTGGTACAAAGATGCGATCATTTACCAACTCCACGTACGTGCGTACTGCGATCGTGTGGGGGATGGGATGGGAGACTTTCGCGGGCTGACTGAGAAGCTCGATTATCTACAAGACCTTGGCGTGTCGGCGATCTGGATCTTGCCGTTTTACCCTTCACCACTACGAGATGACGGCTACGACATCGCGGAATATACGAATGTGCACGCCGACTACGGAACGCTGGCTGATTTTGAGATGTTTTTGTCCGCCGCCCATGAACGCGGGCTACGGGTGATTACCGAATTGGTCCTCAATCACACATCGGACCAACATCCGTGGTTTCAACGCGCCCGAAATGCGCCACCAAATGACCCGCACCGCGACTTTTATGTCTGGAGCGACACGCCGGAAAAGTACCAGGATGCCCGAATCATTTTCAAGGATTTTGAACCGTCAAACTGGACCTGGGATCCGGTTGCAAAATCCTATTTCTGGCACCGTTTTTATTCGCACCAGCCGGATTTGAACTACGACAACCCGGAGGTTCGTCAGGCGATCTTTCCCGTCGTTGATTTTTGGTTGGGGATGGGTGTGGATGGGATGCGACTTGACGCGGTGCCGTACCTCTTTGAGCGCGAAGGCACGACGTGCGAAAACTTGCCTGAGACTCATGAATTTCTCAAGGCCCTGCGGCGTCATGTGGACGAGCGGTTCCCCAATCGCATGCTGCTAGGAGAAGCAAATCAATGGCCAGAGGATGCTGTGGCCTATTTCGGCAACGGCGATGAGGGCCATGTTGCATTTCACTTTCCGCTAATGCCACGTCTTTTCATGGCCGTGCACATGGAAGATCGCTTCCCAATCCTCGACATCATGGAGCAGACGCCGACCATTCCCGATACCTGCCAATGGGCGCTTTTTTTACGCAATCACGACGAACTGACATTGGAGATGGTCACCGACGAAGAGCGCGATTACATGTTCCGGGCATACGCGAACGATCCCCGAGCCCGGATCAACCAGGGCATTCGCCGTCGTCTTGCCCCACTTTTGGGCAACAACCGCCGCAAGATCGAATTGATGAATGGCCTATTGTTCTCGATGCCCGGCACGCCCGTTATTTACTATGGCGATGAGATTGGGATGGGGGACAACATTTACCTCGGCGACCGGAACAGCGTGCGTACTCCGATGCAATGGTCGGCCGACCGTAACGCCGGATTCTCGCGCGCGAATCCGCAAAAATTATTCCTGCCGGTGATCATCGACCCCGAGTATCATTTCGAGGCGCTTAACGTCGAGGCACAACAAAACAATCCTAGTTCGCTTTTGTGGTGGACAAAGCGACTGATCGGCCTAAGGAAGCAGTATCGTGCGTTCGGCCGCGGCTCGCTCGAATTTCTATATCCGGCGAACCGAAAAGTGCTCGCGTTCGTTCGGCGATATCTAGAGGAATGCATCCTAGTCGTCGCGAATTTATCGCGGTTCGTGCAATATGTGGAACTCGACCTATCGGCGTTCCGTGGCCAAATCCCGGTCGAGTTGTTTGGCCGGTTGCCATTTCCGCCCGTGGGTCAACAGCCATACTTTCTGACTTTGCCGCCGCACGGATTCTACTGGTTTGAGCTTGAGCCGGCGCGTGCCGTTCAAGTCGGAACGCCAACGGTGCCCACACAGATTTCAACGATTGCACTTGGCGCGAACAAATGGGAAAGTCTCTTCGTTGAACCAAATAATGCGAACCTCGAGGTCGTACTTCCAGGTCACCTTGGTCGCTGTGATTGGTTTGCCGGCAAGACTCGGGAAATCCGATCTGCCACGCTTCAGGAGGCTGTGCGCTTTCCTTATCGTGACTCGGTCGCGTATTTGACTCAAACGTTGGTCGAATATGTCCAGGCCGGGCCGGAAACCTACATTCTTCCAATGGCCCTAGCGACGGGAGAGCAAGCGGAACGACTGCTCAACGAACTTCCGCGCCATGTAATTGCGCGGCTTGGCGGCGATACTGCTGGGGTGCTTTTCGACGGGTTAGCCGATCCAAATTTTTGCACCGCCGTCCTGGACGCGATTGTGGTTGGAGAAAAGATGCCCGGCAGTACAGGTGAAATCGTCGCGTGGTCAACGCCCGAAATGAAACAGATTCAAGTTGAATCAGGCGTGGCATTGACTCCAACGATACACAAGTCCGAGCAGAACAATACGTCGGTAATATTTGGCGCCCAGTTCGTTATGAAAGTGTTTCGCCGCTTGGAACTCGGCGTGAATCCTGAACTCGAGTTGGGTCAGTTCCTCACCGAGCGGTCATTCCCACATGCTGCGCCGCTTGTTGGTGCGGTTGAATACCGACGCCGCAAGGCCGAGCCAAGTACAATTGCCGTTGTTCACAAATTCATCCCAAATGAAGGCGACGCGTGGTCCTATACGCTCGACGCGCTAAGCAGTTTTTTCGAGCGAGTATTGGCCCTGCGGGCCGACGAGAATCCCGAATTACCTGAAGGTTCATTGATCGGACTGGCGGGGCAGGAGATGACGCCAGCCGTTTCAATGTTAATCGACACGTATGCGGAGTCGGTAAAGTTGCTCGGTCGCCGAACGGCGGAATTACACCTCGCCCTTTCCTCCGAAACTCGTGACCCGCGCTTCGCGCCCGAACCTTTCTCGATGCATTATCAGCGCTCGATTTATCAATCGATGCGAAATACCACCGCTCATTCACTGCAATTGCTGGGCGACCGGATCGACATGCTGCCCGAAGGACTGAAACCCGACGCACATAAACTATTGCGTGGGGAGGAAGACATCCTGAGAAAATTTCGGGCCGTCGTGGAACGAAAAATCGACGCGTTGCGTACGCGACACCACGGCGACTACCATCTCGGGCAAGTGCTATTTACCGGCAAGGATTTCGTCATTATCGACTTCGAGGGATACCCAGCCCGTTCGATCGGCGACCGCCGCACCAAGCGGTCGCCGTTACGCGATGTCGCCAGCATGGTGTGGTCATTTTATTTTGCCGCAATTAGCGCCCTCTACGGTCTGTCCACGGCCCGCGGTCGTCCTCGCGGCGTGATCCGCCCGGAAGACATCCCCGTGCTAAAACCGTGGGCCCAATCTTGGCACAAATGGGTTAGCGCCGCATTTATTCGTTCCTACCTCGACGTTTCAAAATCAGGTTCATTTCTGTCCGTTTCACGAGATGAGTTCGAGCAATTGTTTGACGCCTTTTTCCTGGAAAAAGCCCTTGTCGAACTCGGAAATGACTTGATCGCGCGGCCGGATTCAGTACGAATCCCTCTTCAGGCCGTGTTGGAGATGACAAAGTCAGAATAAAAGGGAGATTTTTATGTCGCTCCGGGCGTTCGCCAAGACTTTGTCTTTCCGGATGGGACTGCTCATCGCCGGGGTCGTCGGCTTAGCGATTGGGGGATTGGCTTGGTATCAGGTCCATCGCGAGCGTCAGATCGATACCGAAGATGCCGATCGTCGTGCCCACGCGCTTGTGTACCAACTTAGCGACCAAGTCCTAGAAGCCTTGAAGCGGCCGGATGAAGAAGTTGGAACTGCACTACGATCCAAACTGGACGGGCACCGACGTCTGATCGGATTTGCAGTTTACCGACCCGATTTGCGACTCGTTGCATCCGGCAAGGGAGTCAATGAATTCGCGGATGTGCTCAAAGAACCTGTGGAACGCGCGATTGCAGGCGAAGAGGAAGTGATCGAGATCACCCACTCGCACGGGACATATGTTCACATACTAACGGCACGACTGCAAAACGAAGATAGCTCTGTGCTTGGAGCAATTGCTGTGCTCCACGATGTGTCGCACATTGACGAGCGCGCCACTGGCCGACTCGTTCAATTCGCATTTTGGATCGTGCTTGTAACACTGTTATTGCTGACGCTCATTGTTGGCGCGACGTGGGCTGCCTATGATCGTCCGCTAAAGAATCTGGCAGATTGGATGCGGAGAGTTCGCACCGACAACGCTTATGGGGCTCCACCGACCGGGTTGCCCATTGCACTTCTAGCGAGCGAGAGCGACCGGCTCGCTGCTTCATTTCGCGCTGCACGCTCCGCCGGCTCTGAGAAATCGCGCGAGGCGGTGCGCGAGCACAACGTGTGGACCCGCGATCGCTTAAGAAATCACGCAATCGACTGTCTTCATGGCGGGCAACTCATCGTTGTAAGCAATCGCGAGCCGTATATGCATGTCTTCCGCGACGGCAAGCCGCACATGATTGTGCCGGCAGGTGGCTTGGTGACCGCGCTCGACCCGGTGCTCCAGGCGTGTGGCGGGCTATGGGTGGCGCATGGGGCTGGCGATGCCGACCGACCAACCGCAGATGAGCGCGGTCGGATCACAGTTCCGCCTGACGATTCGCGATACACTCTGCGGCGGGTTTGGCTGTCGCGCGAAGAGGAACAGGGCTATTACTACGGATTATCAAACGAAGGTCTCTGGCCATTATGTCATCTTGCGCACGAACGGCCGACGTTTCGAGTTCCCGATTGGGAACATTACGTCAAGGTAAATCAAAGGTTTGCCGATACGGTTCTCGACGAAATTGGCTCGGGGGACGCTACTGTTCTCGTGCAAGATTATCAGCTCGCTCTTTTGCCGAAATTACTCAAAACTGCAAGGCCGGAGATTCGCGTCGGAATCTTCTGGCACATCCCCTGGCCAAACCCTGAAGCATTTCGCATTTGCCCTTGGCGCGCCGAAATATTGAAGGGAATGATCGGCGCGGACCTCGTGGGGTTCCACCTTCAGCAATACTGCAATAATTTCTTGGACACCGTTGATCGAATGGTTGAGGCGAGACTGGACTGGGACCATTTCGCCGTGGAATTGAAAGGGCATACGGCTATCGTGCGACCATTTCCGATCAGCGTTGAAAGTTGGGCCGAAAAGAATGTCCCGACAGGCGACGAATTGGCTCGCCAAATTGCGGGACTTAAGCAACAGCACAAACTCGTCGATGTCGAGATAATTGTTGGCGTCGATCGCATCGACTATACAAAAGGACTACCTGAACGATTTCGAGCCGTTGGCCGCTTCTTGGAGAAGTACCCTCAACATCGCGGCCGATTCACGTTTGTGCAGCTTGGCGCACCAAGTCGCACACATATTCGTCGCTATCGCGAACATATCGCCGAATTGGAGGCTTTGGCAGACGAAATCAATTGGAAATTCCAAACCGAAAACTGGAAGCCAATTCATTTTCTGGTCGCCCATCACGACGGACCCGTGGTCCACGCTTTTTTGTCCATGGCGTCGGTTTGTATCGTAAGCTCGTTGCACGATGGCATGAACTTGGTCGCAAAGGAATTCGTCGAGGCCAAAGAGGATTGTGACGGAGTTCTGATCCTTTCCGAGTTCGCAGGTGCTGCACGCGAACTTTCTGACGCGCTGATCATCAATCCTTACGACACAGAGCAGTTTGCCGACGCGATCCGTTCGGCTGTCGAAATGGATCGCGACACGAGACGAACTCGCATGGAGCGGATGCGCCGTCAGGTCGACGAGCACAACATCTATCGCTGGGCAGCAAATTTCTTGAGGGAGCTTAGCGCCACAAGATCTTCCGAGAAACGAGTTGGCGATTCTCAAGTGGATGCTGATTTGAAAATCGGACGCAATTTACACGGTGAGCTGGATGCGAGGGGTCGCACATGATCCAACGCCCAAACGAAACACTCGGCCGGTTGCTCGCGTTGTATCAATCGGTTCCATCTCGGGGACTCCAATGATTTCATCTTGCTGCCTCGCGTCGATGATCCAGCCCCTTGCAAGTAGTGGTCACCAAGACCCGGTAACTCCGGTCCTGCTGGGCATCTCGATCATCTTGTTGGCCGCCAAAGTTGGCGGTGACCTGATGTTGCGCGTGCGTCAGCCGGCCGTTTTGGGCGAATTGCTTGTGGGAGTAATACTTGGCAACCTTGTATTGTTCGGATTCAACGGTCTGGAATTTCTCAGGATGTCCGGACCGCATGAAGGTTTAAGTTCAAACGTTGCGGACGGATTGAACGGCACCGCGACGGTATTAGATATGTTGGCGCGTATCGGCGTGATTTTGTTGCTATTTGAAGTTGGTCTGGAGTCTGATCTTCGCGAAATGAGCAAAGTTGGACTGTCGTCGCTACTGGTCGCAGCGTTGGGCGTCATCGCGCCAATGCAGTATTGAATTCGACGGTTTACACCGCAGTAGTCGTCATGGTGATGTTCACAACGCTTATTACGCCACCGTTGTTGAGTTGGTCTATGCGCCGAAAGGCGCGGACAAACGAGATCATCGACGAACCGTCTGACCATTCTCGGGATACACTCAACTGAGTCACGGGTGAAATCCGGCGTACGATTTCCTCAGATTTGGACGCGTCTCGCCGTTTTTTATGTCGGCCGACGACCGAATGTTGGGCGAAGTTATCCGCGTACTGATCGCAACTGATTCAGAATCGAGCGATCCGAAGCCCAAACGGGCAGTTGCACCTCGCGAAGCACGATTTATGCAGCGTCAATCGCCGCTGGACTGATGCTGCATCAATTCACCCGATGGCTTCGGCGAGTCCCCGTCGACGCAGAGTCAGCGTTGAACCCATTGGCAGGTGAATGCGTGGTCGTTCCGACGAACGCGTGATCGTACCTATCCACATTTCAAATAAACCGGCCGCCTTCGCGGCTGCCCGTTTTTTTAGCTGTCCGGAAGCCTAGAATGGCAACGAATTCCGCTTGGATAGGAGCCATTCTTATTGTTCCGAAGCGTTGGCCACCTTCTCCATGTTCATTGACCTTGGCAATAGGGACACGACTGTAGACGGTGTCAACGCGATGCCGCGCACATGATGCGCATCCCGCTGCGCCAGCACTTCGATGACGATGCACCCTTCATCTCCCGTGCGGAGGACCGAGTAGA
>JBGTJE010000044.1:0-10308 GCA_041745295.1 Pirellulaceae bacterium | reverse complement strand
CAAAAGCGCAACGCAATCTTCAGCCCGCGCAAGAATGGAGTTGACCCTCGCAAGGGGAGGCCCAAGCGCCGAACCGAGTGGCCAGGCGGTCATGTGGTATGCGGAATTTGCGGCAACCCCTTCCGATACGATGGACTCGCCGAAAAAAAGCACATGCTCTGTCGTGGCGCAAGTGATTACAGTTGCTGGAACTCAATCACGCTAGATGGGCCAAAGGCTGCAGAGAAAATGCTTGCGGCCATTCTGGACGAGATTGAGCGGCTACCCGGATTTGACGCAGAGCTGATCGCGGCTGTTGCTGCCGAAGTATCGCAATGGGGATCCGCGCATAAAACTCGCGTTGCAGCCGCGGCGCGGGAGGTCGCGCGATTGCAATTCGAAAGCGATAACTTGTCGACAGCAATTAGGGGTGGCAATCCACCACTACGGCTGGTAAGCGACCTGCACGAAAACGAGCAGCAACTAGCGGTTGCTACCGCGGCCAAGGCGGCCATCGAGGCCGAGCAACAACCCGTTTGCGATCTGCCCCCAATTGACGAGCTTAGGCGGATCGCACGTGAGCGCCTCTTGAATGCCCAAGCCAAGCCTCGGGAGTTGGGGACTCTCATGAAGTCTTTGATTCCCGAGATTCGAGTCTTTCCAGTGCGGCGTTGTGACGGGGGGCGGATCATGCTTCGCGCCAAGTTTGTCCTGTCGCTCTTACCTCTCCTCAGCGCCAATCAGCGAACCGACGCCGCACAAAAGTGCCTGTCGGTCGAAATGCAGGTCGACCTGTTCGAGCTTCCGCAATGCGAGAGATTTCGATCGCAGGTTATCAGCATGCGACAGGCAGGGTTGACCGAATCGGTGATCGCGACCGAGTTGAGGATCACAAAGACCGCCGCGCAACATGCGGCAGCCCTGAATCGGAAAATGATCGAACGTGGCCTGAGTGACCCGCACATCGCCGTTCTAAGTCCACCAGACGATTACGGCAAACTCCGACGCCACCGGCACCCTCGATACCGATTTCGACGTGTGGAGACCGGCGAAGGAAACACGCCAGCCTAGTTTGACACCGATTTGCACAATTCAACAACATCATCGGGCTCTGCCTCTCCCTCGAGGCAGAGCCCATTTTTATTGGAGCCACGATGAACCCAAATTCAAAATCCACGAATCACGAACCGGATCCAGAAGAAATCCGCCAGAGTCTGCGTCGATTCATTGCTTTACTTGCTCGTCTTTGTGCTTCCGAGCTGACTCAGACGTGCGAGACACGTGAATCGACTGAAATCGATCGTCGCGCGACACGCCGAAGATCCAAAACACCTAAATAATCACCCTAATTGCGTCATAATTTGTTGATGGGACTTTAGCTGTTCCCTTTCTTCGAGCCAAAACATTTGCGGCGAGTCTTCGATCGCGAAATGGACACCGCAACGCGCTCGCCTCAGCACCAACGAAAGGAGGAACTATTCAACAATCATTTCTTGATCGGCTGTTTCTGGATGGCGATCCTAAACGCCGTAGTCGCGAATCGGCGTCATTCAGAGCGGGCATGATTCATGCCCCGCGTGACAATGCCCGCATCTCTCTGCACTGCTCAAGCTCGGCCGGTCGCACCGCCACTTGACCAAAGTATTCCCGCTTTTCAATTACGGCCCAAGGCACTTCACCTTGGGCTTTTTCGTTTTTAAGGAGACATCGTATGAAACAGAACGAACTCAACCGCCAGGTCGCTCAGGCGACTGGCGAATCCATTCACCACATCCGCCGGCACGGATTCAGCTTGCTCGACGTGCATTCGCAATCCGTCGTCTCCGAGTTGGATGCCCGACCCCCGCTCTGGGTCGACTGGGATGAACTTGAGGTTTCCGAGCGCTGCTGACCGCACTCGGATCAATTGAACGTTTCATTGTTTTTACCAAAGGAGGCACTTTTGGGTGCACGCCAAAAACTAAACGCGGTTTATTTGTTGGGTATCGTCGGAGGGGCGCTGATTGTAGGGCTACTATTTCAGTCGCCCTTCATCGCGATCGTGATCGGCGCCGTCTTCATCTGGGCGGCGATCGATGGAGGCGACATTCGGCTCAATTCCCCGCGGCGGTAACCAGCCAGCTCTCTCGTTTCATTTGGCCTCAGCGGGTACATCGCCGATCGATGACCGATCGGCCGATCCAGTGCAGGCCCTTAGCAACCCGATTCTCGGGTTGCGTTTTTCCCATTCATTCAGAAAGGAACGTCCATGAAGATTCTTGTTATTAACAATGACGGCGGCGGATTCGCCGACTATTTGGAAGTTGCTGACGGCACGACCGTTGAACAACTCGTCGGTCAGCAGATCGGCTCCGCAAAGGCGGAGAACTACTTGATCCGCGTCAACCGACAACCGTGCGCTTCGGACCAGGTTCTCCAGCCCGGTGATCGGATCAGCATCACGCCGACCAAGATCGAAGGCGCGGCTGAGATGGCTTTCAACTAACCAACCCGGGAGGCCATCATGTCTGGCGAAAACCAGGATCTGATCCGCTACGCGGTTTGGATTCACGAACAGCTTTCGACTCGCCGGTCACAGGTTGTGCTTCCGCAGTTGTCGATCGAGCGATGGGGCCGTGTCCAGCGGCTCCATCGCCGGTTGGCGATTGCGACTGAGCGCAACTGGGCGTCGTCAGTCGCGACGGTTCGAAGCGAATTGCACGACGCTATCCGCGGCCTTCGCTACAGCCTTACGGAATTCGATGAACGGCTCAATAACAACGTCGAGCCGTTGGCGGTTTTGTCCCCGCGCGAGATCCTAGGCGGATTGCAGGCCCTGCGTGATGAATTTGAATCGGTTGAATTTGATCTGCGACACAAGCTGATCCGCGTCACGACTGATCCGATCGAATTAGAGGGGCTTTATCTCGGACCATTCGAGATCGAATTGAATCTCTTGCGCAGGGATAACGGCGGCTCGGCGCGTTACCGCGTCGTCGCCCGAGATCCGCAACCCTCTCGCCGCAACTCGGACGTGACTCATCCCCATGTACATAGCGAACAGCTGTGCGAGGGAGAAGGGCAGGCTCCAATTCAAAGGGCTTTGGTCACCGGGCGGCTATATGACTTCTTTGTCGTCGTAATGAACATTTTGCGCACGTACAACTCAAGCAGCCCGCATGTTCCGATTGAAAAATGGGACGGGATGAGTTGCCATGGATGTGGAGACTTCATTTCCGACGACGATTACAGCGCATGTACGCGGTGTGGGGTGGAATCATGTCGAGACTGTTCGACGTATTGCTCGATCTGTGAAGACCAAGTATGCCAAGAATGCGCCGCGCGATGTCCGGGATGTGATGAATGGTTTTGCGCGGGGTGCCTGACGGAATGCGAAGGCTGTTCGATGGAACTTTGTACAACTTGTCTCAATGAACAACGGAGGTGTAACGATTGCCATGAAAGAGAACTTAAAGAAATCGAGGAGCTGGATGAAAGCCTGGCCGAGCCCTGTGCCGACCCAGCCAGCGCCAAAGGCTAAAACGCTTCGGTTCAGCCCAACCGCTTGGGCCAAATTAATTTACCTGCGCGATATCGGCGACACCGAAGTCGGTGGATTCGGGGTCGCGCCATCCGATGATCCTACTCTTATCGAAGACGTCAGGCTTGTGCGACAGACTTGCTCTTGGGCGCATGTAAAATTCGACGACGAATCGGTTGCGGATTTTTTTGACGAGCAAGTCGACGCTGGAAAACGCCCAGAGCAATTCGCCCGACTCTGGATCCACACGCATCCTGGTCAATGTCCGCGACCAAGCGGCACCGACGAGCAGACGTTCGAGCGAGTCTTTGGATGTTCCGACTGGGCCGTGATGTTTATCTTGGCTCGCGAGGGCGCTACTTACGCCCGCTTGCGTTTCAATGTCGGCCCAGGTGCAGACGTGGAACTCTCGACCGAGATCGACTTCAGTCGGCAGTTTGAAGGGAGCGATCGCGAAACCTGGCGCCGCGAGTTCGACGAAAATGTTTTGGCCGAAATGCTTCGACCAGAACCGGTCGCAGTGTCGCCAAAACAGTCAGCCAAATCGACACTGCGGACGCCAGACGATTGGTACGACCCATGGTTCGAGTACTTAGACGACGACCTAGCCATGGAGAAACGTGATGACTTCATTGTCTAACGAATTGTTGATGGAACCCAATCGGTTTGTGCGCCAGAGCGGACTTGTACCGATGGATCGCCTACACGACATCACCGCGACGGTGATCGGGGTAGGGGCCATCGGTCGCCAAGTTGCTATTCAATTGGCGTCGATCGGTGCCCAAAACATTCAGCTCGTCGACTTTGACCTAGTCGATCACACGAACGTAACGACTCAAGGCTACTTGGCCGACGAGATTGAATTGCCAAAGGTGACGGCGGCATCGAGTATGATCGGCCGAATCGATCCGACCATTACGATCAACGCGATACAGGATCGCTTTCGGCCGCAACTTGAGATTGGCAGCGCGGTGTTTTGTTGCGTCGATTCGATCTCGGCCCGGACCGCGATCTGGCGGTCCGTTCGAGATCGATGCCACTTTTGGGCCGATGGCCGGATGCTGGGTGAAGTGATCCGTGTTTTGATCGCGACGGATTTGGATTCGCATGATCGCTACTCACAATCGCTCTTCCCGCAATCCGACGCCCAAGCCGGCACATGTACGTCCCGCAGCACCATCTACGCTGCATCGATTGCCGCCGGCCTTATCGTCCACCAGTTCACCCGCTGGCTGCGTCGACTTCCGGTCGACGCTGAATCCACGTTGAACCTGTTGGCGGGCGAGCATGTAGTTGTTCCGTCGAACGGCTGACCGGTGACGATCCGCGTTTCAAAGGAACCGGCCGCCCTCGTGGCTGCCGGTTTTTTTTAGGTATCAGCAAATCGAACATGAAGAGTTACCTAGCGACGCCGGCGAATACAAACAATCCATCGACTGTCGCTCCAAACCGCTTCGAATAAGGCGAAAGGTGGCTAAAATCGGCGCCGGCTACGTGCAAGTCAGTTTGGTAGAGCACGATGGCCTCTAAGTTCAAAATCGCGTAGGACGAATTCGAATCTATGGCTGTTAGTCGGTAACCCAGACTCGAATGCTGGCGGGAGAGGTGTCACCGCCCGACATCTGTTTCGGCTACACCATGGCGTCCAATTTCTAGGCCGCTTTGTAGTAATAGTGTTTGAGCAGGCCACCTAATCGTTGTCGACAGGCAACCTGTGCGGCACAGCCTCCGCCCAACGTCGGGCTGTTTTCGTTCGTCATCAGCCGCAAATTTCCAAGGGATTGGTGAGGCCGCTCTTTGTGGTAATGGTCAACGAACTCCTTCGCTAAGAAGTCCATGTGGGTTTTTCCTATCACGACGAAGTGATTGAAGCATTCCTTTTGCATTGTCTGAATGAATCGTTCAACAAATGCGTTGGTGTTCGGGGACCGAAAAGCGGTTTTGGTTATTGTTCGATCCGGAGGGGCAAAGTCGCCGTAGTTACTCTACGTACTGATACGGACCAAAAGGAATACAGTCTGTTCTATTTTGGCGTATCTGAAGATGGCAATTCACTTGTCGACCTCGAAAGCATGGATTGGGCTCTGCATCGGTGCCCAACGACGGCCGACTAATGCTTCAAAGCAACCACTGGCGGCGGACCGCGCGTAGAACAAAGGCGTGGTATGCGTCGCGGCGAGTCAACGTATTCTATTTTTCTGGTCCACTTGTCGTAAGGAAGATCGTATGAGTTCATCGGCAATTCGCGCAGGGCTGATGGCCAGCTTGCTTGCGTGCGGATGTGGTTCACCCCCTAGTCAGCCGACTCTTGATCGAGTTCGCTCCGAAGTCGCCTCGATTCTCCAGAAGGAGTCAGCGCAGATAAACGTCGCGACGCCCCTCGTCGCTCAGGGAGCCGATGAGTTGGACATAGTTGAGATCGTGATGGCCGTCGAGGATGAGTTCAACGTCGAAATACCAGATAGTGAAATTGGGGAGGCCGGCAAAACATTGACCGTTCAGAAGCTTGCCGAGATTGTTTACAGGCGGTCGAATTGCAAATGACGCCGCCAACCGCCGTCGTACCTGGGCCGATCAATAGAGGGAAGGGCTTGCATGACATTAGAACCAGATGACTTGACCAAATTACCCCGTTATCGCGCTGCACGCTCTGACGGGCCCGACCTGCGGATGAACGTTGTCCATGCAATCAGCAAGACGCTTAAGGAGTCTCGGGGTGATTACAGCCAACTGAGCCTAGTTGAAAGGCATGTGCAGCGCGTCGACGTTTTCGACTCCTATTTAACAAACGACGGCATTGACGGCTTTTTCGCCAATGTCCCGCTTCCGGAAGCTTGGACGGAGACTGAGGATGGCCTTGAGGCTGTGGGGGCAGGGCGCGTGGCCGAAGTACTACGCAGAGCGAGGTCGGCGTACATTGCCGCGGAGGAGCTAGAAGAAGAGGAAGAACGCAACCTGGCGTTCTTAGCGCTGGATTCGTTCAGGCGCGAGATTTCCGGTTTGGAGATCGATGTGGAGGAGGTGCTTAGGCAGTATGTTGACCGAAACTATCCGTGGTTGGATTGAGGCTAGCCAGCACCGCATCTGGCCCGCCGTCTACGAATCCGCACCACGTTAAGAAAGGTTCTAAGATGAAGTTCCCGTTCGACGAACTGAATATGCGCAAAGGTGAACATGTCGATTGGGTGAAGTCCCAGCGCGATTCAGAGCTGTGGCACGTCGCCGCGATCGCCATAGTCAATCACCTGGGCGATCCCCGCGGCTTTCTGGTCTGGCTGATGGAACAGCCTGAGACCGACCGCGCGACTGCCGGATATATTTTCTTTGGCGCCTACGGCTCCGCCTATCTGCGCGGGCAGACGGATTTTGGGGGCGAAGGATTGTCTGACGAGGAGTGGTTGCACACCATGCAGGCCATTTGTCACCGGGCGGCGAATAGCGGTTTCGCCAATAATTCGCTGGGTCTTCATCCCGGCTTGAAAGCTGAGCGCCAAGCGTGCCTCGACCTGATCAACCGCGGTCAGATCGCGGAAGGAATCGCTGTTCCACATGCGCTCCTCGACTCCCCCTTTCCGACTGAGCAGAAGCGCCGATATTTCATCGAAGATGGAGCGGTGTTGGATTATGACCCAGGCCCATCCGCGTCTTAAGCTCGCGGTCCGTCTTGCATGCGTTTTGATATAGACAATCCTTGATCGCGACTCGGTTGGCGGGGGAGTTAGGCGCAGGAGGGCCGCATGACAGTTCGTGCCGCAGCCGAAACACTTGTTGATCGCGCTGCCGCGCGAGGCATGCGCGGGCGCACGCTCACTATCGACGAGTGCAAGCGCTTAACCATCGCATTGCCGGTCTACCCGATTTGGCTACTCGATCTGCTATCGGTCGTCCCCCTTTGTGGACTCGAACTGGGTTGGCGTGAGTTCGAACCCGAGCTAGACGACGACGGCGTCGCATGGGTTAGGGTGTCAGACGCGGAAGGCATTCTTTGGGAAACGTTGGAGGGGTATCCTGGTCTCGGCATCTTGCCGGCGGGATATGTCAACTTCGGCGGCGACGCGGGAGGCGGCGGAGACCCTTATTTTGTACCTGTCGACGAGGGCGATGACCCACCGCTTTATCAGGTGTACCACGATGCTGGGACTGTGGCAGAATCCATTCTGACCGAGGGCCGTAAACTCGTCTCGTCTAAGCTCAGCGAGTTCTTTCGGGTCGCTGTGCTGTAGGGCGCGTACTAAGACGCCGAACCCGGCGCTGGAGAGCCACCGAATCATTATTTTTCTCTCTTCATCCCCCTAGTGCCGATCACGAATTGTTCGCGACATGAAATGTTGGCAGAAGTTGCCGGACAATGACATTTTCAAAACGTTTTTGGATAATCGACAATTCCTGAAACGACGAACAAGACCATGACTAGCCTATTTAGGTCATCTCCATCTAGAACAGCAATACGCTCAAATAGCCCTATTTGCGTGGCCATTTCCATAATGAGGGCAAAAGCATGAACATTTTCTGGGCATATTTGATTACCTTCGGTTGGGCATTAGTCGGGTCAGTTTCCATGGGTGCCGGAATCATTCTGGGCATTAAAATGTTTGAGCTATCGACTCGCGATGTCAACGAGTGGGAGTTAATCAAGAACGGCAACATGGCGATGGCCTTAGTCCTGGCATCAGTCATTCTCGGCATTGCCTTTGTCGTTGGATCGGCGATTCAACAGTAGGGGTGAAAATGTCCATTCGTTTAACGTTAGTTGTGACGTTGCTTGAGTGTGTCACGTTTTCGTCTATTGGTTTTGCTCACAGCGGCAGACTTGATTCAAATGGCGGTCACCATGATCGAAGAAACGGCGGCTATCATTACCATGGCGGCGGCCCGAGTAGCTCGAGTTACAGCCCCAGCATTCGACTCGAGCCAAGGTATGAGCCGCGAACGGGAGTAAACACATCTTCTCGGGCTGAATCACGACGTTCAACGCGCGTAGAGGCAAAGCCTGAACCTCGACGCGCCGCGTCGAAAACTAGAAATTACACTTGGAACTTCCAATCGACTACTCGCTCTTCACCAACTCTAAATGCAGAGGCCGAATCTGCTGCGGCTCCACTGCCATTACTTTCAGCTGCGCCGAATCCGGAGTCAAAACAATCGGCTATCGTTGGCTCAGGAAGAATTGTTTATTACCAAATGCTCAAGTCTGAAGAAGATGATCATCTTAAGAGCCAGTTCGTCGCGGTCCGAGATGGCGAGGAGAGTAAGCCGTTGCGAGAGAACAAGCCAGCGCCTGACGAAGCTCTGCTTTTCGTTCGATCCGTAAAAAACAAAGATGCGGACCTAAAAATCTTTCTCAATGGGATGTCGCGCCAAGAAGCCGCTTGGGTACGAATCGCACTGACAGGCGACGAAGTCTCCATGTGGACCCGTGTGGTAGAAGACAATGAATTCTCCGACGATGACCTCGTTCAACTTAAGTACCCATTTCGAACGTGGACTGATTCAGGTTACAAATTTAGCCGAACCGCCAGGTACTTTTCGCGCTCTGGAAACATAGTTACCCTGCTCGACAAGGACGGCGCTCAGATCGACATTGCCATTTCAAAGCTTTCCAAGGAAGACATAGCTTACCTAGAGAACCCACAAGCATCTGATCAATGACTGTCGTACGCCGTTGCATGTTGCTCTTTGTCTGGATCTTGGCACCGTTCCAAGATACTGGCATTCGGACATGGCAGTTAGCCGACAATCGGACGATCGAGGCGTCCTTTAAATCATTTGCCGCGGGCCAAGTCATTCTGAGGAAGTCTGATGGGTCTGAGTCATCCGTTCCTTTCGCCGACCTTGCGCCCGATGACCAAAAGGAGGTCATGCGAACGACCGGCTGGGGGCGCGTTTGGGAAGACGACACCGGTCGACATCATACGATTGCAGACCTGCTGAGAGTCGAGGCCGATTCGGTCATTCTCGAAAAAACAAACGGAAACAGAATCACTGTCAAGTTTGATCGACTCAGCAAGATTGATCGTCAGTACGCCGAGTCTCGACGCAACATTTCAGCGGAACACCTGCCTGAGTCGTTCTCCGCAAAGGTTGTTGGAATCAGCGACGGCGACACGATTACCGTCTTGATCAACCGACGCCAGTTTAAGATTCGCCTCGACGCGATCGATGCGCCTGAAATCGCCCAGGACTATGGGTCGAAGTCTAAAACATTTTTGTCAGATTTGGTTGGCGGCAAGGTTATAACCGGGAAGACTCTAGGCCAAGACAAATACGGTCGAAATCTCTGCCGACTGTTTGTAAATAACGTTGCTGTAAACGCGGAGATGATCAGCAATGGGTTGGCTTGGCACTACGTTCAGTATTCGGATGATCAAGAGCTGGCCGCTTTGGAAGCCAAGGCTAAGTCCGAAAGTAAAAACCTGTGGTCGCAATCCGGTCCTATTTCGCCCTGGGAATGGCGGAAATGGAGCGGCGCTCAGCGAAAGAATTGGATTGAACAGCGTGACATTGCTGCGCGTCCAAGTACGACCACACCAGATGCGAACGCAATCCGCGGTCCACCACTTGAATCCAAACCGAGTTATGTTCGGCCAACGGTTGAGGCACGGCCATCAACTACGCTTGGTTACTGGTTAAATACAAATTCAGATGTTCGGCACAACGCGGGATGCCGGTGGTATCACAATACAAAGGAAGGACGGCAATGTGGTTCGAATGAAGGAAGGGCGTGTAAAATCTGCGGGGGCTGATACGACTTGCTCTTAACAATAGTGCGCGAGAGGATGAAATAAGTTCGCCCCCATGGTGCCGTGATG